>JBKUOG010000014.1:0-83809 GCA_046957575.1 Lachnospiraceae bacterium | reverse complement strand
AGCCCCAATCATTATCATAGAAGATCTTAATTACAGACTTTTCTTCACACGCTCCTTTAAATTGACCCGCATGAAAGATTTAGCTATTTCTGAGGAAACATTTATATGGGAAAACTCAGATATACCAAAAGGGCATGCAGAAATTCAGAATTACAATACGGTTTCTGTAAATTTGAAATTCTCTCCGCAAGCAGCTTTTCGTGTATATGATGAATTTACTGACAGTGTTACAACAGATTGCGAGAACAATCTCTATGTAACAGCGAATTTGCCCGACAATGAAATTATGTATAGCTATTTACTCACATTTGGCGATAGTGTAGAGGTTCTTGCTCCCCAATATGTGCGTGAAGGACTAATGGAAAAGTTGAACTTAATTTTGGAAAAATATAAAACCTGACAATCGGCGTCAGGTTTTTTGTAATATACTTCCTTTAGATTGAGGAGGTATTTTGATGAGATATGAATGGAAAAAGCAAGATAAAAACCTGTATGGCGCAAAGATTACGCCAACTTTAGTTACCATTCCTGCACAGAATTATATTATGATAGATGGAAAAGGAAATCCGAATGATACCGATTTTTCTAACCGGGTATCGGCATTATTTTCACTAGCCTATGCAATTAAAATGAGATATAAAAAATTGACGGCTAAAGACAATTTAGAAAATGATATTGATGATTTTGTGGTATATCCCTTAGAGGGTGTATGGAGATTGCTGGAAGGCACAGAATTTGTAAAAGAAAATTTAGAGTACACAATCATGATACGTCAGCCGTATTTTATCAGCCGAGAGATGTTTGCATCAGCGTTGGAGCAGGTTAAATTCAAAAAGCCTTCTCCATTGTTTGAGGAAGTGTACTTTGATACTTTACAAAATGGGATGTGTATAGAAATTTTACATATTGGTTCTTTTGATGAGGAACCTGCCTCTTTTGAGAAAATGAAACAGTATGCAGAAATAAATAATTTGCAGTATGTTAAGAATAATCACAGAGAAATATATTTGAATAATGCCAACAGGACAGAACAAAGCAAACTGAAAACTATTTTACGCTATTCAGTTATTTAGTCATATCCAGGCTATTGCTGTGTTTAGAGGGTATTGCTCAATCATCTAATTTAGATGATTGAGCGACATCATCTCTCTGCCTTTATTGTACCTGTTTGCAGTCATTAGTTTAATTGGCTTCTGAACTTGAATTTTACCATGCCAGCTTGCTGATGTTTACATCTTTTATAAAACCAGGGATTTGATACAGGACCAGTATATCTGTAATTCCCTGCTCTTCCATAAAATTGTTGATTTTTCCGTTAAAGTACCGGAGATCAATCATGTGGGTTTCACCAAAGTGGAGAGCTGCAAAGGGGGCGAAGCTATGGGCATATGAGTCTTTTACAATTAAAAGTTTTCGATTGGAGGGACTGGCCGGATTTTCAATTTTCGTCCATCCATGATTGCCGTCCAGAAATACACGATATTTATCGCGGGTGTTTAAAGCATCCATAGAATAAAGGCTATGGAATGGCTGTGAATTGCCGTCATAGTAAACGTTCCAGTCAGGTTCTTTTAAGGGTTGGTAAAGTTCAATAGAATCCGGGGTAATGGGCAGATTCAGCTTTGAGTGAATCGTCCCAAGAAAGTCGTCTGCCACAGTTTCTATGGTAAAATCAGATAGAGGGAGCGGAGTAAATTCCATAGAAGAAGCCCAGGCAGTATACCCGACATATGCTCCCGCAGAGGTCCAGTGGTGATCGGTACGGTAATAAAGACCATTCGACAGTACATTAGAACTGGAATGGGCAGCCGCCAGCGCCTCGTGGACAGGGACTAACAGGGGGCCAATGCCATTTTGCGTCAGCGCATTTGCAACAGTTGCCTGGTCAAATGGGTGGGCAAAAGGGGGAAGCTTATCTGTTAGTATTTCGGAAGAGGAAGGAACCAGCATAATGCGAACATGCTGTGCACCCAGAAGTTTTTCCTGTTTTTTTGCAAACTCGGACAATTTTTCCAGGTTTTTTTCATAAAGTTCTGTGTCAATATTTTCATCATAAAGGGCTTCGATAAGATATTGATCCTTTCCAATCCAAACTCCATTGATTTCCTTTTTTAGCTGAAGCTGTTCAGCAGCCGTTTTCACACTGATCCAGCTATCGCGAAAAGGAAACTGGTCGCTTAAGTATTCCTCATAATCTTTGCCGAATTTCCCGCTTTTTAAGCTGTCCCAGGAAAATTTGGGAAGCTGGGCCAGATACCGGTTTTCTGTTTCTGAAAACCCATGTTTGGGAAGAAAGACCGATAAAAGAGCGCCGCAGCCCAGAAAAGCGCAGAAAAGACCGGTGATGACAGCCGGATAAAGAGATTGTTTTTTCATAGAAATATCCTTTCTGGCCGCGTTAAAAGCGGAAATATAAAAATGGATTATAAGTGGCATCTACCAGGTAGGCGACTGATAAAAACAGGATCATACCTAAAAACAAAGGTTCCAGAATTTTGCCTGCGATTTGAAATCTGGTGGGACTGTCAGCAGACAGATGGTTTGCAAACTTTGCCGGCAAAGGGGTGGAGAGGGTAGCAGAAAGCAGAAGCAAAATCAGATTGCCGCACAGCAGGAACAGTGTTCGTTCATTGCAAAGAGGCAGTCCTGCACCTCCAAGCATCTGAAGCAGGTATGCAAATCCGGCGCTCATATCTTCAAATGCAAATAGTACCCAGCCAAATAGAACCAGAAGGCAGGTGTATACATGCTGCATCCAGGAAGGCAGGTGTTCCAGATAGTTTTTGAAGATAAATTTTTCTAATAAGAGCAGAATTCCAAAATAAAGTCCCCACAGTAAAAAGTTAAGATTAGCGCCATGCCAGATTCCGGTAAGGAGCCATACGATTAAAATATTGCGTATCTGAAAAAGTTTCCCTTTGCGGTTTCCGCCCAGAGGAATGTAGACATATTCTTTAAACCAGGTCCCCAGGGAAATGTGCCAGCGTCTCCAAAATTCTGTAATACTCTTAGAAATATAGGGGTAGCAAAAGTTGTCCGGAAAGCGAAATCCCAGCATATGCCCCATGCCGACTGCCATATCCGAGTATCCGGAAAAATCAAAATAAATCTGGAAGGAAAAGGCCAATATTCCCATCCATACCATCAGAATACTTCGCTCTTCTGGAAGAACAGCACTGATTTCTGTCCATAATGCGCCAGTTTGATTGGCCAACAATACTTTTTTTCCCAATCCAATGATAAAAAGGCGGATTCCCAGGGCAAACTGCTCCAGGTTTTCCTGACGGCAGTTCAGTTCCAGAGCAATGTCCTGATAACGAACAATCGGGCCGGCAATTAACTGCGGAAACATGGAAACATAGGCGCCGAAAGAGATCAGATTGTTTTGTACAGGCGCTTCGCCGCGGTATACATCAATGGTATAGGACATAGTCTGAAATGTATAAAAAGAAATTCCAATGGGAAGGGCCAGTCCCAAAAGAGGAATGCTGCTGCCAGTCAGTTCATTAAAGGTGCGGATAAAGAAATCAGTATATTTAAAAACAATGAGCAGAGCTAAATTGATGACAGCAGAAGACGCTACCACCCATTTGGCGGCTGTCAGATTGCCCTTTTCTTTAAAGGAACCAACCAGTTTTCCATGAATAAAATCAACCAGGGTAGAAAAAAGAAGGAGGGAGATGTAGACCGGCTCCCCCCAACCATAAAAGATCAGGCTTCCAATAAATAAAATACTGTTGCGCAGCCGTTTTGGTGCTGCAAAATACAGCACCAGAAACAGCGGCAGAAATCGGAATAAGAATAAAAGACTGCTGAATACCATGGCTTATTTAAAGTAGCCATCAATAATGTCAATGGCAATCTGGTTGTTTTCAGAAGCAGACTCTAAAGCAGCTTCATCGCCTTCTTCCATAGCAGCATCGGTAGGAGCGCCTAACATAACAAAAAATACGTAATCTCCATGGCGGACTACCTGGGATGCCTGAATTTTTGCAATATTCATAGGATACTGCATGGTGTCATTGACAAGGCGGTCCCTGTATGCATTTAAAGCGGTTTCCACATCACCGCCTTTACCCTCTTTTGCTTTTACGCCGATAAAGGTTTCTACAAACGTACTGATCATAGGCATCTCTGCCACATAGCTCTCACACAGATCCGGAGAAAGGCCGATTACATCTGACAGCATTTGATCATCGGCTGCAGAGTTGGGAATATAATTTTCACCATAAGCTTCTTTTATATCACTTAGAACATCATCTAAAGATACATTTACAACTGTCTCCTGAGCAGCAGTATCGTTTGCAGACGAACTGCCGGAACATCCGGTTACAGCAGCGGCAGATAAGGAAACTGCCATAAAAAATGCAATCACTTGTTTTTTCATCATAGTCAATAAAATCCTCCTTTAAGTGCCGTATGGCTTTTACACAATCCATTATAAAGGAGAAGTACAGAAAAGGCAAATTACGAATATCTGAAGGATTCTTACAAAAATAAAAGAATAAAATTATGGTCTTTAAATTATGCATAATTTATGGTAAAATATTCCTAATACAAAGGAGATGCCTGCCATGAATTTATCACATTCCAAGAACCAGATTGCCTGGGTGAACGGCTGCCTGATTGGGGCAAATGTACTGTATTTTCTGTTTCTGGAGTTAAAAGGAGCCAGAAAAGACATAGGAATACTGGTAGAATACGGGGCATTGTACGCACCTCTGGTTGTTTTGCAAAAGGAATATTACAGACTTGTAACCGCAATGTTTATACATTTTGGGATTGAACATTTAGTCAATAACATGTTAGTTTTATTCGTTTTAGGCGATAACCTGGAGCGAGCGCTGGGAAAGGTAAAGTACCTTATATTTTACTTAGTATGCGGCATAGGAGCCAATCTGGTTTCTGTGTATTTTTATTGGACAGCAAAACCTAATGTAGTATCAGCAGGAGCATCGGGAGCGGTATTTGGAGTGGTTGGAGGATTGATTTATGCAGTTCTCAGAAACAGGGGGAGACTTGAGGATTTAAGCAGCAGGCAATTGATTTTAATGGCGATTTTTTCTCTATATCTGGGATTTACAAGTACGGGAACTAACAACACAGCTCATATATCCGGTGTTTTTATAGGTTTGCTGATGGGAGCAGTCCTGTACAGAAAGCCTAAGACAGGGATGAAAAAGGGAAAGGAAAGCAGGAGGAGATTATTATGAAGGACGAGACATGCATTTTTTGCAAAATAGCGAATGGAGAGATTCCATCAGCTGCTATTTACGAGGATGAGGATTTTCGGGTAATTTTAGACTTAGGGCCGGCTTCAGAAGGCCATGCGTTGATTCTTCCCAAAAATCATTTTAAAGATATTTGTGAATTAGATGCACAAACGGCTGCAAAAGTACTGCCTCTGGCTGCAAAGATAGGGGCGGCGATGAAGGAGTCTTTAGGATGCGCAGGCTTTAATCTGGTGCAGAACAACGGCGCTGCGGCAGGACAGACAGTACACCATTTTCATATGCACATTATTCCAAGATATGAGGGCGGTCCATCTATGGTGACCTGGGAACCTCACACAGCGGACAGTGAGAAATTAGCCCAAATTTCAGAGAAAATAAAAAGCGCCCTTTCATAGTTTAGGGGTAACAGTTCAGGAGAGAATAACATGCAGCAAAAGATAAATGAACTGCTGCTGTCTATGTACGAGGAATATCAGGCATCTCTTCGGGTGCTGGCAAAATCCTATGGAATTCCGGATAAAGACATTGATGATATTGTTCAGGAAACATTTATATCCTACTTTGGACATTATTCTTTGGAATGGTCGTTGGAACGCAAGAAAGCCATGCTGGTAAGGATTCTGAAAAACCGCTGTGTAGATTATCACAGAAAGCAGAGGAAAGTGGATACTATCAGTATTAATTCTGAGGAATTTGTGGAAGACTGCAGAATATCGGAAAAGTATTATACGGAATCTTCTTTTAATAAAATTTTTGAAAATGAAACTTTAAAAGAGGTATATAAGGTCATCGCCAAAATGAGCAAAGACTTGCAGGAGGCGGCCATTCTTCATTTGATAGAAGGACGGCCGCAAAAAGAAGTCTGTGAAATTCTGGGAATCAGCAGCGATGCCTGCCGGGCCAGAATTTCAAGAGCCAGAAAATTTCTCAGAAGGGAATTGAAGAAAGAAAACATGGATCATTGATTGGCATACTGCTCAATTAATGAGATAACAGTGTTTACTGCATTTCCCTGACTGCTGTTTTCCATGGCAGAGATATAGGTCTGCCGATTGTCATACAATTGGACAACAGCCTGGTACAGCGTATCATCTGTTAGATTTTCTTCTTCCAGCACCAAACTGAATCCCTGTTTGCTGAAGGACTTTGCATTTAAAATCTGATCGCCGCGGCTTGCAGCAGCAGAAAGCGGAATCAGCAGATTGGGTTTCCGAAGAGCCAGTATTTCGCAGATGGAATTGGCTCCGGCTCTGGAAATGATCAGATCAGCAGCAGCAAATAAGTGTTTTAACGGGGCATCTACGTATTCATATTGTACATATCCGTTTGTGCCAATCAGACTTTCGTCCAGATTGCCTTTTCCACAGATATGTATAATCTGGAATTGCTGTAAAAGGCGGGGAAGGATGCTTCGGACAGCAGTATTAACTTTTACAGAACCAAGACTGCCGCCAATAATCAGCACAATGGGTTTATCCGGTGACAATCCGGTGTATTTAAGGCCTGCAAGACGGTCGCCCTGAAGGATTTCGGCGCGGATAGGAGAACCGGTCAGCACCGCTTTATCAGCAGGAAGATAGGGCAGAGTTTCGGGAAAATTGCAGCAGATTTTTTTGGCTGAAGGGATACACAGTTTGTTTGCCAATCCGGGAGTCATGTCAGATTCATGGATAATGGTTGGGATTTTGTAATGCTTTGCTGCCAGTACAACTGGTACAGAGACAAATCCGCCTTTGGAAAAGACGACATCCGGTTTATATTTTTTCATCAAACGCAGCGCTTCCCAATAACCCTTTACAACCCGGAACGGATCAGAAAAGTTTTTTATATCAAAATACCGGCGGAGTTTGCCGGAAGAGATCGCATCATAGGGAATGCCGGCGCTTTCAATCAGCTTTTTTTCAATGCCCTGTTTGGAGCCAATATAGTGAATTTCATAGCCTAACTCCTGCAAAGACGGAAGCAGAGCCAGATTTGGGGTAACGTGGCCAGCGGTGCCTCCGCCGGTCAATATGATTTTTTTCATATAAAAGACCTCCGGTGTTTTTATAGTTATATAGTAACCAGAATAAAGAAAAAGTCAACCCTCTGGCTCAGAGAAGTTCAGGAAACAGAGGGAAAAAACAGTATGGGGCAAAAGCATTTGACCCTGATATCAATGACAGAAAGTAATGGTTCGTGGCGAACAGCTGCGGCATAGAATCAATGAGAGGTGCAGCGTGGAAAGGAAAAAAGAGGCAGACAGCCTTCATTCTGAAGATAAAAAAATTGAATTACTGCTTCAGGAAGCGTTTGACTACAGCGATGAACAGCTTTTAAAAGAACTGGAGATGGCTGAGGCACAGGTGAAGTCTGCACAAATGACAGAAGAGGAAAAAAGCTTGGACGGGCAGCAGAATCCCATAGTCCAGGGCGCAAATGCAGCACCTTCAGATGAATTTCAGCAAATTATGGAAAAAATGCGGGAGCGGGGAATTGAACCAAAACTGAAAACGGAACTGAAAGCTGCAGTTTCTCATCCGATCATTGAACTGGATACGAATCTGCGCGCAGCGGAAACGTCAGAACCGGAGCGGCCGCCGGAAGGAGAAGCAGATACAGAAACAGATATGGAAATCATACACAGACCACATCGTCGTGGACGCAGGGCATGGGGGATTATTCTGGCAGCAGCACTGGCAGGAACGCTTTTGTGGGCTACTGGAATCGGAGTCAGCGGAAGGAAAGTGCTGGAATATAAGCCAGATATAAGAGATGGTAAAAGCAGTAATATTGCTTGGGATAATGAAGAAGAGAATTATATTCAGGTAGATAGTGAAGAGGAAGCATATAAAGTAATTGAAGAAAAACTGGGGATTCCGGTGCTGAAGATTGGGTATAGGCCGGAAGGGATGAAATTTAAAAAATTGGTGTTAGAAAAAAATTTTGCGTTTTTGGAATTTGAATATGAAGGAAAAAGGATACACTTAGTTGAAGGACAAGGATGGAATGAAACATCTTCTACAATTAGTTCTGATAGAAACGATGCTTTTAAAGTAGAAAATGAATGGGTAAATCAAGCATTGTTTATTCAAGTTAACGAACAAACAGAAGGCGGAATTGAATATAGTATGGAATTGGAAAAGGATAATGCGCACTATGCATTAGAGGGAGTTATGAAAAAGGAAGAATTTGAAAAAATAGTAAAAGATTTAAATTATAATTAAATTGTCACAAATTAGAAAAAAGTTCGTTTTCATTATAGAATAAATTTTAAGGAGGAAATGTATTATGGGGAAGAAAGTTAAAAGAGCAGTTTCGATAGGGATTTTAAGCTGCCTACTGTTTTCACTTCCAGTATATGCTGATACAAAAGAAGATACTTTAGTTAGTCCGTATCAGATAGAAGCGGCAGATTATGATACTGCAAGGGGAGATTATATTTCTTCATCAATTGCGCGAGTAACCAATGCTGGCGGAGGTGCAATTGGTATTTCGGCAGCTACAACCGCTCATGAGCCAGTGGACAAGATTCGTATCCACCTTTATTTAGATAGACTGGATTCAGATGGAAGATGGACCCAGGTGGATGATTTTGACTTTACCTTTACACCAGAGGATGATCCATATGGGGAATTGACTATAGCTAGTGTTGATTTTGAAGTCACCGACCAGCCTTCCGGCTACTATTACCGCGTCCGCGGTACCCATGGTGTGTGGAAAAATGGTGTCAGCGAGACACAGTCCACAAGAACAAATGGTGTGATGATTACGGATACTCCGTAATGTACTGATTAATATGACAATTATCTAATTTTCGATACCTTTCCTAAGAAGCCAAGAGATTAAAAAACTTGGCTTCTTTCATTTTCAGGAATCATAATCCGGTTTTTTCCTGCATACATTATAAATAGGCTGTAACCAATTAATAGGTTAAGAAATCCCGGTAATTTCCTGTAATTGGACAGGCAGGGAGGAGAAAACCAAAGGAGAGACAAGGTATGAATGAGATACACTATTTAATATCCGATGCATCAAAAAAGGTAGATGTAGAGGCCCATGTACTTCGATATTGGGAGGAAGAACTAAAGCTTGATATCCCCAGAAATGAGATGGGACATCGTTACTATACAGAATTTCACATTCGATTGCTGAAGCAGGTGAAGGTTTTGAAGGAAAAGGGATACCAGCTAAAGGCAATTAAAAGTGCGCTGGATAGAATCATGGAAGAGGGGAATGGCTTAATAATATCGGATGAGGTGTTGGAGGAAGATATGGAAAGAGCATTGAAAGAATGTGCAGCAGTTTCGGAGCGGAGCGCCAGAAGAAGTGGCCGGACGTCTGAAAGAGAGGTATTAGCAGGCAGAGGGCCTTTGAGCGGAGGACTGACCTCAAAGCAGAATGGAAAGGGAGAAAAGGAAGAGTCTTTGGAGAAAGCAGGCGGAGAAAAGGAAGAGGGTTCCCATTTTCCGGAAAAAAGAGAAGAAAGTATGCCGTCTGTAGGAGTATCTGCGGAAGAAAAGATGGAGCAGTTCCAGGAAATTATGAATTTTATTATTGGACGGGCTTTGGATGCCAATAATGAAAAGCTAAGTCAGGACATCAGTCACATGGTAAATGAAAAGGTAACTGAGGAAATGGAGTATTTGTTCCGGGTGTCTGATGAAAAAGAGGAGGAGCGGTTTAAACAGCTGGATGAAATTATCCGTTCCTATCAAAAGGATAATCGGGGGCGTGCAGAAGCAGCCGCGGCTAAGATTCCTTTTTTTAAGAAAAAACGGTTTGGAAAAAAGAAAGCGACCCAGGGATAACAGACAGCAAAAATGCCTCTTCCAATGGAAGAGGCATTATGTATGCAGAATGTCAATTAGCCCTCAATAGAGCCGGTAGGACATGTAGCTGCGCAGGTACCGCAGTCGATGCAGGTATCAGCATCAATAACGTACTTGTCGTCGCCCTCAGAAATAGCGCCTACAGGACATTCGCCAGCGCATGCGCCGCAGCTTACGCAGCCATCGTTAATTACATATGCCATGGTAATTACCTCCTTATAAAATAAAAGTACTTTTGTCTTTTTATTCTAAACCATTTTATAGGATTATTCAAGAGAAATTTGACAGTAGATTGTTTAATTTTAGGAGCATTCCTTAAAATAAACAATCCTTTATTTTAAGGAATCCAAAAGCCGCTGTTTCCGGATGCCCTTTAAAATGATTTTTCTGGCCCATACGGCCTTTTCTTTTGGCAGAGGCGGGGTGTCTTCCAGAACATAAGGAATCCCCAACTGGTGGTATTTGGATTTGCCCATGTTATGGTAGGGAAGCACATCTAAAGCTTTAACATTGCGGAGCGTGCCGATAAACTGGCCCAGATGTTCCAGATCGGATTCGTCATCAGAAAGTCCGGGAACCACTACATGGCGGATCCATACAGGAACAGAAAGACTGTCCAGATAGCGGGCAAATGCCAGGATAGAGTCTTGAGGCTGGCCGCAGATTTCCACATGCTTTTTGGGATCAATGTGCTTAATATCCAGCATAACCAGGTCTGTCACTGCCATTAACCGATTGAATTTTTCTAAAACCGATGGAGTTTTTGGCTGGAATGTAATGCCAGAGGTGTCCAGGCAGGTGTGGATGTTTTGTCTGCGGGCTGCTTCAAACAGTTCTATAACAAAATCAATCTGAACCAATGGTTCGCCGCCGGTAACAGTGATGCCGCCCTGGGTATAGAAATGCCTGGTTTTATCGTACTGCGCCAGGATTTCGTCTACGCTCATATCAGTGCCGCCGCCTGCCGTCCAGGTATCGGGATTATGGCAGTACTGGCAGCGCATGGGGCAGCCTTTTAAGAAGACAACAAAACGGATGCCAGGCCCGTCTACAGTGCCGAAACTTTCAATGGAATGAATATGACCAATCATAAAGTCCCTCCTGGTAATCGTACATGAAAAGTAAAAAGCAGAGGGCGCTGCATTTGCAGCGCCCTGTTTAACGTTGCCAAGCATCCGGAAAAGCTGCAGACGGCAGCTTTTCTCAGTCTGCAGTCATAAAATGACATTAGAACGTATTTAAGCTTAAATTGCTTCGTGGAATGTTCTGGAAATAACCTCATCCTGCTGAGCTTTGGTCAGTTTATTAAAGTTTACGGCATAACCGGAAACGCGGACGGTAAGCTGAGGATATTTCTCCGGATGGGCCTGCGCGTCTAACAGAGTTTCTTTGGTAAATACATTTACATTTAAGTGGTGGCCGCCTTCGGAAGCATAGCCGTCTAACATGGAAACCAGGTTATCAATTTGAGATTCGCTTACATGTGCCATAGTAAAATCCTCCTTTAATGTTCATCGTATTCCCTGTCCATACCTTCAAATAAGGTAGGAACTTTGCAGGCCATATTGCCGCCTGCGCAGTCCAGGGAGTTCATTGTGGTTATTTTTACAGATGCAGTGTCAGTGCGGACATTGCCGTCTTCTTCTACGCGGACATTCATATGTCCGCCGCCTTCAGCCATAAAACCGTCAATCATGGCGATTAATTCATCAACGCTTTTATTTTCCATAGAAACCTCCTGTCAGGATGGGGCCAACAGATTGGCAGTTTACTCTTCGTCCAGATCTAAATCCAGTTCTACATCTAAGTCTCCGGCAAATACCTGATCGTCTTTGCCAAGAGCGCCTGGAATGATGGAGAAGGTATTGGAAATACCGTCCTGAGCATCCTTAAATGGAAGTTTTGCAACAGAAGCCAGGGAAGCGATAGCGCCATGGCTGTCTCTGCGGTGCATCGGATTTGCGCCGGGAGCAAATGCCTCTCCGGCTTTTCTTCCATCAGGAGTAGCTCCGGTGTTCTTACCATATACTACATTAGAGGTAATTGTCAAGATGGAAGTTGTTGGGATACCGCCGCGGTAGGTGTGATTTCCCTTAATATAATTCATAAAGGTATGAACTAAGTCGCTGGCAATTTCGTCCACGCGGTCATCATTGTTGCCGTATTTCGGGAAGTCGCCTTCTACCTCATAATCTACAACAATGCCGTTTTCATCGCGGATAGTTTTTACCTTTGCATACTTGATTGCAGATAAAGAGTCTGCAACAACAGATAATCCGGCAATACCAGTAGCAAACCATCTGGTTACTTTCTTATCATGAAGCGCCATCTGGATGCGTTCATAGCAGTAGCGGTCGTGGTTATAGTGAATAATGTTTAATGCATTTACATAAACCTGAGCCAGCCACTTCATCATATCTTTATACTTGTCCATAACCTCATCGTAATCCAGATATTCAGAAGTAATCGGGCGATACTTAGGTCCGACCTGCTTTTTGCTGATTTCGTCTATGCCTCCATTGATGGCATATAACAGGCATTTTGCCAGATTTGCACGTGCGCCGAAAAACTGCATTTCCTTGCCTACCTTCATAGAAGATACGCAGCATGCAATGGCGTAATCATCGCCATGGGTGACTCTCATCAGGTCATCATTCTCATACTGGATGGAGGAAGACTCGATAGAGGTCTTTGCGCAGAAACGTTTAAAGTTCATAGGCAGCTTGGTGGACCAGAGAACGGTTAAGTTTGGCTCTGGAGCAGTGCCCAGGTTCTGCAGGGTGTGCAGGTAGCGGAAAGACATCTTGGTAACCATGTGGCGTCCATCAATGCCTACGCCGCCGATGGATTCAGTAACCCAAGTTGGGTCGCCGGAGAACAATTCATTGTATTCCGGAGTGCGGGCAAATTTTACCAGACGCAGCTTCATAATGAAGTGGTCTACAAATTCTTGAATCTGTTCTTCGGTGTATTTGCCGGCAGCCAAATCGCGCTCTGCGTAAATATCAATAAATGTAGAGGTGCGTCCCAGGGACATGGCAGCGCCGTTTTGTTCTTTAACAGCAGCCAGGTAGCCAAAGTACATCCACTGGATTGCTTCTTTTACATCGGTTGCCGGTTTGGAGATATCGTATCCGTAAATCTTGCCCAGTTCTTTTAACTCTTCTAAGGCGCGGATCTGTTCGGACAATTCTTCCCGCTCTCTGATTACATCTGAGTACATAATGGTACGGGTGGTGTTTTTCTGCTCCATTTTGTCTTCAATCAGGCGGTCAACTCCGTAAAGGGCAACTCTGCGGTAGTCGCCGATGATACGTCCGCGGCCATAAGCATCCGGAAGACCGGTGATAATATGGCTGGAACGGCAGGCCCGCATTTCGGGAGTGTAAGCATCAAATACTCCGGCATTATGGGTTTTTCTGTGTTTTGTAAAAAACTCAACGATTTCCGGGTCGACTTCGTATCCATTATCCTGGCAGGCTTTTACTGCCATGCGGATACCGCCGTAAGGCTGCAGAGAGCGCTTGAACGGCTTATCTGTCTGAAATCCGACAATCGTTTCTTTATTTTTGTTTAAATAACCCGGACCATGGGAGGTGATAGTTGAGATAATCTTAGTGTCCATGTCCAGCACGCCGCCGGCTTTTCTTTCCTGCTCGGAAAGGTCCATAACCTGCGCCCATAAATCCCTGGTATTTTGGGTTGGGCCGGCTAAGAAGGAATCATCGCCGTCATAAGGTGTATAGTTTTTCTGAATAAAGTCGCGGACATTGATTTCTTTCTCCCATACGCCGGTATGAAAAGTATTCCATTCTGGTCTCATAAAGTCCTCCTATATAAAATCCTGTGAAAAATTTTATTAATAGTTTACGCCGATATTGTATAAAAATACTGTATACATGTCAAGGTACTATGGAAAAATTTTATGTTCAAAAAGAGAAACACAAAACAGTGAAAGATTGCTCCTTGTCAAATGGCTGCAAAGGTGTTATATTGTACCTAGCACAACAAAAGGAGGAAAAACTCATGTCAATTAGTAAAGATATGTTAATCGGTGAACTGCTTCAGGTAGATGACTGCATTGCTCCGATTTTGATGAGAGCAGGTATGCACTGCCTTGGCTGTCCGTCTTCTCAGGGAGAATCTTTAGAGGAAGCATGCATGGTTCATGGAATTGACTGTGATGCGCTGGTAACAGGCATTAATGAGATTCTGGCAACCAGAGGTTAAGATATAAGTTAGAATTGTTAAGGGGGACTGCAGACGCAGTCCCCTTTATTTTCGTTGCCAAGTATCGAGAAAAGCTGCCAGTGGCAGGTTTTCTCGGTGGTGAACTATAGATTTTGCTCCTGTCTTACCCGGTCCTGGTATGCTTTAGGAGTAATTCCCACATATTTATTGAATACCCGGATAAAACTGTTGGAGGAATTGAATCCTACCATGGCGCTCAAATCCACGATTTTAATAGAAGGATGATTGGTCAGGATTTCTTTGGAACGCTCAATACGGTAGCGGTTCAGGAAGTCCTTAAAGTTGTTGTCGCTAAGCTGTTTGAACAGGATTCCGCAGTATTTTGGTGAAATATTTAAGTAGTCAGCCAGATCATTGAGCATAATGTCATCAGAATAGTTTTTATAAATGTATCCCAACATTTTATTTAACAGTTCCTGATCCCTGCTGTTTTCCCGCTGGCGGACGGTCTGGATAATAGTTTCCAGAATGTCTTTAATCTCAACAAACACAGCGGAATCATTCCAGTGATTATAGAGGTACCGATAATCAATCTTTTTGCCCAGAAATTCTTCTGGAGAGGTTTTCATTTCCTGAAAAATACGGGAAATCGTACCAATCAGCGCATAGATCAGATTTTGGAGCGTTTCTTTGGACAGATCTTTGTCGCGGATATTTTCCCGGATAATGGATTCAAAAATTTCAATGGTCTCTGTTTTCCCCTCCAGAGCGCATGAAATCAGCCGGTTTTCGGTCTGCAGCGGATAAGAATAGGTCACTGCGTCAATAGAGGAGATTTCCCGGTATGTAATGAGCCGGGATTTTGCATGTAAAAACCGGAACTCCAGGATTCGCAGGGCCTCCTGATAACAGGTATGGAGATTGCTTAGTCCGCTGTGGATATCGGACAGGACAATCCTGTGATCCGAATCGGACAGAGAGCGATTATCTTCCATCAGACGGAGGATTCCCATTAAAATGTCACTGGCATTATCCAGGTTTTCTGTCTGGATCACCAGGGCGTACCGGTTGTAATCCAGATTGATGTAAAACAGGTCCGGATTGTGGGAAGCGGCATCATAGGCGGTGCCTTTTAAAAGGGCAATGGCCTGATAGGAGCGATCATCTTCCTGGCACAGAGTTTCTCCGATGGCAACGCAGTAATCTGCATCCGGATTTTGAAAAGGAAGCATTATATCCGGTGAAACATTGGAGGAGAATAAAAGCTCCTTACAGGACTGAATAGACATGAGAGAGTCATTTTCCACCATTGTCTCATGAAGCCGGTCTCCCAACTCAGTAATTTTTTCCATGTTTTTGCGGAGAACTTCAAACTCATTGATGGGCCGGCCACTTTTTTCTGAAAGGGGAGAAGACTCCAAAAGTTCTTTTACCGGATGATACAATATTTCTACAAGAGAATAACTTAATATCAGTGCAAATGCGACAAACAGGCACACGATCAGCAGAAATGAGATTAGCTTTTCCACATGGAGCGGCAGAGGGGGATACTGGTAAGCAATCGACCAGTTCAGGTGAGGAATCTCTATTACTGCCGCATACTGGTCAAGGATTTCCTGGGGGCTGGAAAAATCCAGGGTTTCCCAGGAAGCCATTAAGCGCTCATAAAGTTTGTCTGCTTGTGTCTTTTCTTCTTCGCTCTGATCGGAATAGGCAAAAATACCGGATTCATTATAGAGAAAGAAGGAATCATCGGTCGGATTTAAAACCAGAGATTCGACAGGAATTGTAATAAAAAATAAATATGGATGCTCTTTTCCCATGTTTTTGGCAATATATTGGATGCTTTCCAGTTTGCCGGTTGTGGGATCGTATTCGGGCAAAGCAACCGGCTCTTTTTCTTCTTGAAAATAGTCAACCAGGTTTAAAAAGTCCTGTTCTGTAATAGAATGCAGTCTGCAGTAATGTTCAAGAGTCATGGAACCATTCCCCGTAAGAATCATATTGGTGATAGTTCCATGGAATGCCCTGGGATTTAGAGGAGTAACTGCCAACTGGTACTCTACCTGAAGAATGTCTGTGGCAGCTTCCTGCAGTTGTTTAGAGGCAGCAATAGCATTAAAATAAAATTCCGGTAAGGAGACGGAATCCACCCAATCGGTAATCTCGTCTCCTTTGGTACAGGAACCAATGGCGTTGACGATCACATTTACAGAAAGTGCAGAAAGATTTTTTTGCGAATTGACAGACTGCTCCAGATAATGAGAATAGTCAGACTTTGACTGGCGGTTTAAAAACCAGCCAATCAGAGTGCAGACAATCAGAGCAGTAATCATAACAATGGCAAAAAACAGACGGTATAAGGTGATTTTATAGGTTCCTCGGAATTTTTTCATTGCAGTTTTGATCCTTTAAGGTAAGTATGGTTATGCTTTTTTCAGACTTTGGGCATAAACTTCCACTGCGCTTAATCCCTCGTGACACTCAAATCCAAGGGGGTGTCTGCGGTAAGCAGAAGCGTCTGAACAGGCAAGACGGAAGAAATCATCATTGGTCTTTTGTACATGCTGTTTTAATTGTTTTCGGTATGTCTCTAAAACGGAGGCATATTCCGGGAGATGGGCCAGATTTTTCTGCTCCAGACGGTCCCGCTTCATATCAAACAATTCTTCGCTGTCTGGTTCCAGATAGCAGGTGTACTTGTAATTCTCATCGCAGATCATTCGTCCTGGAATAGTATAATCCCGAAACTCATCATGCCATTCGGAGGCGACATAGTCGTTGGAAGCGGAATCAGAGTCGCCCTTCAGTGCAGAAAGCTGGCTTTTTCCGGAAAAGGTTCCTTTTAAAATGCCGGCATGATCTAACATTGTAGGAAGCAGATCTAACAGAGAGAACATTCCTCCAATCCGTCTGCCGCCCAGAATGCCGGGGCCGCAGGCAAAAAAGGGAACCCGATTGCTTTCTTCATAGAAAACACCATATTTGGTAACCATGCGGTGAGCAGCCATTCCCTCGCCATGATCGGCAAAGAAGAAGATAGCTGTGTTTTCAGCCTTGCCGCTGTCTTCCAGGGCTTTTAAAATCTCGCCAATCTGCTGATCTACCATATTTAAATAGTAATAATAGGCGTACAGATAATACTGGTAATCCTGAGAGTTCCAGTGGCTGGCGTGATGGAGGCGTCTGTGGGCGCAGCACAGATACTGGATAAACGGAGGGCGGTTTTTTATGTCGTCAAATTCAAAGTTTTCCGGCAGAGGCGGAAGTTCTCTGTCCAACGGGAAATTTGCAGGATCTACGCCGTTTTGATTTTCACCAATATAGCCGCAGATATTGTGTGGGTTTTGCAGATCCGTTACTGCTAAAAATGGTTTTTCGCTTTTTGCGCCTGCTGTTTTCAGCCAATGGACTGCTTTTTGGGTAGTATCAATATCACGATAAGTTTCGTAGTCAAAATTGATGGCAGGATTGGTGCGGTCAACTTTGATCTGTACATCCGGCACAACCTCAAATCCCTTCAATGCGCCGTAGTCATGGGTTTTTCCAAAATGTACACACGTGTAGCCAGCGCTGGAAAAAAGCTGGCCCATGGCCGGAATATCTTCCGAAATCGTTGGAAAGGTTTCTGGCATTTTGGTGATATCATCTTCTTTATAAAATGGATAGCGCTGAACTGGAAGATTGGTTCGCACCATGGTCTCGTGGGGATAGCGGGAGGTCCAGAAAGATGCGCGGGCCGGCTGGCACAGAGGACATGGAGTGTAGGCATACTCACAGACAGCAGAGCGTTTTGCCAGGCGGTCTAAATTGGGTGTATGGGAATAAGAATTGCCATATGTACTTAAAGCAGTGGCAGAAAGCTGGTCACAGATGATAACCAGATAATTTGATGGATT
This sequence comes from Lachnospiraceae bacterium, assembly GCA_046957575.1. Classification (GTDB taxonomy): domain Bacteria; phylum Bacillota; class Clostridia; order Lachnospirales; family Lachnospiraceae; genus UMGS1370. The sequence goes on along the minus strand of JBKUOG010000014.1, from coordinate 65,674 downwards.
CATGGGAGTTTCTCCTTCCTTTATACGAATAGTACAATTTGATAAAAAATAAAACTTTTATCCCAAATATAATATAAAAAGTGACAAAAATCAATGCGATCTTACTCTTTGATGATGCGGTTGAAAAATGATGATTCTATTTTTGGAAAAAAGAAGGCCAGTTGAAAAACGGTGATTTACTTTTGGAACAGGATGGGGGTAAAGTAAACGTACAAACAGCGTGCACGCCAAAAAGAAAAAGGGGGTTTCCTGATGAAACGACATCCAAAACAAAAAGTACCACTTGGAATCCGGATGAAAACAGGAGCAAAAAGCATGGCTAAGAATTATCAGTTATATCTTCTGCTCCTGCCCGGATTGCTGTGGTTTCTGGCTTTTGCTTACAAGCCAATGACAGGGCTGCGGATTGCATTTTATGATTATAACATTTTCCGCGGTTTTGAGGGAAGTGAATTTGTAGGATTAAAGAACTTTGTAGATTTCTTGACAGGAAGAGATTTTATCCGGGTATTTAAAAATACACTGATGATTTCCTTATGGCAGATTTTAGTCTGTTTCCCGGTTCCGATTCTTCTTGCCATCTGCGTAACGGAAATGAAAAATAAGTTTGTCAGCAAAATGACGCAGACGGCTACTTTACTTCCTCACTTCGTATCCGTTGTAGTTGTCTGCGGTATGGTAGTGAATTTCCTGTCCCCAAGTACTGGTATTATCAATATGATTCTGGAGAAACTGGGATTTGAGCCAGTTTACTTTATGGTACAACCTCAGTATTTCCGGGGAATTTATACCGGTATGACACTATGGCAGAACGCAGGATTTAACGCACTGGTTTTCATCGCAGCGATTATGGGTATCGACCCGCAGCTTTATGAAGCAGCAACCGTAGATGGGGCCGGAAAATGGCAGAAGATTAAAAATATTACACTGCCGGCTATTATGCCAACCATTGTGACCATGTTTGTATTGAATATCGGAAAAATGGTCAAGGTAGGATATGAGGCAATCCTTCTTCTGTATCAGCCGTCTACTTATGCAACAGCAGATGTAATCGCGACCTATTCTTACCGTCTGGGATTTGAAAACGGCAATTATGGCCTGGCAACAGCAGTTGGTCTGTTTGAGGCAGTAGTCGCACTTATTTTAGTAACATTATCCAACTGGGTAAGCCGTAAGATTACAGATACTGCGCTTTGGTAAGGAGGATGACATGAAAAAGAAAAAACATCAGGGACAGGTCATCGGAACAGGCGAGAAGATTTTTAATATTGCCATGATTATTATGGGCATTTTCATCTCCTTAGTGGTGCTCTACCCGATTTATTATGCACTGATTGCATCTCTTAGCAAACCGCTTTATGTGGAGAACGGATCGGTTATGTTTTCAATCAGGCATTTTACACTGGAAAGCTACCGTCAGGCAGTGGCAAAGCCGGGAATCTGGCAGGCATACGGAAACACCATTTTTTATACAGTAGCGGGTGTAGCAGTCAATATGTTCTTTACTACCACCATGGCATATGCACTGTCTAAAAAACGTCTGGTATTCCGCAAATTCTTCACACTGGTCGCAATCTTTACCATGTGGTTTAATGCCGGAATTATCCCGACTTACCTGAATTTCAAGGACTTTGGCCTGTTAAATACCAGAACCGCTATTATTCTGGGATTTGCCATTAATACATATAACATGGTCATCATGAAGAGTTTCTTTGAACAGGTTCCATATGAGTTAGAGGAAGCGGCATTTATTGACGGAGCAAATCACTTTACTATTTTTTACAAAATTTTCCTGCCACTGTCCAAACCGGCATTAGCAACCGTTGGCCTGTTTTACGCAGTCAACCGCTGGAACAGCTATTTCTGGGCAATGCAGCTTTTGACCGATGATTCAAAAGCGCCGCTGCAGGTAATGCTAAAGAAAATGATTGTAGATCGAGTGGCTAATGCCTCGGATGCGGCTTTGGTTACGGCAGAATCTTTAAGTTCGCCAACCACAATTATTTATGCAGTTATTATCATTGCAATTATTCCGATGTTAGTAGTATTCCCGTTTGTTCAGAAATACTTTAAATCTGGACTTACAGTAGGCGGAGTAAAGGGTTAAAAAGAAAAGGAGAATGGTTATGAGAAAACAACGTGTAATTTTACTGGCGCTGGCAGCAGCTATGACAGCATCTCTGGCAACCGGATGCGGCGGTCAGAAAACAGAAGAAAAAGCAGAGAACAAACAGACAGCAGGCGCAGCGGCTGAGGAAACACTGGAAGGAAGTCTGGTCAGCGCAGAGCCAAAGGAATTTACAATTTTCCTGAATTTTAACAACATGCCTTTTGACCCGTCCTGGCAGGTTTGGCAGGAAGTGGCAAAGAGAACCAATATCAGCCTGAAAGGAACCATTTCCAAAACTAACTCCAATGAGGAAGAAGCATTTAACTTGATGTTAAGTTCCGGACAGCTTGCAGACATTATCGGATATGTAGATGCTTCTGAACTGGAAAAGCTGGGGCGCGACGGCGGTCTGGTTCCATTAAACGATTTGATTGATCAGTATGCTCCTAATATTAAAAAGGTGCTGGAAGAAGATGAAAGATACCGCCAGGCAGCAACTTCTCTGGATGGCAACATCTATTACCTGCCAAAGAACCAGGAACTGCTTTCCGCTGAATACTGGTGGATCCGGAAAGACTGGCTGGATAAGTTAAATCTGGAGGTTCCGACCACTGTAGATGAACTTCATGATGTGTTATATGCATTCCGCAATGAAGATCCAAATGGAAACGGACAAAAGGATGAGATTCCGCTGTTTGACCGCGCAGGATGGAAAATGCCGGAAGAATATCTCTATCTGTGGGATACGAGTACCACCTTCTATCCAAGAGATGGAAAAATGACTTTTGAACCAATGGAAGAAAACTTTAAAGATGGTGTAAGAGGAATGATTCAGTGGTATCAGGAAGGCATCATTGATCCAGAAATCTTTACCAGAGGCGCATCCAGCCGGGATACTCTGTTAAGCGGCGACTTAGGCGGATGTACTCATGACTGGGTAAGCGCCGGCAACTACAATACTTCTCTGGCCGATGCAATTCCAGGATTTGAGATGGTTCCATTTGCACCTCCGGCAGACCAGCATGGAGTGGTAAAAGAGCGTGTCAGCCGTTATCCTGGTTCTGGCTGGGGTATTTCCTCTCAGTGCAAAGACCCTGTAACTGTAATTAAATTTATGGATTTCTTTTTCTCAGAAGAAGGGGACGAACTGATCAACTGGGGTATTGAAGGCGATACTTACACCAAGGATGCAGACGGAACCAAGCATTTTACAGATAAGGTATTAAAATCCGAATTAACTCCTGTAGGCTACCTTCGTTCCATTGGCGCTCAGTACCGTATCGGCATGTGTCAGGACGGCGAATATGAGAAAGCAACCATGACAGAAGTCGGAAAACAGGCCAGCGAAATGTACGAGTCTCATCCGGAATGGTTTGGCGAAGATATGCCTCCTTATGCAGACGGCGAGTTAGACTTAAAGTACAGTGCAGATGTTGATACAGAGTACAAGAATATTATGGCAAATATCCAGCCATACGTAGAAGAGAAGTTCCAGTCCTGGATTTTAGGCGTAAATGATTTTGAAGCAGAATATGATGAGTTTATTGCAGAACTGAAGGCCAGAGGTATTGACCGCGCACTGGAAATCAACCAGGAAGCATATGAAACCTATTTGAGCAATGCTGCTAAATAAAAGAGGGTAAGAAAAGACTTATGAAATCAAAGAATCTGCTTTATATCTTTGCAGATCAGTGGCGGGCCCACGCAGTTGGGGCGGCAGGGGAGGATCCGGTGCTGACGCCGAATATGGATGCATTTGCAGCAGAAAGTATGTGCTGCACCAATGCAGTCAGCACCTATCCATTGTGCTCGCCCCACAGGGCAGCGCTTCTGACTGGAAAATATCCCCAAAGCTGCGGGATGTGGACAAATTGTAAGATTGGCCTGGACGAGGTGGTGATGCTAAGACCTCAGGAAGTAACGATTTCCGATGTTCTTCATGAAGCAGGCTATGAAAATGCATATATTGGAAAATGGCATCTGGATGGAAGCGAAGAGAATTTCCATGCTCGTCCGGCATCAGGAGCACAATACTGGGATGCTTATACGCCGCCGGGAGAGAGACGTCACCACATTGATTACTGGCTGTCCTATGGGGCCATGGATAATCATTTGAAACCCCACTACTGGCGGGATACCGATGAAATGATTATTTCTGAAAAATGGTCACCTGAATTTGAGACAGACGCAGCAATCGACTATCTGGAGCACAGAGATAAAGACCGGCCCTTCAGTCTGTTTATTTCCTGGAACCCGCCTCATCCCCCATATGATTTGGTTCCGGAAAAATATATGGATTTGTATGAAGGAAAGGAAATTCCCTTCAGGGAAAATGTGCCAAAAGCCTTTAGAGAGGACCCGGAGTACCAAAAGAAAAGGCAGGAATATTTTGCTGCTGTCAGCGGATTAGATGAGAATTTTGGCCGGCTTTTGGGGTATCTGAAGGAAAACGGCCTGATGGAAGATACCATTATTGTTTTATCTGCAGACCATGGAGACTGTATGGGTTCTCATGGAAGATATGGAAAGAACATCTGGTATGAAGAGTCCATTCGGATTCCGCTGTATTTTCATGGACCGGGCATTCCAGCCGGAGAAAGCGGCGTTCTTTTTGCCAGTCAGGATCACATGCCGACCCTGCTTCAGTTGCTGGGAGTGAAACTTCCAGATACGATAGAGGGAAAAGCGCTGGGAAATTATATTACAAAGACAGCCGCAGGGGAAGCAGAACCAGAACATGCATACCTTTGTATGTTCCCCGGAATGCCGGAACTGGTAAATCCCTACCGGGAAAGAGGAATGAATCCCAAATCCTTTGGATGGCGGGGAATCCGCACCAAAACCCATACCTATATTGTGGATTTGGGCTGTGAGCCGGGAGCAGAACCCAAACGACTGCTGTATGACAACGTTTCGGATCCCTATCAGATGAACCCAAAAGAACTTGCGTATCTGGATCCGGAAGCGCAGGAGTATGAAAGTATTTTAAAGGAATATTTAAAACGGCTGAATGATCCGTTTTTGCTGGCACAGCAGTAAAGCAGAATATAGCCAAAGTGTATTACACAAGAAACAGGTCGGGAAGCAGATGGTTGGATTCCCGGCCTGTTTCCTATGTAAATGGAAGATGTGATTACAGACCAGCTAAGATCTGCAGGGCATTGCTGCGGATCAATACTTCGTAGTGCTCTTCATAATAGGACTCAGTAGCATAATCGTGGCGGATTTTTGCGCCGTATTCGGCCATGGTATTACAGATTCTGTTAAAATCAGAGGAATCCGCAGGCTTTTTCAGAATCAGAAAGTAAGGGCCCTCTTCCGGCTTTTTGTAAAGGGTGCTCTCGCCGGAGAATTGTCCGCCTACAGCTCTGGCCGCTTCGCTGATTAAATCCAGCTTTTGGAAAGTAAAAATGCGGAACGTCTGGGCGGATTCCGAAAGTTCCGCATTTTTGGAATTATCTGCAGAAACCATCTGGGAAGGCTCCAGTTCGTGAAGCAGATCCAGGATACTGTCTGTACCTTCTAAAAGTTCAGTGGCAAGAGTGCCGAGAAGAGAAGAATCCTCTTCATTAAAAGGAGAGAACTTGGAGAATCGGGTATCCAGTTCTTCAGGGTCTTCTACTTTTGTGATCACTAACATAACGCTTTCGTTGGAAAGCGGAATGGCTTCTACCATCAGCGGAATATCTTCTGCCTCAAAGCCGACTTCATTAGATGCCTTTTGAATCATCTCGCGGAAAAGCTTTCTTGCTTTTTCGCTGCCGTAGGCCAGTTCGCCTAAATTCAGATTGCGTACACTCAAGTCAAAACTGGTAAGCGTACAGCGGATTTGGTTTTCATTAATACGTTCTATTTTCATGGAAAATCACTTCCTATCTTTTACTGTTTAAAGGGTTGGCGGACAATTGCCGCACAGGAGACATCTTGCTATTACTATACTATATTTTATCATCAAATGGCAATTACTATGTGAACAAAATTAAAAAAAGTTGTAATTTGGAAGTCTAAAAAAGTCTATTAGTTGAATATCCCGATTTGCTATATTATAATGGGATTGAGAGATGACATCAGAAAAAGGAGGTGGACATTCAGGACACCATTCTGTTTGGAAAGTATCGTCTATGCCGTATTATCGGGAGAGGGCGGACCGGGACTGTTTATCTGGCAAGACATGAGGGACTGGGGGAGTATCGTGCTATTAAAGAAGTGCCTAAGTCAGATGCCGGTTACGGGCAGTTTCTGCGGGAGGCTCGGATTATGCGGACTCTTCACCACCCATCCATCCCTATCATATACGATTTAGAGGAAACCAATACACATTGCTATCTTATCGAAGAATTTCTTGAAGGAGAATCTTTAAAGACTCTGGTTCAGCGCCAGGGTTATCTCACCAGAAGCATGGCAGTCCGTTACGGGATTCAAATATGCAGTCTGGTACAATACCTGCATTCTGCAGGAAGAGACCCCATTTTATACTTGGATTTACAGCCGAATAACCTTCTTTTATGCCATGACACCGTCAAATTGGTAGACTTTGGAAATGCGGATTATATGACGCAGGCAAATGAAACCAGCGTTCGCTTCGGGACGCCTGGATGTGCGGCTCCAGAGCAGTATACAGGAGAACCATTAGATGAGCGGACAGACATATATGCCATTGGTGTGCTTCTATTCTATCTGGCGACCGGAAAACTGCCCAAAAGCGCAGGGCGGGAGATTTGCATTGATTGGGACATGGCGTTGGGCCGGGAACTTGGAACTATTGTGAGAGACTGCTTACAGAGCAGAAACAAACGGCCGGGGACGGCTCTGGAGGTAAAACTGCGGTTGGAAACTCTTCTTCATACAGAGTTTGTGGAAGTTCAGGAATCTTCTGATGTCACTCGAATTGTGTCCATCACCGGAAGCGCTCCTAATATTGGAGTTACCCATCTGGCACTGGGCCTGTCATCCTGCCTCTGGAAATGGGGAATCCCCAATCTCTATGAAGAGCGCAATCAGTCCGGTCATGGAATCCTGTTAGCAGAACATACCCATGCAGAGCCGGATAGCTGCGGGATCTGCCATGTCGGGCCATGGAGACTGCTCCCTCATTATGGTCCGCAGGTCAGGCTGAACGAGGCAGAGCATTTTCCAGTATACATCAGAGACTACGGGACGGATCGCCGGACCGCTCTGCGGGATCATGAAAAGACGGATTCTCTGCATAAACATTTGCTGTGCGTGTGCGGCGGAAAGCCCTATAATCAGGCGGAAAACAGCAGAGCAGCAGGAGAACTTGGCGGAGACGGACTGATTCTGGTGTTTAATTTTCTGGAAGCCGGATTTATGCCGCACTGCCCAGGAAAAGGGCTGGAGCATGCAACGGTATCTATGCCGTATTTTTCAAAGGTATCCAGACCGGGCAGAGAAGCAGAAAGCTTTTACAGAGAACTATGGGACAGGCTGACTGGAAAGAAAGGAGATGATAGGGCAAGGAATTTTTTAAAAATAAGGAATTTATTGAAAAAGAGACCATAGGAATCCTGGGGGCCGGGTCCGGGGTCGGAGCGACCCATCTGACGCTTCTTCTGGCCAACTATCTGTCAGGGGTAAAAAACAGACGAACCGCTGTTTTAGAGTGGAACAATCATGGGGATTTTGATCGGTTTGGAGTAATCTGTCTGGGCTTAAAAAAGCCAAAAAACCGATATCGGATCCTTGGAGTCAGCTATTTTCCCAAGGCAGATGACGAGACGCTGATTCAGTGTATGTGCGGGGAATATGAGGCCATTTTGTTAGACTGCGGCAGAGAAGAGGAAGGACGAAGGGCAGATTTAATCCGATGCCAAAAGAAGCTGATTATCGGATCTTTTTGCGAATGGCAGACAGAATCTTTCATGTCATTACTAAAAGAGAGAAAAAAGCCAAAAGAAGGATGGCATTATCTGAACGCATTCGGCAGTGAAGATGCCAGGAAACAGGCGGAAAAATATCTGAATGTTTCTATCGAACGGGTTCCCTGCATATGGGATGCTTATGGTGTAACAAAAGAGACAATCAGCTTATTTGGGCATCTGCTTAGATAAAATAAGGACTGCAGTACAGGATTATAGTATGTCACAAAAAGTCTCCTTGTAAGGTTCTTGTTTTTCTGGTGCGGGATGCCGGGTACGCGGCAAGGAGGTTTTATGGGGTATGATGAAGAATCAGAAAAGGTACATCAGCAGCAGAGGTATTTAGAAGGACTTAGAAGGTATTACAGCAAGGGAATCCCTATTTATATTGATGGGAAACTAAGTACAGAAGCTGAATGGCGCCGGATTTTTGAGACGAGGGAAGACGGCGGCTTTTATATGGGTGATTATGTTGGTGCAGAGGAGGGATGTCTTAAGGAAATACGGTTTGACAGAATCTACTTAAAAAATTAAAGCAGCTATTACAGAGTAAAATGTAAAGCGGGAGGGAACGATCAGTGATGCCGTCTCAGCCTGACAGCAGAATTGACGGGAGGGATCTGTAATGAAAATTTAATTAGGATTGGGGGATAAGGTGTGGTATAATAACTCCAAAATGCAGCTGTGCTGCGCACATCTGCCGCTGCCCTTGGCAGCTAACACATTTTGCCGTTACCATATCAGGTGAAAACAAATGCCTGCTTCGCAGTCGCGTGCTTTCCTGCTGATATGGTATAATTCCTAAGAAAGATAGTGATTCAGTTTATTGTATTGGAGGATGCTGGGATGATGAGAAGACTGCTGCCCATGTTTATTGCAATCGGATTGCTTATATTAATTGCTGCCGGTTATATGGGAGTTCAGATAATAGAGCGGTATACGCCATCCGATGAATGGATGGAGGCTTCAGATGCTTTTGATGTGGAAAAAGATGCGGTTGCACTGATTCTGAATGACGAGAAATCAGAAGCCAGAGGATTGTATATCAATGAGACTACCTATCTTCCATTAGAATGGGTAAACAGCAATTTAAACAAGCGCTTTTACTGGGATGAGGGAGAAAAGATTCTTTCTTATGCACTTCCAACAGAAATCCGTTATGCGGACAGCACTACTGTGGGCGAGGATGGAAAGCCGTTATTATGGGTAACGGATCAGGAAGTATTTTTGTCCCTTAATATGGTTGCTGCTTATACGGATATTGCGATAGGCGCTTTTGACACCAAAGAAGCAAAGCGCGTATTTATTAATAATACATGGGCGTCGGAGTCCTGGGCATCTGTGGAGAAAGACTGTATGATCCGTCAAAAAGGAGGCATCAAAAGTCCTATCATTACGCGGGCAGAAGCCGGGACGCAGGTAAAAGTGCTGGAGCAGATGGAGAAATGGTCAAAAGTCCGCACACAGGATGGATTTATCGGCTATATTGAAAATAAACGTCTGGGAGAGATACAGAATATTACTCCCAAAAGTGATTTTGAAGAGCCGGAGTATACCAGGCTGGCATTAGATGAAAAGGTGGTTCTGGCCTGGCATCAGGTGACAACAAAAGAGGCAAACAGTACCTTTGACAGTTACTACGGCAATACCAAGGGTGTGAATGTCATCAGTCCAACCTGGTTTGCATTGACAGACAATGAGGGCAATTATAAATGCCTGGCAGATTCAGAATATGTAAAAAAAGCCCATGATGCCGGTGTTTCTGTATGGGCGCTCATTGACAATTTCAGCAAAGATGTGCAGTCAGAAGTATTGTTGTCAAAAACATCTGTAAGGAAAAAGCTGATTCATAATCTGATGGCGGACGCAAAGAAATATGGTTTTGACGGCTATAATCTGGATTTTGAAAGTTTGAAAGAAAGTGCAGGCCCCCACTATGTTCAGTTTATCCGGGAAATGTCTGCTGCCTGCCGGAATAATGGACTGATTTTATCAGTAGACAATTATGTTCCGGCTGCCTATAACCGCTTCTATGATAGGAAAGAACAGGGAATAGTGGCAGATTATGTCATAGTCATGGGGTATGATGAGCATTATGCAGGGGGAGAGCCTGGAAGTGTGGCATCCATAGATTATGTGAAAAAAGGAATTGAAAATACTTTGTTAGACGTTCCCAGGGAAAAAGTAATTAATGCAATCCCGTTTTATACCAGACTCTGGACAGAGACAGAGGATGGAGAGATAACTTCTGAGGCCATGGGAATCGAAAAAGCCCAAAAATGGATAGAAGAAAATCAGGTAGAACTTTATTGGCAGGACAGTTTGGGACAATATTACGGAGAAAAGGGAATCGAAGGAGGTTCTCAGTATTTGTGGATGGAAGAAGAGAAATCTCTCAAATTAAAAATGGATGTAATCCGCGACAATGATCTGGGCGGAGTGGGATGCTGGAAATTGGGATTTGAACCGGCTTCCATATGGGATATCATAACTTTTGAATGAGGCGGGAAAAAGTATGAAACGAAGGGTAACAGCAGTTTTGGCATCAGCAGCAGTCCTGGCAGTTACAAGCTGCAGCCGGTTGACACTTACGGATGAAACAGTGGCAACAGAGCCGGCAGAGCAGGAGACAACTGCCAGTGTTCAGACAGGACCTCCCAAAGAGGAGCTGGAGACGATAGCGCCGTTTCCCGATAATACCGAACAGGAGATGCCAAAAGAGCCAAAAGGGTTAAAATTAATTATTGCAACAGATATTCATTATCTGGCTTCGGATCTGACGGACAGAGGGACAGGGTTTGTCCACTCTATGGAACATGGAGATGGAAAGGTAACCAACTATATCTGGGAAATTACAGATGCTTTTATAGAAGAAGTTTTAAATGAGCGGCCTGACGCAGTGATTTTAAGCGGCGATCTTTCGTATAATGGAGAAAAAGCCAGTCATCAGGAACTGGCAGAAAAGCTTGCCAAAATTGAAAACGCAGGAATACCAGTATTGGTAATTCCCGGAAACCACGATATTAATAACAATAGTGCAGCCAGAATTGAGGAAGATCAGAGATATCCGGCAGAGAAGACCAGCCCTGAAGAGTTCGGGCAGATTTATCTTGCAATGGGATATGATGATGCTCTCAGCAGGGATCCCCACTCATTAAGCTATATGTATGAGATTAGCGACTCTACCAGAATGCTGATGCTGGATACCTGTCAGTATGACGGAGGAGCGCAGGTGGGCGGCATGATTGATACAGATACTTATGAGTGGATAGACAGCCAGCTTGAACAGGCGTTTGAGGAAGGAATCAATGTGATTCCGGTGGCTCACCACAATCTGTTGGAAGAAAGCAGGATATATTCCGCTGACTGTACGATAGAACATAACGAGGCTCTTGTAGAAAGACTGGAAGGCTGGGGGAATATACCGCTGTTTTTAAGCGGCCATCTCCATGTCCAGCATTTTGCTAATTCGGATGATGTGGCAAAGGAGGGAGTTTGGGAGATTGTTACCAGTTCCCTTGCAGTACCGCCATGTCAGTACGGCGTTTTATATTTTGATGAAACAGATAGGAGTTTTCAGTATCATACCCAGGTGGTTGACATGGAAAAATGGGCAGGGGTTCATGGAATTCAGGATGAAAATCTTCTCAAATTTTCTTCCTATCAGAAACCATTTCTGGAACGGGTATTTTATAATCAGGCATATGACAGGCTGAGCAAAAGAGAAGACAATGTGCTGACAGAAAAACAAATGGAAGAAATGTCAGATTTTTATGCTATTGCCAAGTGCTATTACTATTGGGGAAGAGCAGTGGAAATTGCAGATGAAATGAAGGACAGCCCGCTATTTACCATGTGGCAGGAATACGGATATCCAAGTCTGGAGACAGAATATCTGGAATACATACTGGAGGAAGCTACCACAGATTACAATCTTTTAGACTCCAGGAAGGGACTGGACGGGGAATAGTGGACACAATACCATAATATACTGAAGAGAAAAGATATGCTTTCGGTGGATTATGGACAGGAAAAGATTGTGGCAGAACATTATGGGGATTACAATGCTGTTGATTGTTGCTCTGGTTGCCGGACGCATGGGCGTGATGAAAGAAGATGGACATCAGGCTGCAGAAGCAGCAGGCAATCATGCAAGGGGGGCCAGACAGCAGGTTGTAGTGATTGACAGCGGTCATGGAGGAAAGGATCCGGGAAAAATCGGGGTTTCTGGACAGGAAGAGAAAGAAATTAATCTGCAGATAGCCGAAAAACTGAAAACATATCTGGAAGCGGCAGATGTGGCAGTGATTATGACAAGAGAAAGAGATATGGGACTTTATAAAGAGTCAGACAGTCACAAAAAGTCAGCAGATATGAAAAAACGGTGTCAGATTATCAATGAAGCCAATCCGGCGTTGGCAGTCAGTATCCACCAGAACAGCTACCATGATGAGAGTGTGTCAGGGGCACAGATGTTTTATTATAAAAATTCAGAAAAAGGCCGGCTGTTGGCGGAGATTCTTCAAAAGCGGTTTGACTATGTCTGGGGAAAAGAGGGAAACAAACGCAGTGCCAAAGCCAATGACAGCTACTATTTGCTGCTCCATGTAAAAGCGCCTATAGTCATTGCAGAATGTGGTTTTTTGAGTAATGGGGCAGAGGCAGCCAAATTGTCAGAAGAGGAATACCAGGATCGCATAGCCTGGACGCTTCATTTGGGGATTCTTCAATATCTTAATACAAACTGAAAAAATGTAATACCATAAGAAACGAGGTTTGGCCATGAAAGACTTAAAAGAAAAATTTCAGAGATTTATGACAGGCAGATATGGAGCATATGGATTAGATAAGCTGAATCGATTTCTGGCAGCGGCCATTTTGGTGTTGATTATTGTAAATTTATTTGTCCGTTCCAAGACAATGTATTGGCTGGAATTGATAGGATTTGTTTACTACTATTTTCGTATCTTTTCAAAAAATTTTAAGGCCAGAGAAGAAGAAAATCGGGTATACATGAGCCTTCAGCTCAAAGTTCAGGATACGCTGATGAAGTGGAAGTTTTACATAGAACAGGCCAGAGCCTATCATATATACAAATGTCCAAACTGCGGGCAGAAGATTCGGATTCCCAGAGGAAAGGGAAAAGTCAGTATCCATTGCCCGAAGTGCCAGACGGATTTTATCCGCAAGAGTTGAAAACTGTCGGGATCAGGGTTCCCTGTAAGTCCACCCAGCAGCATTTTTTTCAGCCAGACATCGGATGGATTCAGAATACTCTGTCGGCGTCATGCCGGTTTGTTTTTTAAATTGTCTGGAAAAATAGTGGACAGAATTGTAGCCTAATCTGTCAGCAATTTGGGAAAAATTCATTTGATCATTGCGGATCATTTGTTTAGCAGCCTCGACTTTCATCCGAATAAAACAGTCAATAACGCCGCACTGGTAAAACTCCCGAAACATGCGGGAAAGCTGGGAACTTCCGATTAAGTTGTCACGGCATATATCCTGGATTGTGAGAGGTTCATGGAGATGTTCTTCCATATATCGTTTGATGCGGATACAGGTTTCTTTTTTGGCATCCAGACTGTTTAAAGAAACAGCTGGAGTATCCGGCATTAAAATTGGATCAGAAAGTTGGAGACTTGAACCAGTTTCTTCACAGCCTGCAGGCCAGTAGCGGCGGTATAAGTGAATTAAAAGCTGCTCTAAATAAATTTTAATTAACTGTTCTGCCCCAAACGCAGGAGAAGAACGCCGGATTAGTTCCTCCTGATAAGGATTGTTAAGTCTGCCCTGAAACGCGTTTCGTGCTTCGATGATGATCTGAGACAACAGAGAGGTTTCAGTTTCCCGAACACTTAGAACCTGACAGGCAAATTGGTTCATAGCCCTGGAACGGCAGTCAAAGGAGATTACAACCAGACTGGGAGAAATCCGGCCATTGGCGACAACGTTATGAAACTCTCCCGGCTGATGGAATAAAATATTCCCTCTTTTTAATGTTACATTCCGATTCCCTGCTGCTGCCTGGATCTCGCCCTTGTCAACACAGACCAGTTCCCAGAAATCATGTTGTTCTCCGGGGAAGACGAAGTCGCTCATATATTCAAAATAGTGGATCGAAACAATGCTTCGGATTACAATACTGCTTTTTAAACTGGTATGCTGGTAGTCCATATAAAACTCCTTAGATTCGTTTATTTACGCTAAGATTGACAAGACCTTGCTAAGTGGACAGGTATTTTAGAGTTATTATATCATATTTGGATAGATTGTACAAATATCTGAATGAATTGTGCAAAGAAATGCCGATTGGATTAGGCTATACTGAGGGTAATTACAAAACGATTCACAAGAGGTTTGAAAGGAGAAGTTACTTATGGGAAAGAAACCGGTATTAGTAGTTATGGCAGCAGGAATGGGAAGCCGTTATGGCGGGTTAAAGCAGATTGATCCAATTGATCAGTACGGCAACATTATTATGGATTTTTCCATCCATGATGCAGTTGAGGCAGGATTTGAAAAAGTTATTTTCATTATCAAAAAAGCGATTGAAAAAGATTTTAAAGAGACCGTAGGACAGCGGATGGAAAGGCACGTTCAGGTAGAATATGTCTATCAGGAACTGGACAAGATTCCAGCAGGATTTGAAGTTCCGGCAGACCGCATAAAACCATGGGGAACCGGCCATGCATTGCTGTGCTGCAAAGATTTAATTGACGGACCATTTGCAGTAATTAACGCAGATGATTACTACGGAAAAAGCGCATTTAAAGCAATTTATGACCAGCTCTCTAAGCAGGAAGATGATGACAAATACCAGTATGCTATGGTAGGATATAAATTGTACAATACTCTGACAGAAAACGGACATGTTGCCCGCGGCGTGTGCAGTGTAGATGCAAACAGCAAACTGACTGACATTGTCGAGAGAACTCGTATTGAAAAGAAGGGTGATGGTGCAGCGTTTACCGAAGATGATGGACAGACCTGGACCGAACTTCCGGAAGAGACTTTGGTTTCCATGAACCTGTGGGGCTTTACCGCCAGCTATTTAGAAGAACTGGACAAAAGATTTGCCAAGTTTTTAGAGGAAAATCTCCCGATAAATCCATTAAAATGTGAATACTTTATTCCATTTGTAGTGGATGAACTGTTAAAAGAGGGGAAAGCAGAAGTTACCGTATTAAAGAGCATAGATAAGTGGTATGGTGTTACTTACAAAGAAGATAAGGAAATGGTTGTAAAGGCAATTCAGGGCTTGAAGGACGAAGGAAAATATTCAGAGAAGTTGTGGGAGGACTAAATAATGGCAGAGTACAATGTTGAGAAAATGTTAGAAGCTGCACAGGCATTTCAGATTGAGGGAACGTTTAAGAGCAGCGCGCCTTATGGAAGCGGACATATTAATTCTACGTTTGCAATGATTTGGGAGCAGGACGGCAAAGAGGTCCGCTATATTCTTCAGAGAGTAAATACCAATATTTTTAAAGATCCGGTTTCTTTGATGAGAAACATTGAAGGCGTTACAGAGTTCCTCCGCAAAGAGATTATAGCAAATGGAGGAGATCCGGAGAGAGAAACCTTAAATCTGGTTCCAGCAAAAGACGGAAAGAAGTATTATCAGGACAGCGAGGGCGGCTTCTGGAGAGTTTATATCTTTATTGAAAACGCTACCTGCTATAATCTGGTGGAAAAACCGGAGGACTTTTACCAGAGCGGCAAGGCATTCGGACATTTTCAGAGACTGCTGGCACAGTATCCGGCAGCAGAACTGTCTGAGACAATTCCTAACTTCCACAACACGCCTTCCCGCTTTGAGACGTTTAAAAAGGCAATAGAAGAGGATGTCTGTGGCAGAGCAGCCAGCGTCAAGGAGGAGATTCGGTTTGTAATGGATCGCCAGAGTGAACTGGGTATGGCAATGGATATGCAGAAAGAAGGCCGCCTTCCGCTTCGTGTTACCCACAATGATACAAAGCTGAATAATATTATGATTGATGATGCAACCGGACAGGCAATTTGTATCATTGATTTAGATACCATTATGCCGGGCCTTTCTATTTTTGATTATGGCGATTCCATTCGCTTCGGCGCCAACACCGCGGAAGAGGATGAGCCGGATGTAAGCAAGGTTTCTCTGTCTCTGCCGTTATTTGATATTTACACCAAAGGATTCTTAGAGGGATGTGAAGGCAGTCTGACCGAGGAAGAGATGGACATGCTTCCAATGGGAGCAAAACTGATGACTCTGGAATGCGGTATGCGTTTCCTGACAGATTATCTTCAGGGAGATGTATATTTTAGGACGGCCAGGGAAAACCATAACTTAGACCGTACCCATACCCAGTTTGCATTAGTTGCAGACATGGAGAAAAAATGGTCAGAAATGAAGGCTATTGTAGAGAAATATAGGTAATTACGCCGTCTTTGTATGGCTGCTTATATAGACGGAACGCGCAGGAAGGATTAGACATGAATTTAACTTTTAGACCAGTAACAGCAAATGACATAGAAATTATAATGCCATTTTTTGGACTGCGGCCGGATAAGACCTGTGAAAGTGTATTTTTAGACAGTTTTTTGTGGAGAGATTATTACCATATCCAATATACAGTTTATGAGGGGAAAGGACTTTTGTGGAAAATGGAGATGGACGGCAGGACGTACACCTCTATTCCCACATGCCGCCAGGAAGATATGGCAGAATTGTTAGGGGTAATGCAGGAACATTTCAACCAGGAACTTGGGCAGCCCCTTCGGATTTATCTGGCAGATGAAGAGTCTTTAAACTACTTAAACCTGGATCCTAAACAATTTTCCATAGAAGAGGCAGAGGATCTAAAAGACTACCTGTATGACGGAGAGGCAATGCGCACTCTGGCAGGCAGAAAGCTGCACAAAAAGAAAAATCATGTCAATTCCTTTATGCGCACTTATGAAGGCAGGTATGAATTTCGCCGTCTGTGCTGTTCAGACAGACAGGATGTGTGGGAATTTTTGGACAGGTGGAGAGTCGGCAAACAGGAGAAGGGGCAGGACATGGAGGAACTGGATGAGGAAATCGTGGGAATCCATGAGATTTTAAAAAATTGTTCCTATATTCCGGTAAAAATGGCAGGAGTATATATTGATGGCAAACTTCAGGCGTTTTCTGTTGGAAGCTATAATGAGAGAGAACAGATGGCCGTTATCCATATTGAGAAGGCCAACTCAGAGTTTAACGGACTATACCAGTTTATCAACCAGCAGTTTTTGGTGCATGAGTTTCCGGATGCGGTTTTAGTGAACCGGGAAGATGATGTGGGACTGGAGGGACTGCGCAAGTCGAAGATGAGCTACAATCCCATTGGTTTTGCAAGAAAATTTATGGTGGAGCAAAAATGGGACAAATAATTCGATACTTAGAACCTGAAGAAAAGGAAAAGGCCAGGACTCTTTGGAGCCAGGCCTTTTTTGAGGATTCAGAGGAATTTGATCAATATTATTTTACAGAAAAAATAAAAGACAATCAGATTTTGGTAAAGGAAGAGGATGGGGCGATTATTTCCATGGTCCATTTAAATCCTTATAAAATCCGGCTGGGAACTTTTTGCGCTCAAATCAACTATATTGTGGGTGTGGCGACAGACGATAAACGGAGACATCAGGGACACATGAGAGATCTGCTGTCTAAAATGCTTCAGGATGGCTGGGAAAAAGGAGAACCGTTTACATTTTTGATGCCTGCAGACCGGGCTATCTATGAGCCGTTTGGTTTTCGTTTTATTTTTGATAAACCGCAGAATCAGTTAAAAAGCAGGATTTCAGCCGGCTGTGGAGCAGAACGGCAGAGGGAAAACCTGCGGATAGAAGAGTATATGGCAGGAGCGCTGCTGGGAAACAGAAAACTTATAAAAGAAATAGCTGGTTTTATGGAGACCTGGCTTTCGGAGAGGTTTCAGGTTTATGCAGTGCGGGATTGGTCATATGTGAAAAATCTGCTGACGGAACTTGCCAGCGAAGACGGACGCATAGAACTTTTTTATGAAGGCAGCCAGCTAAAAGGAATTCGGGCAGATTGGGGATGGGAAGAAAAAGAGCAGAGACTTTTATATGTGCCAGATGACTGGATGGAAAAAAGATCCGATCCCAAACCGGCGATTATGGCAAGAATTGTCAATATGAAAGAATTTCTTCAGCTGTTCTCTTTAAAGCCAGATACAAAACAAGATACAGAAGTTTTGTTAGAAATAGAGGATCCCTTGATTTCCCACAATAATGGCCTGTGGCGCTGGAACCTGACACAAAATGGAGCGGAATGTGAGAAACTGCTGCAGAAACCAGAGAAAGAGCCGGATTTGAAGTGTTTGGCTGATCAGTTAATGCAGTGGCTGATGGGGTACGAAGAGTCGGAAAAAATTTTTTTAAAGAATTGTCCTGGTTTGCTCTGGCAGAAACAAATCAATATATTTCAAGGAATTTTTCTGGATGAAGAGGTTTGATTTGCTGTCAGGCGCTGCACAGTTCCTGTTGCCTGCATACAAGTTTTACAATTCAACCGCTTGCTTTCTTTCTCATATTATGGCATAATAATATAGGTTTCTGCCGGAAAATGGCAGACAGCAGCAATGAAATATTATTAATCAAAGATAGAAAAGATGGGAGAATGTTATGGACCGTATGGTTGGTACCGTATCGCGCGGTGTGAGAGCCCCGATTATCCGTCAGGGTGATGATTTGGCAAAGATTGTAGTAGATTCTGTTTTGGCAGCCGCTGAGGGCGAGCATTTTGAGATCCGGGATAAGGATGTCATTGCCGTTACAGAGGCAGTCGTTGCACGAGCACAGGGAAACTATGCTACCACAGCTCAGATTGCAGAGGATGTGAAGAGCAAGTTCGGCGATGATACCGTTGGCATTTTATTCCCGATTTTAAGCAGGAACCGTTTTGCGATCTGCTTAAAGGGCATTGCAATGGGCTGCAAAAAGGTGGTTTTGATGCTCAGTTATCCTTCTGATGAAGTGGGAAATCATCTGATTGATCTGGACCTTCTGGATGAAAAGGGAGTAAATCCCTGGAGTGATGTTCTGACTGAAGAAAAGTACAGAGAACTGTTCGGCTATCAGAAACACTACTTTACCGGTGTAGATTATGTGGAATATTATAAACAGTTAATTCAGGATGCAGGCGCAGAGGTAGAGATTGTATTTGCCAATAATCCAAAGGCTATTTTAGATTACACAGATTTTGTTTTGACCTGCGATATTCACACACGCCAGCGTACAAAGAGAATCTTAAAAGCAAACGGTGCGAAAAAGGTTTATGGTTTAGATGATATTATGAATGCCAGCATTAATGGCAGCGGATACAACGATCGCTATGGCTTATTAGGATCCAACAAGGCAACCGAGGACAGTGTAAAACTGTTCCCGATCCATTGTCAGGAGATGGTGGACAAGATCCATTCCATGATCGTAGAAAAGACAGGCAAGCAGGTTGAGGTTATGATCTACGGAGACGGCGCATTTAAAGATCCGGTAGGAAAGATTTGGGAATTGGCCGATCCGGTTGTCTCTCCGGCATACACTTCCGGTCTGGAAGGAACTCCAAACGAAGTAAAGTTAAAATATCTGGCAGACAACAATTTTGCAGAGTTGTCCGGAGACGAATTAAAAGAGGCGATCAAGGATTATATTAAGGATAAGGATGACAAGGCATCCAGCTTAAAGGGCACCATGGTGACCCAGGGAACTACTCCAAGACAGCTTACTGACTTAATCGGCTCCTTAGCAGATTTAACTTCCGGCAGCGGCGATAAGGGAACCCCCATTATCTACGTTCAGGGATATTTTGACAATTATACCAAATAGAACCTAAGATGTTGGGGTCAAAAGGCTTTTTGCCCCCTTTGATACTGGATTGCTCCGCATTGTATGCTCTCGCAATCCTCAAAATATGAGTAAGAAGCAGGATTCCAGTGCAGGCAATAGACTGTCAGCAGCGCCGGAGTCCTGCTTTTTTTCTCTTGTATTGGAAACATAAAACCGTTACAATGTAAGAAAGATGAAAATTGGGAGGGGTGTGGATATGGACAATCTATTACAGCTAAAGCAGTGGATAACAGACAGTGAAAATATTGTGTTTTTCGGCGGGGCCGGCGTCTCTACGGAAAGCGGGATTCCGGATTTTCGCAGTCAGGATGGCTTGTATAACCAGCAGTATAAATATCCTCCGGAAACCATTATCAGTCATAGCTTTTATAAGAAAAATCCAGAGGAATTTTATCGATTTTACAAAAATAAAATGCTTTTTCCGGATGCAAAGCCCAATGACGCTCATCTGGCTTTGGCAAAGCTGGAGGAGGAAGGAAAATTAAAAGCAGTCATTACCCAGAATATTGACGGGCTTCACCAGGCGGCTGGCAGCAAAGAAGTGCTGGAACTTCATGGGTCCGTACATCGCAATTACTGTGAACGCTGCGGTGAGTTTTATTCTTTGGAAGAGATTCTCAAATCCGTTGGAGTGCCTGAGTGCACGTGCGGAGGAAGGATTAAGCCGGATGTGGTTCTGTATGAGGAAGGGCTGGATATGGATACGATCCGCAAATCTGCACAGTACATCAGCCAGGCAGATGTGCTGATCGTAGGGGGGACCTCTCTTACAGTTTACCCTGCAGCCGGTCTGGTTGATTACTACCAGGGAAAGAAGCTGGTCCTGATCAACAAAAGCATTACGCCCATGGATCAGAAAGCGGATTTAGTGATTACTGGTAAAATCGGGGAAGTGCTGAGAAACACAGTGCTGTCCTGAACGGCTGGAAATTAAGGAAGAAAAGGAGGATATCCATGTATCAGGCAGCAGAAAACAGATATGAGCACATGGAATATAAAAGAAGCGGAAACAGTGGCGTGCTGTTCCCAAGGATTTCTTTGGGGCTGTGGCAGAATTTTGGACTGGAAAAACCGCTGGAGGAACAGAGAAGCATTCTTTTGCAGGCTTTTGACTGGGGAATTACTCACTTTGACCTGGCCAATAACTACGGACATCCGGCCAGAGGGCTTGCAGAGGAAAATTTTGGTAAAATTCTGAAGTTAGACTTGAAACCATATCGGGATGAATTGTTTATCTCCACAAAAGCAGGTTATGATTTCTGGCCAGGACCTTATGGCAACTGGGGTTCCAGAAAATATCTGATGGCCAGCCTGGATCAGAGTTTAAAAAGGATGGGACTGGATTATGTGGATGTGTTTTATCACCACCGCCCGGATCCCGAAACTCCGTTAGAAGAAACTATGGGTGCGCTTTCAGATATGGTAAGGCAGGGAAAAGCCCTGTATGTAGGAATCTCCAATTATGGTGTAGAAGAGGCGGCAGCGGCTATCCGCATTTTAAAGGAAAACAAAACGCCATGTCTCATCCATCAGCCTCGCTACAACATGTTTGAACGCCAGATAGAAACTCATCTGCTTCCTCTTCTGGAACAAGAAGGAGTGGGATGCATGGCTTACAGTCCGCTGGCTCAGGGAGCGCTGACAGACAAGTATCTTCATGGAATTCCAGAAGGCTCCCGCGCCTCCAGGCAGGGAACAACCGTTGGCGGCAGATATTTAAAAGAGGAAAATCTGGGAAAAATACGGGCGCTGGCAGAACTTGCACAAAAGAGAGGGCAGTCTTTAGCCCAGCTTGCCCTGGCCTGGGTGCTGCGTCGCAGGGAAGTGACTTCTGTACTCATAGGAGCCAGCAGCGTAAAACAGTTGGGGGACAATATTCAGACTTTGAACCATTTGGATTTTGAGCAGGAAGAATTAGACGAAATTGACCGGATTCTCGCAGGAAAATTGACCGGAGGAAACGAATGATGGAAAAATACAATTATGAAGTAGGGGATGTGGTGACACTAAAAAAAACTCATCCCTGCGGCAGCAAAGATTGGGAAATCCTTCGGATAGGTCAGGATTTCCGCTTAAAATGCATGGGCTGCGGCCATCAGATTATGACAGCCAGAAGGATGGTGGAAAAAAATACCAGAGCATTGAAAAAGAAAGAGGATTAACAGCGGCTGGAGTTTGTTTTTGGGCAGATAACGGCGCAGACGATTTCCATAGGATTGAAAATGCGTTTTAAAAACGTGTCTGACAGTCCCCGGCTGACAATCATCTGCCTTGGGGTGTGGGAGTTGTCCATACTGGAATATTCGGAAAATAATCCACCGTCATAGTTTGGAAACAGAGACAGGTCAGGGGATAAGACGCCGCCGATTAGAGGAAGGCGTATAATTCCACCATGGACATGACCTGAAAAAGTAAGGGCAGCGCCCCAGTCCCGGTAGGCTGGAAAATATAGGGGATTGTGAGCCAAAAGGATCGATGGCCCTGCACTTTTGGAATTGGAGACAGAAAGAGAGCCAAAGATACGTTCCATATCTTTGCAGGTCCAGTTAGCTTTGCGGTTGTATGGCTTTTTCAAAGGATCTTTATAATATAGAAGGGGCATAGTAAGGCCGAAAACGGGAAAACGGACGGTGTCATGCATGATATCGATGCTCTGATTGTCTAATACAGTAACGCCGGTGCGTCTGACTTTTTCTGTCCAGACAGCCAGGCGGGAATCCGGCAGCTCCAGTTCATGGTTGCCCAAGGAGTAAAGAACCGGACACAGCGTGGAAAGAGTGCGGCAAAGTTTTAAAAAGTTTTGCCGACCCTGTACGTCGCAGCTTTTTTGACCTCCATTTACCATGTCTCCGCTCATGACAATCAGATCTGGATTCAGGTTTCTGACAGAATCCAGCAAAAGGCAGTTTTGACCGCCAAATTCCCGGCCATGAAGATCGGACAGATGTACAATCCGAAATGGTTTAAAATTTTCAGGCAGATTCGGAAGAAAAATTGTGTAGGTAATAGTATTTGGCATAGCGTCTCCTTTTGATGATTGGTTTTCTGAGCATTTACCCCTGGTATCATTATAATAGAAAAGACCAAAATAGACCATAGAAACTAAAAAAACCATGAAAAAAGTCTTGCATTCCATGAAAAAGTTTGATAAGATATTAATCTGTGACATATTATAATCCTTGCTCCCGTCATGAAGAGACAGGGGCCAGAGACCACAAGGAGGTAAAGCAAGATGAACAAGTACGAGTTAGCAGTTGTTCTGAATGTGAAGCTGGAAGACGAAGAGAGAGCAGCAGTAATCGAAAAGGTGAAAGGATATATCACCCGTTTCGGCGGTACTGTAACCAATGTGGATGAGTGGGGTAAGAAGAGACTGGCTTATGAGATTCAGAAGGCCAAAGAAGCTTACTATTACTTTATCCAGTTTGAAAGCGATGCTGTCTGCCCAAATGAAGTAGAAGCTCATGTTCGTATTATGGAACCAGTTATCAGATACTTAATCGTTAAGCAGGAAGCTTAATTAGTATCAGCAAGTAATAGAAAGAGTGATCGTATGAACAGAGTTATCCTTATGGGAAGATTAACAAGGGATCCAGAGGTAAGATACTCCCAGGGCGAGAGAACTATGGCGATTGCCAGATATACTCTTGCCGTTGACCGCAGAGGCCGCAGAAGCCAGGACGGAAATGAGCAGAGTGCAGATTTTATCCAGTGCGTGGCGTTTGACCGGGCAGGCGAATTTGCAGAAAAATATTTCCGCCAGGGTATGAGAGTGTTGGTATCCGGACGCATCCAGACTGGTAGCTATGTCAACAGAGACGGTCAGAAAGTTTATACCACTGATGTCATCGTAGATGACCAGGAATTCGCTGACAGCAAGGGCGCAGCGTCTGATATGAGCGGTTATCAGAATGCTGGAGGATACCAGCAGCCGGCTCAGGCTCAGAGACCTGCACCATCCAGTGCAATCGGCGATGGATTTATGAACATTCCGGATGGAGTGGAGGACGAAGGCTTACCATTTAATTAAGCCCTGATTTCACCAAGTTTAAAAGGAGGACACACCAATGGCATTTAATAAAGGTGATAAAGCTGATGCTAGACCAAGAAGAAGCGGCGGCATGCGCAGAAGAAAAAAAGTATGTGTATTCTGTGGAGATAAGAACGGTACAATTGATTACAAAGATGTAAACAAGTTAAAGAGATACGTATCCGAAAGAGGTAAAATTCTTCCCAGAAGAATTACCGGCAACTGCGCAAAGCATCAGAGAGCATTAACTGTAGCGATTAAACGCGCTCGTCATATTGCTCTTATGCCTTATGTTTGCGAATAGGACATAGTAAAAGGACCTTGGGAGTTAGCCGAGGGTTAATAAGGAAATATTTTAGAAAAGATGGTGTAACTTCAGAAAACGAGGTTACACCGTTTTCTTTTATACAGACTTTGCAATTTACTGAAGGAGAGCTGGACGAGAAAGTGGTTGTTGCAGAAATTGCAACAACCAATCCTCATGGTGCAATGAAGGGAAAAACACAGAACAATCATACAAGATTAAAAGAATATATGCAAAAAGGGTTTACCCTTGACGATGAGCGATTGAAAGGAAATGGAGGTGGTTCTTATTGGAAGGAATTACTTGACCGTATCAGAGATATTCGCTTTTTCGAAAAAGTTCTTTACAGGCAGGTTCTTGATTTATATGCAACATCTAAAGTACTATTCCAGTGAGTTCTGCATTTTCTAAAAGTCTTTCCAGCCTAATTTGTGCCTCTCTTAATAATCTAATCCCTACAGACTCCTTTTCTGGACTATACCTGAATATAGGGATTGCAATACTCATAGCTGCTATAGCTTTCCCTTCTTTACGAATCGGAACGGCAATACATCGGATATATTGTGTAGATTCTTCGCTTTCAAAGGCAAGACCGTTTTTGTGAATTTCCTCAAGCTGATAGCAAAGTCTGTCCATATCTGTAATGGTGTTTTCTGTAAGAGGCTTCAAGCCTTCGGGGTAAAGTTTTTTGATTTCTTCCTTTGTTTTTCCAGAAAGCAGCGCTTTGCCAATCCCCGTAGCATATGCTGGCAATCTTTGTCCTGGTGATACAACAGATCTTACAGGTTCTGTAGAATCAACTTTATATAAGTAAAAAACATCTCCTTCTACTAACTGTGCAAAATAACAAGTTTCTCCGCAGCAGTCTACAATATTTTTCATCTGTATCTGTATATCGATAGATAATCCGCCTCTTCTAATATAAGTATTTCCGATCTCAAAAGCTTTATATCCAATCGTATATCGTCCTGTATCAGGATTTAATGATAACATATATAATTCACACAATGTACGTACAATAGGAAACAAACTGCTTTTTGGTGCGTCTAATGCAGAAGCAAGCTCTGTTAATGTCATCCCTTGATTAGATGCTGATGACAGATATTCTAACATTTCTACTATTCTCTGTGTCGCACGATGAAAATTTTCCTTCGCCATTTTTTTATCTCTTTTCTGATATGTATTATCCTATAATTGTACACATGTTTTTCATATAAATCAAGGGATTTTTATCCTTTTACCGCGCCCTGAGTCATACTACTAATAAAATAACGCTGGAGGAAAATGAACATAATAATTACAGGTAAACTGGAAAGTAATGAAGCTGCCATTAAATCATTCCATGCTATTTTATCATAGCTAGCCATTTGTCCAATAGCAACTGGTAATGTTTTCATTTTTTCTGCTGTAATACAAAGCATACTGAACATATATTCGTTCCAACTCTGGATAAAGGCATAAATAGTTGTAGAAACCAATCCAGGCAATGTCAATGGTGCAATAATTCTCCAGAAAATCTTAATATGGCTACAGCCATCAATTCTTGCAGCCTCATCAAGTTCACGAGAGATACTGTTAAAGAATCCGTACATCATCCATGAACAGAAAGGAATTACACTAGCGATGTGAACCAAAACAATACCTGTTCTGGAATTTGCCAACCCATATAAAGTTAAGAGCTTATAATAAGGTACAAAAAGCATTACTGCCGGGAACATCTGGGTAACCAGAATAAACATCATGATAAGTCCTTTTGTTTTAAACTCAAATCTAGAAAATCCATATCCTGCCAATGTGGAAAATAATACGGCAATTATTGTAGAAAATACAGATATTACAACACTATTTTTTAAATATGTAAAAAATGGATATTCAGTGACAACATTTCTATATGCTTCAAAAGAAACTTTTTTAGGAAATAATGTTACTGTACGGCTGCTCATAATTTCGTTAATGGACTTTAATGATGTAGATATCATATAAATAATTGGGATTAACACCATCAGGCTGCCTAATATTAATCCTATATAACACAGTATATCAATTCTTCTTTTCTGCCTATTCATCTCTTAGCAGCCTCCTTTGGAAAATACTAATCACAACACAAATCAAAAATACAATCACTGCAAGTGCTGAAGAAGGTCCGAAATCAAAGAATTCAAACGCTCTCTTATAGATATCAACAGCAATGGTATTGGTAGCTCCATTTGGACCGCCCTGTGTCAATAGCCATATCATCGTTACATGCTTGAACCACCATACAACATCCAAAATTAAAGTAACAGATAATGTTGATTTCATACTTGGTATAGTAACTCTCCAGAATGTTTGCCAATTACTCGCCCCATCGATTTTTGCAGCTTCTATAATTTCACTGGAAACAGTTTGGAGTCCGGCCAAAAGCTGAATCATTACCAATGGAAAACCTTTCCAAACACAAATAAAAATTAAAACCCACAAAGCTAATGATGGCGAGCCAAGATATGACATAGGTTCTTGCAAAAGGCCTGTCTCAACTAGAAAGCTGTTTAAGAACCCCATAGTAGGATTAAAAATCCATCTCCACAAGTTTGCAATAACCACTTCCGGAAATAGCCATGGGAGAAGCAGAATTGCTCTAAATATGGTTCTTCCTTTTAAATCCCGATTTAATAAAACAGCAAATAGAAAGCCAAATATGAAATGTCCGAGAACTACTCCTACTGTAAAAATTACAGTGATTTTCATACTTTCATAAAATTCTGATTCTGATAATACTTTAATATAATTCTCAATCCCTACAAAATTCCATTTATTAACCAAATTTGTTTTAAAAAAGCTAATATAAATTCCATAACAAAAAGGATACAGCAATAACAATGCCAATATAAGGACTGCAGGTGTAATAAAGCCATACATTGTTAAGCTGGTTTTTATTTTGTTTTTCATGGCGCTTGATTGTCCTTTCAAACGATTACCTCTTTCTCATCTTTAAGATAAAGAAGGTAGCGTAGCAAAATAACTCATGCAGCACTGCCTT
Organism: Lachnospiraceae bacterium; assembly: GCA_046957575.1. GTDB lineage: Bacteria > Bacillota > Clostridia > Lachnospirales > Lachnospiraceae > UMGS1370. The sequence continues at coordinate 38,461 of JBKUOG010000014.1, read as the reverse complement.
CTTTAGATTCGATTTTATTTAACCTTCATTCGCAGCATCGCATATTTCCTGTGCTCTCTGCTGTGCTTTTGCCGCTGCTTCTTCTACAGTAGATTCTCCTGTAAATACAGATTGATAAGCCTGTCCATGAACATCATTGATTTCGCTATATCCCGTAATACTTGGAGTTTCGTAAATTACTTCACGTGCTTTAAGGAAACCTGCAAGTTCCGGTTGGCTCTGGAGATCTGCATCTTCAAGAGCCTCTGTTCTGGTAGGAAGGCGTCCTGTCATAGTTGCAAATTCAAGCTGTCTTTCTTTCTCCAGCATAAATTTAATAAATTCTGCTGATTCTTTCTCGTGTTTTCCAGGGGAAATAAAATATCCAAATCCACCTGGAGTACTAACCGAACGTTCTACTGCTGGAACAGGGAAAGAACCAATATTTCCTTTCAGCTCAGGAACCTGAGATGTAATAGCGCCAATTGCATTAGAGCCTGTAATCAACATTGCTGCTTTTCCTGAAGAAAACAGATTTACAGCGGTAGGATAATCGGTTTCTATCACTCCTGGAGGACATGTATGATATGTTACATCGAGATCGGTATATGCTCTTAAAGCATCCATATATTTCTGAGAGCCGATATCAGTTGTCCATTTTCCGTCTTCACCTAATACAAATTCGTCAACGCCAAAATTTCTTAATACATACTGGAATCTTCCTGCACCAGAACCATTATTAGTTCCCACAAGAGTGATGCCATAGCTGTCTTCATCTGTTAGTGCTTGACAAGCTGCTACTAATTCATCCCACGTTTCCGGAATTTCAACCCCTTTTTCTTCAAAAATATCTTTTCTGTAAAGAATACCAGATGCTCCGCCAAACCAAGGAAGACCATAAGCTGTTCCGTCTATGCTGGCGCTTGCAAGGCTAGATTTATCAAATCCATTAATGTATTCTTCACCGAAAACAGAAACAGCGTCTACTGCTAATCCCATATCAACAATGGTACCTGTATCTAACAAATTTGCCAAGAAGAAATCTGGCATAGAGTCTGATGTGGCAAGAGTAATATATTTTTTCATTAAATCATTTGCACTGACTCCTTCTACTTCAACGGTAATTCCATTATCTAATGCATTAAATTCTTCAATACATTTCTTTTCAAAATCACCTTCTGGAGATTCCAAAATCGTGGATGATATGTAAGTAATCGTTACATCTTCTCCGTTTGCCTTTTCGGAACTTTGTTTATCTGTTTCTGTTGATACTGTGCTTCCATTGCTTTCTGGCTGGTTTTCAATTTTACTACCGCATCCAGTCAGTGCGGATATAGACATTAATACAGATAACCCTACAGCAAGACTTCTTTTAAACATGCTTCTTTCCTCCTTCTTATTACCATTCTATAGGCGTTCCATCGTAAGTTCTCCACATGGGATTCTTCCAATTATGCCTAGTTTTATTTTGTTCAATTACCATTTTTTCATTTACTTCTATGCCTAAACCAGCTCCATTAGGAATCTGAACAAACCCTTCTTTAAAATCAAATACTTCTTTATTCTTCAGAAAATTTATTCGTTCATTTCCTTCGCTGGCATTATGAATGCCAATGCTTTGCTCTTGAAGGATCACATTAGGAGTTGTCGCATCCATCTGAATGCAAGAAGCAAATGCTATAGCATCTAATGGGCAATGTGGAGCAACGGCCACATCGTATGCTTCTGCCATCGCAGAAATCCTTCTTACTTCACTGATTCCACCCGCATGTGATAAATCAGGCTGGATAATATCCACATATCCCTGTTCAAATAGATCTTTATAATCCCATCTGTTATACATTCTCTCTCCAATAGCAATCGGAGATGATGTATATTTTGCAATTTCTCTTAATGCCTCTTTATTAGTAGGAAGGACTGGTTCCTCAATAAACAAAGGTCTAAACTGGTCTAATTCTCTGGTTAAAACTTTGGCCATAGGTTTATGAATTCGTCCATGAAAATCAATTGCCATGTCAATTTCTGTACCTACAGCATCTCTGATTGCGCCTACTTTTTCGACTAATTTATTAACACTATCCAGTGTATCTACATAATGGGTAGGATCTGTTGGGGAAGTTTTAATTACTTTATAGCCTTCAGAAACTGCTTTTTTTGCATCTCGTGCTACTTCTTCTGGAGTATCTCCATGAATACTTCTATATACTTTTACTTTCTCTTTTACTTTTCCGCCAAGCATCTCATAAACCGGCATGTTATAATAATGCCCTTTTATATCCCATAAAGCTTGATCAATACCGGCGATTGTACTCATCATAACAGGACCGCCTCTGTAAAATGCACATCGATACATGGTCTGCCAGTGTTCCTCAATTCTAAGTGGATCCTTTCCTATGAAATACTCTTTCCACTCATTAACTGCAGCTTCTAGCGTAGCGGCTCTTCCCTCTACGAGAGGTTCTCCCCAGCCGCTGATTCCTTCATCTGTCTCAATCTTTAAAAGTAAAAAGCGATGAGGCATAAAGTAAAGTTTCATGTCTGTAATTACCATGTGTCACATACTCACTCCTTTTTGTTCGTAATACAAAACCATTTTCTTAATATAGTTTATACTTTTATTATACATAATGTTTTGTACATGTCAACTATATTTTTCGTTCATAAGTCCTGTTTTTTGCCATTTTTCTCAGAACTTTATGTTTTCTCATAGTATTTTGAGAAAAACCGCACTCGTTTTTAAATATAATAATTGACAAAATTGTATTTATAATACTATAATAAATTACATATTCAAACTAAGTTTTTATATACGAACAAAAATAGAACGCGTAAATGATATTTTATTTATAAAAAAGGAGGTCTTATGTATGACAACATTTGAACATGTTTGTAACAAAAAAATTATTACCATTATTAGAGATTTAAAAGATCTACAAGTTTATAAAACTGTAGAAGCTCTTTATGATGGAGGCATACATCTTGCAGAAGTAACGTTTAATCAAAATCTTTCCCCAAAAGTAACAACAGATATTATTCAAACATTAAATAAGGATTTTAAAGATAAAATGATATTTGGAGCCGGAACAGTTATTACAATGGAACAGCTTTATGCAGCTTACGATGCAGGAGCTGCATTTATTATCTCTCCTGACGCCAATCCATCTATTATCAGGGAAACCAAAAGAATGGGACTTTTATCAATGCCAGGTGCGTTTACCGCGACTGAGGTTGTCAATTGTCATCGAGCTGGTGCTGACATTATAAAGATTTTCCCATCTGATACCAGTGGCCCAGCTTATATCAAAGCTTTAAAAGGTCCTTTATCTCATATTTCCATGTCGGCAGTAGGAGGTGTCAATCTTGATAATATGGTTTCTTTTCTCAATGCAGGTGCATGCTGTGTTGGAATTGGTTCCAATATTATCGACAAAAAGGCTATAGAAGAAAATAATTATGACCATATTCGTTCGTTAGCTGATGCCTATACAAAAAAATTGCAGTAAGGGGAGCATTATGTATTACGTATATTTTAATTCTGGAACAACAAATACAAGAGCTTATTTAATAAAAAATCAATCCGTCATTCAACGTGCAGAAATAAATGTAGGATCTAGAGATTCCGCTTTAAAAAGGGACAACTCCCTTTTGATTTCCTTCTTGAAGCAGCTTTATGATGATTTACTAAAGAAAGCATGTTTAGACGATTCTCAAATTCACGAAATTTATATGTCTGGTATGATATCCAGCCCTTCCGGTCTGGTAGAAGTGGAACATCTTTCTACACCAATTACTATCTACAAATTAAAACAAGAATTGGTATCTTATTATGAAAATACTTTTTTTAAAAGAAATATTAACATTGTTCCAGGAATAAAAACAATTCCTCAAGGACAAATTTCGTCCATCGAAAATGTCATCAACATTAATAATATGCGCGGAGAAGAAATAGAAATTATGGGCATTCTCCACTGTTATCCGACCCTGTCATCAGGAAGTAGCATTATTATTTTACCGGGCTCTCATACACAAGTAGCATTTCTCCATGACGGACAAATTGAAGATATTTCTTCTAATATTACAGGAGAACTTTACTATGCAATTACTACCTCAACAATTCTAGGTGCTAGTTTAACAGGCTCTGATGAAGAATGTGAAAATATCAAAATTATTCCAGATATGGTATGTATGGGATACGACATCTCTCATACCTACGGTTTCAATCGTGCCCTTTATTTAATAAGAAATTTAGATATTTTTACAAACTCATCTCTATCCCAACGTTTTTCCTATATGGAAGGAGTTATTAACGGCGGAGTTATGGATGCTATTACACAAATTACAAAAGATAAAAAGTGTACAATTGCTATGGCTGGTTCAAAAACACAATATGATATTTTTAAATCCTTAATCAGCCAAAAATTTAAGCAATTCGATTTAACTCATATTCCAGAAAAAAAAGAACTTCCTTATTCTGTGGAGGGATTTTTAAATCTTATTTCTATTTCTTAACGATTTAACCTAAAAAATACCTTGCCTCACTCTTAAAAATCATTTTGATACTGTAAAATCAAATTTTGTCAGAAATAACAGGAGATCAGTTATGAGTATTTATGATGAATTAAACATAGAAAAAATTATCAATGCCAGCGATACATATACACGTATTGGGGGCTCCCGTATGAGTCAGAGAACACTAGCTGCATATGAAGAAGCAGGTCAAAATTTCGTAGATATCGGTGAACTTTCCGATGCTATTTGCAAACAAATTGCAAAAAAAACTAATAACGAAACCGCTTTTATCTCTTCTGGTGCTGCTGGTTGCGTTGTTCTCTCAGCCAGTGCATGTATGACTATGGGGGATGAAACAGCAGCTTATCATCTTCCAGACACATCATTATGTAAAAAAAATGAAATTATTATCTTTGAATCACAAAAAAATTGTCCTATGCTTCCTTATTGGCATTTAATTGAATTATCAGGTGCTAATTTAATTACTGTTCCAGACAGCGTTTCTGCTCTTGGTGAAGCAATTACAGAAAAAACAGCAGCTATTTACATTTTTGCTGGAACTGTTTATGAATGGACTACCCCCAAACTTTCTCTTATCATTTCAATCGCTCATCAATATCATGTTCCAGTCATTGTAGATGCGGCGGCTCAATTACCTCCAAAAAGTCTACTGTCTTATTATACGGTGGATTTAGGAGCAGACGCCGTTATTTTCAGTGGTGGTAAATTTATCAACGCACCACAGACTACGGGGTTTATTTTAGGCAAGCATAATATTATTGATCATATGAAAACTATTGCTAGCCCTAATGTAAAAATAGGAAGACCATACAAAGTTGGAAAAGAAGAATATGCTGCTTTTTATCGTGCTTTTATGGATTTTATAGAACTAGATGAAGAAAAACGGTATCAAGAATTAAAAAATATTTTAGTTCAGATACAATCATCTTTGATTTCTTCCTCTATATATGAAAGTTATATAGAAGAAAAAGGACGTTTAGGCCAACACATTCCCATGCTCTATCTGAATTTTTTCAATGGAATAACCGGGAAAGAATGTTACGATTTTATGTATGATTCCCCTAATAGAGTTGATATTGGAATTTTTAATTCTTTGGATCCAACCGGAGCGCCCAATAGAATTTTTATTAATGCGATTAATTTACGTAATGAAGACATTCCAATCCTTATTGAAAAGTTAAATCAATGGATTTCAAAAATTTCTTAGAATAAAGAATCGTATTAAGGGGGATTTTTTATGAACCAAACTTTGCCTGTCTGGTATTTTGATGCTGAAAGAAAAAAATTTTGTAATGGACTTTTGAAAAAAGAAAAGGAAAAATGGAGTATCTCCTATCTCAACGACCATTCGCCAGAAACAGATCTAATACTCAGTCCTGGTTGGATTGATATGCACACTCATATCCTGGATGGTTTTGGATTATTCGGAACCAATGCCGACCATATTGGATATGAAACGGGAACTTGCCTGTTGGTTGACGCTGGTACCGTAGGAGAATTCACTTATAGCGGTTTTAAAAAGTATGTTGCTCCAACCATAAAAACAAACTATAAACTTTTCCTTTGTATTAGTCCTATTGGAGTAATTTTCCATCATGATTATAACGCTATGCAGTATTTAAATGCTGAGCGTTGTGCTGACTTTATACTTGAACATGCTGAAGACATTGCAGGTGTAAAAGTAAGAATGGGAAGTGAAATCATTAGACACGAAGGCTTGGAACCATTAAAATTAGCTAGTATGGCTGCCAGAAAAGCAAATGTTCCTATGATGGTTCATGTAGGCGGTAATCCTCCTTATCTTGCTGATATGGAACCTTTTTTTAAAAAAGGTGATATTTTGACACATGTCTTTAATGGACGTGGAGGAGATGTATGGAATTCTGATGGAACTCCTTCTGACGCACTTCAAAAATTAATTAATAAAGGAGTCTGGTTAGATATTGGACATGGAAGCAGTAGTTTCGATTTTAATATATTTGAAAAAGCTTTAAAATATCCTCTTCCACCTATCTTAATGGGAACGGATCTCCACCAAAGCTCTGTAAAAAAACTTGTACGGAATATGGCTGTTATGCTTTCTAAAGCATATGGATGCGGGATGTCATTAGAGGATATTCTGTATGGGGTTACTGCCGGACCAGCAAAGGCGTTGAAACTTTCTGATTGGTGCAATCTCAACCCTCTTCAAAATGCCACTTTATTCCGCATTGTCGATCACACAGAAACTTACGAGGACTGCCAAGGAAACAGCCGTACTTTCCATAAAGCATTTAAAGTGGACAGTATTATTTTAAATGGAACATACCATTCGTTATCCAAATAATATTTGTTATAAATATTTATAAAGGTAGAGATGTTTTGCCCAAATTTATCAATGAAAAAGAAGCCTTTGTAATCAGTATAAATCCATCAGAACGTTTGAATTTTTTAAAAGAGGATGTTCATGGAACGGAGGGAAGAAAATATTCGTGTGTATGTTGTGGGAAAAGCAGAAAAAACCTTGACAAATAAAACAGAAACAGATATAAATGATAGGTACAGATGACAAAAACGCCGTTAGGCAGCAAGAGAGATTGATTTTTAGGAGGAAAACTAAAATGAATAAGACCGAATTAATTACAGCAGTAGCTGAGAAGGCAGAGATTTCCAAGAAAGATGCAGAGAAGGCTATCAAAGCTTTCACTGATGCAGTAGCAGAAGAATTAGTAAAAGGCGGAAAGGTACAGTTAGTTGGTTTCGGTACTTTCGAGGTTGGCGAGAGAGCAGCCAGAGAAGGCCGTAATCCAAAGAGCGGCGAGACTATGACAATTCCGGCTTCCAGAACTCCTAAGTTCAAAGCTGGTAAGGCATTAAAGGATCAGGTGAACGCATAATTCCATGAGATTGGACAAATTTTTAAAGGTATCCCGCCTTATTAAGCGCCGTACAGTAGCGAATGAGGCATGTGATGCCGGCCGCATTTTAGTAAACGGGAAAGTTGCAAAAGCATCTTTAAATGTAAAATGTGGAGACTGCATAGAGATTCAGTTTGGAAGCAAGTCGGTAAAGGTTGAGGTGCTGGATGTACAGGAGACAGTAAAGAAAGATGAGGCAAAAGAACTTTACCGATATTTATAATCAACTTTGCCTGCATAAAGCGGATAACCTTCTAATATACTTAAACAAGCAGCAGATAAGTATATTAGGAGGTTTTTTAATGGAAGAAAAGCTGGGCGGGCGGGCGCATAAATTATTCCTTCAAAACAGGGGAAATGCCAGTATTACCGGAGTGACTGATGTGGTTTCCTTTGATGAGGGCCAGGTGATTTTGGATACAGATATGGGACTTTTGACAGTAAAGGGGAAGGGACTTCATGTAAGCAGGCTTACCATTGAAAAAGGAGAAGTGGATGTGGACGGCACAGTAGACAGTCTGTCTTATTCTTCCAATGAATCTTTAAGAAAGGCCGGAGAATCCCTGTTTTCCCGGCTGTTTAAGTAGGTGTCGGTATGGACGGACTGCTGCGGGAAGTACAGCTTACAGGACTCAGCCTGCTTACGGGAGTCTGGCTGATGATGTGTTACGATATTCTGCGGGTGTTTCGGTTATTTATCCGTCACAGCAGCTTTTGGATGGGGACAGAAGATTTTCTGTATTGGATATATGCAGGGATCACTTCTTTTCTTCTGCTCTATCAGGAAAACGATGGAAATATAAGGGCCTATATGATTGCAGGGATTTTTGTGGGAATGGTTGCTTACGATCGACTTTTCAGTCAAATTTACATAAAACTATTGAAAAAAGCAATTGAATGGATTAAAATGAAATTATCTGGGTATCGGGTTAGAAATGAGGAAAAAAGTGAGAGCAACAAAACGGTCACGAGCACAGAAAAAAGATAAATGGGGCAATCGGATGGCAATGCTGGGAATTACTATGGTAGTGCTTAGCCTTGCTCTGGTTGTGAATATAAAGGGAAGCTCTCTTAAGTCCATTGACCGCGACTATCAGATTCGTCTGGACAGCCTGAATGAGATAAAGGAACAGGAAGAGAGGCGGGCCCGAGAGCTAGAGGAAGAGCGTAAATATGTCCAGACCAAAGAATATATAAAAGAAGTAGCAAAAGAAAAGCTGGGATTAGTAGATCCGGATGAGATTTTATTAAAGCCCGGCAACACCGAATAAAAGATGCGTCTTTTGTCGGAAAATTTGAAGGATTTATCTGCTTCAATTGACAAATATTTCCCTCCGGCTTGTATATAATGTTACACAGGTTAGGAGGGATTTTTTGTGCTTTTAAAACAGAAATTGGTACATCCGGATATGACAGATGTAAATGTATATACAGCAAACAGGCTGAGTGAGATGGCTGCTTCCTTAAGCCAGCTGGCAAGGGCGTTTTCAGATGATGAGGAAGAGGGCCGTTTATCCAAAGAAGATGCGAAGATGGCAATGCAGACAGCGGCATCCATGGTATGTGCGGACTGTAAAAGATGCAGTCTGCCGTCAGATTGTGAAAACGGGGACAGCTATTATTTATACTATCTTCTCAGAGCATTTGAGCAGAACGGAAAGATACGGGATGAGGACATGCCCAGAATTTTTCTGGAAACCTGTGCCAGAAGAGAAACCTATATGCGGCAGCTAAACCGGAATCTGGGGCGCGCTACAATGAATCTGACCTGGAAAAACCGTTTTTTAGAGAGCCGGGATGCAGTGATTGTACAGTTTCGGGAACTGGCTCTGATTCTGGAAGAATTTTCTCGCCAGATGTCGGCAGCCAGCAATGTAACAGAGACCTGGGCAGAAGATATTCGCAGAGCATTTCGGCGGCGCAGGGCGGCAGTGGATAATCTTTTAGTGCTGGAATATGAAAATAAGCGGAGAGAAGCTTATCTGACCGTTCACATGACCTGCAGCGCCTGTATGACAGCCAGCGAAGCGGCAGGGATTATGACCAGGATTATGGATGGGCAGGAATGGCATGCTGCGAAAGACAGCCGCAGTGTTATTGGACGGCAGTCTTGCGTTATTCGTCTGGTGGAAACAGGAAGCTATCAGATGCTGTATGGCGTAGCCTGGACTCCCAAACAGGGGCAGGAAGTATCAGGAGATAATTATACCTTTGGCCAGAATCCGGACGGACAGGTGATTATGAGTCTGTCTGATGGAATGGGAAGCGGGCAGACAGCATCAAAAGAAAGCAGAAAGGTAATTGAATTGACAGAACAATTGCTGGAAACTGGTTTTTCGGCCAGAGCTGCATTAAAGTTAGTCAATACGGTGCTGCTGCTTACAGGAAATGAACAGCATCCAGCCACATTGGATTTGTGCTGTATTGACCTGAACACAGGGGTTTTGGAAGCCATGAAATTGGGAGCGGCGGCTACCTTTATTAAAACCGGGGAAGGAGTAGAGCTCTTGCAGGCCTGCGACGTCCCCATGGGAGTGTTAAATCCTATAGAACCAGTGCTGCTGTCCAGAAAACTCTGGGATAACAATCGGATTGTCATGGTCAGCGACGGAGTGTTGGACGGATTGCCGGGAGAAGACAAGGAAAGCGTTCTTCGGGAATTTTTAGAGATGCAGCCGTTTTGTCCGCCGAAAGAACTGGCGGGGCGGGTGCTGGAATTTGCCTGTTCTTTTGAAGAGGAAATCCGGGACGATATGACAGTGCTGGCAGCCGGAATCTGGAAAAAATAGGAACAGTTCAGCCAGGAAAACTCTTATGAAAACAAGCTTTCAACGCATTTTCCTGTCTGAATCTTTGCAAGGCTGAACTGTTACAAAAAATAGCAGCCAGTAAAGACTGTGAGGAAAGAATGAAAAATACAGTAGAAACATACATACAGACATATAATATGATAAAACCCAATGACAGAATTATTGCTGCAGTATCGGGCGGAGCGGATTCTGTATGTCTCCTTCACCTGCTGGTCCGGTTGCGTGAAGAGTATTTTCTGCGCCTGCGGGCAGTTCACGTACACCATGGACTGCGGGGACAGGAAGCAGATAGAGATGCGGCTTTTACAGAACAGCTTTGCCGGACATTTTCTGTCCCCTGTACAGTGCTTTTTGCGGATGTAAAGGGATATGCAAAAGAGCATTCTGTTTCAGAAGAAGAAGCTGGCAGGATTCTCCGGTATCGGCTGCTGGAGCAGGAAGCTATTGCCTGGGAGATGGAGCAGGAAAAAGAACTGGACGGGAAGCCGGAAAACAAGGCCGAAGGGGGCGCTGTGAAACTTGCGACAGCCCATCATGGAGACGACAGTGCGGAAACCATACTTTACAATCTGTGCCGGGGCTCCGGCCTGGCAGGACTTGGCGGAATCCGGCCGGTAAGAGACAGGATTATCCGGCCTTTGCTTGGCGTTTCCAGACAGGAGATCCTTACCTATTTAAAAGAACAGAGTTTGACATATTGTGAGGATTCTACCAATCAGTCCAATGACTATACCAGAAACCGGATGCGCCATATAATTTTACCAGCAATGGAAGCAGAAATTAATCCCAAAGCCGGCAGACACATCTGCCAGGCAGGGGAGAAAATCCGCCAGGCTCACGAGTTTCTTTCGGATACAGCAAAGAACTGGATCGATTCCCATATGGAGGGGGATAAGGGATTGGTGCCAGACAGTCTTTTACAGGAGCAGGAGATTGTGCAAAGCTATGTGCTGGGAGAAGTGCTGGCTGATACTGTTGGGAGCAGAAAAGATTTATCTTCCAGCCATGTCGGGATGCTGTCGGATTTGCTGGAAGGGGCGGTTGGCAGAAAAGCCGATCTGCCAGGCGGAATTTGTGCTGTAAGGGAATATGAAGGGGTTCGGATAGAACAAAAAAGCAAAGTGCTGCAGGAAGGCAGCCAAGAGGACAATTCAAAACAAAATTCTCTTTGTCCCTCCCTGGAAATGACAGTATTTTCAGGGCAAGGCAAGGAAAACCAGGAATTTCCTAAAAACCAGTATACGAAATGGTTTGACTATGATAAAATAAAAAATAGGCTGTCTGTGCGCACCAGAAGAACCGGTGATTACATCACCTTAAAAGGCGGTGGCAGAAAAAGTGTAAAGGCTTATATGATTGACGAAAAAATTCCGGCAGCACAAAGGGATTCTATTTATCTGCTGGCGGATGGAAACCATATTCTGTGGATCATTGGATTTCGGATTAGTGAATACTATAAAATAGGCCCGGAGACGACAGCGATACTTCAAGTAAGAGTAAACGGAGGAGAAAATCATGGAAGATAAAATCCGCATTTTATTATCAGAAGAGGAAGTAAATGCAAGAATCAGTGAAGTTGCAGCTCAGATTAATGCAGATTATGCTGGAAAACACCTTCATCTGATCTGCATTTTAAAGGGAGGCGTATTTTTTACCTGTGAACTGGCAAAACGTCTTACAATGCCGGTAAGTATGGACTTTATGTCTGTATCCAGTTATGGAAGCGGTACAGAGTCCAGCGGGATTGTAAAGATTGTAAAAGACTTAGATGAACCACTAGAGGGAAAGAATGTCCTAATAGTAGAAGATATTATTGACTCCGGCCGGACTCTTGCATATTTAATAGAGATTCTGCACAAGAGACAACCCAATGAGATTAAGCTGTGCACACTGTTAGATAAGCCGGAACGCCGCGTAAAGAAACAGGTAAAGGTAGATTACACCTGCTTTACCATACCAGATGAATTTGTAGTAGGCTATGGTTTGGATTATGATCAGAAATACCGGAATTTGCCGTACATCGGAGTAGTAGAACTAGGACAGTAAGGAGGCAGTTCTTTGAAACAGCAGCAGTTTAGAGGATTTGGGCTAATCTTAAGCGTTGTGCTTATGATCATTGTGGCGACAACGCTGTTTGGCCGCAATAATGATGCGTTAAGCGAACAGGAATATTATCAGGCTTTGGAAGCAGGAAATTATGAACAGGTCTGGGTGAAACAGAATGAGGCCGCCCCTACCGGAAAAGTAGAACTGCACTATCCGGGAGGAGGGATTAGTTCTGTCTATGTATCAGATGTAGTAGAGGCTCAGAACCAGTTGAAATCCAGGGGGATTGATTATATCCTGTTTGATGTCCCTCAGGAAAATTATATTCTCTCTATTTTCCTTCCCGTAATATTGTCAGCCGTTGTCATCATGGTGATTTTTAATATCATGAATATGAGGGCAGCATCCGGGGGCAGCAATGCCAAAATGATGAATTTCGGCAAGAGCAGGGCCAGGATGAGCCGGGACAACAAGGTTAATTTTGAGATGGTGGCCGGACTGGATGAGGAAAAAGAAGAGTTAGAAGAGGTAGTGGATTTTCTCAAAAACCCAAGAAAATATACGGCTCTTGGCGCCAGAATTCCAAAAGGTCTGCTTTTAGAGGGCCCGCCAGGTACTGGTAAGACCCTGCTTGCAAAAGCGGTGGCCGGAGAAGCCGGAGTGCCGTTTTTTTCCATTTCCGGATCTGATTTCGTAGAGATGTTTGTAGGCGTAGGCGCTTCCCGCGTCAGGGATTTATTTGAAAACGCCAAGAAAAATTCTCCCTGTATTGTATTTATTGATGAGATTGATGCAGTTGCCAGAAGACGAGGCACCGGTATGGGCGGAGGTCATGATGAGAGGGAGCAGACCTTAAACCAGATGTTAGTAGAAATGGACGGATTTGGGGTCAACGAAGGAATCATAGTTCTGGCAGCTACCAACCGGGTAGATATTCTGGATCCGGCAATTCTGCGCCCCGGACGGTTTGACCGGAAGGTAGTAGTAGGCCGGCCGGATGTAAAGGGCAGGGAAGAGATTTTAAATGTTCATGTAAAAGAAAAACCTTTAGCGGATGATGTGGATCTGCACAGAGTTGCACAGACCACTTCCGGATTTACCGGAGCGGACCTGGAAAACCTGATGAATGAGGCGGCGATTCTGGCTGCCAGAGATGACAGAAACTATATCCGTCAGTCAGACATTGACAGAGCATTTATTAAAATCGGCATTGGTGCAGAAAAAAGGAGCAAAGTGGTTTCTGAAAAAGATAAAAAAATTACAGCATACCATGAGACTGGCCATGCAATTTTGTTCCATCTGCTTCCGGAAGTGGGGCCGGTTCATACGGTATCCATTATTCCTACCGGAAACGGAGCCGGGGGATATACCATGCCGCTGCCGGAGCGGGACGATCTTTATATGACAAAGCGCCGGATGCTGGAAAATATTATGGTTTCTCTGGGAGGCCGCATTGCGGAAGAACTGGTTTTTGACGACATTACAGCAGGAGCATCTCAGGACATTAAGCAGGCCACAGCCATTGCCAGAGCCATGGTCACTCAGTACGGTATGTCTGAAAAAGTCGGCATGATTAATTACAGCAGTGATGAAGAAGAGGTCTTTATCGGCCGCGATTTGGCTCATACTAAGAGTTACGGGGAATCTGTGGCTACAGTGATTGACAGCGAGGTAAAGCGGATCATTGACGAATGCTATGCCAGGGCCAAAGCCATTGTCATGGAAAATGAGGCGTTTCTGCACGCCTGCAGCAAGCTTTTGATTGAGAAGGAAAAGATTGGTCAGGAAGAGTTTGAGGCTCTATTTTCTTCTATGCAGCCAGCAGGAGAGTAAGTCTTGGAAAAAATGTATAAAAATAATTTAGAAAAAAGTTGAAGTTTGTGCACACTTTTTTCTGAGGGTATGCTATTATAATAAACGTAACCCCCCCCAATACATTATATAGTTTTTGCTACACCCCATAAGAAACGAAATACCTTCTCCTAAAAAGGCCAGCTACCCCGCTGGCCTTTTTACTTTCAAAAACAGAGATATGGAAATACTTATATTTGAGGTCAAAGCATGGAAAGCAATCAATTGATAAAAGAAGCGCTTTTTACTTCTGAGACGAGGGATTACCGCAGACCGGAGGAGCCGGAACCTGGGGACAGTGTAATGCTTCGCTTCCGAACAGGAAAACAAAACGCCAGCCATGTATTTATCGGAATTCATGGAGCAGATATATTAAAAGAGATACCGAAAGTAGAGAGTGATGATTTGTTTGACTACTACAGCGGAAGCATTGAAGTGGGAAAGGATCAGGTCCGCTATTACTTTCAGATTATTTATAATGGAGAGGTCTGTTATTTTAACCGCCTGGGAGCAACACTGGACAACCGGGAGCAGTTTGCGTTTTGCATTACGCCAGGATTTCATACACCGGAATGGGCCAAGGGCGCAGTGATGTACCAGATTTATGTAGACCGATTCTGCAATGGAAACAGAGGCAATGATGTTGTGGACAACGAATACGTCTATATCGGGCATCCGGTCAGGCAGGTACAGGAGTGGGATTCTAATCCCGAACCAATGGATGTGCGCCGGTTTTACGGAGGGGATCTGCAGGGCGTTTTGGATAAGCTGAATTATATACAGAGTCTTGGCGTGACGGCAATTTATTTTAATCCCCTGTTTGTTTCTCCATCCAATCATAAGTATGATATTCAGGACTATGAACACATTGATCCGCATTTTGGAGTGATTATAGAGAATGGCAAAAGTCTGGTGGAGCCGGACGGAACAGGCAATGAAAATGCTGAAAAATACGTGGCCAGGACAGCGTCCAGAGAGAATCTGGAAGCCAGCGACGCCTTGTTTTTACAGCTTGTGAAGGAAATGCACAGGAGAGGAATGCGGGTTATTATTGACGGCGTATTTAACCACTGCGGCTCCTTTAACAAATGGCTGGACAGGGAACGTATCTATGAGAGAGAGGGCAGCTATGAGTCAGGTGCGTATGTGTCTTTTGACAGTCCATATCACACATTTTTCCACTTTAATGAAAACCGGCCGGAGAATTGGCCTTATAACGGAAGCTATGACGGATGGTGGGGTCACGATACCCTTCCAAAGCTGAATTATGAGGGATCGCCTGTGCTGGAGCAGTATGTATTAGATATTGCAAAAAAGTGGGTGTCAGAGCCGTACTGTGTAGACGGATGGCGTCTGGATGTGGCAGCGGATCTGGGCCACAGCGCAGAGTATAACCACTGGTTTTGGCAGAAATTCCGCAGGACCGTAAAGAAAGCCAATCCGGAAGCGCTGATTTTAGCCGAACATTACGGAGATCCTTCCAGCTGGCTGCAAGGCGATCAGTGGGATTCTGTTATGAATTATGATGCGTTTATGGAACCGCTGACTTGGTTTTTAACTGGTATGGAAAAGCACAGCGATGAATACCGGGAGGAACTGCTGGGAGATGGAAGAGAGTTTTTTGCATCCATGATGTATAATATGAGCCGGATGCAGACCAATTCTCTTTTGGTGGCTATGAATGAACTTTCCAATCACGACCATTCCCGCTTTCTGACCAGAACCAATCACATGGCTGGGAGAATAGGAGAACTGACTCCGGAGGATGCGTCAAAAGATGTGAACCTGGGAGTGATGCGGGAAGCAGTTATGGTTCAGATGACCTGGCCTGGAGCGCCTGCCATTTATTATGGAGATGAGGCGGGACTCTGCGGATTTACGGATCCGGATAGCCGGAGAACCTATCCCTGGGGTCATGAGAATTTAGAATTAATCGAGTATCACCGCTATATGACAAGAATCCACAATCAGATTCCAGCCCTGAAGCGAGGAGCATTAAAACCGCTTTTGGCAGATTATCAGGTGATTGCCTATGGCCGGATAGATGGAGAATATAAATGTGTGATTGTGTTAAACAATGACAGCCATGAGCGCTCCATAGAGGTGCCTGTGTGGGAGCTGGGCATTGGGGATGATACTGGATTGAGCCGGATTATGATGAGCACAGAAGTCGGATATAACGCAGGCGTTCTTCCGGTTTCTGTAAAAGAAGGGAAGCTGGCTCTTACCATGCCCAAGGTCAGCAGCGCCTTGTTTATTACGAGAGCCGGAGATTTCTATTAAGCAAAAAATACTTGATTTTTTGTCTGGGTTATGATAATATAATCAATGCTTGTCAAAGCATTTGGATGGATTCCCGAGTGGCCAAAGGGGGCAGACTGTAAATCTGTTGCGACACGCTTCGATGGTTCGAATCCATCTCCATCCATTGGCGTTTTCGTAAAAGGAGCGCCAGCCCAACCCAATTGCCGTAGTGGCGGAACTGGCAGACGCCCAGGACTTAAAATCCTGTGGGTAGTGATACCCGTACCGGTTCGATTCCGGTCTGCGGCACGAAAAAGCCTTGAGAAAATCAGGGCTTTTTTTGTATATTATATACTCCATACCTCAATACCTTTATTAGGTATTAAATGTACGTGTTTTCAATATTTTTTGGTTGTTAACTTCATATTTTTTCTATTACCTTGCAATAATTTCATGCTTTTTTATTCTCTTAGGTATAAAAGTAGGTATATACCTAAGGCAGAATAAAAGGCACTCCGGATAATTGGAATGCCTTGTAAATTATGTTTTGATTGTATCTGCTAACTTCATTATGGATTTTTTCTTTGTCTCCGGAAGTACATGAGTGTACAAGTCCGCAGTCATCTTGATACTGGAATGTCCCAAGAGTTCCTGCATAATCTTTAAATCAATGCCGTTCTCTAAACCTCTGGTAGCAAATGTGTGACGCAGCGTATGTGGGTGTACACCTTCAAGCCCTGTTTTCACACAGATGCTTATAATTTTTTTCTGGATAGCCGTATAATTAAGCGATACTCCGTAGTAATTACAAAATATTAAACCGCTATCTTGATACGCTTCTTTGAATTTCTTCTTTTCTTGCTCGCGTTCTTCCTTAAGTTTCAGGAGCATATCTACCAAGCTTGGGATGAGGGGAATAGTTCGTTTTCCAGCTTTTGTCTTGGGAGAGCTGTAATCGCGATGATAGACTGTTTTACCGTCTATGTGCTCACAATATTCAATCTGGGTACGATTAACGCTTAAAATGTGCTCTTTAAAGTCGATATCGTTCCATGTAAGCGCCAGGGCCTCGCCGATCCGCAAGCCGGTCCCAAGAATCAGAAGAAATATTTCGCCATTACGATGTTCTTTGGCAGCCTCCATGAACTTTTCCTGTTCTTCAATCGTGAGAACTCGTGGTGTACGATCTTGCTTTAATGGCATTTTGATTCTTGATGCAGGACTTTTGGCAATCAGATCATTATCTACAGCCTGAAGCAATGCTGTTTTGAGTGTTCCTACGATTCTTTCAATGGTTAAGAATTTCAAGCCTTTATCTGCCAAACTATTTACAAAACGCTGTACCATATCATTCCGGAGAGAAGCTAAAGTATATTTTCCAAGTTCCGGAGCAATATGGTTTTTGACGTGCGATTCATAGGCTGCATAGGTTTTAGGCTTTACAGATGATTTTTTATAATCACGCAGCCATATATACATCCATTGTTCAACAGTCATTTTACTCGGCTCTATATAAGTGTTATTGTTGATGTCATTGAGTGCTGTAGTTAATTTTTCTTGAACTTCCTTTCTGGTTTTGCCATAAAAAGCTTTGCGCTTCTGTTTACCATCTGGGGTCTTGCCTACCGTGATCCGGGCCCACCAGGTACCGTCAGGGCGCTTAGAAATGCTTCCTTCGCCTTGTCCTCTCTTTGCCATGTGATTTCCTCCTCTTGACTTTAAGAAGGCTACCAGGCTATAATATATCTTGTCTAGGGACTATTATAGTCTGGAAAGCCTTTGATTTATCTACTCGTTGGATGATTTGAGGGCTTTTCTTTTTTCGTTCTGTTCCTTTGCCAGCTCATTCCATCTTTTGTCTGACATCATCGGAATATCCAACAAAGGAACCTCTTTTCTCAGAAATTCCGATCTTACCATTCCGATAACCGGATATTCAATTCCATTTAATTTCATTGCGTTATCTCTCTTTCTTTCTAAATAGACTGCAGAATTCCAAGTCTTCCATGTAAACACGTTCATGTATAACTTCTAACATGGGATCATTATTCGGCGGTATGTATTTGCTACGAACATAATTCTTACAGATCATTGTCTTAAGCCCTACATAAATCATCATAGGCTTATATCCCCGGCTCTCAGCTCTATTATATAAAAGCTCTAAACCCTGTTTATCAACTGGAGTTTTTGCCTGGTATTCTGTCAGCAACTCATTGATTACATCTTGTTTCTGTACATGCATTCTTTTTACCAGTTTTCCTTGATACGGAACAATAGCAGTATCATAATATAAAATCAAAAATGGTGTTACCCAACTGGGAATTGATTTAAAACTCAAGAATCTTTTTCTCATGGCGTTACTGAATCTCCCCTAAGTTGGATTATTGCTTTCTGAAGCGCATTAGCACGGCTTTGATAATCCTTCCGGAGAGTTTCTAATTTTTCGATCAAGGTTGTGCCGGCATGTCTAGTGATAACGATGTACTGGAATATACCGCACTTGATCATCTGCGCTTCTGGAAACTCTGCTTTGATATAAGGGAACTGTTCATCAGCTAATTCCTCATTTACCATTTGAAATGGAGTTCCCTTATATTTCCGAATATCCTGAAGATTGTATTCTAAGTGATCTCTATCCATTGTTTTTACCTTTCTTGATTATTTTACCATCACACAGTATAGCAAACATTTCGCTGCGGGTCGTATCCAGCGCAGTTAATATCTGCTCTGCATAAGCTTGTACATCTGTCCAAGCAACTGTGGTCCACAGTTGTAGTCCGTTATTCAATACACCCTTACAAATCTCATACTTCATCCCAAGTCCCCCCTCGCTATGTCAGATTGCACCCAGTTTGAATAGTGCGCATTAAGTTCCATTGGCGAATGGTACAGCATGGAAAGTATGTACTGTGGCTTCTTCCGGATCCGTTGCCCCTGTTCTTTAAATTGCTCCAGAACATGAATGATGTTGTCGTAACGCAACTTCAAAAGATTGCTTCTGACAAGTTCCCGTGGTTTGTTTTCGCCGTTAATCCGGACAGTTTTGCTGTCTGACAGAATAGCATCCAGAGCGATAGCAATAAACTCATCTATAAGTGCCATATCATCACTATGGGCGACCTGTAGATCGTGATAGCTGATATTCGCCTTCAGAAGATCTAAATAGGTCTCTATGGGCCGTCTGTCCGTTTCTGTCTGACAAGACTGGACTTGATTATTAGTACTGTTTAATTTATTAGTATTATAATTATTATTACGTTCCCGGTTTTCTATAAATTGATTTCCTATATCTTGGTTTTCTATTTCTTGAAAATCGGTAAGTAGGGAAACAGGAAATTCGTATACTGTGCTTTCCCATCTGGTAATTCGTGTTCCATCATCGTTCCGGATGGGTTTCTTTTCATAATAGCCGCATTCCTTCAGTTCCTTCAGTCCTGCGTATACAGCAGCTTTTCCATCGGTGGAATAGTTTACCAGATTTCCTACAATGACTTTCCAGTTGTCCGGTTTGCTTAGAAGATAGGCCAGTATGCCTTTGGCTTTATAAGATAACCGTGTGTCTTCCAGAAAGGTTTTGTCCATCATCACAAAGTTATTTTTGCGTTTCTGGACTCGTATTACCTCGTTTAAGCGTTTATCTTCACTCATAGGCTAATTCCCTCGCTTACCATAATTGCTTGCCTTTATGAGCCATCAGAAACGCCCAGAAGTCATCTCGTGGGACTACCATTCGTTTTCCCATCTTGAGAGTGGGGCAGTCCTGAATGTGCATGATCTGGTAAGCAACAGCTTCACATACATTCAGCAACTCTTGGATGTGTCTGGCCTGCAGGATTGGCGGATACTCCTCAATCTCCTTTGGTCTTGCATTTGCGTTCTCATACATTCTTGCCATAATGGTTCCTCCTTTACTTTTCACTATAATTATGCTATTATAGGGTTGAAATATAAAATGTACATTTAATGTTTCAACTCTATAATTGAATTATATATCATATAGTTTAAACTGTCAAGTTTAAAACTTATTATTTTTATATATTTTTAAACTGCACATTTAAAAATAGGAGGTACACATATGGCTTTAAAAGATGATCTTAAGGCATTGATTATAAAATCAGGTTGGACAATGACACAGGTGGTCGAAGAATTAAACCGTAAATACAATCGTAATACATCCGTACAGAACTTTAGTTCAAAACTAAAACGAGAATCTTTAAAATATACTGAAGTAGAAGAAGTTCTTGAAATAATTGGTTACACAATTACTTGGAATCGTGTCCAGGTTGAAGTTCAAGTTCAAATTTAACCACGCCACAAAAGAGGCGTGGTTCTCTTATTTTTGTCGGTAGGTATCAGGTAGGTATAATTCACAGAATTTTTTGAAAGTTAAAACATGAAAAAATCCTTTATTTACAAGGCTTTTAGCACTTATGAAGTTGTCAAGGTGCAATTTTTTATATAAAAATACCCTTGACAAATCAACTTTATTGTGGTAAAGTACAAAACAACGAAAGACACAGCGTTGACGAGGAAGAGTAGCAGGAATATGAAAGTTCAGAGAGCTGCCGGATGGTGCGAGGCAGCCGGAGTATCTTGTGAAAATCACCTCTGAGCCTTCAGGCTAAAAGACACGGTTTAGTAAGCCTGGACGATTGATAACCGTTATCTTATCCCGTATTAATTGATATGTGAGCGAGGGGTCGGCTTTGCCGGCAATAAGAGTGGTACCGCAGAGGATAACAGCCTTTGTCTCTTAACAGAGACAGAGGCTTTTTTGTTGCCAAGCATCCGGAAAAGCTGCCAGCGGCAGGGTTTCTCGGCTTTGCATTTTAAGATTTTACCCAGCAAAACATGGATGCTGGCCAGCACTGGTGTCTGAGTGAAAATTACTTTACAGGAGGAAATGAGATGAAAGTGTTAGAAAACATCAGTGATTTTTTTGGAAAGTACATGGCAGTGATCGTTCTGGTCATTGCAGCTCTGGCATTGTTTGTGCCTGGTTCTTGTCTGTGGGTGCAGACATCCTGGGTCAATTATCTGCTGATGGTGGTCATGTTCGGCATGGGGCTTACCTTAAAATTAGAAGATTTTAAACTGGTATTTACCCGCCCAAAAGATATTGTGATTGGCTGTGTGGCCCAGTTTACAGTGATGCCTTTGCTGGCCTTTGCTCTGGGCAAATTGTTTCGCCTGGATCCGGCGCTGTTAGCCGGGGTGATTTTGGTGGGAACCTGTCCGGGCGGGACTTCCAGCAATGTAATTACTTACCTGTCCAAAGGCGATGTAGCCCTTTCTGTTGGTATGACCAGTGTTAATACACTTTTGGCGCCGTTTTTAACACCTGCCATCACATATCTGCTTTTAAGAACAACCGTTACAGTGGATCCGGTGAGCATGTTTTTATCTATTATTAAAGTAGTGATTGTTCCAATTGCCCTGGGCTTTATTATCAATAAACTCTGGGGAAAATTTACACAGAAACTGGTGAGCGTTCTGCCCTCAGTTTCTGTAGTGGCAATCTGCCTGATTGTGGCAGCCGTTGTATCTCACAATGCAGAAAAGATTATGACAACCGGCGCAGTTGTATTTGTAGTAGTAATTTTACACAATCTGCTGGGGTATGCTTGTGGTTTTGGGATTGGAAAGGCGCTGCATATGAGCCCTTCAAAAACCAAGGCCATCTCTGTTGAAATCGGAATGCAGAACTCCGGACTTGCCACTTCTCTGGCAGGCACAGCATTTCCAGATTTAGCGATGGCAACCGTTCCCGGCGCAATATTCTCTGTATGGCACAATATTTCAGGCGCTGTACTGGCAAATATCTATAACCGCTGGGAGGAAAAGTAAAAAAATTATTAAACTCTCCCCAAATATCTTGCGCACTGATTCTTAATGAAGTACAATCTTCTCTATTGTCCAAAATTCGGAGATTTGAGGAGGTTGATTTACAAATGACATTTTATCAGGAACTGCAGCTTAATTCTGCCGGGTCTAAAGCACTGATTCGCAGGACAGAAGACAAAAAGGAGCGTTTCCGCCATATTTTGATTTATAATTTTAAAGTATATCTGGTAGTGGCATTCTGTTTTGCGGCAGTGACGTTATTCAGCATGGTGTTCGGCAGCGATAACAGCATTGCAGGAGTGGCAGTGCTGCTGGCGGTGCTGGTCCTGCGGCAGGCGGATTTTGGAATTCGGACATCTCATGGGCTGCTGTGCATTGCCGGAATCTTTTCTATATTGATCGCAGGACCGAGACTCAGCAATATGGTATCACCGTTTCCGGCATTTTTTATCAATCTGGTCTGTATTCTGGCGCTGATGTTTCTGGGATGCCATAATGTGATTATGTCTAATCATTCCACATTTGTGCTGTCCTATTTGATTCTGCAGGGATATGATGTGACAGGCCATTCCTTTGTGCTGCGGTCAGCGGGACTTTTGACAGGCATGGCGCTGTGTATGGCGGTATTTTATAAAAATCAGAAAAACCGCCGACACAGAAGGGAATTTAAAGATCTATTTCATGAATTTGATCCTCGCTCTGCGAGAAACCGCTGGTATATCAAGCTGACACTCTGCGTTTCTACAGCGCTTTTGATTGCGTCTTTGCTGGGGATTCCCAGAGCCATGTGGGCGGGTATTGCGTGTATGTCTGTATGTATGCCGTTTCAAAAGGATCTGGTAAAAAGGGCTAGGGCCAGATGGATTTACAATATTTTAGGCTGCATGATCTTTTTAGTACTGTATACAGTTCTTCCCAGAGAACTTCACTCCATGCTTGGCCTGCTTGGAGGAATCGGAGTGGGGTATTCAGCGGGCTATCCATGGCAGACAGTATTTAACACCTTTGGTGCACTGTCTATTGCGTCCGGACTATTTGGCGCAGTAGGAGCAGTCCTTCTGCGAATCGGCACCAATGCGGCGGCTTCCCTGTATACAGTTGTGATGGGAAGGCTGATTGATTGCGGGGCGGACCATATTGCACCTGTACACGGATACTAGGTGCGCCAAAGACACATTGCTGAAGTTATGGAGGAGTTGCCATGAGTGGTTACAACATTTATTTTAGTCCTGCCGGGGGAACGAAAAAGGCAGCCGATTTGGTCTGCCGGACACTTTTTGAGGGGCAGTCAGTAACCCAGATTGATTTGTCCCGTCCGGAAGAGGACTTTTCTAATTATGAATTTGGACCAGAGGATGTCTGCGTGATTGCGGTTCCGTCTTTTGGCGGGCGGGTTCCGGCTGCGGCATCCCAGAGAATTGGGAAATTGTCTGCCAAAGGAGCTAAGGCAGTACTGATGGCAGTTTATGGGAACCGGGAGTTTGAGGATACCCTGACAGAGTTGGAAGATATTTTAACAGAAAGAGGATTTGTATGCAGAGCAGCTGTCAGCGCCATTGCAGAACACTCCATTGTGAGACAGTACGGAACCGGAAGGCCGGATGAAAAGGACCAGCAAGAGCTGGGAGAGTTTGGAGAAAAAATAAGGACCTGTCTGGCAGGAGACGGCAAAGAAAACTATAGAGAAAGCGGTAAAGAAAACTACAAAGAAAACTGGATTCCGGGGAACCGGCCTTACAAGAAACTGGGCACAGTCCCCATGATTCCCCAGACAGATGATTCCTGTATCAAATGCGGTCTCTGTGCGGAAAAATGTCCGATACAGGCGATTCCTGCAGACCGGCCCTGGGAGACAGATGGAGAAACAGGTATCTCCTGTATGAGGTGTCTGTCAATTTGTCCGGTCCATGCCAGAACGTTAGATTCGGACAGACTGGCAGGTCTTGCAGAACGGCTGAAGAATGTATGTGCTGGACGAAAGGAAAATAAGCTGTATTATAATGAGTGAGAATGGTGAGTATCAGGAAATGGTTTTTTCATCAGACCCAGTACATAAAACAAGGTGTAAACAGCCATGATACCGGATACGGCAGGGGCGACCATCCCGATAACACCCAGCTGATCCGGCGCATAATGGCAGGCAGCGTAAATAAGAGGCATTCTAAGGACCAGTGCGCCGAAACAGCAGCTAACCATGGTAAAGATGGTTTTAGCCCGGCCGTTTAAATATCCGTTTAGGGTAAATACAAACAATACGCATAAATAGTCGAAACTGCAGGTTTTAAAAAATGGGATTCCAGCCGCAATAATAGCCGGATCGCAGGAGAAAATCCGGATCATAGATTCAGGATTTAACTGGGCCCACAGGAAAAATGCAGTGGAAAATGGCAGTGCAAACAAAATTGCTGCAGCCAGAGACTGATTCATTCGTTTATATTTTCCGGCGCCGTAATTTTGGGCAACAATGGCAGATAAAGCATTGGCTGCGGAAGTGGCAGGCAGCATGGCAAAGACATCATATTTGCTGGCAATGCCGACAGCAGCGGCAGCGTTTACGCCCAATTGATTGGTAACAGAAGTCAGGTATAAAAAGGAGAGACGCACCATACATTCTTGAAGAGAGATGGGAATGCCCACATAAGCCAGTTCCAGGGCTTTTGTCTTGGAAATCCTAAAATTGCCCGGCCGGAATTTAAAAATAAAATTGCGTCGGTTCAGATAAATCATGGCTAAACACATGCTGATTCCCTGAGAAGCAATGGTTGCCAGAGCAGTGCCGGACACTCCCATATGAAAATATTTGACCAGCACGATATCTCCAATCAGGTTCAGACAGCCGGAAACTGCAACAAAGATCAGCGGACTTTTTGAGTCGCCATATCCCCGCAAAATAGCGCTGATGGCATTGTATCCGCAGATAAAAATAACGCCGCAGGCGCAGACAAAAACATATTCTTTTGCCTGGGCAAAAGATGCGTCAGGGGTTTTCAGGGCTGTTAAAATAGGAGATACAAACACCAAAAGCAGGACAGTGAGAATGATTCCCACAATGGCAAAGATAGACAGATTGGAAGCAATGGTATCCTTCACATCTTCCGGCTGATTTCTTCCCACATATTTTCCGACCAGAATGGTACCGCCGAGAGTTAGTCCGGAGATCATGCTGGTAATAATCTGGGTAACCTGGGTTCCGGTTGAGACGGCAGCCACGCTTTCCGGCGGACAGTACCAGCCAATGACCATCAAGTCAGCGGCTCCGTACAGGGCCTGGATTAAATTGGCCAATAAAAAAGGAATGGAAAACAGAATCACATTTTTTACAATACTGCCTTCAGTAAGGGAATGCTGTGCGCTCATATAAAATCACCTTTCTTTTTATGCGGAGAATGGTATTATAGTAGTATTATAAAACGAAAGTGAGGAATTGTCATGAACAATTCAGTATTAGAATGTATGTATAACCGGGTATCTCTGCGCACTTATGATGACAGGCCGGTAACAGACGAAGAACTTCAGGCGATTTTGAAGGCAGCGATGCGGGCGCCTACTGCAGGCAATCAGATGCTGTATTCCATTATCGTAATCCGCAGCCAGGAGACAAAAGAAAAACTGAGCAAAAGCTGCGATAACCAGCCATTTATCGCCAAGGCGCCGGTACTGCTGCTGTTTGCGGCAGATCAGAGCAAGTGGTTTGACTTCTATAAAAAGAACGAGGTAAAAGAATTCTGCGAAGAAAAGAAAGACAAAGGATTCTGCTTTGAGGCGCCTCAGGAGTCCGACCTGATTTTAGCCTGTGAAGACACCATGGCTGCTGCACAAAATGCGGTGATAGCTGCAGAATCATTGGGGATAGGTTCCTGTTACATCGGGGATATTGTGGAAAACTATGAATACCATCAGGAGTTATTTGATCTTCCCGACTATGTATTTCCGCTGGCAATGCTGTGTTTGGGCCATTATAAGCCAGATCATAAGAGAGTATTCCGGAAACGGTTTGATCCCAAATTTGTGGTATTTGAAGAAAAATATCATCGCCTCAGCGAAGCAGAATATGAAGAAATGTTTGCAGATGAATGTAAACTGTACCGTCCAGATAATCCATACGGAGCTCATAATTATGCCCAGATGTTTTATGCCAGAAAAACAGGAGCGGCATTCAGCAAAGAGATGGCCCGTTCTGTCCGCGTAGCGCTAAAAGACTGGAATGGAAGAAAACTGTAGGGAAGGAAAGTTGTAAAAAAGTTCAGCCATGCATCTTTTTGCACGCTTACAGCGTGCAAGAAACGCCAGGCGTCTGCCCTATGAAGATTTAGACAGGAACATTCTTATAAAAACAAGTGTTCAACGTCTGCTTTTGTCTAAATCTTTGCATGGCTGAACTTTTACAGTAAATTTCTTAAAAAACCTTGCAAATATCAGGATTTTCGGGTATAACTGAATTTGATAAAGAACAATAAAGAGAGGCCGGCAAGACCTCTTTTTTCATGGAATGATCAGAAAGGGTATCACAATGATTAGTACAAGCAATATTACCTTACGTCTGGGGAAAAAAGCATTATTTGAAGATGTAAATATTAAATTTACCGAAGGCAACTGCTATGGTGTAATCGGTGCAAACGGCGCTGGAAAATCTACATTTTTAAAGATTTTGTCCGGCCAGTTGGAACCCACCAGCGGCGAGGTGATTATCACCCAGGGCCAGCGTTTGTCCTTTTTGCAGCAGGACCATTTTAAGTACGATGAGTATCAGGTTTTAGACGCTGTTATTATGGGAAATGCCAGATTGTACCAGATTATGAAGGAGAAGGAAGCCATCTACATGAAGGAAGACTTCACCGATGAAGACGGCATTAAGGCAGCAGAGTTAGAGGGCGAATTTGCTTCCATGAACGGCTGGGAGGCAGAGTCTGACGCAGCAAACCTGTTAAACGGACTTGGCATTGAGCCGGAATTTCATTACAGCCTGTTAAAAGACTTAACCGGCGCACAGAAGGTGAAAGTATTGCTGGCTCAGGCGTTGTTTGGCAATCCGGACATCCTGCTTTTGGACGAGCCGACCAACCACCTGGATTTAGATGCCATTGCATGGCTGGAAGAGTTTTTAATCAACTTTGAGAATACGGTGATTGTCGTTTCCCATGACCGTTATTTCTTAAACAAGGTCTGCACCATGATTGCAGATATTGACTACAGCAAGATTCAGCTTTATGCCGGAAACTATGACTTCTGGTATGAGTCCAGCCAGTTAATGATCCGCCAGATGAAGGAAGCCAATCGGAAAAAAGAGGAAAAGATCAAGGAACTGCAGGAATTTATTCAGCGTTTCTCTGCAAATGCTTCCAAATCCAAGCAGGCAACTTCCAGAAAGCGTGCATTGGAAAAGATTGAGCTGGATGACATTAAACCGTCCAGCCGGAAATATCCGTACATTGACTTCCGCCCGGCCAGAGAGATTGGAAATGAAGTCCTGACTGTAGAGAACTTAAGCAAAACCATTGACGGCGTAAAGGTATTGGACAACATTTCCTTTATCTTAAACCGCGAGGACAAGGTAGCTTTAGTAGGACCAAATGAGCACGCAAAGACTGTATTATTCCAGATTTTAGCAGGCGAAATGGAGCCGGATGAAGGAAGCTACAAGTGGGGACTTACTACAACCCAGTCTTACTTCCCGAAGGACAACAGCGCAGAGTTTGACAGTGATGACACGATTGTGGACTGGCTGACCCAGTATTCTCCGGAAAAAGATGTAACCTATGTCCGCGGATTTTTGGGACGTATGCTGTTTGCAGGCGAGGACGGAGTGAAAAAAGTAAAGGTATTGTCCGGAGGCGAAAAGGTCCGCTGCATGCTGTCCAAGCTGATGATTTCCGGCGCAAACGTGCTGATGTTAGACGAGCCCACCGACCATTTGGATATGGAGTCCATTACTGCCTTGAATAACGGAATGATCAAATTCCCAGGCGTAATGATTTTTTCATCCCGCGATCATCAAATTGTACAGACCACTGCAAACCGCATTATGGAAATTGTCAATGGTCAGTTAGTGGATAAGATCACCACATACGACGAATACTTAGAGAGCGATGAAATGGCTCGTAAGAGACAGGTATTTACCGTAGGAGAAAACAACGAAGAAGAAGACTAAACAGCAGAAATCTGCCCAAAAAGCGGTATACAAAGGGGAAACGCCTCCTGGTATGCCGCTTTTTGGGTTCTTTGTGCTTCCAATCTTTGAGAGAAAATGCTATACTTAAACTGATTATAATTAAAGGAGAAATTTTGTGAAAAAGTTAATTTCCTGGAATGTAAACGGCCTTCGCGCCTGTGTAGGCAAAGGCTTTTTAGACTATTTTAAAGAAGTGGATGCAGACGTATTCTGCATTCAGGAGAGCAAGCTGCAAAAAGGGCAGATCGACTTGGATCTGCCTGGATACTACCAATACTGGAACTATGCAGAAAAGAAGGGGTATTCCGGCACTGCATTGTTTACAAAACAAGAACCAATTTCTGTTGCTTACGGACTTGGCATTGAAGAACATGACCACGAAGGGCGGGTGATTACTGCCGAATTTGAACATTACTATGTAGTAACCTGTTATACGCCAAATTCTCAGGACGGGTTGGCAAGACTTTCTTACCGGATGACCTGGGAAGATGCATTTTTGGCATATTTAAAGAAACTGGAAGAGAAAAAGCCAGTGATTTTCTGCGGAGATTTAAATGTGGCTCACAGGGAAATTGACTTGAAAAACCCGAAGACCAATCGGAAAAATGCGGGATTTACAGATGAAGAAAGAGGAAAGTTTACAGACCTTCTGGCAGCTGGATTTATCGACACGTTCCGGTACTTTTACCCGGAGCAGGAGGGAATCTACTCCTGGTGGTCCTACCGCTTTTCAGCCAGGGCCAAGAATGCGGGGTGGAGGATCGACTATTTTTGCGTTTCTAAGGCATTAGAAGACAAGTTGGAGAGCGCTTCCATCCACACAGAGGTAATGGGTTCTGATCACTGTCCAGTAGAATTGGTGATACAGCTATGAATTTGATTAATATTGAGAAAATAACCAAGGTATTTGCAGAACGCAAAGTGTTTGATCAGGCTTCTTTTTCTTTGCAGGAGGGAGAAAAGGTAGGCGTAATTGGCATTAATGGGACAGGAAAGACCACGCTTTTAAAACTGTTAGCCGGGATGGAAGAGCCGGATGAAGGAACTATTACTGCTGCCAATCATGTGGTAATCCGGTATCTGCCCCAGCATCCGGAGTTTGATCCAAAGATGCCCAGCCTGGAATGTGTTCTGGCCGGCAATGTGTCTGACGAGAACAGGTGGACCATTGAAAGTGATGCAAAGTCCATGATGACCCGACTTGGCATCCGGGATTTTAAACAGCCAGCGGGTCAGCTTTCCGGCGGCCAGAGGAAACGTCTGGCTTTAATTTCCGTACTCCTTTCTCCGGCGGATATTCTGCTTTTGGATGAACCTACCAACCATCTGGATAATGACATGGCGGACTGGCTGGAAGAGTATCTGAAAAAGTGGAGAGGATCTCTAATCATGGTAACTCATGATCGCTATTTTTTAGATAGTGTATGCAATCGGATTGTGGAAATTGACAAGGGTTCTGTGTACAGCTATCAGACCAATTATTCCGGTTTTCTGGAATTAAAGATGCAGCGTCAGGAGATGGAAGAAGCCAGCGAACGGAAACGCCAGTCCATCCTGCGTGTAGAACTGGAATGGATGCGCAGAGGGGCGAGGGCACGCTCGACCAAGCAAAAAGCCCACATTCAACGGTATGAAGAATTAAGGGACCAGCAGGCTTTAGTACAGGACTCGAAGCTGGAGTTAAGTTCTATTTCCACAAGACTGGGAAAAACGACAGTGGAACTGGAACACATCTCTAAAGGCTATGGGGAGAGAACGCTGATTGATGATTTTAGTTATATTTTCTTAAAAGGGGACCGGGTAGGATTTATCGGGCCAAACGGCTGCGGGAAGTCTACTTTGTTAAAGATGATTGCAGGGATTATCCCCCAGGACATGGGCCAGGTAACCGTTGGGCAGACAGTAAAAATGGGATATTATGCGCAGGAGATCGTATCTGAAAAGCCAGAAGATGGCAGCCAGGAAAATGATATGGATGTTTCCTATATGGATCCGAATCAGAGAGTGATTGATTATGTAAAAGATACTGCAGAGTATATCCAGACAGCAGACGGGGTGGTGTCTGCATCGGCTATGCTGGAAAAATTTCTGTTCACACCAGAGCAGCAGTACAGTCCCATTGGAAAACTGTCTGGCGGGGAAAAGAAACGGTTAAATCTGCTGCGAGTGCTTGCAGGATCGCCAAATATTTTGCTGCTGGACGAGCCTACCAACAATCTGGATATCGCCACCCTGACGATTTTAGAGGACTACTTAGACCGCTATGAGGGAATTGCAGTTGCCGTATCCCACGACCGCTATTTTCTGGATCGTACCATGAAACGTATCTTTGCTTTTGAAGAAGGCGGAAAACTGCGCCAGTATGAAGGCGGATATACGGATTATGCACTGCGCAAGGCAGAAGAGCGAAAGACGCAGCAGGAATCAGATAAGAAGGCAAAGCCGAAAACTTCGGAAAATCCGGACGCTGGAATCAAGGAAAAGGGGCAGAGGACCCGCGGACCCCAGAAACTGAAATTCACCTATAAAGAGCAAAAAGACTATGAAACCATAGAAGCAGAGATGGCGAATTTGGAAGAGAAAATTGCCGAATTAGATAAGGAAATTGAGAAGTCTGCCCATGATTTTGTGAAGCTGAATCAGCTTATGGAAGAAAAAGAAGAGGCAGAGACAGTTCTGGAAGAAAAGATGGAACGGTGGATGTATCTGGAAGAGCTGGCGGCAAAGATAGCAGAGCAGTAAGAGGGGAAAACAGGGAGATTGATTTGATTGTTTTTGAAAAGAGGTACAATAAATTAAAAAGAGGAGGAGATAACTAATGGGGATTACACTAAAAAGTGAACTGTCAGTGTACTACAGAAACGACAGGAGAATGGTAAGGCTGTTTCAGGGAGATATTACAGCAGAGGAAGCAGGGCCAGTGGATTATCTTGCAGTATCGGCTTTTCCGGGAGACTATGCGGAGACGCCGGGAAGCGTTATTGGGGCGCTGGCCAGGAAAGGGGTGCACCTGTCAGAACTGGCAAAGAATAAGGCCGTTTCTTACATAGAGCCGTATGCCTGTTGGATTTCTCAGCCAATAGAGGGACAGAATTTTAAGAGAATTATTTGCTTGGAAGCGCCAAAGCCATTGGGGGATCAGACTTTTGATCTGGTAACTTATCTTTTTTCTGCCATTGCCTGGTTTGAAAGAGATAAAAAGGCAGATATTACTGCAGCATTTCCTATGCTGTGCTGCGGATCCGGCGGATTAAAGGATGCAGATATGCTGGATGCGCTGTTTTATGCCGCAGTTCATTGGGGAGCAATGGAATTTCCGTTTCGGGAGACTCGGCTAATCTACTTTAAGGAACGTCCAGACAATGATATGACAAAGGTATTTTCTGATTTGGAAAATAGATATGAAAATCTGGAAACTCTTTTTCAAAATCAGCAGTATCAGTTTTATGCAGCGCAGGCTCTTAGTGGGGCTGCAGAAGATGACGAATATCTGACCCCAAGGCAGCGTTATGCCATTCGTTTGTATACGGGAAGTTATTATATGACAATGAATGCGATTCTTCGGAGAGGTGACAAAAAAGCGGAGGATTATATCCGTCATAAACCGTTATTTGAGGCAATGGATACAGCGCTTAGGAATCTTCCTCTGTACCAGGGAACGGTTTATAGGGGAGAAGGAGTCTTAAGTCCTCAAAGAAGGGAAGAAAATATGCCGGGCAGACATGTGAAAAATCTGGCATATACAAGCACGTCTTATGAGCAGGGAGGGTTTTACCGTCAAGCCACGAGATTTGATATACAGTCGCTGACCGGCACAAAGGTAGAGCAGTATTCGATCTTCCCTAATGAACGGGAAGTGATTATGGAGCGGGAATTTGGCTATTGCGTAACAGATGCCAAGGATGAATCGGGGTATCGTCACATTTTGGCAGAAGAAGATGAACAGGGGTTAAGGAGGTAAGATATGGATCCGATCAGCAACTATCAGATTACAGGAAAAGAAGTGGAGGTACTGCTTTCTTATCAGCCAAAGGTGATGGGAGTGCGGTCAGCCGGAGAATGGGGAAATGTGGTGTACGATCCGCAGGTAGAGGAATTTTTGCAGATGTGGGATGTAACGGGATTTTCGGTTCCCTTTGATTATGTAAGCTGGGCAGAGCAGAATGGACTGCAGCTGGAAGATGCCGATGCGGTTATGAAGTTTCTGACCTCGGCTGAAAAGGACGATGTAAGGCGGCTGGCAGCAGCAGTCGTGCGGGTAGAACGGTTTTCGGAGGGATACTTAAACACTTTGTGGAATAAAGGATTTGCGCAGATGTTTTTTGAAAAATTAAAAGATTTTGTATAAAGGTTAGGGGAGACTTTATGGACAAACAGATGGAAGCATCTTCAATAGTAGAAGTTTTACCAGAAAAATACACATTTCCCAAATTGGCAGAGTTTCCTAAAAGAGTGCAGAACAACACTGGGCTATGCTGGGCATATGCGTCTCTTGGGTGCGTAGAATTTAAATTAGTTCAGGAATATCCATTTTTAGACCCGAAAAGAATCAATTTTTCCAGAGAGCATATGCGGTATTCCTGTTTTGACAATTCAAAAGGCAAGGAAAAGTCCTGGGGAATTACGCCTAACAGTAAAGGCGGGCCGAACATTAAGGAATTTCGTCCATGCATAGAAGCATATTTTTCAAGAAACAGCGGGCCTGTATATGAATTTGCGGAACCTACGCCTTTGGATGATAAGCTAGAGGACAGGACCTTTGAACAGATTGAAAAAACTCCGGTAAAGACTTATTTTGTATCGGATTTTGGAGTGGTAGATCCTGAAAGAAGCCAGGAGGAACGCAAAAATTCAGTGAAACGGGCTGTGATGAATCATGGCGCTGTTTTTGCCAGCATCTATTATGATGATGACTATATGAACAGCCAGTATTACGTGATGCCCGGAAGAAAGGAAACAAAAAATGGGGGTCGCCATGCGGTTATGATTGTAGGGTGGGACGATTCTATAAAAAAGAGTTGTTTCGCCCATTCGGCCCAACTGAAAGGGGACGGCGCATTTTTAATTCGAGATTCCGCTATACAGACAACGCCTGGTATGAACTGGAACTATTGGATTTCTTATGAGGATGCCTATCTGCTGGAAGTAAACTGTTATGTAAAGTCCATTGAACCATGGTATGATGCTCGGAGGCTGTACCAGAATAACTATTTTGGAACATACTTTGCCCGCGATTTAGCTGGAAGATACGATTTGGACTGTGTAACCTTTATAGTTAATTATAAAAGGGACTCAGATGCCGGACGGGAGGTATTAAAGAGCGTTCTGTTGTTTAATGCTACTGTAGAGACCAATGTGGATGTGTTTCTGGTGAGGAGCGATGGGACAGAAGAAGCGCTGTTTACAGAACTGTGCATGGATGAATTGGGTTATGGTACATATCCTGTTCAGGCAAAAAGTCCAGATGGGCTTAGCAGGGAAGTGTATCTGGAAGCCGAAGAACACGAGTTTGCTTTGAAAGTCACTTACAGCAGAAAAGGCAAATGTCTGATTCCGATGGAAATGCACAGAAGTTACAGGGAACAGATAGGAGGGGGAATACAGGGGTTCTCACAAGGAGAGCAGTATATTCTGCTTAATAACATAAAGGAAGATGTATCACAGGAGCGGTTTGCCAATGCCATAGGGCGGCTGGGGATTAAGCTGATTGCAGAACCGGCTGCCGGGGAGTGGCAGCAGTTAAAGGCCTATGCAGATGCTTACGAAGTAGAAGATGCTCTTTTGTCAATTCCCCATAACGGAAAGGCAGATGCTCCTTTTTCCATAACGTGGTCAGCCATGGACGAGAAGAGTGGACAGACAGTTCCTGGGATTCGTATCATTCAGGATACTCTGATTAATGAGACAGACAAAGAGAAATCTTTTGTGCTGCAAGGGGTATTTTCGATTTCGGGACAGGATTTGTCAAAGTATCAGATTACCCGTTATTATTATACAAAGTTGGAAAAGGCAAGACTCATCATAGATCCGGTTCAGGCGCCTGAGGAAGGAGAGTATCGGTTTTACGTAAGGGGAACATCCCCCTATGCCAATATGGTAGTACAGGTTATCGGCAGTGAAAACGGAAATCAGGACAGTTTGGATCAGGATGGAACAAACGCCATATTAGGAACTGGAATGAGTGATGATAAAGGGGAATTTGACATCCGCTGCACATACCTGGGGACTGGAAAGCTTTCAATTTGGGCAAAGACCGAGAAGGTGATCAGCAGCAGCCAAATCATAGAATTTGAAAAGGCTTATACAGAGGAAGAAGAGGAAACTGGTTCTGGAGGAAAGAAGAAAAAGTATTATCCTAAAAACAGCACTGGCTTTGCCCAGATCTTCAAGGTGCTGGTAAAAGGAGGAGGGGCGGCAGGCGTAGGTTATGCGGCGTATTATATCTATGTGAACCGTTATACCCGCATAAGAAGAGGGATGCTGCCGGATGAGATTCCGCTGCTAAACACGCATATTGTGCATCTCCATGTGGATACTGTTTTGGGCGCAGAAGAAGAGCCTGGAGTTATTTTTTTTGAAGATGACATGAGCGGGATTCAGAGAATTTTTAAATCCATGGAAAACAGCAGTATTGAGGGAATTACATTTTCTGTGCCAAGGGGAACTGGACTGATTGGCACAGCAGATGACAAATCTTTGGTAAAAGACGGCAAATTTATTATGCGGGATGCAGGAAGCGGAAACTATCTGGCGCCGATTGACAAACTGTGCGGAGGCAGTATCAGAGGAATGCAGCTTCTTGCCGAAGTGCCAAAAGAGGAAACCCAGAACTTTTTGGGATTTGTATCTGTCTGTGAGGGAGGACGTATTGAAAACTGTCTGTGCAGGCTGCAGCCGTCAGAAGATTCATCTGTGATGCAGGTAAAAGATAATTTTTCAGGAATCTTAGGAGAAGGAACCCATACAGTAGTTTCAGGATGCCGCTTTGAAGGGAGTGCAAAGTCGGGAGGCAATGCATCTGGAATTGTGGGAAATGCAGTCATGACTTCAATAAGCTTCAGCTATGTAAATGCGCAGTTGGAAGGGCGGAGCGCTTCCGGTATTGCGGCTTTTGCCATGAATAAGCTGGATGTCAGTGGCTGCATGACAGAAGGAAGTATCGTTGCTTCAGATTCGGCAGGCGGTATCTGCGCTGGTTTTCGTCCTTTTGAAAATGAAGAAAAAAGCTGTATTCAAAACTGTATCAGCCAGATGGATATCAGGATTCAGGAACGCACAAAGGGGATGGTTGGCTACGCAGGAGGCATTGCAGGAATTGGCGGCAGTAAAGAGAGAGGGCTGGAGATTGAAAACTGTCTGGTACTTGGAACGGTTTCCTGCGGAGAAAATTCCTGGATTGGAGGCGTGGCTGCAAGTGCTAAAAGCTGCACGCATACTGTGTCGGCACAGACTTACCTTCACTCAGGACAGGCAAATGCCCAGATTTCCATCTTTGGAGATTGTGTGACAAAAGAGTGTCTGTGCTATAATGAGATTGAAGCGGAGGAAGGTTTTTATTATGGGGACAAGGCAGTAGACGGCCAGGTATTGGCAAGAAAGAAAACCTATGAGGATTTAGGATGGGATTTTGCATCTGTTTGGGACTTTTCAGAATCAGGCTATCCGTATCTGCGGAGTCTGTCAGATAAATTGGGACAATGGCCATTTCCCTTTGTGCGTCTTCTGGGATTGGAGGAAGAAGGAAGGCTAAGGTTGAAAGCCGATACCCCGATTTCTTTTTCAGGTGTTTATGGAAAGCAGATGAGCAAAATAAGGTTTCAAAGCTGCACCAAAAACGAAGAATTGATGGCAGTCCGCATATCGGATGCCCTTGGCAGCGCTCAGGACGGCCAGGAATTCTGTCTGAATTTCGGAATGCTTTCAGAACCGGGGATCTATCAGTTTGTACTTCAATATTTGAGAGAAGAACGGAAACATACTGTAAGCATACCGGTTACAATTGAATAATCAGGGGATTTCATTTATAATAGATCAGGAATCGCTACGAGTGCGAAAAATGATCAGGGGAGATGAGGCAGCAATGGAAGAGTTTAAAATAATAACAGAAGGCAGTCATGTTTATCCAATGGGGGTGACTGCTATTGACGGCGGAGCCCATTTTTCTGTAGTTTCCAGAAATGAGAAATGTGCATTGGTGCTGTTTCAGGATGGCAGAAAAAAGCCTTGCGCCAGACTGGAGTTTCCGGCTGCTGACAAAATCGGCGATGTATGGAATATGACGGTGACAGGAGAGTTTGCGGGAATCGAGTATTGTTATGAATCGGACGGCAAACTCTTCCCGGATCCTTACGGAAAAGACATTCGGGGAAGAGAAATCTGGGGGAGTCCATCTCAGATAAAAAATACGTTAAAATCCAGAGTTCTGACAGATGATTACGATTGGGAAGGGGATATGCCCTTAGAATATCCATATGAAGACTGCATTATTTATCGGATTCACCCCAGGGGATTTACCAGACATGGGTCTTCAAAAACAGAACACAGGGGATGTTTTGCCGGTATTGGGAAAAAAATTCCATACCTGAAGGAACTGGGAGTTACCACCATTGAACTGATGCCGTCTACAGAGTTTCAGGAAGTTATGATGCCGGAAGGGGCTATGAAAAACCCTTATGAGAAGGACGAGCCTACTGGAAAAATAAATTTCTGGGGATTTGTTGCAGGAGAACGGATGGCGCCAAAAGCTTCTTACTGCTCAGGAAAAGAAAAAGATCCGGTAAAAGAGATGAAGGATTTGGTGAAAAATCTTCATAAGGCCGGGCTGGAACTGGTGCTGGATCTGTTTTTTTCCGGACTGGAAGAACCGGCCTATGCGCTGGATGTGGTCCGTTACTGGGCCAGAGAATATCACATAGACGGGTTTCATCTCATTGGATATGCACCCAAGGATCTTCTGGCCAGAGATCCGTATTTGAGCCGGGTAAAACTTTGGGCAGACAACTGGAATAACATTTCAGCGCCCGGCAACAAAAAACATCTGGCAGAATACAATGACGGATTTGAGATTGATATGCGCCGGCTTCTGAAGGGAGACGAGGACCAGATCAATAATCTGGTATTCCGCAGCAAGCAAAACCCCAAAGGGACCGGAGTCATCAATTATATGGCCAACGTCAATGGGTTCACACTGATGGATATGGTTACATACGATCGGAAACACAATGAAGCAAATGGTGAAAATAACCAGGATGGCGCAGATTATAATTACACCTGGAACTGTGGGGTCGAAGGCCCAAGCAGAAAGAAAAAAGTAGTAGAAATGCGCCGCAGGCAGCTGCGCAATGCCATTTTAATTTTGTTTTTAAGTCAGGGAACTCCGCTGCTTATGGCAGGCGATGAGTTTGGAGATACAAAATGCGGGAATAATAATTCTTACTGTCAGGATAACGAGACTTCGTGGCTTAACTGGAATCTGACCAGTACCAACAAGGATATTTTGGAGTTCGTGAAATTTGCCATTGCTTTCCGCAAAAAACATCCGGTTTTCCACATGGCGCAGGAGCCGAGAGTCATGGATTATTTAGGATGCGGACAGCCGGATATTTCCTATCATGGAGTAAAAGCATGGTGTCCGGAATTTGAAAATTTTCGCAGGCAGTTGGGCATCATGTACTGCGGCAGCTATGCTAAAAAAGAAGACGGCACGCCGGATGATTCATTTTTTGTAACCTACAATATGCACTGGGAACCCCATGAATTTTCACTTCCCAACCTCCCAAAAGGGAAAAAATGGCATGTTGCCGTCAACACAGACGAGGGCAGCATTAACGGTATCTATCAGGAGGGCGAGGAACCGGTTTTGGAAAAACAAAAACACTTTATGGTTCCAGCCAGATCCATTGTGGTGTTTATAGGGAAGTCGGATACTGCTGTTTGAGTTACTGCAAACACAACCGGTTGATAGGTGCTGAAAATTTGTATAAAAATATCTTGACAACTAGAACATTATAGGATATAATTAACTACGTTGTTGAGGAAGCCCAGATAGCTCAGTTGGTAGAGCAGAGGACTGAAAATCCTCGTGTCGCTGG
>JBKUOG010000013.1:0-103381 GCA_046957575.1 Lachnospiraceae bacterium | reverse complement strand
AACAAAGGCTTATAGCCGAAGCGCGAGCCACCCGTTGTACGGGTGGCCGCGACTTAACAGTGCCATTGCAAACGGAATGCCTACAGCACAAATCAGAATTAATTCCAGAACTACAAATACAGAAGCATATTTATAAACATCTTTTCCTTCCAGCCAGTCCTGATTTCCATGAAGCATGGCTGCATAGGGAGAAGCTGCCGGAGTAATGCCGGCGCTGGATAATACAAAGATAATGAGAAGCGCTACTAACGGAGCCGGATTCATACCAGAAGTAGCGCAGAATGCTGCGATAACCGGCTGCAGCAGCATACCTATTACCAGACTGTTGCACAGGTTGGTCAGTATCACCGTAATCACCATCAGCATCAGGCAGAAGATTACAGAAGACATCCCTTTAAATATTGGCGATAAGATGGCATTCAGGAATGCAGAGATTCCGGTAGATTCATTGGTCAGAACATTTCCCAGCAAAATTGCAGAAGTGCAGAGGAAGAAGGTAGGCCATGCAAATCTGGACATTACCTTTCCAAAGGGCAGCACAGGTTCAGAACTGTCTTTATTTAAGTTTACGCAGGCTAAAATAGCTGTATAACCGATGGCAATTCCATAGCTGTTTTCACTTAAAAACTTGATAAAGCCGGTTTTCGGCAGGATGCTGGGAAGCAGCATGGATAAAATGTAGAGAATAAAGGAAACTGCCATAAATTTCTGATTATTGTTTAATGGAGGAAGAGGATTCTTTTTTAATGTTTCTACATCCAGATCTTTCAGTTTGCTGACATCCGGGCGGAGAACGTACTTACAGAATAAAATAATTACAGTTACAGCAATTACTGCATGAACAACAGCTAACAGCATGTAGGCAGCATTATTTACAACTACCTTATTGCCCATATTTTCTGTAATGGTAGAAAAGTTATTAAGCAGCGCCAGACTGTTTCCGCTATAAGGCGGCACAGGGAAACCAAGCATTGCTCCAAATGCTATGAGGATAATCATAATTGTTGGATATTTGTCGCCTTTTTTCATGCCGATATCCTCGAAAATATTATAGAGTACCGGCCAAAATAAGAAGATAGGAGAGAAAGCACCGACAAATGCTGCCATTAACATGGAGCCAAACATCAGCATAGCAGAAAATACCCAGGGGCGGCCGCTGTTGATTTTAAGAGTCAGGAAAAACCGTCCGATATAAGCAGTCAGATGGTTATGTACCAGACAGTTCATGACAATCATTAAGAAAAACATCTGAACAACAACAGGAGAACCGAAAGCGCTCTGGAGCACCTGTCCCATTGGTGCATAGCTGGAAATTCCCACCATAAAGATGGAAAGCAGACTGGACCATACTGGATCTACCGTGGTCCACAGATACAAGGTTCCGATAAAAATTCCCAGAATTTCCATACCCACAGGGGTTACATGTGGAAGCGGAATGGGAAGATGCGGAAACAAAAACATAATGGCAACTCCGATGACAGAATGAATTGCCTGACTACTAACAGGAGAACTTTTCCTATTCATTGGTACATACCTCCAAAAACTATTTGATATTATTTTAACAAAGCAGCACTGTGACTAGCCATAGCATAGGCTATGTTTTTGGAAAATATGGTAAAAAAATAAAACATGTGCTATGATATTTTCGGAAAGATGGTCATTCCTAAAAATATTACATTTGTGGAGATGTCAAAGTATCTGGGAATCTTAAACGGGGAGAGGATTTTGATGAAAGGAACAGGTGCAAAACGTGTTAAAAGCATTTGATGAAAACAGCAGACCTCTGGCGGAACGGGTAGCAGACCGCATCGGAGAGCTGATTATAACAAACGATATTCAACGGGGCGAAAAACTGCCAAATGAATTTGAGTTGGCAGAAAGTCTGAATGTAGGCAGGGGAACCATCCGGGAAGCAGTAAAACTTCTGGTTTCCAGAAACATTCTGGAAATTCGGCGTGGAAAGGGCACTTTTGTAGCCCAGGAACCAGGAGTGGCAGACGACCCTTATGGACTGCGGTTCTATGAAGATAAAGAAAAGCTGATGAAAGATTTAATCCAGATCCGATTTATGCTAGAACCCCAGATCGCAGAACTGGCGGCCCATAATGCTTCAGAAGAAAATATAAAAGAAATGCGGCGGTTAAATCAGGAAATTTCGGAATTAATCCGGAATGGGCAGAGGTATATTGAAAAAGACATCGAACTTCATTCCTGCTGGGCCAAAAGCACACAGAATGAAATCATTCCCCATCTTCTTCCGGCAATTCACCGGGCAATCGCATTATTCTTTGAAACCACTGATAAAAAGGAATGGCTGGCCTCTACCAGGGCCCATGAAAAAATTATAACGGCAATTGAACAGCATGACCAGAAAGCGGCCAGAGCAGCCATGATTGAGCACTTGTCATTTACAAAAGAAAAATTAAAAACAGCGGACTAATTCGGATTCCCATCTATTTCGAAGGCAAAAGACATCTTATCTTTTTCAGTCGAAATAGATGGGGATTTGTGCGTTATGCATATTTTTAAATACATAAATTGTTCAAATAGCCAAAAATTACAAAGAGTATTGACGAATTGCTGTAAAAGTTATATGATGATTTCATCACAAATGACGTATGACGACGTACAACTTGAAGCTTACGGCAAACATTTAACAAACGTAACCAGAGGATTTCTTTTAGTAAAAAAAGGAGAGAGGATTATGAGAAAGAAGTGGAAGGCGGCATTTTTATCGGCTGCAATGCTTACAGGGGTTCTTTCCGGATGCAGCGTAAAAGGACCTGACGCAAAGGAGGAAGAAACCATTCATCTGAAATTCGGAATCGTCAATTCTGACACAACCAATTATTATTTTGGATGCAAGGCCATTGCTGACGAAGTCTATAAGGCCACAGACGGAAAAGTGGAGATTACTATTTATCCAAGCGGACAATTGGGAAATGAGAGGGATTTATATGAAGGCGCCCAGTTAGGTTCTATTGACATGTTTTATGCTGCAAATCCAGTGATGAGTTCCTTTATTCCGGAAATGGCCGTATTGGATCAGCCATTCCTGTTTGACAGCGCAGACCAGGCCCATCGTGTAATTGACGGAAAACTTGGAGATCTGATTGCTGAAAAAGCTGAAGAACAGGGCATTCACATTGCAGGCTGGATTGAGTCCGGTTACCGGAACGTATTCTCCAATCGTCCGATTCAGACGTTAGAAGATTTTGAAGGCCTTAAAATCCGTACCATGGAAAACAGTCTTCACATGGAATTTTTTAATACACTGGGAGCTATGGCGGCTCCAATGGCATCCGGAGACGTATTTACCGGACTTCAGCAAAAGACCATTGATGCGGCAGAAAATGCAGTTTCAGACGTATTGGCCAATAAGTTTTATGAAGTAACCAAAAACATTACTTATACCAATCACCTGTTCGTGTTTATGGGAGTAGGATTTTCCGAGCGGGCATGGAACAAGATTCCTGATGATTTAAAACCAGTCGTTGAGGAGGCGGTAAAGCGGGGCTGCAATACCCAGAGGCAGCTTCTGGCAGAAGCCAATGCAGAGGCAGAAAAGGAATTAAAAGAATTAGGTGTCCAGTTTTATGAGATTGACAGGGAAGCATTAAAAGCAAAGGTACTTCCTGCAATCGAACCTTATCGGGCCCAGATGCCGAAGGAATGGCTGGATGCTATTGAGGCAGATAAAAATAATCAATAGGGGAGGACATTATGAAAAAGTTGCTTCAATATCTGCAAAAGGCAGAAGACGGAATTTTGATAGGAACCTTTGTCGTTATGGTACTGGCTTCTTTCGCCCAGGTGTTAAACCGGAATCTCTTCCATCTGGGAATCTCCTGGTTTGAAGAGCTTGCCAGATATTGCATGGTGTATATGGCGCTGATTGCAGCAGAAGCTGGTTTAAGAGACGGTACCCAGATTTCCATTACGGCTCTTACTGACAAGTTAAAGGGACGGACAAAAAAAGCAGTACAGATCCTTGCAAAACTGGTCGTGGTTCTGTTTTCTGCCACAGTCTTTGTAACTTCCTTTAAGCTTTTATGGATGCAGAACGTGTCCCACCAGATGTCTCCGGGCCTGCGGATTCCAATGCTGATTCCTTATTTTGCCATTACGTTAAGCTTTGCCATTATCACTGTAGTACAGATGGGTATGCTGGCCGGAATCATCTTTTCCAAAACAAATGACTGTGAGGAGGAAAACAAATGACAACTGCGATTGTATTATTTGGCACATTAGCCCTGCTTTTAATCATTGGCGTCCCCATTTCCATCTCGCTTGGAGCTGCCACGATGCTGTCCATGCTTACCTATGACGTTCCTTTAGCAGTAGTCGGACAGAGAATGTTTACTGCCCTGGATTCTGTTTCCATTATGGCAATTCCGTTTTTCGTACTGGCAGGCAATCTGATGACCCAGGGCGGAATTTCCCGCAGACTGGTAGACTTTGCCAACCGGATTATCGGAAATGTAAGGGGCGGTATGTGTTATGCGATGGTTCTGGCCTGTGCGTTTTTTGCGGCTCTTTCCGGCTCTGCTCCGGCTACGGTTCTTGCCATCGGCTCCATGCTGTATCCGGAAATGGTAAAGCTGGGATATCCGAAAGCCCGCTGCGCCGGACTGCTTACCGTATCCGGCGGCCTTGGCCCCATTATTCCGCCAAGTATTATTATGGTTGTCTACTGTACCATTACCAACAGCTCCGTTGGAGATATGTTTAAAGCCGGATTGGTAGCCGGCGCGATGATTGGCATTGTATTAGTCGGTATCTGCATTTACCTGTCCCACAAGGAACAGTGGCCGAAAAACGAAGAAAAAACCACCTTTAAGGATCTCTGGAATTCCTTTATCGGCGCGATTCCGGCAATCTTTCTTCCGGTTATCATTTTAGGCGGCATTTATTCCGGTATGCTGACCCCGACAGAGTCGGCTGCTGCAGCAGTTGTATATTCCTTTATCGTAGGTGTGTTCGTATATAAAGAGATTCACCTCAAAGATTTAAAAAATATTATCCTGGAATCTGGAAAGGGAAGTGCAATGATGCTGTTTATTATTGCCACCTCTACCGCATTTTCCTGGCTGTTTACCTTCTCCGGAATCTCTACCCAGCTGGTAGATACCATTGTAGGAATGAACCTGTCCGCATCCATGTTCTGTCTGATTGTGGCTGTTATTTTACTGATATTCGGAACATTTTTAGAGGGTATTGCAACCTGTGTTCTTTTAGTACCGGTTCTCTGGCCTATTGCATCCAGTCTGGGAATTAACGCCATTCATTTTGGAATGATTGTATCGATTTCCAATGTAATTGGAACTATGACGCCTCCGGTAGCAGTTAATATTTTCTCGGCTGCCAGTGTATCCAAATTAAAGATGGGCGAGATTGCCAAAGGAGAGGTTCCATTCTTTATCGGATATTTAGCTGTATTTTTTGCAATCGTGTTTATTCCGGCCCTCAGTACATTTTTTATTCACTGATGCCTGGAAAATAAATAAATGGTTATGAACTTATTATCAATGAACAACTCAAAAAAAGAAAAGAGGAAAAAAAGATGGCATATGATTATAAAAAAGCATTTAGCGTAGAAGGAAAGAAATGTATCGTAACAGGAGGCGCCCAGGGTCTTTCTAAGGGAATGGCAGAGGCTCTTTTAGAAAATGGCGCAGCCGTTGTTCTGATGGATGTCCAGAAGGAAAAGCTGGAAATGGTAACAAACGAGTACAAGGCAATGGGATATGAAGCTTACTGCGTGTCCGGAGATTTATCCAAAAAAGAAGAAATTGACCGGATGTTTGAAGAAGCCATGAAACTGTTAGGCGGCAGATTAGACGTGCTGATTCCTGCAGCAGGAATCCAGAGACGGTATGAGCCATGGGAGTTTCCAAAAGAAATGTGGGATCTGGTCATTAATGTAAACTTAAATCACGTATGGTTCATGTGCCAGAAAGCGATTCAGGTTATGAAGGATCAGGATACTGTCGGCAAAATCATCAATATCGGCTCCATGTCTTCGTTCTTTGGCGGAACAACAGTGCCTGCCTATACTGCAGCAAAGGGCGCTGTAACCCAGTTAAGCAAAAGTATTGCTTCTGACTGCGCAGACCATAACATCTGCTGCAACGTCATCGCTCCAGGTTATATGGATACCGAAATGTGCGCCAATATGACCCAGGAAAGAAAAGATGAGTGCACCGCACGTATTCCTGCCGGACGCTGGGGAACTCCGGAAGATATGAAGGGACCGGTTCTTTTCTTAGCTTCCTCTGCCAGCGATTATCTGAACGGAGCCGTTATCCCGGTTGATGGAGGGTACCTGGTAAAATAAAATAGCAATTAAAAACGCCTGTTGCAGAAACAAGGATGGAAGGAATGCCTTGGAACTGTAATGGGCGTTTTTGGGGTTGGGGAAATTATTTC
Organism: Lachnospiraceae bacterium; assembly: GCA_046957575.1. Classification (GTDB taxonomy): domain Bacteria; phylum Bacillota; class Clostridia; order Lachnospirales; family Lachnospiraceae; genus UMGS1370. The sequence goes on along the minus strand of JBKUOG010000013.1, from coordinate 96,952 downwards.
AGGCGGTAATAGCAGGTACTTTTGCCGTTTCCTTCCCGTTTCAGTTCTCCTTCTGCAACCAGCTTGCGCAAAGCTCCTTCGACAGAACTGACGCTGAGAGAAGGGCAGAGTTCCCGAATATCCTGTTTGGTAAAACGGCCGATTTTTTTCAAAGAGGCTTGTCTTACCATTTCCAATGCAGGAAGCCTGGTTTCTACCAGGGTAAAACGGTCTTCAAAATCTTTATATGCAGAAAGAATCGTACCCAACAGATATTTTGTAAATGGAAGGAAATCTTCGCAGCCTTCATGCCATCCTGTCTGAGATTGACGGAGCGCATCATAATAAAGATCTTTATTTTTAGCAATTTTGGCTTCCAGTGAAATATATTTGCCTACATAAAAGCCGCTTCGATAGAGAAGCAGAGAAGTCAGCAGACGGCTCATTCTTCCGTTTCCATCATTAAATGGGTGGATACAGAGAAAATCATGAATAAAAATCGGAATAACAAGCAGAGGTTCTGCCTCCATATTTCCAATTACACGATTATATTCTTCACAGATTCTGTCCAGGGCTTCCGGGGTTTCATAGGGAGCAAGGGGCGTAAACAAGATTTCCGCATGACCATCCGGATAACTGACATTAATATAATTTTGTACGCCTTTGGTACGGCCTCCCATAGGGTTATTCATATGGCTGTAAAGAATTTTATGAAGCTGTAAAATATAGTTTTGAGTGATTGGAATTGCATCAAAATTTTCATGAATGATATTTAAAGCATCACGATACCCTGCGATTTCCTGCTCATCCCGGTTTTTAGGCGTAGTCTTTTCCTCAACCAACTGCCTGATACGAGTGCTGGTGGTTACAATTCCTTCAATTGCGTTGGAAGCTTCGGTACTTTGTATTTTTGCAATTTCTACCAGCTTTTCCAGTTCTTCCGGGCGCTGTTTCAAATACATTTCCTGCTTACCGGCTTCCTTATAAATCGCTGCAATCAGACTAAGAATATCAGAATCCCATTTTTGTGTTCTGATTTCAGAGTAATTAAATGTCCGCATTCCCTTACCTCCTGATATATTCCCTTAAATTATAACATAAAATAAGGGCAAGTCAATTTATTAAGGGAATCTTCCCTTAATAATACAGAAAAGCCTGTTGCTTAATCTAAGGAAAACTATTATAATTATGCATGATAATCTAAAAAACAGCAAAATAAAGGAAATAAAATGAGAAAACTAGCTTTAAGTGATGAAATTCTGCTGAGTATCCAGCAGCCCGCCCGCTATATTGGCGGTGAGGTAAACATGGCTGTAAAAGACCCGTCCAAAGTGGACGTTCGTTTTGCCATGTGTTTCCCGGACGTGTATGAGATTGGTATGTCCCATTTGGGAATGCAGATCCTCTATGATTTTTTTAACCGCAGAGACGATATTTACTGCGAACGCGTATATTCCCCATGGACGGATTTGGACAAAATTATGCGAGAAAAGAAAATTCCCCTTTTCTCCCTGGAGTCCCAGAGCCCCATTAAAGAATTCGACTTTTTAGGAATTACCCTGCAGTATGAGATGTGTTATACCAATATTCTGCAGATTCTGGATTTGTCCCAGATTCCGCTTCATGCCTGCGACAGAACAAAAGAAGATCCCATCGTAATCGGCGGCGGCCCTTGTGCCTACAATCCGGAGCCGTTAGCAGAATTTTTCGATATGTTCTATATCGGCGAAGGCGAAACGGTTTATTACGAATTAATGGACGTCTATAAGGAATGCAAAAAAGCCGGAAAAAGCCGGAAAGAGTTTTTAGAAGAAGCAGCAGAAATTCCTGGCATTTATGTGCCGGCATTTTATGATGTTTCCTATAAAGAAGACGGAACGATCGCTTCTTTTGTACCGAACAACTGTCATGCAAAAGCCACCATTACCAAAGAGGTAGTGGTAAATCCGGACGATGCTACTTATATTGAAAAGCCGTTAGCTCCATTTATTAAAGTTACCCAGGACAGAGTCGTACTGGAGATCATGCGCGGATGTATCCGCGGCTGCCGGTTCTGCCAGGCAGGCAACGTATACCGTCCTCTTAGGGAGCACAGCCTGGAGTATTTAAAGGACTATGCGTATAAGATGTTAAAGAGCACCGGGCATGAGGAGATTTCCTTAAGTTCGTTAAGTTCCAGCGACTATACCCAGTTAGAAGGCCTGGTTACCTTCTTAATGGATGAATTCCATGGAAAGGGAGTCAACATTTCCCTTCCTTCTTTAAGAATTGATGCTTTTTCCCTGGATGTTATGAGCAAAATCCAGGATGTCAAAAAGAGCAGTCTGACCTTTGCTCCTGAGGCAGGTTCCCAGCGTTTAAGAGACGTTATTAACAAGGGGCTGACCGAAGAGGATATTTTAAACGGCGCGGCAGAGGCCTTCCGCGGCGGCTGGAACCGGGTAAAGCTTTACTTTATGTTAGGACTTCCAACTGAAACGGTAGAAGATATGGAAGGCATCGCCCAGTTATCCGAAAAGGTAGCAGAAACTTATTATGACGAAGTTCCAAAGGAAAAGCGTCAGGGAAAGGTTCAGGTAACCGCCAGTTCTTCTTTCTTCGTTCCAAAACCATTTACCCCATTCCAGTGGGCAAAAATGTGCACCAAAGAAGAATTTTTAGAGCGGGCAGCCATTGTCCGCAATAAATTTAGGGAAATGTTAAACTATAAGAGCCTGCGCTACAACTGGCATGAAGCAGATTTAACTGTTCTGGAAGGCGTTCTGGCAAGAGGTGACAGAAAGTGTTCCGCTTTAATTGAGGAAGCTTACAAAAACGGCGCCTTATACGATTCCTGGTCCGAATGCTTTGACAATGAAATCTGGATGAAGGCCTTTGAGACCTGCGGCTTATCCATTGATTTCTATACTACCAGACAGAGAGAACTGGATGAAATCTTCCCTTGGGACTTTATCGACGCTGGTATTTCCAAAAATTTCTTAAAGAGAGAATGGCTGAACGCCATGGGAGAAACCGTTACTCCAAACTGCCGCCAGAAATGTTCGGCCTGCGGAGCGATGAGATGGAAAGGAGGCGTTTGCTTTGAAAATAAGAATTAAGTTTTTTAAACAGGGGGATATGAAATTTATCGGGCACCTGGACGTCATGCGGTATTTCCAGAAGGCAATCCGCAGGGCAGACGTAGACATCCGCTACAGTGAGGGATTCAGCCCCCATCAGTTAATGTCTTTTGCAGCGCCTCTCAGCGTAGGACTGACTAGCAATGGAGAATATGTGGATATTGATGTTCATTCTACAGAGAGTTCAAAAGAAATGATCCGCCGCATCAATGCGGTTTCCGTAGAAGGAATCCAGGTATTAAGCTATAAAAAGCTGCCGGAAAAGGCGGCAAACGCCATGTCCCTTGTAGCGGCAGCCGATTATACCATCCAGTTCCGCCCTGGATATGAACCAAAAAATGAAGCAGCCTGGTTTGAAGGCTTTGCAGAATTTTTAAAATCCCCGTCTATTCTGATTACCAAGAAGACGAAAAAAGGGGAAAAGGAGCTGGATCTGGCTTCCCTGATTTATGAGGTAAAAACCTGTTCCTGTCTGGTTCCGGAAGAAAAACAGGAGGAAAAGTGTGCAAAAACAGCTCCTGGCATCTTCTTAAAGCTGTCTGCCGGCAGCGCGGCCAACATTAAGCCAGAGCTGGTATTAGACGCATATTACAAATCTCTTGGCCAGGAGAGAGCAGAATTTGCATTTTTAATTCAGAGAGAAGACGTATATGCCGCAGAATATGACGAAGAGGGCAATGCTCATTTTGTTTCTCTGGATGAATTAGGTGAAGATATTGAGTGAAAACCAGAAACCTGCTGAAACGGTTACAAAACTGATTATTACAGAATACAAAGATAAAATTGCTTCTGTATTGATGGAAAACAGCCGTCCGGTGCAGATTTCCATGGAACCAAAAAGCCGGGACTCTGTTTTAGGAAACATCTACATCGGGCGGGTGCAGAATATTGTAAAAAATATTAATGCAGCCTTTGTGGAAATTGAGCCAGGACGCATCTGTTATTACAGTTTATCGGAAAACCGCCGGCACTGGTTCGGCAAAACACCGGAAAACCGGCCCCTTCACATTGGCGATGAGATCATGGTACAGGTAGAAAAAGACGGCATTAAAACCAAATCGCCTATGCTGACGTCCAATATCAGTTTAAGCGGCAAATACTGTGTGCTGACCGCTTTAAGTTCCCAAATCAGCTTTTCCAGCAAAATCCGAAGTACCCAGTGGAAGGATCATCTAAAAGAGCATTTGGAAGCTGTCCGGACTGGCCCATGGGGATTGATCATCCGGACCAATGCAAAGGACGCAGAAGAGGAAACTATTTTAAACGAAGTCCTGGCGTTGTCAAAGGCTTTTGAAAAGCTTCTCAATGATAGGGAATACCGTACCTGCTACAGCATTCTTTATCAGTCGGCTTCCGGATATTTAAAGGAAGTAAAAAATGCTTACTCGGCGTCTCTAAAAGCAATTGTTACCGATAGGCCTAAGCTGTATGAAGAGTTATCTTCCTATCTGTCTGCCTATCAGCCGGAGGATCTGGACAAGTTATCTCTTTACCAGGATCCTATGTTATCCCTGGCTTCTCTTTATAGCCTGGAGACGGTTTTCTCCCAGGCCGTCCAGCCCAGGGTATGGCTGAAATCCGGCGGGTATCTGGTGATAGAGCCTACAGAAGCCATGACGGTCATTGACGTCAACACCGGCAAATTTTCCGGAAAGAAGACTATGCGGGAAACCCTGTTAAAAATCAATCTGGAAGCTGCGGATGCTGCAGCCAGGCAGATGCGTCTGCGCAATCTGTCTGGCATTATTATGATAGATTTTATTGACATGGAAGCAGATGAAGACAGGGAACTGCTGATGGAACATCTGCGGGCGGCTGTCCGGAAGGATCCCATAAAGACCACAGTTGTGGATATGACGAAACTCAATCTGGTTGAAATTACCCGCAAGAAACTGCAGCCGTCTTTGTATCAGCAGCTTAACAGATTTTTCTTGAAAAATCCTTAGAATTATATGGAAAAGCTGTTGACATATGAGAAAAAGGATGCTATATTAATCAAGTATGCCGCACAATGAGGTTATAAGGACACAGATACAGAATGTGTTCTGTGGACACCACAATTGGCGAGTAATGATAAATAGGAGGTGCCTTTCATGTACGCGATTATTGCAACAGGTGGAAAGCAGTACAAAGTAGCTGAAGGCGATATCATTAAGGTAGAAAAGCTTGGCGTAAACGCTGGCGGGACCGTAACTTTCGATCAGGTACTGGCTGTAAACAACGGTGAGTTAACCATCGGATGCCCAACCGTAGCAGGTGCAACTGTTACCGCTACTGTAGAAAAAGAAGGTAAGGGCAAGAAAGTTATCGTTTACAAGTATAAGAGAAAGACTGGCTATCATAAGAAGAACGGCCACAGACAGCTCTATACTCAGGTTAAGATTGAAAAGATCAATGCTTAATTAACACCATGATTCAGGTAACGGTATTTACTAAAAAGTGTGCAGGAACTGTTTCTGATTACGACTACTTAGGAGTCCGGCTGTCAGGACACGCTGGTTTTGACGACAGCGGCAGAGATATTATCTGTGCAGCGGTTTCAACTCTGGTATTCAATACAGTCAATTCTATCGAAGTTTTTACAGAAGACAGTTTTGAAACAGAACAGGACGAGGAAAGCGGATATTTTTCTTTTTCTCTTTCTTCCAATATCAGTCCAGAATCAAAACTCCTTTTAAACTCCTTAGTTCTGGGGCTTCAGAATATTGAGGAGGAATATGGGAGACCATATATTCATATCCGATTTGAGGAGGTGTAGACAAATGTTAAAGATGAACCTTCAGTTTTTTGCTCATAAGAAAGGTGTTGGTTCTACCAAGAACGGTAGAGATTCCGAGTCCAAGAGACTTGGCGCCAAGAGAGCAGATGGACAGTTCGTTTTAGCTGGCAACATTCTGTACAGACAGCGCGGAACTAAAATCCATCCAGGCAACAACGTAGGCCGCGGCGGCGATGATACCTTATTCGCTTTAGTTGACGGTGTTGTGAAATTCGAGAGAAAGGGCAGAGACAAGAAGCAGGTTTCTGTTTACCCGAGAGCAATCAACGAATAATTATGAAGGCTTCATACTTTCAGAGGTATGGAGCCTTTCTTTCGCTATCACCATTTATTTCCAATGGAGTAGCGACTCCGTTAAGAAAGGAATTTTCAATTTATGTTTGCCGACAGCGCAAAAGTATTTATTAAATCAGGAAAAGGCGGAGACGGACACGTCAGCTTCCGCCGTGAACTTTATGTAGCAAACGGCGGTCCGGACGGCGGAGACGGCGGACGGGGCGGCGATATTATTTTTGAAGTCGATGATGGCTTAAACACCTTGACGGATTTCCGTCATGTCAGAAAATATGTAGCCGGAAGCGGGGAAGAAGGCGGCAAACGCCGCTGCCATGGAGCAGACGGAAAGGATCTGGTTATCAAGGTTCCGGAAGGAACGGTTATTAAGGATTTTGAATCCGGCAAGGTAATTGCAGATATGTCTGGAGAAAACCGTCGCGAAATCATTTTAAAAGGCGGAAAAGGCGGCCTTGGAAATATGCATTTTGCAACGTCTACCATGCAGGTTCCCAAATATGCGCAGCCTGGCCAGCCCGCTCAGGAGCTGTGGGTATTGCTGGAATTAAAGGTTATTGCAGATGTAGGCCTGGTAGGATTCCCTAACGTAGGGAAATCTACTTTGCTTTCCAGAGTCAGCAATGCCCGGCCAAAGATTGCCAATTACCATTTTACTACTCTGAATCCTCATCTGGGTGTTGTAGATTTAGGAGAGGGATCCGGCTTTGTAATGGCAGACATTCCGGGACTGATTGAAGGCGCTTCAGAGGGAGTTGGCCTGGGACATGCCTTTTTAAAGCATATTGAACGCACGAAGGTCTTAATTCATGTGGTAGATGCCGCATCTACAGAAGGCAGAGATCCCATTGCAGACATCCGTGCAATTAATAAAGAACTGGAAGCTTATAATCCCGAACTTTTATCACGTCCTCAGGTCATTGCAGCCAATAAGGTTGATGCCATCTATGATGACGGCGAAGAAAATCCAATTGACCGTCTGCGCAGAGAATTTGAACCGGAAGGAATTTTGGTTTACCCCATTTCTGCTGTCAGCGGACAGGGCGTAAAAGAACTGCTGTACCATGTCAACGATTTACTGAAAACCGTTGATCGGAAGCCGGTTATTTTTGAAAAAGAATTTGATATGAGTATGAAGGCAGTAGAAAATCTGCCTTATACTGTTGAAAAAGAACGGGACGGCGTATATGTAGTAGAAGGTCCTAAGATTGATAAAATGCTGGGCTATACCAACCTGGATTCTGAAAAAGGATTTGAATTCTTCCAGAAATTCTTAAAAACTACTGGAATCCTGGAAGATCTGGAAAAAGCCGGCATCGAAGAGGGCGATACCGTCCGTATGTACGGTCTGGAATTTGATTACTACAAGTAAAGCATGAAACGTATGGCCTGTTTTCAGGCCTGGAGGAAATAGATGACAAGCAAACAGAGAGCTTATTTAAAAGGCCTGGCTATGGATATGGATTCCATTTTTCAGATTGGAAAATCCAGTCTTACGCCGGAAGTAACTCAGGCAGTAGAAGAAGCATTAGAAGCCAGAGAGTTAATCAAGATTACTTTATTAAAAAACTGCCTGGATGACATTCATGCTGTGGCACAGACCCTTGCTGAAAGAACCCATTCTGAGGTGGTTCAGGTAATTGGCCGCAAAATTGTATTATACAAGCCTGCAAAGGACGAAAAGAAGAGAAAGATCGTCCTTTCATAGGAGGGAATTGTTATGTCCAAAATCGGAATTATGGGAGGAACTTTCGACCCCATCCACAACGGACATCTTAGGCTGGCAAAACAGGCTTACCTGCAGTATCATCTGGATTCTGTCTGGTTTATGCCTTCCGGCCAGCCGCCTCACAAAAAAGACCATAAAGTAACCAATGCGGATATACGCTGTAAAATGGTTCAAATCGCCATTGCGGGATATCCGTATTTTTGCTGTTCTGATTTTGAGGTGAAACGCTTCGGCAACACGTATACGGCCCAGACATTGGTACTTCTAAAAGAAAAATACCCAGATCACAGATTTTATTTTATTGTGGGTGCAGATTCTTTATATGAAATCGAAAGTTGGTACCATCCGGAGCAGGTAATGAAGGAAACCACATTTTTGGCAGCAGGAAGAGCATACCCCAAAGCTGGCAGGCCCATAGAAGAGCAGATTCTTTATCTAGAACAGACTTACAAAGCAGACATTTGGCGCTTAAACTGCGAAGAAATTTCTATTTCTTCAGAAAAGATTCGAAAACTTGCATCTCAGGGCCATTCTATCGCATCCTTAGTCCCGCCAAAAGTAAATGATTATATATGGGTGCACCAGCTTTACAAACATGGATAAAAAGGAGACAGACCTATGAGTAATTCCCCAAGTCAGATTGCTGTATTCAGAAAAAAATTGAAAACCAAGCTTTCCCCTGTTCGTTATGAGCATTCCCTGTCTGTATCCTATACCTGTATGTGCCTGGCAATGCGCTATGGTTATGACATAGATAAGGCTGAATTAGCCGGCCTTCTGCACGACTGCGGCAAGCGGTTTTCTGATGAGGTAATTCTAAAAAAATGCGAGAAAAACCATATTCCGCTGACAGATGCACAAAGAAAGGCGGCATCTGTACTCCATGCCAATTATGGCGCCTGGCTGGCCCAAAATAAATTTCAAATACAGGATGAAGAGATTTTAAATGCTATTTTGTACCACACGACAGGAAGGCCGGAAATGACTTTGCTGGAAAAGATTTTGTATGTAGCGGATTTTATTGAACCGCGGCGCAGCAAGGCTCCCAATCTGTCCAAATTCCGTCAATTGGCATTTGAGGATTTAGATGAAACCATCTATCAGATTTTAGAGGGAACGCTAAAATATTTATCTGAAAAAGGCGGATTTATTCACCCTGCTACAATACAGACATATGAATATTATAAAGAGCAGCGAAAAAAATAGTATGAAAGAGAGGATTTTGAATGGATCAATCAAAGGAAATGGTTCGTCTGGCAGTCCAGGCTTTACAGGATAAAAAAGGCGAAGATGTAAAAATTATTGATATACGGGACGTTTCTGTATTGGCAGATTATTTTATAATTGCAAGCGGCGGCAACCCAAACCAGGTACAGGCAATGGCTGACAATGTAGAAGAGATGCTGGGAAAAGCAGGATATGTATCCGGACAGATAGAAGGATATGATTCTGCAAACTGGATTCTGATGGATTATAAAGATATCATTATCCATATATTCTGCCGCGAAGATCGGTTGTTCTATGATTTAGAGCGGATTTGGAGAGACGGAAAAACGGTTATTGATGTCAATGATTTATAATAACACTGTCTTTGATGCTGCATATAAAAGATAGACTATCTGCACTGCCTGACCTTTAGAAGAGGTCAGGCAGTGCAGATCTTAAGTCTACATAAAATAATTATGTAAATTAACAAGCAGCAACGGATTACTGCATGATACGAAGCAGCCCAATTACTTTTCCCAGTATTTGGACGCTGCTGCAGATAATAGGTTCCATAAAGTCATTTTCCGGCTGCAGACGGTAATGATCTCCCTCTTTATAAAAACGCTTTACTGTGGCGGAATCATCCAGAAGGGCCACTACAATATCTCCATTTTCAGCATTGGACTGACTGGAGACAATAATCTGATCTCCGTCAAAAATCCCTGCATTAATCATGCTTTCCCCTTTTACACGAAGCATAAATGTCTCTGTATTGGGCAGAATCTCTGCAGGAATAGGAAAGTAATTTTCAATATTTTCCTGTGCCAGCAAAGGCTGTCCGGCAGCGATGGAACCAATGAGGGGAACATTGACAACTTCACGTCTTGTAAGATTAAAACAGTCATCTAAAATCTCAATCGTCCGAGGTTTTGTGGGATCTCTGCGGATATATCCGTTTTCCTCAAGAGTCTCCAGATGAGAGTGAACAGAAGAGGTAGACTTTAAGTGAACCGCTTCGCAAATCTCGCGGACTGCCGGCGGATACCCTTTTTTTAAAATCGTTTCTTTGATATATTCTAAAATTTCCTGCTGCTTTGCAGTAATTTTCCCATTTGCCATAGATAGTTCCTCCTAAACAGTTTCAATTTATTATAATACTATCACACTTAAACGGAAAATGCAAACATTTGTTTGGATTTTTATGAAAAAGCATTGACAAACGTATGTTCCTGTAGTATAGTAAAGCCAACTAAAGAACACATGTTCACAAACGTTCGTTTGTTTTACGTACAGAGGGAGAGCAGTATGAATACACATTTAAAAAAATTATTACTATGGACCGCAATTTTTCTGATTGGAGTAAATCTGCTTGGAGCAGTCAAGCTGAATATTTTTGCAAAGGAACCGAATTTTCCCACATACACCCGTTACTACAAAAGTATTATGATTTCAGAAGGAGACAGCCTGTGGAAAATTGCCAGACAGTATTGTCCGGACGGAGCAGTCAGCGAAGCAGACTACGTAAATGAGCTGAAGCAGATCAACGGACTAAAGGATGACACCATCCATTCCGGATGTTATCTTACCATTATCTGCTATGAGGATGAGACGCCAGCTAGCGAAAATTAGGGCTTTTATCTCCATTATCTGCTTACAATGAAAGCCAGTCTGCAGTATTGGAAAATTCAGTTTCTGACTTTCCATTGCAGACCAGCTTTTTAAGGTTTATTTCCCATCATCTAAAAAGGCATCATCAGAATCCGGCTCATTCGAGACTGTTCCAACAGTATGCTCGCCGCTGTAAAATTCCTTTCCTACTACATTCCGTTTATTGCGGGATTCCTCTACAAGCTGTGAGATCATCTGGCGGATTTCTCTGGGTTTTGCGATGTTTTCCAGGCGGATCTCCGGTGTTTTATCTGCCTTTGCCGTAATGATCAGAGTTCCTGTGCCAAACAATTTTCCAGCCAGAGTCTGCTCCATTGTAATGTCTACAATGCGGTATAAAAGCGTTTCATCCACCACAGTTTTTAATAAGCCTTTTTCAATTGTCAGTCTGTCGTTCATTATATAATATTTTGTAAATGTCCATGGAAACCAAAGAACGTGTTTCCGATCCTTCCAATATATTTGATTGTTATTATTTGCAGCTGCAGTCATTGTAAAATCCTCCTATTATTAAAATTCTTTTCGCAGTTTTACTGCATTTCTGGCACTTCTTCGGCGTTCATCTTCCAGAGCAGCATAGTGTTTTTTCGTAGTATTAACGTCGCTGTGTCCCAGTACATCCGCTACCAGATAAATATCACCGGTTTCGCGGTAAAGATTTGTTCCATATGTGCTTCGCAGCTTATGGGGAGTTATCTTTTTGTTTGGAGTTACGGTACGGGAATATTTTTTAACCAGATTTTCCACGCTTCGGACAGTCAGACGTTTTTTTTGAAGAGAAAGGAAGAGAGCATCTTCATGGCCTTCTTCTGGTATGATTTTTTTGCGCTCCTCCAGATAATCTAAAAGGGCGTCCTCGACCTCACGTCCAAAATAGACTGTAACCTCTTTCCCACCTTTTCTGTGGATTTGAATGCCTCCATTTTTCCAGTCAATATCTCTTAGATTTAATCCTACACATTCTGAAACACGTATGCCGGTACCCAGCATCAGGGATAGTAAAGCCAAATCCCGGACTTTTGTCTTTTCGTGATAGGCTTTCTGCTTTGCAGTCAACTGATCGCCGCTTTCCACCTCATCTAAAAGCAGGGCAACTTCATCAATATCTAACCGGATAATTTCCTTTTCATGAAGTTTCGGGAGCTGGACCAGAGCAGCAGGATTACTTTTTAGCTTTTCGGTTCGATAAAAATAGTTATAAAAACTTTTCAGAGAAGAAATTTTCCGCATAATTCCCCGCTCTCGGTTCACCACCTCCTGCCCATTGGCATTAAACCGATACTTTAAATATTCCATGTATTCCTCGATATCTGTTACTGTGATTTTTTCCAGATCTTCTAAGCGTATTTCTTGGATATCTTTAGAATGAAAATAGGGATTTTCTTCCTGCAAAAAGTGAAAAAATACAGTCAAATCGTAAGCATAGGCAATTCTGGTGCGGGAAGAAGTTCTGGGCTCAATCCCACGAAAAAATTCCGGACAGAACAGCGGGAGAGCGCTGATTAATTCCCGAAGATGTTTTATATTTTCAATATCTTTTTGTTCATGATAAGAAAGATTACCCATTTTGTCACCTCTTTTTCCAGCTGTCTAAATTTCCTTCTAAGATAGCATGAAACATTCTGTCTTTAGCACCTGGATTTTCCCTTTCTAATTGCTTTATCAGCTGTTTGGCATATGCTCGTTTGGTGTGCCCATCTACCGGACATGGATTTTTACATACCGGAAGTTGATATTTGTGCTGAAAACCGATTACCTCTGCCTCTGAAACATAAATCATAGGCCGGATTACGGATAAATCCATACGATCTAGATATGTATTAGGGGAAAATGTATGGAAGCGGCCCTCGTATAACAAAGAAAGCAGCATGGTTTCGATTACATCATCTTTGTGATGTGCGTATGCAATTTTATTGCATCCCAGCTCTTTTGCTTTTGTATTCAGCGCACCTTTTCGCATTTTGGCACACAGCGAGCAGGGATTTGACTCCTTGCGCACATCAAAAAGAACAGTCCCTATATCTGTGGATACGATGGAATACGGTACATCCAATTGCCCGCAAAGCTGCTGTACGGGATCCAGATTCAAGTTTCCAAGACCTAAATCCACTGTAATTACAACAATTGAAAATTTTTTTGGATAAAACTGCATAAAACGGTGCAAGGCATGCAGGAGAGTAATGCTGTCTTTTCCTCCGGATATACCGACAGCAATGCGGTCACCGTCGTCAATCATAGAATACGCATCAACGGCCTGCCGGGTTAAACTTAAAAGGCGTTGCAATTTCATAAAACCAGAGTCCTTTCTAAATAGCTTGTATTTTATTATAACACGAAATAGCTGTTTGTTAAATTCTCTTTTTTAGTATAATGATCGGATGAAAAGCACTACAAATATATTAAAAATCACCATGATTCATACAACTTTAATAAAAATATGTATTAAATTGTTTGACTTTGCATTCATAATGCTATATTGTAAATTATATAAAAGCTGTTTGTTATAAAAATAGTACAAAAAAGGAGACGAGTAGTATGAAAAAACGTTTAGTTACATTATCGATAGCAGTAGTTACTGCAGCCAGCCTTCTTGCAGGATGCGGAGAAGGAAAAAAAGAGAGTTGGAAAGTAACCTGTCCCTGGGCTCCTTCAGGAGTTGCCGCAATGGTAAGCCAGAAAACAGCGGAAAAATCTTCTGTGCTTTCTGACAACATTACTTTAGTCGCCGAAGCTGTAAAAGGAGATGCTGCAACAGTAAATACCTGGGTAGCAAATACAAAGGCAAATGACAAAGAACTTGTTTTTGTTGGTGAGGGTCTTCTCTCCATTACCTCGATTTTGGATCCAGCCAAAATGCAGTTTGACTACAATAATTTCGCATATGTTGAAAATTTGTATTCTTCTATTTTTGTACTCTCTGCAGATGCTGCACTGAATATTAAAAGTATTGCAGATTTAGAAACTTATGCTGCTAACAGTGGAGAAATCAGCGTTGCTGTAAACGGGGCAACCAGTTCTGAGGCATTTCTTGCAGCTGCATTATTCGGCTCTATGGGCGCTGGAGAAAATTTAAAACTGGTAGCCTATACTTCTGCAGCAGAAGCTGCACAGGCAGTTGCGAAGGGAGAAACAGATTTTGCTGTTTCGCATCAGTCTCAGATTTTAGAGACTTATCAGCAGGGTGGTGTGTCCATTGTCTGTGCATTCGATGAACAAGCAATTGAAAATGGTCCCTTTGCTGGAGTTGAAGGTGTCGGAGAATACGGATATCCTTATTTCAGAAACCGCTGTTTTGTTATGGCTGCTGCCGGAACCGACGAAGCAAAGATTGCTGAATTAAAGGAATTGTATGATAAGATTCTTGCAGATGAAGAAGTAGTAACCTGGCTTCAGGATACTATGCTGCTGGAAGTAGATACCATGTCTGCTGAAGATGTGGAAACTCATATTGAAAACGTAAAGAGCATTGTAAACGAATATAAAGATATCGTTACTGGCTAACTCTATATATTATACCATGTGTAATTAACCCAGGAGGGCAGCACCGGAGCACCATATTTTGTCAATCTTCCTATATCCTCAATGCAAATATGGTGCAAGGGTTCTGCCCCTTGTTTCACTCATAAAACAGGAGGTATCTTTTTATGGCTAAGATGGTTGAAAATTTCAACTCCCGCATGGATGCCATTGGTGAAAAACTAAAAGACAGAAAGATAAAAGTTCCAATTGATTTAACGGCAGGTATTGTTTCTTTTCTAATTGCTGCCGTAATCATGATTATCATGCCGAGTCAGGTCGCTGTAGCAGATAATGATGTGATTAACGGCAGAGCATTTCCCACTCTTTTGATGTGGGTTATGCTGCTTTGCAGCAGTATTTTGATTATTCAGGAAATTGTTAAAATTATTAAAAAAAGACCTTTAGAATATAAATATATCAATATTTTGACGGAAGTAAAGGCGTTGGTTATTTTCAGTATTCTTCTCGGCTCCTTTTTACTCAGCAAATGGACCGGATTGTTCGTAATTGGTGCAATTTTTTGCAGTCTGGGCTTTCTTTTGTATTTTCGATGCAAAAAACCAGCTTATTATGTCATTACGCTTACATTGGCCATTCTGATTTGGGCTGCCTTTTGCTTTGTCCTGAATGTGGATTTCTGATACAGAAAGGAGAGTTTTTAGAATATGATGCAGTATATTGGCCCTGCGGCAGGGCTCTTATTTACCATTGAAAATATCATTTGGATTAATCTGGGAGTTTTTATTGGCGCTGTCTTTGCAGCAATTCCCGGACTAAGTGTGATTTTATGTGTAATTTTGTTTCTGCCAGTAACCTATAGCATGGGACCGATCCCGGGAATGATGTTTCTTCTTGGAATCTATTGTGCCGGCGGATATGGAGGAAGTGTATCCGCAATACTAATTAATACGCCCGGAACGCCTCATGCGGCTGCAACCATGCTGGATGGACACCCGCTTTCCCAGAAGGGGCGTACAAAAGCAGCTTTAAAAATCGCCTTATATGCTTCAACTTTCGGCGGTGTCTTTTCTGCATTAATGCTGTTGTTTTTAGGACCACAAGTTGCCAAAGTTGCCGCACAGTTGGGTACTCCGGAATACTTTATGGTTTGTGTCTTTGGTTTGACCATTATTGCAGGCGTATCCGGAAAAAGTATTATAAGAGGATTGATTTCAGCAGGCATTGGTTTATTTATTTCGTGTATTGGCTCAGATCCAATGACTAGCTATGATCGTTTTACTTTTGGTATCAACCGGCTGTATCTGGGAATGGATCTAGCTGTTTGCTTAATTGGTTTATTTGCACTTGTTGAAATTCTTGCAAAGGCTGAAAAAAGAATTGATTCTATTAATATTAACACAGCTAAAATCAAAGATGATGGAAAAATCACAAAAGAAGAGTATAAGCGTATGCTGCGTCCAACTTTGGTGTCTTCTCTAATTGGTGTTTTAGTTGGTATTATTCCTGGCACAGGAGCATCAGAAGCTTCCTGGTTCAGCTATAGCCAGGCAAAAAATATGTCAAAATATCCAGAGGAATTCGGTCGTGGAAGTGTAGAAGGTATTGCAGCGGCTGAATCTGCCAATAATGCTGTCACTGGCGCCACCCTGATTCCTCTTTTAACCCTCGGTATTCCGGGAGACGGAACAGTTGCGATTATGCTTTCTGCCCTGATGATTAATGGACTCAATCCAGGTTTGTCTTTGTTTACAACAGATGGAGACATTATGTATGCCATTATGCTGGGATTAATTCTTGTAAATTTATTTATGTTTATTCAGGGGAAATTTTTAACTACATTATTCGCAAAAGTAGTATCTATTCCGCAGGAGATTCTGACTCCGATTATTGTCATTTTTTGTTTTGCAGGTGCTTATTCTGTAAATGAAAATTATTTCGATGTTGGAATTGCTTTGATATTTGCGGTGATTGCCTGGATTTTAAGAAAAATTGATCTTCCAGCAGTGCCAATTCTTCTTGGAATGGTATTGGGAAGTATGACCGAAACGAATTTCCGCCGCGCTCTGCTTATTTCCAACGGAAGTCCATCCATTTTCTTCAGCAGCATATACTGCTGGATTTTTACCGCATTAATTGTATTTGCAGTTTTTACAATTATACGCAACAAACTGAAAACACAGAAAGTATCTGAGTAAGGAGAAAACAACATGGCCTATAATATTATTTTTTATTTTTCAGATCAGCAGCGATGGGATACTTGCGGATGCTATGGACAGCCGTTAAATATTACACCTAATTTGGACGCTCTCGCACAGGAAGGAGTAAAATTTGAAAATGCTTTTTCTCCCCAGCCTGTCTGCGGGCCTTGTCGGGCTTTATTCCAAACTGGACGCTATGCAACAGAAACCGGCTGTTTCCGCAACAATATTATGCTTCCGTCAGGTGTAAAAACACTTGGCAGCTATATGGAAGAGGCTGGTTATGAAACTGCGTATATTGGAAAATGGCATCTTGCCAGTGATGGAGAACTAGAAAAGGCTCCAACTGTTGATCATACCATTACGGCAATTCCAAAAGAACTTCGAGGCGGATATACAGGATATTGGAGAGCTGCTGATGTATTAGAGTTTACTTCACATGGATATGATGGATATGTATTTGATGAAAACAATAACCGGGTAGACTTTAAAGGGTATCGCGCCGACTGCATCAATGACATGGCTCTGGAATTTTTTGATACCTATGATGGAAAAAAGCCTTTTTTTATGACAGTTTCCCAGATTGAACCGCATCATCAAAATGACCACAGTCATTATGAAGGACCAGATGGCTCTAAAGAGCGTTTTGCAAATTTTGTGCTTCCTCATGATTTGGAAGTCTTAAAGGGAAATGCAGCAGAAGAGTATCCGGATTATCTGGGCCAGTGTGCGAGTCTGGATGAAAATTTAGGAAAACTTATTGTTCGTTTAAAAAAAGAAGGACTGTATAAAAATACCATTATCATCTATACTTCCGATCATGGCTCTCATTTCAAAACGAGAAACACAGATAGCCATTTAAACGGATATGATGATTACAAGCGTACCGGACATGATGCCGCACTCCATGTACCGCTAATAATTGCAGGTGGACCATTTACTGGAGGAATAACTGTAAAAGAACTGGTCAGTACAGAAAGTATTCCTAAAACTATTCTTTCTCTTGCGGGAGTAGAAATAGGGGATGCCATGATTGGCGAGAAACTGCTTGACGTTGTACAGAAAAAGGATCATAATAGGATAGAACAGGTATTCGCACAAATTTCAGAAAGCCGTATTGGAAGAGTAATCCGCACTCCAGAGTATCTGTATGCTGTATATGCTCCTGGAGTCAATGGAGGAGAGAAGGGAGCCTCTGATTTTTATGCGGATGACTATCTGTATGACTTAAAAAAAGATCCCTGGCAGTTAAATAATATTGTAGAAAATCCTGACTATCAGGCAGTTAAGGAAGATTTACGCAGTCGATTGCTGAACTGGATTGAAAAAGCAGAAGAGTACAGGCCAGTAATCGCCGACAAATAAGGAGTTATTATGACAGTTTCAGAAAAAAAGTGGGAAACCGTTTATCAGTTTCTTTTAGCCTATATAGATGAAAATAAATTTTCCGGCAATCTGAAACTGCCTTCCGAGAACGCCATTTGCCGCAGGCTAGGCGTCAGCAGGGATACTGTGCGCTGTGCTATGACCCAACTCCAATCAGAAGGGATGATTTACCGGGTGCAGGGCAGTGGTACCTATTTTAATAAGGATATTGCCTTATCAAGAGAGTTGGACAGCGGTTCTGCCAGAATCAAAATCGGGCTAATTTTACAGGGACAGGATACAGATGCCAATTCCCAGTTAATCAGCGGGGTAAAAAGTGTAATTTCTCCCAGCGATGCCGATTTACGCATTTTTTTTACTGATAACCGCTTTGCCAATGAACGGCGTTGTCTCCAGACAGTGGTTCATCAAAATTTTCAGGGATTTATCATTGATGGTGTAAAAGCCAGTATTATGAATCCCAATGAAGATTGTTATGAGCACATTTACCGGAAGCGAATCCCTATTATTTTTTACAACAATTATTACAAAAGCATGCGTTATCCCAAGGTAATTGTAAATGACTTTTTGTGTGCAGAACGTCTGGTCAATATTTTGATTCGCGCTGGACACCGCCATATTGCCGGTATTTTTGTATACGATAATTACCAGGGAGTAGAGAAATTTCAAGGCATGTATGCGACTATGATGAGAAATGGGTTGGAATTTCGGGATGATTATGTAAAATGGGCTATCTCTAGTGAAGCCCATTCAGAAGGATTTGTCCGCTCTATTGCTCATTTTTTAAAGAGTCTTCCAAAATGTACTGCAATTGTATGCTGCAATTACATGATTTACCGTGCAGTATGTCAGGTACTGGAAAAGCAGGGGAAACAGATTCCAGAGGATTATTCGGTTGTTTGTTTTGATTATTCCTCAGATACCTGGGAACAGGAAGGAGTAACGTGTTCGGTCCATCAGGGATATCAGATTGGGTGTCAGGTTGCATCGCGTTTGATGCAGATGATTAAGCGGCATGACTGTGAAGATCATGGATATTCCCTTGCATTGCCGCCATTAATTTATACTGGCAGTACAGTGTGCAGGATTCCATCTAAAAAGAAACTATAGGCAGGGAGAGTTTATATAAAACAACATAGAAACACCTCCATACACAGATAGATAGATGTGTATGGAGGTGTGTTAATTGCGAATCGCGATAACTATTCGTTAAACTATTCTTTCGCGAATAGTTGAAACGCTATTCATACGACGGTGTATACAGCGGCACTTCTTCCGGCATTCCGGGTCCTATCAAACTGCTGTTATTATCAGCCGGTGAAGAACCTTGGGAATCTGGAGCATTCTCTCCGGATGGTTCTGTATTTGAGTGAATAATTCCCGGTGAGGAAGTTTCCGGATCTGGTAGATTTACTCCAGGTCCCGCCTCAGTTGATTCAGAGGGTTTGGAGGGCCTGTTAGTATTTCCGGAAGGTTCGTCAATTCCAGGTCCGCCCGGATTTGTCTGCGGTTCTTTCGGATCGTTTTCTTCATCAGAGGATTCATTGCTTTCAATGGTCTCTGATTCCGATTCTGAAGATTCTGAGGTTTCCGGTTCAGACTGCGTCTCTGCCTCGGAAGTTTCCGGCGCTGTTGTTTCTTCTATCGTTGACTCTGGCACAGGGGCTGCAGTCTCCGGTACGGCAGGTTTTGTGCTGGCATTATTAGAATTGCCCTGACTATCTCCTGCTCCCTGGCTCTCTTCCTTTTTCCCTTCTGATTCATAAATAAATCCAGGGATTTCTCCTTCTTCATAAATACCGGATATTTCTGAAATTTTGCTGCTGATTTTTTTCGTCTGCGAAGAAACCCGATAAGAAGAATCTGGTCCGTACAAAAACTGATGAAGCGCTGCTACGTTGCTTTCCAGTGTCATTGGAATTACACAGTCTTTTTTCTCAATCCGAGCAGTTGTCTTTGCAAATGGGAAACCGGCTGTCTGGCCGATTTCATATTTACTGATATTCTTTGCTAAAGGCATGATGTCTTCGGCTCCGATACTGGTAGATACTTGAGGAAGAACTCCTGCCACAATATTGCTTAATACGGATATATCCGCCTGCTTTGCCTTTTCCAGAGCCAGCATAATCACTTTTCTCTGCCGTTCTGTACGGTTAAAATCCGTATCCATCAGCCGCAGACGGCAATAAGCCACAGCCTGAACGCCATCCAGGTGATTCATTCCTGCGTGTTCCAGCTGATAGGAACCGATTCCGGTAGATTGTACAGTCTCAGTAATAAAGGAATTAATATAGGCAAACTCTTTGTCCGTAATCTCCAGATCAATGCCGCCTAAAAGGTTAATGGCGTCTGCAACCGCTTTCCAGTTAAAGGTGGCATAATCATCAATCTGTATGTCCAAATTGCGTTCAAGGGCGTCTACAGCCTGCTCATGTCCGCCTAGAAAATACGCTTCGTTAATTTTATCGAAATTTCCTTTTTCATCAATTTGAAGATAGGTATCGCGGTATATGGAAACCAGCCGGATTTCATGGGTCCGTTTATTGATGCTGCAGATGATTTCCACATCAGACAAAGCACCTTTTTCCATGCTTCCGCTTCTGGAATCTACGCCAAAAACCGCAATATTCCAGTATCCATCCCGAAGCTTCCACCATCTTTGAATGAACAAAACTCCGATTATTACAGCAATGCCAAGAAAAACTCCTGTAATAATTTTGCCGGATTTCTTCTGCTTTTTATTTTGATAGCGACTGTTTTGACCACTTTTGCCCTGCCCGGCTTTCGTTTTGCTCTGCCGGTTTCTGCTGGTATGATGCGAAAAATCAGATGGTTCTGAAACTGTCCGTTTTTTGGCTTTCGGATTTCGCTTAGAGGCAGGCGCCTGTTTGCGGCGGCGCATACGTTCTATTTCGTCTTCATACAAGTCTTCTTCCTCCCGGTATCTCCCTTCTCCCAAGCGGGAAGAGAAGGGTTCGTTTTCCCAGTCGCTGTCCGGATCGTCGTAAAAGTACTCATCCTCGTCATAATCCAAATCCAAAATCGGCTCATCATAATCTTCGGGATAATCGTCATAATCCTTTCGGTAACTCATTGTAAACTCTCCTTTGTCAAACTGCTTTTGTAAGAAACTGTCTAATCAATCAGATTACGGTAATAGGGCCAGTCAGCAGTCATTGTTTTCACTGTAACATTGTTAACAGATGCACTGGACTCATGAATTACCTGCATCTGTCCATTAGAAGTCCATCCAAGAAACATTACCACATGGGCGCCAGTTCCTGTCTTTATAATAATATCTCCGGGTTTCAATTCCGAACGTTGAATCGGACGTCCGCATAAAATCAGGCTGCTGGTGCTCTCTCCTGCAAGCTGTTCTCCGGTTACAGACCAATAAACCCAGTTGATCCATCCAGAGCAATCCAACCCCTTTAAAATGCGTCCCTTTGTATCCGGTTCTACCGGAGTGCCAAAAAAGTTTCCCTCATATCCGGAACGGGAGGCTTTTCCGCCCCAGTAATAAGGGACTTTCCCCACAGAAGATAATGCAAATTGAATGATTTCCCTTCGCTCCTTGGATGTGTCTGCAGGAAGATTATCCATGTATGCGTCAATTTCGGCAGCAGACAATGGATTTCGCATGTTAATGGTTGAAATGCTAAGTCCATAATCTTCATACCAGTCCTGCGAAAGGAGAGCTTGGACCATCTTAAGACTATAGTCATCCCAGCCGTCCCAGCCGCCTTCCTCCATATTTTCAGGATCATTCCCAATTGGATCTGCGGTAACTAATCCTTTTGGATCATCAAATCCTAAAATCTGAATCGTAATATTTAAATTTACATGCCCCGGACACTTGTCATTTTTATGAACCGGTTCTGTCTCTAACGGCTGTTTTGCTGCTTTTGCAGTTTCCAATAAAGCTGCTTCGGTGGTTTCTGCAAACGCTTCTTCTTTGGAAAATTCGGCTGCAGTTTCCTCTTCAGGAGACGTTTCAGCCGTATCATAGGAGGCATTTTCAGGAGTTGCCATCGGCTCTTCTCCTGGACCAATATTGTCCCATTGGGTGGGATCCACTGTACTTTTCCGGATGGTTCCTCCTGCAGGCGCCGCAGTCTCTCCATCTAAAGCCGTTTCCAAAACGATAGCATCATTTGGCTCTGCGTAAGAGCTTTCATTTGCTTCCTGTTCGCTGGTTTCCTCGGATTTTGTTTCCTTTTCTCTCTGTTCCTGCTCTTTTTCTGTCTTTTTTTCGGTTCCAGAGGGAATCCCGGATGCAGCCAGTTCGCCGGCCAACTCTTCCTCTTCCGCCTCCTGGACCAGTTCTTCCATGGACATGTCCAGACATCCCTGACAGTAATATACATCGCTTATACTGTAAGAATAGCTGTGTGAATCTTTCCAGAGCCGGTTGGCATATTCCTTAAAAGCTTCTGCATCCAGCATGTCTTTCTGATATGTATAGACACTTGCCATAGAAAGAATTTCTTTGACGTTGGAATATCCGTTAATCGGATCCCCATTGCCGTTGACAAATGATACATTAACTCGTTTCCAGGTATTAATGGTCCAAGTATCTGGATTTTTTGGATCATGGGCACTGTCATTGGGATTGTATCTGCCCTGTACAAAAGATTGAGGTTTTCCCAACTGTAAAGACATCTTAGCCGGCTTAATCTCTGCCAAATCGTAAATAGCCGCCAGCCAGTCAGAATCCCTGATGCTTAAATCCTGGTATACGCCTCCAGCATAACTTTGCGTCACATCTGACGAATCTGCTCCCTCGGGAAAATAATATGCCAGATTTAAAAGTGTAATGGATGGCTCATAAGCATTTGCATCTTTACGAATCTTTTTTGTTTCTGTCTCTGCTTGTACAGTCTTTGTCTTTTCCGGCACATAAACAGCCTCTTCGATGGGTGTCTCCGGAAGAGAAACTTTAGCCGGCACATATGCGTCTGCTAAATATCCATTTACTATTCCTGCTGCAACAAAAATAGCTGCCGCTGCAGCCTGCTTTTTATTTTCTTTGTTCCAAATTATCATGGAATCCTGTAACCACCTTAATTTTATATTAAACCACCATAGCATCAGTGTACAAGGGCAACACGTCCCCTGTACACTGATGCTAACAGTATAGCACAGCTGGGATGGGAATCCTAGAACAGAATGTTTAAATATTCTTTAAGATTTTACAAAAAAATGGCAGCCGCAAAATATCTGCGGCTGCCAAAAACACAGACACGTTATCTTATTTAACGGTTTTTCCAGTCCTGTTTGGCCTTTGCAAAACGGATGATCATCTGAACAGTATTTTCAAAACCTAATGCACTGCTGTTGATGCACAAATCATAGCTTCTGGCATCTGACCATTTTTTGCTGGAATAGTAATTATAATAACTGGACCGCTTTTTATCTGTCTTAATCATAATATCGCGGGCCTTTGATTCATCCACCTGATACATGTTCATTAAATGCTTAATTTTGTCCGGTTCGTCTCCTGAAATAAAAACAGTTGTCACATTAGGGAAATCTGCTAAAGCATAATCCGCACACCGCCCTACAATAACGCAGGACTCCTCAGATGCCAGCTTTTTGATGGTATCAAACTGCGCCAAAAATACTTTGTGGTTAATCGGCATATCTATATAAGCCGATGTGGTATATCCCAGAGAGTAAGTATCCATTACCAGAGAATACAGAAAACTGCTGGTAGGCTTTTCATCATGAGTCTCAAAAAGTTCCTCGCACAGGCCGCTGTTTTTTGCAGCTAAAGCCAGCAGTTCCTTATCATAACATTTGATGCCAAGTTGTTTTGCAACCTCCTGGCCAATCTGGCGTCCTGCACTGCCGCACTGCCGTCCGATTGTAATTACTAAATTTCCGTTCATAACCCTCTCTCCTTTCACGCCATGTGCTGCTTACTCATTCATAGATGTCATTTATTATGATTATAATTATACAGCAAAACTCCTAAAAAGTACAGAAAAATAGAGAAAAAATTATTCGTTTTTATACAATTATTCCAGATTTTCTAAAAGTTGTTGGAAATAATGAGGTAATGGCGCAGAAAATTCCATATATTCTCCGGTTCTGGGATGCCGAATACCGAGAATGCCTGCATGAAGCGTCTGCCCCTGCAAACCGGAAATCGGGCATTTGGCCGGACCGTATACCGTATCTCCTAAAATCGGATGGCCCAGACTTGCCATGTGGACCCGAATCTGATGGGTTCTTCCAGTTTCTAACTGACATTGAATGTAAGAATATCCCTGAAGCTGCTTTAATATCCGATAATGGGTAACTGCCGGTTTTCCATTTTTATAGTTGACGCTCATCTTTTTGCGGTCAGTGGGATGCCTTCCAATCGGAACATCCACCGTTTTCTCTTCTTCCTTTAAAACGCCATGTACGATGGCAAAATACGTTCGGGTAATGGAATGAACTTTTAATTGCTCTGCAATCGACTGATGGGCAAAGTCATTTTTACATACCACCAAAATTCCGGTAGTGTCCTTATCAATACGGTGGACAATTCCCGGACGCAGAATTCCGTTAATGCCGGACAGGCTGTCTTTGCAGTGGTACATCAGTCCATTTACCAGAGTGCCGGAATAATGGCCTGCTGCCGGATGCACCACCATGTTTTTGGGCTTGTTGACCATTAACAGATCGGAATCTTCATAAAGAATATCCAAATCCATGGGTTCAGCCGCAATCTGCGGCTCCAATGCCTCTGGGACTTCCAGTTCAATAAAGTCATCTTCACAAATCTTATAGCTGCTCTTTACAGGATTGCCGTTTACCAAAACTGCCTGATCCTTTAATAATTTTTGGATATAAGAACGGGACATGCCCTCTAAGAGGCCTGCCAGATATTTATCAATGCGGATATCTTCTTCATTTGCACCTGCCAGAAACTGCTGCTTCAAAGCGATTCCTCCTGGTTTGTTTTCCCCTCATTTGGGTGTTTCTTTTTAAAAGAGAATACTTCCAGTTCCTCTTCTTTATAATACCACAGCATTAAAACGAGAAAAGCCGCTGCAGCAGTGGTAACGTAAATGTCTGCCACATTAAAAATTGGAAAATCAATGAGCGAGATATACAAAAAGTCCACAACAAATCCATTCATAACCCGATCAATCATATTGCCTACTGCTCCGGACAACAGAAGCGTTAAGCAGACTGTCAGCGGAATATAGCGTCTGCTGACCGGCATTTTGATGATTGCATATAGGACAAATGCCAGAACTGCTAATGTTATCAGAAACAAAAATCCCTGTTTTCCCTGAAGAATGCTGAATGCAGCGCCACGGTTTTCAGAGTATAAAAGTTCAAATACTCCGTCAATAAGTACTAATGGAGACTGCCCTTTTAAGTGGGCAACTGCCAGACTCTTTGTCCATTGGTCAAGGACAATCAGCACTGCAGAACAAATGGCAAACATAAAAACCTGCTTTCTCTTTTCTTTCATCGCAGAACTGCCTCCAATCCCTGTCTCATCTCCTGATCAGTAACAGTCCGATCTACATATGCGTTTCCAATTTCATGAAGAAGGATAAATTTAATGGTTCCCTGCTCCATTTTTTTATCATGTTTTGATGCTTCTATGATATCCTTTGCCGTTAAGCCAGACACTGTGCAGGGAAGTCCGAATCTGCAAAAAAGAGTTTTAACCCATTCTGCCTTTTCTCTGGAAATTTCTCCCTTAAGAGCGCTGATTTCGCAGGCAGCAATGGAACCGATGGCTACACAGTGCCCATGAAGCATGGAAAATTCTTTCAGTTTTTCAATGGCATGTCCCATAGTATGGCCAAAATTTAACAGCGCCCGTTCTCCCTGCTCCTTTGGATCTTTTTCTACAACATCCCGTTTAATCCGGTTGCTTTCTAAAATCATGGTTCTGCATGCCAAAATATCTCTTTCCTGAATAGGGCCGGCATGCTCCTCCAGCCAATGACAATAATCTGCATGCTTGATAAGTCCATGTTTGATAATTTCTCCCATTCCTGAGGAAAACTGTTCCGCATCCAGAGTTTTTAAAACAGATAAGTTCGTGTATACCAGACTTGGCATGTGGAATGCGCCTACCATGTTTTTGTAAGCATCAAAATCTACGCCTGTTTTGCCGCCAATGCTGCTGTCGACCTGCGCAAGCAGGGTGGTCGGGATCTGGACAAACAAAATCCCGCGCAGGTAGGTGGCAGCTGCAAATCCGCACAAATCTCCGGTAACGCCTCCGCCCAGAGCTACCAGCATATCGCTTCGGTCAAATTTTTTAAGAATTAAAAATTCATATAAAGATTTAACAGTATCTAAATTTTTATGGGCTTCCCCAGCCGGAAATACAAATAACTCTGCCTTTTTGCAGCAGCCTGATAAAATCTCCATGACCTGCTTCCCATAAAGAGCGGCCACATTGGAATCTGCTACAATGCACAGTTTTTTCTGATCGGACTTTAGTGTCAGCATTTCCGAGCTGAGACTGTCAAAATTTTCTTCTATTACAATATCATAAATAGGTCTTTTATGTACATCCTGTACAGTCAATCGATCTGCCATAATTTCTCCTTTTCCTGCACTTTTTAAACATATCGGTCTAAGGCAATAAAAAGCCGTCCCTTTTTGGTCTCTGTCTCGACTCCTCTGTAGATAAACTTCCCAAGCCCCCTGACAGAGACGATATCACCCTCTTTTAAGCCAAAGCTGTTGGAAGTAACCAGCCGGCCGTTTACAAAGACTTTTTCTCCTTCGATATAAGGTGTCATTTTGCTTCTGGAAGACTGCCAGGCCAACGCCAGAATACAGTCCAGGCGCAAAGAGGCAACACTTCCTCCGACTCGTTTAAACTTAGGTATAATAACAATCTCTTTCATCTCTGATTTTTCCAACAACAGATTGGTATGGCGCACCAGACGCAGCTCTTTGCACAAATAATCTGCCATATCTGTCATGCAGAAAATATGGCACACATCATCTTCTATCAAAATGTCGCCGATTTTGCTCCGGTCAATGCCCAGATGCATCAGTGCACCCAGATAATCTCTGTGGCTCAAATTTTCTGCAAATCGAGGATTTACCGGTCTTGCGGACAAACAGACAAAAGGAAGCTCTGCCCATTCTCCTTCATAAGAAGGCAGAAAGCAAACAACCTTCCGCTCTGCCATCTCATAGCCGCCGGCAAGCTGATACTTTACCGGAGCGAGCAAAGACTGCAGAGAGAAAAATATTGTCTGCTCATTTAAATTTAAAAAATCTGTATGTACAGGAATGTCCCGCTCATAGCACAGGCGGGACAGTTCCTGAATTCGTTTCCGAAATAGTAATTCTTCTTTTTCCATAAATATCTGCCAGTCACCAACCTACAGGTGAATGTTTAATCCTCCGGTCCCTCCTATGGTATTGCCGCTTAAAAACTCCTGGAAATCACCGGATAATTCTACGGATTCCGGTGTGACAATAAAGATATAGTTGGAGATCTTTTTTAAATTTCCGCGCATGGAATAGGTAGAACCAGAAGTAAAGTCAATGATTCTCTGGGCAATCTCTGTGTGGATTCCCTCCATATTTAAAAGTACAGCCTTACCGGACAGCAGATAATCGCAAATCTCCTTGGAATCCTCCATGGAGGTAGGTCTGACCATGGTCACTTCCATGCCCCTGCTTCGCATTGGAACTACCTTATTGCCGGATGAGGAACGGGCTGACCCCATAAAGCGAGGTTTCGGAGCCTCTTCTTCCTCATCGTCTTTGTCGCGGGAAAAGGCGGTTCTCCTGGGAGGTCTGTCATCATCAAACTCTTCTTCATCATCATAAAAGTAATCGTCATCATCCTCTTCTGTGAGACGAGTTAATTCCATTAATTTGTTTAACAGGCTCATAAGTCCTACTCTCCTATCTTTTTGATTTAGCGATGTCCAAAAATGCTTGTCCCAACCCGGACCATGGTGGCCCCTTCTTCAATCGCTACCTCATAATCCCCGGACATGCCCATGGAGAGCACACCCATAGACATATTATCAATGTTTTTCTTGCTTATGTCAACAGATAATTGATATAAATCTTGAAAAACTTTTCGATTTTCTTCTGGATTTTCGACAAAAGGCGCAATTGTCATAAAACCTTTTACCACAATATGGGAGAATGTGGCAATTTCTTCTGCTGCCTTTTCTATTTCCTCTGTAAAAAATCCAAATTTACTCTCTTCTCTTGCCACATTTACCTCCAGCAAAACAGGAGTAACAGAATTGATTTTTGCGCTTTCCTCTTCAATCTGGCGGGCCAGGCGCAGAGAATCTACAGAGTGAATCAGTGCTGCCTTGTCAATCACCTGACGGACTTTGTTGCGCTGCAGATGTCCAATCATATGCATTCTTGCATCCTTTGGCATTGCAGGATATTTTTCCAGAATTTCCTGAACCTTATTTTCACCAAAATCTCTGGCCCCTGCATCGTATGCTTCCAAAAGCATATCCAGGGGTTTTGTCTTGCTGACTGCAATCAATGTGACCTCTTGGGGATTTCTTCCGCAGCGGATACAGGTTTTCTCTACCCGCTCCTTTACCTCTAAATACTGTTCTCTTACCATGTTATCTCCTTTTATCTGCAAAAACTACTGATAAATCATCTTTCCTTCTTCCACTGTATCCGCATCCAAAACAATGTGATCGTATACAGATAAGCCGTAATCCATATTTTTCTTAACCGTACAATATTCGTCATTAGATGTCAGAATCTCAATCTGTTTAAAGACTGCATACCCCTTATTGATGTTGTAGACTCCCTTTAATGAGGCAGTGGTTCCAAGCTGGTAACGTTCTGTTGAAGATTCCGGCTTTACAATGTAGTCTCCTGTTTTAAATCCTTCCTCTCCATCTATTTCCACATAATAATTCTCTTCTGTGGAGTAATATAGAGTAGCGGGAACAAACACAATGGAGGGAGTTCCTCCTTCTGTATAAACCTCTTTAAAAAAACCTGATTCATTGCTGTCTCCGCCTTTGCTTAAATACTCTACAGGAATCAGAAAGAAATCTTTGGTAGTCACAGCAGACAGGGGAATCTTTAATCCGTCTACCTTATCGGACACAATTTCAAATTCTACATACCGGTCGGACACAAACTGAACCATGTATTTATCAAAATCCAGCTTTCCATATGTTTTCCCGTCTGCCCCGGTAATCATGGAAAATTCACCGATAGTGGTCAGATTTTCTCCTTTGAAAGAAACTTTTAACTGTGTATTCTCCCCGTATTGTGTGACATCCTCCTCGCTGAGAGGAAATACGATGGACCAGTCTTCAGATGTAATGATCTTGTAAACAGGTTCATTGATCCCAACCGTCTCTCCCGATCCGATAATTTTACTGGGATACTTGCTTCGGTCGAAAACGGATTCTTCTATCTGGGAAGGTTCTAAATCCTCTAGCGAATCAATTACATAGGAAATGATGCCGGATTGGTCGGATCGAATCTGAGTAAAACGAATCCCGGCCGCCTCCATTGCTGCCAGACTGTCTGCTGTATCAAAATTTGAATATTCCATAATCAGAGATTCCAATGTATATTTGATGTCATAAACACTTGCAAAATTATCTTCGTCAAAGGCTATATTAAAAGAAGAAAGCTGTTTTTTTAAGGCAGAAATGCTGTCTGAACTCAATTCCTGTCCATTGTTATTTTCTGCCAGATAAGCAGCCATCTTATTTTCTTCATCAATGGAGTAAACAGTGGTGCCGACTGCAGCCCTGCGGCCTTCCCTTACATAATAATCAATGGTTCCGGCCCGATCTGTATATTTGACCTCTTCGTCTCTTAAAATCACGCCTGTATAGCTTTTGTCGTTTACAATACCGCCTTCTACTACTTCATAGAACTGTATTTTCTCACGTCCAATATATGTATAAACACTGAGACTCATGTACACAAAAATCAGCGCAAAAATAATCATACCAATATTGATATTCAGAGGCCTTCGATAGCGTATAATTTTATTGCTGGCTTTTTTCTTTTTGCGTGCCACCAGAGAAGTCCTCCTTTCTTTTAACCTAGCATCACCATTATAGGAGAATTTTGCCAATAATTCAAGAGTCAAAAAAAGACCGCCACAAAATGAAATGACTGGAGATTGGGCCCGCTATTTCATTTTGTAACAGTCTCTTATGTATATCTTATAAAGAAATAATCACATTTTTTCTGGTGCTTTCAGGAAGTTGGTCTGCGTCCATAGATACGCTGAGAATAAAAGTTACATGTGATTTTTCACCTATTTTTTCCAAAGTTGCAATCGTTTCGGAAATATCTTCGCCTTCTAATCCGGACAGCTTCAGGAAACTGTCTAAATACATTGCTTCTAAATCATGGTCTTGGGAAATAATGCCACAGATAAAGCCGATAAAGCTTTCACTGCTGGAAATGGGATATTCGTTTACATTAATGAGACGAATCCGGTTGTTTAATTCGTACATATGCTTGGAACTTTTATCCAGGTACACGATAGTGCCATGTGCGTCTTTTACCGCATTGTTAGCCCTCTCTAAGAGATGTTTTGTCTTCCCTTTTCCTTTTTTTCCTGCAATAATCTGAACCATAGCAATCTCCTCCTTGGGTCATAATTTGTATAAAAAGTCCATTTCAATTAAAATAATTATAGTATAATTTGTAAAAAAAATCAACAACTAATTGACAATTTTAGAAATAATATTTGTCATATTGTCGTACAGGCCAGGACGGCTGGGAGCTTTCATAATCACGGATATATATTCTTCCGAAGAATCATCTTTGCTTCCCATGACCAGACAATAACCTGCTGCCTGGGTTGTGCCCGTCTTCCCTCCAAATACAGTCAATCCGTCCGGTGTTTCTTTTTCACCTGTCATGTACCAGTTTCCGCCTTTCCAGGTAGTGGAAACCATCTCCCCGGATGCGGACTGATAATTGGCTGTATAAGCAGTGCTGCCCGTAATTTCCCGAAACTTTGGATATTTCAGAGCTTCGTGAAAAATGAGATACAAATCATAAGCCGTCGTATAATGATCCTCACTGTGAAGGCCATGAGGATTAGTAAAATGGGTGCCTGTTGCTCCCAATGCTTTTGCTTCCCGGTTCATCATTTCTGCAAACCCTTCAACGCTTCCGGCCATATGGACCGCAATGGCAGTGCCAGCATCATTGCCAGACGGCAGCATTAGTCCATACAAAAGCTGCTCCAATGTCAGCTTGTCTCCAGGCTTAATACCGCATAACGTGGCACCGGATTCTGTAATAACGGCCTCTTCTGTTACAGTGACTTCATCAGAAAGATTTCCGTATTTAATGGCAATCAGAGCTGTCATAATCTTGGTCGTGCTGGCCGGATACAGTTTTTCCAAAACATTTTTGCTGTATATGGTGCGGGGAGTCTGAATCCCGAACACACCAGCTGCCTCAGCCGTAATAGCTGCGTCCCCATCTCCCGAGTCATCGGTCACTACGCACAACTCTCTGGCAAAGGCGTCTGCTCTGCTGCCCTGTTCAATCGAAATGGCATCAAAGGAACGGGCTGAAAAATCATAGGACTTTTCCAGTGGTGCAGATGCACAACCGCAGGCAGAAAAAACAATCAGCAGACAAATAGAAAGCAGCGCCCAAAACTTAAAATGTTTTCGTCTTATTCGTTTCACTGCGCCTGCTCCTACCGGTACTGCTCGCGCCACTCTAAATCTCCGCGCTCTAAAGCCTTGATTAAAAGCTCTGCAGTAGCCAGATTCGTAGCCAGAGGAATATTATATGTGTCGCACAATCTCACTACGTCATTGACATCCGGCTCATGGACTTTGGGATTGTGGGGATCTCTTAAAAATATGACCAAATCCATGGAATCATGTTCGATCATGGCAGCCAACTGCTGGCCTCCGCCCAAATGACCGGCCAAAAATTTGTGGACATCCAGATTGGTAACTTCTTCGATAAGTCTTCCGGTTGTACCAGTGGCATACAGGGAATGCTTGCACAATACTCCCCTATATGCAATACAAAAATTCTGCATTAATTTTTTCTTTGCATCGTGTGCGATTAATCCTACGTTCATATAGGTCCTCCTTCATCAATGAGCTGTTTTCCTTTGTAATCCGACATTCAGCACAAGACCGATTCCGATATAAATACTGAGAAGCGAACTAATGCCTGCACTGATAAACGGCAGGGGCTGTCCGGTGTTGGGCATCATCTTGGTTGCAACCATAATGTTTACAAAACTCTGAAATGCAATCAGAGCAGCCATACCAACACAAATCAGTCTTCCTGTTAAATCTTTTGCTTTGGATGCCAGCCGGATAATTTCAAAAATGATAATCAGATAAAGGCCAAGCACTATCATAACTCCGCGGAACCCCAATTCCTCTCCAATCACAGCAAAGATAAAGTCTGTCTGCTCCTGAGAAAGAAAATTGCCGTTCTTAACAGATGCTATAGTAGTATTATTTAAGCCTTTTCCAGTTAATTGGCCTGAGCCAATGGCAATCAGCGAATTGTCCTGCTGCATATTCCCATCCTGATACTTAGGATTGGTTGGAAATACGAAGGCCAATATTCGATTTGCCTGATATCCTCTTAAGAAAGGAATCATCTCATATTGTAACAGATAGATAAACAGTGCTCCAAGAGGCACAACAACTGCCAGAGCGCCGCCAATCCATTTATAACTTAAACCTGCCACGAAAATCATGGCCAGGAATATGAGCACAATAATAATACTGGTAGATAAACTGGGTTCCGCCAAAATCAATAGTACAGGGACGGAAAACAAAACCAGGGAAAGCCCTAAAATAGCCGGCTGATTAAGCCTTTCCTGGTATTTGTTAAAATACCAGGAAAAGAAAATAATCAGGCCGATTTTGGCAAACTCAGACGGCTGAATCTGCCCGATACCCGGAACTACAATCCATCTGGTAGCACCGCTTACCAGCTTTCCAATCAGCAATACTGCTGTTAGTATAATCACACATCCAATATAAATCAAAGAACTTAAATTGGCTATCTTATGGTAATCAATGAGTGATAAGCCGATTGCCAGAACAAAGCCTATCACAATTCCTAAAATCTGTTTAGTTACCAGCGCCTCATCCATGTTGGACGCGCTCCGCAAAACCAGAACTCCAATCACATTGAGCAGAAAAATCTCAATCAATAAGCGGAAATTATAATTTTTAAAATCATATTCAAAAAGCATATTCTAGCGATACCTCTTAGTTGTCAAGCATTTGGGAGCATACGAAAAGGAATATTGGCCTGAAGGACAGGCCCTGTTCCAGGACTTTTTGCTGACTTAAGTCCCAGAACCTGAAGTTCGATCCCATCCGCTTCAATCTCTACGTATTTTGAAATGACGCGAATCATATCATCTTTTATCTTATCCAGTATTTCCGGAGGATACTCTGTTCTATCAGATAAAAGCAGGAATTTTAACCGTTTCCTTGCAATCTCTCCAGAAGCCTTTCTCTGAAATGCAGGCCAGGTACGCATATCATCCCTCCTAAGCATGCCTTAAAAAGCTGCTTAACCGGCCAAGAAAACTTTTTGGTTCATCAAGTTCCATCAGAGGAATGTTCTCTCCTGTAACCCGGCGGCATATATTCATATAAGCCTGTCCGGCCAGGGAGCCCATCCCTACCAAAGGCTCTCCCTGGTTGGTAGAAATGACTATGGATTCGTCATCCGGCACAGCTCCGATTACATTGACTGCTAAAATATCAATCACATCCTCCACAGACATCATGTCTCCCCGGCGCACCATATCCATGCGGAGCCGATTGACAATTAAATCAATGTCCTTCATCTCCGCCGCCTCCAGAAGACCAATAATTCTGTCTGCATCCCGGATAGCGGAAACTTCAGGAGTCGTGACTACTAAAGCCCTGTCAGCGCCGGCAATGGCATTGCGAAATCCCTGCTCGATTCCAGCCGGACAGTCTAACAGTATGTAATCAACCTCTTCTCTTAAATCATCTGCCAGTTTTTTCATCTGCTCTGGAGTCACAGCGGTTTTATCGCGGGTCTGAGCAGACGGCAGCAAATACAGGTTTGGATATCTTTTGTCTCTTATCAGGGCTTGCTTCATACGACAGTTTCCTTCTATCACGTCTACCAAGTTGTAGACGATGCGGTTCTCCAGGCCCATGACCACATCCAGGTTGCGCAGTCCTATATCTGTATCAATTAAGACTACCCGTTTGCCCAGAATGGCCAGACCGGTTCCCACATTGGCAGAAGTTGTCGTCTTGCCTACCCCTCCTTTACCGGAAGTAATGACAATGACTTGACTCATAGCAATATCCTCCTGCAGCTATTCTAGCTATTCTATTATTTTACCCTATTTTCCAGAAATTTTCCAGCATTAAATAAAATTTAACATGCCAAATAAACTTTTCTTTAGTGTTTTGGTACAAATAGTATGGTTATCTACATAGGCAATTACCGGCCCCTTGCCCAGACGCTTGCCCTTTTCATCGCCCTTTTTGGTGCGGTCGCCAATCCGAAGCTGCAAAGGGGCCATGTCCAATGCCACAATTACCGTATTCTCATCTCCTGAAGCCCCGGCAAAGGCAGAACCTTTTAGTTCTCCCAGCACAATGATATTGCCCCTGGCAGTTACTCTGGCTCCATGTTCCACATCTCCAATTACAACAATGCTTGCCTCAGATTCCAGCGTGTCCCCCCGGTGCAAATCGCCTTTAAAGAACTGGCCAGTACGCTCAGAAAGTTCCATCAGCTTTTCATTCAGCGCCCTTTCGCATCGGTTAATCCGTTCTGCGTTGGTATCCAGCAGACACAGAATTTCTATCTGAGAATTTTCTGTTATGGTGTTGACAATTTTAAATTCCTGTTCCGGAGAAAGCGGACGCCCTTCCAAAGAAAGGGTCATCTGGATAGAACCCCAGAATTTTGCGCTTTCCCGAAACTTTACTGCCACATCTTCTAACAGTTGTTCAAAAGGAACCATCGGATCCAGATAGACCGACATACCGGCCCTGTTGCCTTTAATCACTACTGTATTATGACGCATGACAGTCTCCTTTTCTTTTAAATGATCGAAATCCGACAAATTTAGTCCTGAATTTCCACTGCAGTGGCATCCAGAGCCCCTGCTGCCTGAATTCCTTCCAGAGTCGTATATCCATAGTAATACTTATAAACATTTTTTGCAAGAGTAGCCGCGTTTCCAGAACTGTATCCATAGGGAATATTGACTGTAACCGCAATTTCCGGAGCCGCATAAGGCGCAAATGATACAAAGAATGCATGGTTGGTACGTCTGGTATCCTCCTGAGCAGTTCCTGTCTTTCCGGCTACTTCAATGGCCAGATCCGAGAAAATACTTTTTGCAGATCCTTCTGCGATAACCTGGCGCATTCCAGCCTGAACCGCATCCCAGGTAGAAGTTTTAATATCAATAGTAGAAGATACGGCTGGCGTATAGTCTTCAATCAGATTTCCTTCTGAATCCGTCAATTTGTCCAGAAGACTCAGTTCGTAAACCGTTCCCCGATTGGCCATGGCTGTTACATATCTTGCCAACTGAGTATTGGTAAAAGCATGGCTGCCCTGTCCCATAGAAGAACGCTCCGGGTCTGTATCCGAAATTTTCGGAGATGCCTCATCAATTTCCACACCGGATGTATGATCCAGTCCGAACATAGTAGCATATTTTGCCAGTGTTTCCAGTCCAAGGCTGGTAGAATAGTTTCCGTTTTCATCCATGGACATTCGGTGAGCCAGCTCTGCCACTACATAGTTGCAGGAATTTCCGATTCCTCCGATTATATCCAGTTTGCCATGACGTCCCGGATAGATCCAACATTTGATAGGCGTGTCAATCTCCTTATATTCTCCGGTACATTCAATGGTCTCTCCCATCTGAATGACTCCTTCTTCCAGAGCTGCCACTGCAGTAATCGGCTTAAAGGTAGATCCAGGCGCCTTTAACACCATGGTTGCATTATTTCTAAGAGGCAGAGACAAATCTTCTCGAAGCTGGTTGTAGTAATCTGCATCTACGGTTCCGGACAGGCGATTGTTGTCATATCCCGGATAGGTAACCAGCGCCCGGACTTCTCCGGTGTTGACATCTACAATGACGCAGGACCCGGTACATGGATCCAGCGCCAGCTGAGCAGGCGTCAACTCAATACTTTTGATTTTGCTGCGAATAAAGGTATAGGCATAACTGTCTCCTCCAGAGGAAAGCTTTGCGACCTCTTCTGCATCATACTCCAAAACTCCCTGATCGTAGAGGGCGATGCACAACTGCCATCCCTTTACTGTTCCATCGTTGATGAGATACCGGTAAATCTGCTTGGTAAACTGGGTGTCTTCCTGAAGCGCATTCATAATGTATTGAACCAGGCTCTCAAAGATGCTGTCTGCGCTGGAATACCGATCATCAATCTCCAGCTTTGCTGTATCAATCCATCCGTCTGCAATGCCTGCGTAAATATAGTCCCGCAGACTGATGGTATCCGCTTTCCAGGAAAGATAGGCCTCACTGGTCTCATCGATCTCTGATTTTTGAATAATGCCTACCTCATCGGAAGACAGGTATTCATAGATGTAGACCATGTACGCCATCATGTCCTTGGGAAGCTGGCCCAGCTGGGCCGCATGGGGACTTAATAATTCAGCCTGAATGTCACTTAGTATCTGAGCCTGGGAAGAAGTCTGTATCTGATATAACTGCTTTTCCATGGCAGACGCATCTTCTGACCCCATGTGGCTTAAGGATAAAACATTGTTATTGATTAGCTGGTAATAGACATCTTTTACCGGAATCGGCTTTTTAGAATCTTTAAATGTTTCGTCTTCTCTGATATCTTCCATCCGCAGATGATCTAAGAGGATACCTGCTAACTGCCGTTCCAGAAGTTCATAGACACCAATCTGCAGATCCTGATCAATAGACAGGTAAATGTCATTTCCTGCTTCCGGCGCCACCTCTTCCTTCACTTCCAGAATGCGGCCCATATTGTCTACGTTTACAACTTTATATCCCTTTTTCCCCTGCAGTTCTTTTTCCATAGATGCCTCCAGGCCGGTACGCCCAACCAGATCGGTAGGCCGGTACGCCTGATTGCTTCCCTCTGGAATATCCTTGTTCAGCTCATCCAGCTGATCTTCCTGAACCTTTCCAATATAGCCGATAATTGGTTCAAAATAGATGCTGTTGTTGTAGACCCGAATCGAACTTTCCTCAATCGTAACTCCCTGAAGTTCGGCTGTATTTTCCATAATTTCTGCAACGGTTTCATCAGAAACATTGTTGGCGATAGTGGTGCTTTCGTATTTCCGAAAGGCAGTAAGCTGCATGGTATACCAGATATTTACCATATCAAGCGCTGTCTCGTCATCTAAAACAATGGGATTTCCTTTTTCATCTACAATGGAATCCATCTTGTAGTCTTTAAACTTTTTCTCAAATGCCTCTCTGGCCGTAATTCCAGACGGGTTTTTTCCGTTTTTATCCAGATCTTCGGCAGTCGTCAGATTGTAATAATCTCTTAAAAAACGGCGTTTTGCCGCTTCGCTGGTGCATGTAAAGTACATCTCTCCAGCTTCGTTGATTCCTACCTCAAACTTTCCCTCAATGGTCTCCCCTTGCTCATTCAGAATACGGACCAGGCGCAGCAGCATCCGGTTTCGGTCTGCATCCTTTCTGTAGGCGCCGGTATCCTGGACAGCCACAGAATAGGCCAGTTCATTGTAAGCCAGAATATTGCCGTTTCGGTCTAAAATATTGCCGCGGGTACCCGGGGTGTAAATTACCTTTTCGGTCTTTTGCATATATTCATTCAGATAGTCTTCCCCATGTATAATCTGCAGATTAAATAAGTTTACTATCAAAAGAGCAAACATAGCTGCAAATAGAACGGACAGGGCGACTAGCCTGGACGAAGCAATTTTTTGAAGGAATTCCTTCAGCATTTCCAGTAAATCTTTAAACAAGATTGGTATCTCTCCTTTGTTCCATTTCCTCCAGCTTCCGGCTGATGAACAAAAACAGCCGGTAAAACAGCAAAGTGGTGACAACCGTAAAAATAATTTCCGGAATAATGATGTTTTTCAAGTAATATAAAAAATTCAGTCTTTTTCGGATCAAAAACTGGAATACATAAATATAAAGATTATACGCTAATTCATTGGCAATGGCAAGAACCATCGGAAGGGTAATATAATCTTCATAGTAATACCGGCTGAAAATTCCATTTAAATAGCCGATATAAACAAATAAAAGACTGTAAAACCCAAAGTTGCCGCCTCCAAATAAATCCAGAAGAATGCCTGCAAACAGACCGTACAGCATTCCCGCATCTTTTCCATAAATAAATCCCATGGAAAAGGTTAAAATCAGAAGCAGATTTGGGGATGCGCTGAAAAACGGTATCAGCGGAAAGATGCAAGTCTGCACTGTAAAGGCTAACACCATCAAAGCCAAATTAATGAGTATCCGTTTCATAACCCTCTCCTTTTAGCTTCCGGAACCGTCTAAAGGCCCTAACTCATCATCGCCGGTTTCTTTTGTCCCCACAATCACTAAAACTTCCTGGAGATCATCGAAATCCGCAACCGGAACCAGATATCCGGATTTGGTGAGACGTTCGGGATCAATGGTAATATCAGACGCATATCCCACCAGAATACCGGGCAGAAATTTGGAACTGATGTTGGAAGTTACAATCTGATCCCCATCCTGGATGTTTCCGTCTTTGGTAATATTGGTAATGGCAAGTCTTCCATCCTGATAAAGGGTTAAATCGCCTGCCACAATGCATTTGTCACCGGTCCGAAGGCCCATGGCGCTGACGCGGCTTAAATCATCAATAATACTCCTGACGGTAGCATAATTGGCGCCCACATCCGTCACAATTCCGACCAGACCGCCTCCTGCAATGACATTGGAATCTACCTCGACCCCATCTTCAGACCCCTTATTGATCCGGAACACCTGAAACCAGTCGCCGGAATCCTTGGCAATGACTCTGGCTCCAATGGTCTCATACTGCATATAATCCTGATCCAGCTGATACAATTCCCGCAAACGGTTTAATTCCTGCTGCTGTGCCTGAAGCCGGTTGTTTTCTTCTGTCAGTTCCCCTACTCTCTTTTCCAGCTGTTCTTTTTCTTCAAGAGCGGTTTTTAACTGGGCATAGTCGGTCAGTTCTTCATAAATACCGGCTCCTACCGCATTGACTCCTGACTGAATTGGGACAAGCAAATAGCCCACTCCTGTACGGAGCGGGTCCATAATCCCTTCTCTCAGGGAAGAAACTCCGATTAACAGGACACACAACAGTGTAAGTCCCAGCAGAATATACTTGCTGCGTTTACTTTCCATCTATAACATTCCTCGTTCCTTAAAACTCACATAAAAAGTATTTCCAATAATAATATGATCCACCAGCGAAATCCCCAGGACAATTCCCGCCTCTTTCATCCGTCTGGTCAGAAGTTCGTCTTCCCTGCTGGGAGTCGGATCGCCGCTGGGGTGATTGTGGATAAGCGCAAAACGGACTGCCCTGGCCTTTAACGCCTCGACAAACAGTTCTCTGGGTGAAATAACCGATGCATTTACTGTGCCTTTTGACAGCAGCACATCTTTGATAAAATGCTGTTTTGTGTCAAAAAACATGGCGTAAATGTGTTCCTGATCCAGAAAACGCAACGACTGCATGTAATACTCTGCAATCTGGGAAGGTTCCTGGTAGCATTCTGTCTGAAGGCGGCCTCCGCTTCTCCAGATCCGCCTGGAAAGTTCAAAGACGCACATCAGCTGTGCGGCCTTTACCTGTCCGATTCCCCGGATCTTGATAAATTCTTCAAAAGATTTGGAAAGAAGTCCGAAAAGTCCTTCCTCTCCTCCTGTTTTTAAAACCTGTTGAGCCAGTTCCAGGGAAGTAGATTCTCTGGAACCGGTTCGGATAATCACTGCTAACAGTTCAGAATCGCTTAAAGTTTCGGCTCCATGTTCCATGCAGCGCTCGTAGGGGCCCTCCCCCTTGGGCATCTGCCGCATAGTCATTTTTTTTGTCTGTGCTGCATTTTCTTTCATATGATTCCTTTCTTCGCAGCTCTCCAAGTACGGGACGAAAGAACATGAAAGTGAATAGATACACTGAATGGTTCCATTTTAACATAAGAATCTGCTGGTGTATATACTGTTTTCGCGGTTTTCATCGACCATATGAGACAAAATTAGTGTTTTTCCTATTCTGGAAGAACTGCCAGACCTGCATCCACTATTTTCTGCAGCGATTTTAAAATGCCCAGTTTTGCATGGTACCAGGTAAGTCCTCCCTGGAAGTATACAGCATAGGGCGGTTTAATGGGACCGTCTGCACTCAGCTCAATAGACGCGCCCTGGATAAATGCGCCTGCTGCCATAATCACCGGCGCATCATAACCCGGCATATCCCATGGTTCCGGGGTAACGTAGCTGTCAACCGGAGCTGCTGCCTGGATTCCTTCACAGAATGCAATTACGCCTTCCGGTTTTCCAAAGGTAATTGCCTGAATAATGTCGTGGCGGGATTCGGTACCGTTTGGAACAACCGGAAATCCCAGCTTTTCATATAAGTTTGCTGCAAAAATTGCTCCCTTTAATGCTCCTGCAACAACTGTCGGAGCTAAAAATAATCCCTGGAAGAAGGACTGGTTTAATCCCAGGCTTGCACCTACTTCTTTGCCAAGTCCCGGAGCGGTCAGACGGACTGCCGCCCGGTCAATACAGTCTTTCCGGCCTACAATATAGCCGCCGATTGGCGCCAGGCCGCCGCCTGGATTTTTAATCAGGGAGCCAACCATTATGTCTGCCCCTACGTCTAAAGGTTCGATGCGCTCTACAAATTCTCCGTAGCAGTTGTCTACCATACAGATGACGTCCGGCTTAATCTCTTTTACAAAGGAAATCAGCTGGCCGATCCGTTCTACTGATAAGGTAGGACGGGTCTGGTATCCTTTGGATCTCTGGATGGTTACCAGTTTGGTTTTTTCATTAATTGCCCTGCGGATTCCCTCAAAATCAAAATCTCCGTTTTCCAGCAGATCGACCTGACGGTAAGTAACGCCGTACTCTTTTAAAGAGCCAACAGAATCCCGGATTCCAATTACTTCTTCCAATGTGTCATATGGTTTTCCTACTGGGGACAACAGTTCATCGCCTGGACGGAGGTTGGAAGACAATGCAATATGAAGGGCGTGGGTTCCGCTGATTAACTGGGGACGCACCAGAGCGCTCTCTCCATGAAATAAGGTGGCATATACGTCTTCTAATGTATCGCGTCCGGCATCATTGTAGCCATAACCGGTTGTTGCCGCAAAATGGGTTTCACTAACCCTGTTTTTCTGCATTGCATCAATCACTTTCATCTGATTATACTCTGCATTTTCATCAATTTCCAGAAACCGCTCTTTTAAAGACTCTTCTACGGCTTTTCCATAAAAGAGAACTTCTTTGCTGATTCTCAGTCTTTCATACATATTATCTATCGTCATTTTGTAAATTGCTCCAATCTTGTAAGATCTCATGGAATACCTGATCCGGATTATTTCCAAAATCCGGAAGATTCAGCCATTTAACATCCCGCTCTCTCCGAAACCAGGTAAGCTGGCGTTTGGCAAAATGCCTGGTATCCCTTTTTAAAATATAGACTGCTTCGTCTAATGAACATTTGCCGTCTAAATAGTCCAGAATCTCTTTGTAACCCAGGCCCTGCATGGAAACCATCAAACGGGTGCATCCCATTTCTTTCAGTCTTTTAACCTCTTCCACCAGGCCATTTTTTATCATCTGATCCACCCTGTCATCAATTCGCTGATACAAAACTGCCCGATCCGTATTCAGGACATAATAAAGGAACTGATAAGGGGATTCTTTGGACCGCTCGGCTTCATTGTGGGCAGAAATCTTCTCGCCTGTCTGCCGGTAATATTCCAGCGCCCGGATGACCCGTTTCTGGTTGTGAGCATGAATTGCCACGGCAGACTCTGGATCCACCATTTGTAACATTTCATGAAGATATTCACTGCCTTTCTGTCTGGCTAACAGTTCCAGCTCCTGGCGAATCATGGAACCTTCTTCATTTTCTTTAAAATCAATATCATATAAAAGAGCCTGAATATAAAATCCGGTTCCTCCCACAATCAGGGGAATCCGGTTACGGCTATAAATCTCTTTTATGGCAGCTTTGGCTTTCTGCTGAAATACTACTACATTAAACTCTTCCCACGGCTCTAATACATCAATGAGATGGTGAGTGACACCGTCCATTTCTTCCGGTGTCACTTTGGCAGATCCGATGTCCATATGGCGGTAAACCTGCATGGAATCTGCACTGATAATCTCTCCGTTCACTGCCTTTGCAAGGCGGATGGAAAGAGATGTTTTTCCTACGGCTGTAGGACCTGTAAGAATAATAAGGGGTTTCTTCACATCTGCCTCCCTGTAAATATCCGGATCCTATACAATCCGTTTAAATTTTTTCTCCAGTTCGTATTTGCTCATGGAGATAATGGTTGGCCGTCCATGAGGACAGGCATATGGATTTTCCAGTTCCAAAAGCTGATCAATCAGCTCGTCTGCTTCCCTAAATGTCAATGTATGGCCTCCTTTTACTGCGGCTTTGCAGGACATGGACGCCACCCGTTCATAAATCATCTCCGGACTGGCGGCATTTTCGGAAAACTTTTCTTCTGTCAGACTGCCCAACATTTCTAAAAGAAGTTCTTTTTTAGCAATGGAAAGCAGATTGGAAGGAACCCCTCTTACGGCATACTCTTTTCCTCCAAATGGCTCTATCTCAAATCCCATACCGGAAAAGTAATCCATGTGGATCTGCAGCGCCATTTTTTCCTGAATGGACAGAGTAAGAATAATAGGCGGACTTAGCATCTGGGTGTCATAGACTCTCTCTTTTAGCGCTTTCATGGTTCGCTCATAAAGCACTTTTTCATGAGCCGCATGCTGGTCAATAATAAAAAGCTGATCGTTATACTCTACCATCCAATAGGTGTCAAACAACTGACCAATCAGCTTATGGCGAAAACGGGCCTTGGAATCTAAAAGCTTTCCGTCAAACAATTCCATCTGTTTCGGCGGCTCCGGCTGCTTGACAATATCCGTCTTTTTGACACTTTCTGGCTGCTTGAAACTGTCCGGCTGTCTGGACGCAGCCGGTTGTTTGGGAAGTTCTGATTGTTTCAAAAACTCTGGTTCTTTTACCGGCGGCTGCGGTTCCAGCGGTTCTGGTTTTTCCAGAATCTGGCTGGCGGTTCTTGCTCCATAAACCGGTTCTGGCTCTTTTACCATCTGGGCCAGACGTTTCGTTTCAAAAGGTTCCGGCATCCGAGGCACTTCTCTGACAGATGGTTTGGACTGGGAAACAGATTTTTCTTCCTTTTCCAGGGAAATCTCCGGTATCAGTTCTTTTTCGTGTAAAGCCTCAGAAACTGCATGATAAACAGCCTGGTAAATAATGTCCCCATTCTGGAACCGGACTTCCATTTTAGCAGGGTGGACATTAACGTCCAGGGTCTGGGTATCAATGGTTAAATGAAGCACCGTAAATGGAAATTTGTGTTTCATCAGAAACGGCTGGTAAGCTTCTTCTATTGCTCTGGAGATCAGAGGATTTTTCACATAGCGCCCATTGATAAAATATGTCTCACAGCTTCGGTTGGAACGGGCCACAATGGGTTTGCAGATATACCCGGAAATCTGAACCGGACCTACTGCTGTTTCTATGGAGAGCAAATTGGCAGTCAGTTCCCTGCCGTAAATCTGATAAATAATGTCTTTTAAATTG
Source organism: Lachnospiraceae bacterium (assembly GCA_046957575.1). GTDB lineage: Bacteria > Bacillota > Clostridia > Lachnospirales > Lachnospiraceae > UMGS1370. The sequence continues at coordinate 53,288 of JBKUOG010000013.1, read as the reverse complement.
TGGTTTCCGGAAGTATGAAGCACACTGGTGCCTCCCTTTAGGTATCGAATGGAGATATCCGGCCTGGAAAGAGCAATTTTTTCTACAAAGTCCTGAACATACCCGCCCTCTGTGGCTGGCTGTTTTAAAAACTTTTTTCTGGCCGGGGTATTGTAAAACAAGTCCCTGACTAAAAATGTGGTTCCGTCCGGAACGCCCACTTCTTCCATGCCCACTTCTGCGCTGCCCTCAATCCGGTAGCGGCTGCCAGTCAGACTGTCTCCAGTCTTGGTGATTAATTCCACTCTGGAGACTGCTGCGATGCTGGCAAGAGCCTCCCCTCGAAATCCTAAAGACAGCACAGAAGACAAATCTTCCGCTCTTTTAATCTTGCTGGTAGCATGGCGCAGAAAAGCCAGAGGAACTTCTTCTTTTGAAATGCCGCAGCCATTATCCGTAATCCGAATTAACGAAGTTCCTCCGTCCCGAATCTCTACTGTAATGGCGCTGGCGCTGGCATCTATGGCATTTTCCAGCAATTCTTTTACAATGGATGCAGGCCGTTCAATTACTTCTCCGGCCGCAATTTTATTGATGGTGCTCTCATCTAATACAGCAATGCTCATTTCTTTCCATCCCATCGATTCTTTAAGCGGTTTTGCAGGCGGTAAAGGGTGTTGAGGGCGTCAATAGGCGTCATCTGAGCCAGATTCAGCTCGCCCAGTTCCCGGATAATATCATCATCCTTGACTGTATCTAAAAACGACATTTGAAGCAGATCGACTTCATCTGGTTTGGGAACTGCCTTGCGGGCTGTCACGTTGGCAGAGTTTTCTGCAATCTCCCTGGCCTTTACTGTAATGTCTGCGCTGGTCAGTTCTTCTACCAGCTCTTTTGCCCTGGCAATGACGGAATCCGGAACTCCGGCAAGCTTTGCCACCTGGATGCCGTAGCTTTTATCTGCTCCGCCCTTTACAATTTTTCTTAAGAAAACAATATCGTCTCCCTGTTCTTTTACCGCGATGCAGTAGTTGTTGACCCCACTCATGGCGCCTTCCAGTTCTGTCAGTTCGTGGTAGTGAGTAGCAAATAAGGTCTTTGCTCCTAAAAGTTTGGTGTTGCTGATGTGCTCCACCACAGCCCAGGCAATGGAAAGCCCGTCAAAGGTACTGGTTCCCCTTCCGATTTCATCTAAAATCAGCAAACTGTTTTTGGTGGCGTTTCGCAGGATATTGGCCACTTCTGTCATTTCCACCATAAAGGTACTCTGTCCTGCCGCCAAATCGTCGGATGCTCCTACTCTGGTAAAAATCCGATCACAGATACCGATGTTGGCATCGTCTGCAGGAACAAAACAGCCGATCTGGGCCATTAAGACAATTAAGGCTACCTGACGCATATACGTAGACTTTCCGGCCATGTTTGGTCCGGTAATAATGGAAATCCGGTTTTTATTGTTATCCAGACAGGTATCATTGGAAACAAAGGACGAATCGGGAATCATCTGTTCTACAACCGGGTGACGTCCATTGTGAATCTGGATCACTCCCTTTTCATTAATTGCCGGTTTTACATAATTGTTTTTTGTGGCAACTACGGAAAAAGAAGCAAACACATCAATGCCTGCAATGGCTTTGGCGGTTTTCTGTATCCGCACGACCTGGGCGGCAATCTCATCCCGCACCTGGCAGAACAGCTCATATTCCAGAGAGAACAGCTTGTCCTCCGCTCCTAAAATAATTTCTTCCAGATCTTTCAGTTCATCGGTGGTATAGCGCTCTGCGTTGGCCAGGGTCTGTTTGCGGATAAAGTAGTCGGGAACCAGGTCTTTAAAGGAGTTGGTTACTTCAAAATAATAACCAAACACCTTATTGTACTTGACTTTTAAGTTTTTAATGCCGGTTTTGTCCCGCTCTCTCGATTCCAGTTCTGCAAGCCAGGTCTTTCCCTCGGTCTTTGCGTGGCGCAGCTTATCGGCGTCTTCATTGAATCCCTCTTTGATAATGCCGCCTTCCCTGACGGTTACCGGAGGATCTTCTACGATAGCCTTGTCTAAAAGCTGATATAAATCTTCCAGACAGTCCAGATCGCTGTCCAGTTCTTTTACCAGGGAACTGGTAAATTCTTTTAAAATCTGCTTAATATAAGGCAGCATTTTCAGAGAATTTTTAAAAGAAATCAAATCTCTGGGGTTTGCTGTTTTGTAGCTGATCCGGCCGATTAACCGTTCCAGGTCATAGACCGGATTTAAATACTCCCGTATCTCTTCTCTGGAGATATAGTTCATATTTAATTCTTCAATGGCTTCCTGGCGGCAAAGAATTTCCTCTCTGTGGATCAGCGGCTGCTCAAGAAATGTGCGCAGCATTCTGGCTCCCATGGCGGTTTTGGTTTTGTCTAACACCCATAACAGGGAGCCCCGCTTCTGCTTCTCCCGTAAAGTCTCCAAAAGCTCTAAGTTTCTTCTGGTAGACGTATCCAGAATCATATACTGGCCTACGCTGTAGGTCGTAATGGTAGTCATATGCTCCAGCGTGTTTTTCTGGGTCTCATACAGGTAACGCATAACTGCTCCTGCCGCCACCACTCCGGTTTCATAATCACCAAGCCCCAGTCCTGCAAGCTGGCTTACTTTAAAGTGGTCTTTTAAAATCTGTCTGCAGCTGTCATCGCCGAAAAAATGGCTGTCCAGAGAAGAGATTACCGTATGGTACCGGTTTTTGATCTCTTCGATGTCTGCGCCTGACATATAGAACGCTTCGTTGCATACAATTTCAGACGGAGAAAATTTATTGATTTCATCAAATAAATCCCGCTCCGTCTCTACTTCTGTTACGAAAAAATCACCAGTACTAATATCAGCAGTAGCCAGACCAAAAATCTCTCCTACGTATACGATTCCCATAAGATAGTTATTTTTGGTCTCATCTAATGCCTGCGCACTGGTAATTGTTCCCGGCGTTACAACCCGAACTACTTCCCGTTTGACCAACCCCCTGGCGAGTTTGGGGTCTTCCATCTGTTCCGCAATTGCAACTTTATATCCTTTTTGAACAAGTTTATTTAAATATACTTCTACAGCATGATGAGGAACGCCGCACATAGGCGCCCGCTCCTCAAGTCCGCATTCCTTTCCAGTTAAGGTCAGTTCCAGCTCTCTGGACACCGTTATGGCATCCTCAAAGAACATTTCGTAGAAATCTCCTAACCGGTAAAACAGGATGCAGTCTTTATACTGCTCTTTGGTCTCTAAATAGTGAACCATCATGGGTGATAATCCGGCCACGTATTCCAGTCCTTTCTTTTTGTGAGTTCAATGCAGCAAGTCAGGCCGATGTGTTTTTCGGCCTGACTCTATTGTATTACTGCAGGCGTACCTCTGTATCCGTCGGATCCCACTGCTGGGTATTCGGTACTGGCACTATGTCTGGTCGGTAGAACGGCCCTACACTGGTAGAATCCTCATAAATCGTGATGGGAACTCCTGCCTGAACATTATCATAAATCCACTTGGCATCTACTGTACGCAGACGGACGCAGCCGGCTGAACGGGCAACGCCTAAATCATTGTAAGTCTGAGCTCTGAGGGTAAGATTATTCTGCTCCTCATAAATAACCGAATGGAGCAGGAAACTTCCGGTAATGCGGGTCGCATACTGGGTATAGCAGTCTCCCACCATATAGCGCCAGCGGTAGCGCTCCGGACTCTTAAAAGTTCCAATAGGTGTGTCATCTCCTACGGAGGTCAGCATGGACATAACTGGAATAATATAGCCCTTATCTCCATCCTTTGCATATATGGTCAGGCAGTTTGCCGTCTTATTTACCTTAATAATGTAAGAAGACTGTTTGCCGATAATCGGATCCACATTCTGAACCAGACGACCGTCTTCCCTGAAGTAATATTTATATCCGTCCAGATAATGCCATCCGGTAAGCACCATGGAATCCGATACGTAAAATCTGCTCTCTGTATCGTCCAGCCATCCGGAATAATTGTTGCCATTGGGGTCATCATAATGAATCAGCCCAGCCTCGTCTCTCCACATACGGGACTCGTATACGGAATAGAACCGATAACGATCCGATGTCGGACCTGGCTGTCCCTTTGGAACTAACTGAATCTCAATATCAGTAATATAGTGGCCGCTGTCTAAGGTTCCGGCAATTTCGCCGTTTTTTGCCCATCCAAGCTGTCCGACTGTGTCCAGAGTAACCCGGTAGTAAATATCCCAGTTATATCCTGCCAGCATGGAAAGATTAATGCGGACAGCTTCCATACGGGTGTCTGCATTGCCGTCCGTAGCTCCGTTTAACTCGCCTACGTAATTCCATCCCAGCCAGCCACCATTGTTAATGCTGCTGGTATAGGTAATGGAACCGCCCAGTCCGCTGTTAAATACTAAAGACATATTGCTGATAAATCCGCCGTTTCCTACTCCATAGTTTAAAGTAACACCATTAAACACCTTCTGGGCCGGAGTGATCACTCCGGTATTTGCCATTTCTTCGCCTTCTGCAGGCGGAGTCTGGTTTTCTCCTGTCTGAGAGTTATTTCCCTCAGCAGGAGCCGTTTCCTCTTGGCCGCCCTGAGACGGGGAAGTTGGTTCTTCCTGTCCTTCTGTGGCTCCAGGTCCATGTCCGTCACTTCCCGAATCCAGGTTTATCACGCCTGAATTGTCGGTTTCTTTCTGATCTAAGGCTACTCCAGGGCCTTCATTGATATACCCGCTGTCGGCATATGCTACGGCCGGCACAGCAAGTGACATGGCCATTGCAAGAACTGCTGCAGTCCTTAGTTTCTTTTTCATGTTACTTTCCTCCTTGTACTTCTGACAGGTGTCCCATATAGTAGAACCCTTTTATCTCATCCAGGGAAACATCTACAATTTTTCCAATCAAGGAAGGATCCCCTGGAAAATGAACGATTGTATTATTGCCAAGCCGTCCGGTTAAAAGACTGGCATCCTGCGAGTTGACCTCTTCGGCCAGTACCCTTTGTATGGTATGTAAATCCCGCCCGGAGACTTCTGAAGAAATCTTTTGAACCTGTGTCAAAAGCCGATCAAACCGATCCTTAACTATTTCTTTCGGCACCTGTTCTTCCATCCTGGCGGCCGGAGTTCCAGTACGCTTGGAATAAATAAAGGTAAAGGCGCTGTCATAGCGGACTTTCTCCACTACATCCATGGTCTCCAGAAAATCTTCTTCCGTCTCGCCGGGAAATCCTACAATAATATCTGTTGTCAGGGAAATATCCGGCATAGCAGTCCGAATCTTATCTACCAGGGCAAGATACTGCTCTTTGGTATATTTGCGGTTCATAACCTTTAAAATCCGACTGCTTCCAGACTGAAGGGGCAGATGAAGATGCCGGCAAATCTTGGAGGAAGATTTCATAACCTCAATCAGTTCATCCGATAAATCCTTGGGATGAGATGTCATAAACCGAATCCGTTCCAAGCCTTCAATCTCTGTCACCTGCTTTAACAGCTGTGCAAAAGTAATCGGGGTTTTTAAGGTCTTTCCATAGGAGTTAACATTTTGTCCAAGGAGCATGACTTCTACCACTCCGTCTGCTACCAGACGTTTGATTTCTTCGATAATGTCCTCCGGATTCCGGCTCCGCTCCCGTCCTCTCACATAAGGGACGATGCAGTAACTGCAGAAGTTGTTGCAGCCGAACATGATGTTGACGCCGGATTTGAAGGAATATTTCCGATCTGTCGGAAGTTCCTCTACGATTTCATCCGTACCTTCCCACACATCAACAGTCATTTTGCCTTCTGTCAGACGCTCTGTCAAAAGTTCTGCCAGCTTAAAAATATTGTGGGTTCCGAAAATCAAATCCACAAACCGGTAAGACTGTTTGATTTTTTCTACTACCTGGGATTCCTGCATCATACAGCCACACAAGCCGATCATCATGCCTGGATGCTTTTTCTTTAGAGCACCCAGATGGCCCAGTCTTCCGTAAACTCTCTGGTTGGCATTTTCCCTTACTGTACAGGTATTGTACAAGGTAAAATCGGAGTCTTCATTTTCTGTGCGTTTTAATCCCACTGCCTCCAAAACGCCTTCCAGTTTTTCGGAATCTCTGGCATTCATCTGACACCCGAAAGTAACCACACAAAAGGTCCCAAAATACCCACCGTCTGTCAGTTCTTTCAAAAGCACTTTGCCGTAGCGTTCTTCAGCCTTTCCAGATGCAACGTCTGCCTCAAATCTGCTTTTAAAAAGCAGCCGGGCCTGATTAATAAAATAATTCTGTCTGTCCGGCTCTGCAATCGGAGCCGCCTGCTGTATTGTTTCAAAATTCTGATTATTCAATTTCATCCTGCCTATTCTATCACTTTTTCTGTAGCCGGGAAACCTGCCACCGACAGCTTTTCCGGATGCTTAGCAACAAAGAAGGAGGGGAGGCAACTCCCTTCCTCATTGTGGGATTATAACACAAAATTTGAAAAACAACAATATGGAATCCTACAGTAGTTCTTTTTCCTATTTTACAGAGGTGAAGCCAAAGTCTCTGCCAGCTTTTGTGAAAACTTCTCACAGTCTTCCAGAGCAAGGGTTTTTGGATAATCAATTCCAAAAACAGATTTCATTTTTGCAATTACTTCATCTGTAAAATGAATTCCGTTTGAATCCAGTTTATCTATTCCATCGCAGCAAAGACTGCCTTCATTTACCCGCTCCATCTCTTTTGCAGAAAAATGAGTTTCATCAATTTCCATCTGACCATTGGAAAAAATCAATGGATAGCCGCCGATTTTTCCAAAAGGTCCGGGAGCATGGATTTTCTGCCTTTTCCCGCTTTTATCCAGCATAAGACGAATCAGCATTACCACATCCGAAGCAATCATGATGTTTCTTTCCGGACCGGAAGCAGTAGGAACTGCACAAAGCTTCCAGATCTCTTCCTCTTTGACGCCGTTATTCCCCTCAATGTGGAGAAGGCAGGGAGAGCCCTTTGCCGATCCCTCTTTTGAAATATAGGTATTTGCATAATGAGAGCCAACAAATGTGATATCACATTGACTGGCCGACTGACCGCTTAATTTCTCGTAGGCTCTTGCAATTCTTGGAATCAAATGGTTTAAATTTCCGGCACTGGTATATGGCGCCAGTCCATGGGCTGCTAACAAAGGAGACACTGCATCTCCGTAGCTTGTATTAATTACGCGGACAGGGACCTTTGACATCTTTACTGCTCTCATCAGCTTTTCTACCAAAACCACAGCAAGAGGGGTCCACACTCCATAACCAATCTGGTTGGGATAAGAAAACTCTCCATATTTAAATCCCTTCATATATCGTCCTGTATAGGCAATGATATTTGGGGCTTCCTCGCTAATCAGAGCGCTTAAATTTTCCACATGATTTATATCACAGGAGCGGTAGCATACTTTGGGATAATTTCCAAAAATCCCAGCAGAAACCAAAGTAAGGTTAATTCGCTTTTCTGCTTCTGTTTCGCTTGTTCTGGAGACAACGACAAACTCGCAGCCAGAAAGTTCAGGGAGTCTTGTCAGCATATCCAATACATATTTTCCTGTACTTCCATATCCAATAATCATCACTTTCTGATCCATTCTGCTAATCCTGCCTTTCTTAAATCTTCCTGAGTATTAAGGTTAATCCACTGGTCTGGCCATTTTGAAAAAACCGGTTCCAGTTCTGGATTTATCCGGTTAATGGAATAGACGCCAGAGTGCAGCATGGGATCCAAACTTTTATCTGCAGCAATTCTATATGTACAGAGTTCTTTTTTCAGTTTCTCTAATATCGGGCCTGAAAAACTCCAAAGCTGCATACTCTCTCCCAAAATCTCTTCTCCGCTGCCAATCCGGATGTCTCCGCGATGAAGTGTGTCATACTCATAACGCACAATTTTCTTTTTACAGCCTATGGCAACTACACTTCTTTTGTTGTCTACATAGAATTTCTCTCTCACCAGAGAAGCCGCTGGGCCATTCGCACAAAAAAGCTGCTGAATAGACTCTCTGCAAAGCAGAGAGTCTCCTTCAGCGATTATGACCCGGTCGGCCTTTTTTGCAGCCGCCTCTTCCATTCCGCAGGCCAGAGAATAATTGCATCCATGTTTGTCATAACAGGAATTATAAACAAGATGAACTCGTCCGCTTTCTATAAATTCTGAAAGCGCCATCCTCACAGAGTCACTGGCAAATCCTGTTACTGCAATTACTTCGTCTGCCCCTGCATCTAAAAGTGCAGATACTCCATATTGGACAGCCGATGTCTCCCGGATTGGAACTGCACATTTATTTTGTTTTTCTGCAAGGCCAAGCCTGCTTCCAAGTCCTGCGCAAAGAATTATGGCTGCTGTTTGATAATCCATTCCAGCGTCCTCCTGATTCCCTCCTGCAGCATAACCTTGGGAGCATAACCTAAATGTTCACCTGCTCTTGAAATATCAAGAACTCTTCTTGTAGGATCTCCCGCTCTGGAGATGTCAAATATCGGAGTGTGGCGATAGGATATACCCAGTTCTTTTGCTGCCTCAACTGCTATCTCATATAGTTCCAGAATCGTTACTTCTTCAGGATTGCCCACATTATAGCTTAACCCGCTTTCCATATGCAGCATGGCCAGACGGGTAGCGGCAGCGCCATCTCCCATATACAAAAACGATCGGGCAATGGTTCCAGCATTCACATTTAAATGGCAGGGCTTATCCTGAACAATACAATTTAAAATGTAAGGAATAACGTGGTTATCATCAATATCATAAGGCCCATACACATTGGCGTAGCGAAGATGGCAGACTTTGATCTCATCTTTATGATGGTTGAACAAATACTCTGTCATAATTTTTCCATGAGCATAAGACCATCTTGTAGAATCCTCGACAGAATCATATACAGATTTTGTGGTTTCTTTTGTAGGAAAATCTTCAGCATGTCCATAAATTTCAGAACTGGATGCATTAATGAAGCGGGGAATCTTATGCTTTAATGCCCATAAAAAAATCTCATAAGCGCCCTGACAGTTGACTTCATAAGTCAGGCATGGTTCTTCATAAAAATATCTGGTAGGAACAATGGCTGCCAGATGATAGATGCCGTCAAAGGCTGTATCAGATTCCTGTTTTATATAATCGCGGAAATCACATTCATAAAAGGTAAAACGTTCATGTTCCATTATATCTTCAATATTTTCCCTTGTTCCCCGAAAAAAATCATCCACTCCGACTACGGTATCGCCCTGCTCTAAACACTGGCGAACCAGATAAGAGCCTGTAAGACCTGCTACTCCTGTTATTAAAACACGCATTTGAATGCCTCCTTGTTGATTTTATATTCCCTGATATAAACGCTGCCACAAATATTCAGGCAGTCCAGCTTCTTTAATTGCCAAAGCCGCCTGATCAATATCATAACTTACCCTCCGAAACGTAACCGATTCTCCATCTAAAATAGCATAGGATGCTTCTGGAAAACCATCCCGAGGCTGTCCTACACTGCCTGGGTTTATGATTCTTCTGCCGTTTTTAATAAGAAGAAAACTTTTATGGGAATGCCCGACAAGAAGCAGACGGACATCCCTCTTTTCCATATCAGAAAAAACCTCCTCTGCACGGACTTCCGGAAGAAATTTCCCCCAGTAAGGATCCGAGACTGTTCCATGTACCAGCATGGTTTTTTGCTTTTCCAGATATATCATCGGATGTTCTGCAATCTGTTCCAGCCAGAAAAACGCATCTGGATCTTTTTCGACTAATGCTTTTGTATAAGAAAAAGCCTGTTTTCCATGAGGAGTCTGACTGCTTCTTACAGAAGGCAAATATAAACATGCATCATGATTGCCCGCAATTGCATATTCTGGTTCTAGCTGTTCCAATAATTTTACGGTCTCTCTGGAGGAAACTCCATAGTCCACATAATCTCCCAGCAGCCAGAACCGATCTGCATGCTGCCTGGTACAATCTTCTAAAACTGCTAAAAGGGCAGGAAGGTTTCCATGAATATCAGAAAGAACTGCTATTTTCATAAAACTGCCCCCTGAAATCTACGGGTCTGATCAAAAATAAGCTGTCTGTCCGGTCTTGGAAGATTTTCCATGGTTCCAGTCCGAATTCTGGCATAAATCTGGGTATAAACCGGTTTTTTCTGAAAATCCTGAATCTTTTCAAAAAGTTCTTCAGGAGAATGAACCTGCTGTGTCGGATACAGACTCTCCATAACGTCTAAAAGTCTGCTGTCTCCAAGGCTGTTTCTTTGTCCGCCGGTAGATTCGTTGCTTTCATTATCAAGGACAAGATAAAGCAGATTATCTGGTCTCTTCTGCGTCAGCGTATACAAGCCGCCTAATCTCATAAGGCAGGCGCTGTCCCCGTCAACTGCAATCACAGTCCTGTCTTTCACATTTTCTGCCAGTCCAAGAGACAGAGAAGAGAGACATCCCATGGACCCTACCATATAGAAATTTTCAGGACGGTCCCCTGCACAGAACATCTCTCTGCTGGTAAATCCTGTTGTAGTAGCCACGACAGACTGACTGGATGCTCTAAAAACTTCTTTCAGCATATCATAACGCAGAGGAAATCTATGATACTCTTCACAGGCTCTTTTTAAAGAGACTGGTGAAAAGGTGGTTCTCCCATTAACAAGAATGGCACAGCTTTTTTCAGAAAGATGTTCAAAAGCCCGATCAACAGCCCCCTCTTCTTCTGCCATTATGTGGTTAATCCCAACGGCGTCCAAAAATGGCTCTACACATCCTGCCATAATTCTGTGCTGAGGTTCGTCATCCTTGCCTCTGTTTCCAATAATCAGCAACGTCCCCAAACCGAACAACTCATTTAAGGATGTAAGCGGTGATAATGCATTGGATAGTCCAGAGTTCTGCATCACAACCGCACATCTGTGACCTGCCAAAAGAGATCCGGCCGCATAAGCCATGGCATCGCCCTCATTGACAAAAGGTTCATAAATCCCCCTGTTTTCCGCTTCATTAATTAAGGAAGTTAAAAATGAACATGGTACTCCTGCAATTTTTTCAATTCCTCTCAGGAGAAGTTCATCCACAAACTGTTTGGTGTCAATCATACCAGTTCCCCCGCCTTCATCAGATCCTTTAAAGAGTTTATGTCCACAATTGCTTCTGCAGAAGACATGATAACCGAAATCTTAAGCCCTTCTTTTAATGCCCTGCGCATAAAATCTGCAGTGGAAAGTCGTTCTGCTTCCTCTTCCCCTAAAATTCGGTTAGCTGCCTGATAATTATTGACCATCATCAAACCGCTGAAATAAACTGCTGTTTCATCTTCTTTTCCGCCTCTTCCCAGACATACTTCTGAGATAATCAATTCTTTGTCATCTCCAAATACATCTGGTTTTTTGTTTAATCTCAAATAATATCCAGCGTTAATATAGTCTTCTTTTACACATACTAAAATTACATCAGAAGAGGGACTTTCTTCGGAATAATCTAACATCGCTCTCAGCAAATAGCGTTTAAAAAATACGTCGCTGTACAAAGCCAGATATGGCCGATCCATTACTGCTGCTGCCAGTGAAAGAGAATGAGCTACGTCAGTGCCAGCCCATTTGTCATTATCAATCATGGTTACGCCTGGAACGCATATTTCTTCTTTTTTATAGCCCCTTACAATTGAGATATCAGACACTCCTACTGACCTGACTGCTTCCAACTGATGCTCTAAAATACTTTTCCCATTCATCTTTAAAAGAGCTTTTGGCCGATCAAAATCCAGAGAACCAGGGCCTCCTGCTGCCAGTATCACTGCTTTCAGGTTGGAATAAGACGGCAGATATTTTTTCTCCTTTTCCAGATACTCCTCATTTTTCTGCAAACGGAAAATCTCTGCAACGGAAGCTATGGTTCCCTCCACATCTGCAATAGAAGCATTGTCATAGATAGTTTTACTTATTTTCTGCATAGCAGTAACACAGGCGCGGATATTGTGATTGGCCCAGATAATTCCTTTGACACGTTTATCCTTTGTTAGATGTGCTACTGGAACTGTATAATATTTCGTGGGAACCAGGAAAATAGGAACTTCTCGTTTAAATGCTGCAAAAAAATCATCAATTTCTTTGGATGTAGGACGCTTGGAATGCACCAAAAGAGCATCTGCTCCTGCATCCAGATATAAATTGGCACGCTTTATGGCATCTTCTACTCCTGCCCCTACAATCAAAGACTCCAATCTTGCCACTACACAAAAATCCGGATTTTTCTGAGATTCTTTCATAGCGCGGATTTTTCCGGCAAATTCCATCGGATCTGCCAGTGCATCTAATTTTGTCTCTAAAAATGAATTTGTCTTGGGAAATTTTTTATCTTCAATGCAAACTGCTGCGATTCCTAATTGCTCTAATTTCTGCAGCAGACGGCAGGCATTATTAAAGTTTCCATAACCAGTATCCCCATCTACCAGGATAGGAAGATCTGTTGCGTCATTCATATATTCCAGTACATCTAAAAGCTGGCTGTAAGAGATCTCGTTGTTATCTCTGACACCTAGCGAAGCTGTAATTGAAAGTCCGCTGGCCCAGATTGCCGGAAAACCGGTTTCCTCCACAATTTTTGAAGATAAGCCGTCATGAGCCTCCATCAAAAAAAAGTGTCCATCACCATTTAATAACTGACGAAATCTTTTTGCCTTATTCATTTGAATCCTCCTCTGAGATCGTTCTCACATAGTCATATATTTTCTGTCCTGCCAAACCGTCTGCATTTATATAACGTACTCTGTACTTATTAGACTGTTCTTCTTTAAAACCTTCCACTACAGCTAAATAATTTAAGAAATCTGCCAAACTGAATCCTCCTCTGGATGGACCCATTACTTCATAGAGAACATAAGTGTTATAATGCTCTCGTTCTACAAAATTTTTCATAGACTGCAAAGCATGTTCCCTGCTTCCTGATAATCTTTTTTTGACAGTTCTAAAATCTGTATTAATTATCGGCAGAAAATATAATTTCATAAACATAATAGCAAACTCAAAATATTATTATGCCACTCACAAATTACGTTTGCACAAAAATGATATATAAGAGTTGTTCTATCAAAGTATCGCTGTATCTTTCTTTGGCAAAAAGCTGCCAGTGGCAGGCTTTCTCGGTTTCTAGCATTTTTACATCCCTAACTCCGCCTTTAGTCTTGCGAGGGCATCATCTGTATCTGCATTCCCACTTCCAGAATATTTCTTCATTAAATCTTCTCCCTCTTCACCAGCAGAGTCCTGATTTAAATCCTCCAACGCCTCTGCCTCTGCAAGCTGCCTGTCTGCCTTTTCTTCCATTCGGTCAAATGCATCAAATGCACCTCTGCTGATTCCTTTTGAAGAAATTTTCTCAGTGGCCTGAATTGCTTTCGCTGTTATCGCTTTTGCCTTGATCTGAGCGGCTTTCTGTTCCATGTCTGTAATTTCTTTTTCCATCTCACAAAGCTTTTCCCGGATTTTATCAGCCGAAGCTTTGGCTGCCAGATACGTTGCCTTGTCTGTTTCCGCCTCAGAACGGTATTTCGTTTCCATCTGAAGTGCTTTTCTGGCATCCTCTTCATTTCCTGCTTTTAATGCCCTTGCAGCAATACTGTGCCACTCATCCGCCTTAGAAGCCGCTTCTTCCATCTGCCCTTTTACCAATTTTTCGTTGGCCAGGACGGAAAGAGACTCCTTTTTTGTTTTGGCCAGTTCTACTTTTGCATCTGCAATAGTCTGATCCACTAATTTTTCCGGATCCTCAAACCGATCCAGCAGCTCGTTTACATTTGCTTTGGTAATTGTCGCAATACGCTCAAAAATTCCAGCCATTTAATTATCCTCCTTTGGTGATGTCCCATATTTTCTTAACAGTTCTTCCTCTTCTGGAGAGGTTACGCTGCCAATAGGCGTTTCTAAGATTTCTTTCAGCTCTTTGGTCTCCTTTCTCCGTTCTTCTGCTGCTTTAAACCAAAGAAAACCTCCAGCAAGGCCAATCCCCATCAGAACGCTTATGATAACGCACATCCGCGCAATGGCCGCCTGTTTTGCGGAATCTTTCATAATCATATCTGCAGAAGTCCGAAATACTTTTGCAAAAAATTCTTCATCTGATAAAGAAGAATCTGTATAATACCGATCTGCATTATTTAGAAAAATTTCTCTGGCATCCTTATCTATGACGCTGTCTGCGGTAATTCCTGTATAGATCCAGGTAATGTATCGGGAACTGTCATATTCCATAAAGGTAAAAATCATATGCCCTTCATCTTCGTACAGAGACTCATACATATTTTCCATAGCGGTCTCTGCCTGCCCATCTGTAATATCGCCTCCCATTCCATCGAGAGTATCTGTAATCAGCAGATAGGGCTGTACACCGGTTTTTTCATAAAAATAATCCATTGCTTGTTCAACCTGGTGTTTGTCCTGAATCCATCCCAGTTCGTCCTGAATCCATTTGTCAGAAGTGATACAGGCATCCGGCCCCAATTTTTCTCTGGCAGGACTGTCTTTTGCCGCTGACATGGTGTATCCTGCAAAAATCAGAAGCATGAAAATAACAACACAGACAAACCCTGACAGCCATTTAAACCATCCTGATATTCCTCCGGAATTTGATGCAGAACCTGCTCCGCCTTGCTGCACATCCATGGGACTATTTGAACTTTTTCGGTCTGAATTTCGGTATACGGTTGTCATAGGGATAAAAACCGGTCCCATCGGCCTTACCACTCTTCCTCTCGGTCTAGGGGGTCTGGATGATCTTGATGTTCTGGAAGAGCGGTAAGAACTGCCTCCAAAAGAAGAACCTCCCCGATGCGCCCCTGATGAACGATGACTGGAAAAACCGCGGCTTCCCCCTCTGCTAAATCCTCCTCTGGACCCTCCGGAACGTCCTCCTCCTCTTCCCATAAGCAAACTCCTCCCTATTAAGTCAAGTCTTTTTTCCTTAAAAACCAAGGATTTTCTCTGTTTTACTTAATTATTATACCAGAAATCCCCCAAAAAGCCTATACCCGTTTTTTCATATATGAAAGATAAAAGTAACAGTTCAGCCATGCATCTTCTTACCCACCTGTAGCGGACAAGAAGCATCTGGCGTCTGCCCTATGAATTCAGACAGGAAAATTCTTATGAAAACAAGCTTTCAACGCTTTTCCCTGTCTGAATCTTCGCATAGCTGACTGTTACAGATAAAAATGAAAGAGCCGAGGATTTTCTTCCCCGGTTCTTTCTCTAAAAAATTTTTATGCCTTACGTTGCTTTCCTGCTTTTCCAGGACTTATACCTTCGCTATACATAATCGCTCTCCGGAAATTCTGTTCTGCCATAAATCCTGCTAAAATTCCAATAATAAATGGCTGTGCCTTTAATCCCCATTTTTCATAAAGAATCCGACGAATGTCCAATCTATTCCCTTATCTGCCCATTTCCGTAAATAATATATTTGGCAGTGGTCAGTTCTTTTAACCCCATTGGCCCTCTGGCATGGAGTTTTTGGGTGCTGATGCCGATTTCGGCTCCAAAACCAAATTCGGCCCCGTCTGTAAAACGGGTGGATGCATTGACATAAACCGCCGCCGCATCGATCTCGTTTAAAAACTTCTGCGCATTGGCATAATCGGAAGTTACAATACTCTCCGAATGGCCGGTATTGTACCGGTTAATATGCGCAATGGCTTCGTCTATGGAATCCACAATTTTTAACGATACAATGTAATCCAAATACTCAGTTCCCCAATCTTCTTCTGTGGCCAGTGTCAGCCCTTCTGCCAGATCGCAGGCCCGCTCATCCCCTCTGATTTCTACCTGGAAAGAATCCAGACGCTTCTTTAAAAGTGGGAGAAACGCCGGCGCAATCTCTTTGTGAACCACCAGGGATTCACAGGCATTGCAGACTCCTATCCGCTGGGTTTTTGCATTTTCAATAATGTCTAAGGCCATATCAAAGTCTGCAGCTGCATCTACAAAAATATGGCAGTTGCCGGTTCCTGTTTCAATGACAGGAACCGTACTGTTTTCCACAACGGTTTTGATAAGTCCTGCTCCGCCTCTGGGAATTAGGACATCCACATAATCATTTAAATGCATCAGTTCTCTGGCAGTTTCCCTGCTGGTGTCAGAAATTAGCTGGACTGCATCTTTTGGAAGGCCGCAGGACGAAAGTCCCTCTCTCAAAGCCTCTGCAATCGCCTGATTGGAATGAATCGCATCGCTTCCCCCTTTTAAAATCACTGCATTTCCCGATTTGAAGCACAGCCCGAAAGCATCCGCAGTAACATTGGGTCTGGCCTCATAAATCATGGCCACTACCCCTAAGGGAACCTGCTTTTTGCCAATTATCATTCCATTGGGCCTGGTCTTCATGGACACCACTTCTCCCACCGGATCCTCCAGCGCAGCCACCTGCTTTAACCCATCTGCCATTGCCTGAATTCTGGCCGGATTTAGGGCCAGCCGGTCTAAAATTCCCTGGCTCATGTGACGTTCTCTGGCCAGGGCCATATCTGTTTCATTGGCTGCCTCAATCTGCCAGGTGCGGTCTAAAAGCGCGTCTGCAGCCGCCAAAAGCCCTTCATTTTTTCTGGAGCTGCTTAAAGTGTTTAATACTGCTGCAGCAGTCTTCGCCCGTTTTCCCATTTCAATTAATGTCATCTTTTATCCCTCCCGCAGACAATCGTTTGTGTTGGTGTGACTATCTTATCTAACAAATAGTCGTGGCATTCTCTGGGAACAGTTTTCACAATCTGAAAATCATAGCTGATTCCGATTTTGGTACACTGAATATTCCGGATCCGTTCAAAAAATCGATCATAATATCCGCCGCCGTATCCCAACCTGCTGCCAGCTTTGTCAAAAGCAAGTCCAGGAACGAGAAAGACCGCTCCGGTTTGGACAACTGCCGGTCTTTGCCCTTCATTTTCCAACTTTTTGGAAACCGGCTCTAAAATTCCCATTGGCCCCGGACTGGTTTCCTCCCAGTTTTGAATGAAAAAGAAGTCCATCTTGCTTCCATTTATTTTTGGAACCGCTGTTTGGATTCCACGCTGCCACAGTGTTTCTATCATCAGCCTGGTTCCGGCTTCTGTCCCGGTACTGATATAGCAAAATACGCAAAAAGGATGCTCCATCTCTTTTTCTGCAAACAGTCTGGTTTGCAGCTTGTTATCCCACAGGGCCTTTTCTTCCGGCAATATCTGACTTCTGGCTTCCTTTATCCAGTTTCGGATCTCATGTTTTGTTTCCATACTTTTTTCCCAAATCGGTAATGGAGCCATCCGGTTCCTTAATGGAAATATTATTTAATGTTCCACGCAGATTTTTTCTCACTGCTTCAATATATTCTTTTCTTAACGCAGCCTGTTCTTCCTGTTCTTCCACTGTCAGCCCCTCTGCCTGGGATTTATGGTAAAGTTCATTAATCCGATCTATTTTTTCCTGATTCATCATCCATCCTCCAAAAGTATACATAAAATATTTATGGTAACTTCTAACATTCGTAATGAATGTAGGTCATTAAATCAAAGTCTTTATTAGGGTGAGCCAAAAACAGAGTTCCCCTTTCTTTTCCATCTGTAATATCCAATACCGTCGAAACTTCTTCTCCATTGGCAATGACCATATCGCATCCGCTGTCTGTGGCAATGCGGGCCGCTGCCAGTTTTGCAGACATTCCTCCAGTTCCCACATCGCTTCCGGAAGTCGGTTTTCCCATAGCCAGCAGCTCCTCTGTAATCTCCGGCACAAAAGGAATCAGCCTCGCATCCGGATTACTTCTTGGATCATCGGAATACAGCCCGTCAATGTCAGAAAGAAGAATCAGAAGGTCAGCTCCGGTTAAGGCAGCCACAATGGCAGACAGGCGGTCATTGTCTCCAAAATTATCTACTAAAGGAATCTCCGATGTGGACACAGTGTCATTCTCATTTACAATGGGAATAGCCCGAAGTTTTAAAAGTTCCTCAAAGGTATTCTGGGCATTAAAGCGGGACGCATCATTGACCATGGTATTTTTGGTCAAAAGTACCTGAGCCGCTGTCTGGTTGTACTCGGAAAACAGTTTCTGATAGACCATCATAAGCCTGGCCTGTCCAACTGCCGCATACGCCTGTTTCTCTGCCAGAGAGACCGGTTTCTTTCTGTGTCCCAGCGCCTGGCGTCCTGCGGCAATGGCGCCGGAAGAAACCAGAATCACATCTTTTCCCTGTCCCTTTAAATCGCTGATGATCCGCACCAGCTTTTCGATTTTCATCAGGTTTAAATCCCCAGTCTCTTTATGAGTCAGGGAAGAGGATCCAATTTTAATAATAATTCTCTTTTTCTCTTTTAATGTCAAACGAATGTTTGTACTCATATCTGCTCCTTGCCAAAAGGCTTTGTCAAATTTTAAAATGGCCGGAAACGTTTTGCCAGGCATTCTGCTGTGCGGATTCCATCCATGGCAGCAGAAGTAATTCCGCCTGCATACCCGGCTCCTTCCCCACAGGGATACAATCCCCGAACAGGGCTTTCCGCCTCCTCATTTCTCGGAATCCGTATGGGGGAAGATGTCCGGCTCTCAATCCCGGCCAGGATTCCGTCCGGACGGTCAAAGCCTTTTATAATCTGGCCAAACCGGTCGATTCCTTCTACCATGGCTAACGTCACATCCTCCGGCAGCAGTGTTCGCAGATTGGCAAACCGGACTTTTCCGCAAAACTGCGGATTCACACCGCCAAATCCTCCTGACTCCCGGTCTTCTTTAAAATCTCCATAAAGCTGAACAGGAATGAGTCCCTGTCCCAGTTTAAACGCCTTTTCCTCCAGCCTTCTCTGAAACTCAACTCCTGCCAGGGGATCTTTATCGTTTCCTCCAAAATCCTCTGGGGTAACAGTGACAATCACCGCGCTGTTGGCATTTTCTCCGTCTCTGGCGTGATTGCTCATGCCGTTGACTGCCAGATGCCCCTCTTCTGATGAGGCGTTGACCACATAGCCCCCCGGACACATGCAGAACGTATAAACACCTCTTCCATTTCCAGCCTGATAGGTTAATTTATAGCTGGCCGCCCCTAAAATCCCTGCTGCTTCTCTTCCATACTGAGACTCGTCAATCATTTCCTGGGGGTGCTGGATCCGAAGTCCCACTGCAAACGCTTTGGGTTCCATAGGAATCTGCTGTTCATAGAGCGCCTGAAAGGTATCCCTGGCACTATGGCCAATGGCTAGCACCACTGCGCTGCTTTCTATTTTTTCTGTGTGATTAACCAGAACACCGGTTATGGCTCTGCCCCCGTCTGTCTCCTCCTGTATCAGAAAATCAGTGACGCAAGCGTGAAACCGGACCTGTCCTCCCAGTCGAATAATTTCCTTCCGAATCCGGCTGACAATCTCACTTAACACATCCGTTCCAATATGAGGTTTATTGACATAACAGATGGACGGATCCGCCCCGAATTCTGTAAAAATCCGAAGGACCTCTCCATTTCTGCCGGATATGTCCTTTACCAGAGTATTTAATTTACCATCAGAAAATGTACCTGCTCCCCCTTCTCCAAATTGAACGTTGCACTGGGGATCTAATTTATTTTCGTTCCAAAAGGTATCTACTTTTTCTTTCCGTTCCTCTACCGGGCCGCCCCTCTCTAACAGAATGGGCCTGTAACCGGCTCTTGCAAGCATCAGGCCGCAGAACAGTCCTGCCGGACCTGTGCCGATAATAACAGGCGGCGCCGAAAGAGGCTGCTTCCCGCAGGAAGGAAACCGGTAGGAAGTCTCCTTTTTTATTACTGCATTGCGGTTTTTGGCCCGCTTTATAATTTTTTCTTCCTGCTCTGCCTGGATATCCAGCACATAACTATATGTAACCTGATCCCGCTTTCTGGCGTCTATGGACTGCTTTGTGATCTGCAATCCTTTTATCTGGCCAGGGGATATTTTTAAAGCTTTTGCTGCTTTTTGCTCTAGTTCTTCCCGGCTGTGGCTGATAGGAAGCTTTACCTGGGAAAGGCGAATCATCTGCGTCTCTCCTTTCTTTCTGCTTCTTTTTTCTTAACATTTCTCCCACCTGCGGCTGAAATCCCAGCCAGATATCCGCTGGACCAGGCCCACTGTAAATTATATCCGCCGCAGATGCCGTCTACATCCAGCAGTTCTCCCGCAAAATACAGGCCTTTTTGAAGATAAGACTCCATCGTATCTGGATTGACTTCTCTGGTGTCCACTCCGCCGCAGCACACCTGGGCATTGGCAAAAGGATTGACGCTCTGCACCAGAGCCTGATAACGTTTGATCTGTTGTGTCAGAGCCTCCAGATGGCCTCTGGTCAATTTTCGGCAGGGATCGGACAGCTTAATGCCAGAAAGTTTTAAAAGCACAACTGCCAGTTTTTTGTTCAGCAGACCGGTAAGAAACTCTTCACACATCCGATCTGGAAACCGGCGGGCCCGTTCTTCCAGCATCTTTTTCAGTTCGGAAGCCGTCATGTTGGGGAAAAAATCTGTGCAGACGGTAACGTTCTTTTTTTCTTCCAGCGCTTTGGACACATACCGGCTAATTTGAAATACCGGGATTCCGCTTAAACCGTAATCCGTAAGCTGCAGTTCTCCCCTCTCTCTGGCCAGTTCCTGTTTGTCTGCATACAGGGTCAGTTCTGCTTCTGTCCGGATGCCGGACAACTGCTTATAATAATTTCCCTGGCAGCGAAGCTGTACCAGTGCCGGAAGAGGACGAATAATCCTGTGTCCCAGTTTTTTTGCCAGTTCATAGCCAGAACCATCGGATCCGGTATTGGGCGCCGCCTTTCCGCCAGCAGCCAAAATCAGGGCGTCTCCTTCAATCTGCATCCTTTTTTCTTTTTTGTTCTCATCATCCTTGCTCCCATCATCCGGTTTTTTAAGTCCTGTCACCTGCCAGGTATTCCCTGCTTTTTTTATAGATAATGGGGAAAATCCGCACAAAACCGTTACCTGATATTCCTTCAGGCTCATCCGCAGCACATCTAAAACTGCAGAGGCCTGATCGGAAATGGGATAATAATACCCCTGCCGGTCCTTTACCTCCAGACCCATATGGGAAAACCAGCGAATAGTATCCGCAACTCCAAAATGTTCTAAAACCCGAATGGGAAAATCCGGCTGATCCGAGTGATAGCATCCGGCTTCCTGAAACTGGTTTGTCAGATTGCACCTTCCGTTTCCGGTAGACAAAATCTTTTTTCCCACTCTGTCTGTATGCTCTAAAATTGTGACATCCGCTCCAAAGCTGGCTGCCCAGACAGCGGCTGCCATGCCAGAAGCTCCGCCTCCGATAATCAAAATCCTTTTTTTCACTTTTAAAACCTCTCCTGATGGTATTCGGTAATCAGTATAACACAGTTAAACCGGATTTACCACAGAGAAAAACATCCTAACTGGTATAGGATTCTAAATAATTGTAAATTTCCATCATGGTGGCAAACCAGATCCCTTCCCGAAGCTTATCCTGTTCTTCCTTTGGAAAATCTGTAATGGGAATATGGGTATACAGACACACTTCTGTCTGGTTTTTTCGAAATACCAGCAGAAAACCATCCTCTGATACCAGGCAGTAAGGCGGATCTTCTGCTGTAGAGATGTGATCCACTTCCGTCTGATTGATCACAATCTGATCCGGAGGCAGAGTCTCCTTTTCTTCCCTCTGCGCCTGCGTCATGGTCTCCCTTTTTTCAGAATCTGATTTTTCTATCCAAAATGCTGCCCCCAGGCAAACGAGACTTACCCCTAAAAATAAAGATAAGCAGTATACAAACTTTTTCATGGAAATCCTCCTTTCCATGGTTAGTATCTGCTTATCCTGTCAAAATATCCCTGTTTTTTTACCGGATATGAAGTTTTCTTGCCAGGCCCAAAATTCTGGTCCCCATAGGCATCTCTTTTAACTCTTTATTGCTGAATCCTCCAAATCGCAGCAGCAGGATTCCGTAAATCGCCATGGCTGCAGCAATAGCTGGAAAAAGAGCTGTCATCAGCCCAAGGCGTCCTGCTGCCATAGAGTCCGGAAGAAGGCTGTGGATTCCTGCATATACGCCAAATGCAACAGCTCCCATTACTGCAGAGCATAAAATTGGTGCCAGAAATGTTTTTCTATACTCCTGACGATAGTGGAGATATCTGCGGATTGCCAGGTTATTCAGCACACAGACCACAAAGGCAAACAACACATTGGAGTACACGACACTGTATATGCCAAGTCCCATTCCTCTCTGAAAAAGGAGGAGCGATACAATATGGAGTATCAGGGCAACGGCTGAATGAATCAGAGGTGTGCCCATATGATTAGTCCCCTGCAAAATAGCATTGGTCATAGTGGACAGAGAAAAAAATACGACTGCTGCCGAGCCGGCCACCATCAGTTTAATTAACAGCGCATTGTCGTGTCCGGCAAACAACAGGTTGCAGATAGGCTCTGCTAACACTGCCAGTCCAACTGCTGCAGGGATGCCAATGATCATGGAAAACCGAATCGCAGTTCGGGTTCTCTGAAGCACCACCTTCCGATCCCGCATTGCAGCCGCATTGGCTAATGTGGGAATCAAAGAAGAAGACAGAGCACTGGCCAGAGCCACAGGAATATTAAACAGCAAGTGGTATTCTCCGAACACTCCCCACAACTCTGCCATCTGATCTTCCTGTCCCAGTGCCCGAAGTCCGGATGCAAACAGGTAATTATCCAGCACCGAACTGATGTTGTAAATAGTGCTGCTTAGCACAATGGGAAGAATGGTAATAGTTAAAACAGCCACTATCCGGCCGTAGGAATCTTCTCTTTTGCTTTTATCCTTTCTGCGCTGCCGTTTCATGGCCGGGCGGTAAGCAAACAAAAGAAACAGGAAAAATACAAGGGCAATCACTGCCCCGGCTCCAGTTCCCAAAGTTCCGCCTGCGGCACCAAACGAACTGGCATACTCGGTTTCCCCATACACCAGATCCGCCGCCATTCCTTTTTTGACCAACAAACTGGCGGCCCCAATGCTGACAACGGCATTGACTACCTGCTCAAAAAGCTGAGAAACGGCAGTGGGCACCATGGTGCCATGACCCTGAAAATATCCTCTGAGCACTCCCAGATAGGCCATGACCCAAACTGTAGGAGCCAGTGACTTTAAGGCATACCGGCAAAAAGGCATTCCCAGCATCTGAGAAAATCCATCTGCGCCAAACCACAGAACCCCGCTTGCAAGCGCGCCTGCTGCAGTTGCATAAAACAGGGATGCTTTTAATATCTTCTGGCTGTTTCGATACTGTCCCACTGCAATCCGGCTGGCCACCATTTTGGAAACTGCAGTGGGAAGACTGTAGGAAGATACAATCAGCAAAATGGAATACACGCTGAACGCAGAAGTATAATAACCGTTTCCCTCTTTCCCGATAATATCAATTAAGGGAATTCGGTACAACATGCCGATTAAACGTACCACAATGCCGGCAATGGCCAAAATACTCCCCTGTATCACAAAATTGTTTCTAGTGTGCATAATGTAAGAGTCTCTTTCTTTTATCCTTCAATTTTTACTGCCTGGGCCGCGTCTTTGGTCGCAATAATGCAAACCCAGGTTTTTCCAGGATTTAATGTAATCTCCTGATGATTCTGATCATAATAGCGGGTCACTCCATACTCCCCCTCTTTCTCCCAGGTAATGGGAATCGCCCGTCCGCTTGTAATATAATATCCGCCAGAACCTGTATGTACATTGATATCCAGGTAGTCAGTAGATGCGTAATGCCCCCATTCACACCACTGAATCAAAATGTTTTTTACTGCAATGGGGCCTTCATCCCCAGAGTGGACTTCTCCATACTGATATCTGTGATACAGTCCGTCTTCTTTATTGTAGACAAATCTGGCCTGATTCATCCCATATCCCGGATCCACTACTGCAGCTTCCATAACGCAGGGCCGCTCATTTAAGGTAACAGCGCCTTTTGCAAACCGGTAGTGTCCCTGATAATTCGGCGGATACTCCCAGGTATAATTCAGCTTTTCGGCAGTCTCCAAAATCTTCTTTCCGCTGGTATAGGCATTGTGAGGCGATCTCTTATCTTTTGTCCGATAAAACGCCTGCCCTCCTATCCCTTCAATGCCGTTGATGTTAGCCACTACAGTTCCAAGATAGGGTTTTGCAAAGGTGCTCTGGCCGAAATGGGCATAGATCGCCTCAAACTCCCTGGCAAAATAGGTATAATAAGTACGGCAGCTTCTGACAGAACCGATCCGCTCCAGGTCATCAAACTCCTCAATCAACGCCATATACCGGTTGATTTCGCCCTCCACAGGAGCTTCATAAACCACTCCGGCCCGGTTGATCCCGTACTGGGGAAGAGCTTGTTTATCATTGCTCATCATGACAGCCAAAGGCCGTCTGTTTCCCTGCTCTACATCCACCATCTCGCCAGTCAGGTAGCTGCGGATTTTTCCGTTTTCCTCTGTCCGCTCTTCTGGCCGATAATAATCTGGTTCTTCCGGTTTTGTCTCTGTTACCTCCTGATGAATCTCAATTTCCGGCTTAGAAGTCTCTCTTTCAAAAAACTGTCCGGATGTCTCAGGAATTGCTGTCGGTGCATCTGTCTTTTCAGCAGAACAGGCAGTCAGTCCCAATACTGTGACAGTCAATACCACCAGTCCCCATTTCCATACCATACCCCGTTTTTTCATTTATCTTTTGTACCCCTTTTGCTGTAAAATTTCCTCCTGTTTCTGTTCCATAACCAGCCGCTCTTCCTCCTCCATGTGGTCATACCCAAACAAATGAAGCATGCTGTGGGCAATTAAAAATGCCAGTTCCCGTTCCTTTGAGTGGCCGTAAGTCTCTGCCTGTTCTTCAATCTTATCGGCGGATAAAATAATATCCCCCAGCATCAGTTCCCCGCTTTCCGGATTAAAGCAGTCGCAAAATTCCTCTTCTGCCTCTGAAAAATCAGAGGGCGTTTCGTATTCTAACATAGGAAAGGACAGCACATCTGTGGGGCGGTCAATCTGACGGTACTCCCGGTTAATGGACCGGATCTCCTCATTATCGGTTATCAGAACGCTGATTTCCGCCTCGTAAGGGCATCCCTCATACTCCAGGGATTCTTCAATAATCTCCCGGATAATCCTTTCATAGTCAATTCCCAGTTGTTTCTCTGTTTCGTACTCTATGGTAATGGTCATGGTTTCCTCCTGTATGTCACCTTTACGCGAGACTTTTCGGCCGGCTTATTTTTTGTCTCATAATCGTCATAAGCCTGAACAATCTTCTGAACCAGAGGGTGGCGGACCACATCCTGGCTGCTTAAATAGCAGAATCCGATATCATCTATTTTCTTCAGCACCTTGATAGCCGTATCCAGTCCGGATACCGTTCCTGCCGGCAGATCCTTCTGGGTCTGATCGCCGGTAATAATGACTTTGGATCCAAAACCGATACGGGTTAAAAACATCTTCATCTGAGCCGGAGTGGTATTCTGGGCTTCATCCAGAATAATATAGGCATTGTCTAAAGTACGGCCCCTCATGTATGCTAAAGGCGCCACCTCAATCAGTCCCTTTTCTGCATTGTGAAGATAGGTTTCTGCTCCCATTATCTGATACAGAGCATCATAGAGAGGGCGAAGATAGGGATCAATCTTGCTCTGGAGATCCCCAGGCAGAAATCCCAGCTTTTCACCTGCTTCAATGGCCGGACGTGTCAGAATAATCCTTCCCACCTCTCCATTTTTAAACGCCTGAATCGCCATAGCCATAGCCAGATAGGTCTTTCCAGTGCCAGCAGGCCCAATTCCAAATACAATCATTTTCTTTCGGATCTGATCGACATACTGTTTTTGTCCTACGGTCTTTGGTTTTACCGGACGCCCTGCAATGGTGCGGCAGAGGATATCCTGGTCGATTTCCAGAATCTTGCTGCTGCCCTCTGTAAAAGATAAGGCCAAAGCATAATCTACATTTTGCTCTGTTATGGCATTTCCCCTCTTTGAGAGTTCAATCAGATCGTGAAATACAGCTTTTGCCCGGCCAATGGCTTCCTCCGGACCAATGATCTTAATGGCCCCGTCTCTTGCCACCATAGTGACATGAAGAGTCTTTTCGATTTTTTTCAGGTATGCGTCAAACTGTCCGCAAACATTTTTCTCATGTTCTGTGGGAATATCAATCATTGTGTCTGTTATACTCATGAACGTCTCTTTACTCCTTTTTTCTCCCGTCTTCTAAGACAGGTGTCTGATCCGTCTCGTTCTCCATAGGAATGTCCGTCGGCTTAAGGTACCCAATGGGTCCGTCACCTACTGCACTTCCCCTTACATGGCACAGAGATCCATCTTTTAGTATTTTAACATTATTTTCAATAATGTGTACCCCCTTTTCGCTTAAATTATGTAAAAAATTCTTATGAATCTCTGTTCCTTTTTCTTCCATCTCTTTTTCTGTATAGGTCCGCTCATAAGCATTCGTCTCTCTGGATGTTATGGTTCCCCACCAGACGGGCAGGTAAAAATCCCCAAACAGCTTTGCCTGATGCTCGAACATCGTGGTTCTCCACAGAGTATCTTTTTTAGCCGGAACCATAAGTTTTGCAGAAAAATCCCCGATTTTTACCATCAGGCCCTTTCTCACATTTCCTGTATCTGACAACACCTTATGAAGGATCGGAAACGTTTTCTGGTATTGGTAATTGGTTTTCGCCCGGATATCGGCATCTGCACAGACCAGATTTTCTCCAATGGTCTCGCCGTTGTCATCCGTAATCGGAATCGCCCCGCGCACCAGAACCTGCCCTTTTTTCACCTCATCCCCTATGGCTGCCTGGGGAATACCGGAACGGACAATCATGTAGGTAATAATTCCGTCATAATCTGCCACAATATCGCAGGCAGTCTCATTTTTTACCGGGATCTGGGATAAAACTTCGTTTTCTTTTACCTGAATTATCAGCCTGGTACCGGAAATTCTTGCAGACACCCATGTAATCTCCGGAAAGGCAGAGCGGACAGATGATTCCAGTTCCTCGCAGCTAACTGTCCCCTTTCGGATTCCGCAGGCAATCCCCTTGTCATTTAAAAAATCTGTCAGAGTGTCCTCTGTATAATGATAATTGCCCAAAAAGGTAATATCCCATATAAAAAGAGACAGTGTATACAAAAGTACAAAAAAGCAGAAAAGTCCGACTCCATACCAGGCCCTCTTCTGATTTCTCTGCATAAAAAAAGGAAGTCCCCATTTCTCTGCTATCACAAGCCGTACATTTGCTTTTCTGGCATAAGCCCGAATTTTAAAAAAGTCCGGCAAGGTCATGGAAAAGCGGCAGACTCCATTCTCGTACTCTAAATCCCATATCTCAATATTTCCCGCACTGCACAGATTAAAAAAACGTTCCGGCGAATGCCCAGAGAGCCGAACCCGCACCACCCCTTTTAAGCTGTGAAGGATCTTTAAATACATGGCTCCACCATCCCTCTATTCAAATTGCACCGATTTAATCTGTCCGGTTATTTTCATCTCTTCTCTGGTATAATATTGGATAGAAAGCCGGCTTCCTGACACACACAGCCTGCAGGTCTTTCCCTGAAGTTTAATCAGTTCATCTGTATAAAGGACAATGGTCCGATAATTTTCCACCAGCAGTGCCCTGCGGCCTGCAAAGGAAAGTATCATCTCTCCCATCACTACATCTTCAGGGAATTTTAAAGATGTAACCAGCAATTCTTTCGATTGTGCAAACATCTTCCACTTCCGTATATGTGATTTCTCTCTTAGTATATGCTTTTAGGTAAAGAAAAAGTCCCAGTTATATACTGGGACTTTAGAATAAGCATTAGTTATACTTACGCTTTCTTGCAGCTTCAGACTTTTTCTTACGTCTTACGCTTGGTTTCTCGTAATGCTCTCTTTTACGAATTTCCTGCTGAATGCCAGCCTTTGCGCAGTTTCTCTTGAATCTGCGTAAAGCGCTGTCTAAGCTCTCGTTATCTTTAACAATTACGTTTGACATAGCCTCACACCTAACCTCCCTCCAGTTGTGTAATTGTGCGTAATACAACTGTATGGGTATTTTTCACACTGAATTGATTATATCATAAATTTACCATACGTCAAGAAGATTTTATGATTTTATCTGTTCTCCGACAACTTTTGCAGCTTCTTTTAACGCATCCTCCACTCCAGCCGGATTTTTTCCGCCTGCCTGAGCCATATTCGGACGTCCGCCGCCGCCGCCGCCAACTAATCCAGCAATGGTTTTGATTAAGTTTCCTGCATGAGCGCCCATCTTCTGAGCACCGTCTGTTACAGCTGCCATTAAGTTTACTTTGCCGTCTGATACAGATGCCAGAACAATTACACCTTCGCCCAGCTTTTCTTTTAACTGATCGCCTAAGTTTCTAAGACCGTTCATGTCTACGTCTGAAACCTTAACAGCCAGAAGTTTTACGCCTTTTACTTCCTGAACCTGATCCATCACATCGCCCATTGCTTCGTTGGCCAGCTTGCTCTTTAACTTCTCATTTTCAGAGTGAAGTGCCTTAATCTCTTCTAACATCGCTTCAATCTTGGCATTTAAGGAAGCTGGTGTGGTCTTGGCGGTCTTCGCTGCCTGGTGCAGTTCGTTTTCGGTCTCTTTATAGTAATTCATCAGGCCGTCTGCAGTAAGTGCTTCAATACGACGCACGCCTGCTGCAATACCTGCCTCAGATAAAATCTTAAATGCCTGAATAGAGCCAGTATCAGACACATGGGTACCGCCGCAAAGCTCTGTAGAGAAATCGCCCATCTGAACGACGCGGACTACTTCTCCGTACTTTTCCCCAAACAGCGCCATAGCGCCCGTCTTTTTGGCATCTTCCAAAGACATCTCCTGGGTTACAACTGGTAAGGAGTGCTGAATCTCTTCATTTACAATAGCCTCGACTTTTGCAATCTCTTCTGCAGTCATGGCAGAGAAATGGGTAAAGTCAAAACGGAGGCGGTCAGAAGCTACCAGGGAGCCTGCCTGCTCTACATGAGTTCCCAGCACTGTGCGCAGTGCCTTGTGAAGCAGATGAGTCGCGCTGTGGTTCTTCTCTGTCAAACGGCGGTTCTTTTCGCATACCTTTAAGGTAACAGTCTCACCGGTCTGCAGCATTCCCTTTACCATAACGCCTACATGACCTACCTTGCCGCCCTGTAAATGAATGGTATCTTCTACCTTAAATTCGCCGCCTGCGCTGACAATGGTACCTGCATCGCCCTGCTGGCCGCCCATGGTGCCGTAGAATGGAGTCTCTTCTACTAAAACAGTACCTCTCTGGCCGTCGGTCAGAGCTTCTACAATCTCATCCTCTGTCGTAAGCACTGTAATCTTAGAATCGTGTACCAGACGGTCATAGCCGACAAATTTTGTGGTAATGGCAGCGTCGATGGACTGATATACGGTAACATCTGCTCCCATGTAGTTTGTCGTCTTTCTTGCTTTTCTGGCTTTTTCTTTCTGTTCCTTCATAGAAGCAGCAAAGCCTTCTTCATCTACTTCCATGCCCTTTTCTTCTAAGATTTCCTTGGTTAAGTCTACCGGGAATCCATAGGTATCGTATAATTTAAACGCATCTGCGCCAGAAAGTACCTTGGTGCCTTCTGCGCTCATCTTCTCTTCCATTTCTGCTAAAATAGCAAGACCCTGGTCAATGGTTTTATTAAACTTGTCCTCTTCCTCAGAAAGGACTTTGAAAATCATAGCCTTCTTTTCTTCCAGCTCCGGATAGCCATCCTTAGACAGGCTGATAACGGTGCTGCTTAAATCTGCCAGGAACTTGCCCTCAATGCCAAGCTTTCTGCCATGACGGGCAGCGCGGCGCAGAAGACGACGGAGTACATAGCCTCTTCCCTCATTGGACGGCATAATTCCGTCAGAAATCATAAAGGTACAGGATTTGATATGGTCGGTCACAATACGAAGGGACACGTCGGTCTCATGCTCCTTCTGGTACTCTGCATGGGCCAGCTCACATACCCGGTCTAACAGAGCCTTATTGGTATCGACGGTAAACAGGGAGTCTACGTCCTGGACTACAACTGCCAGACGCTCTAAGCCCATACCGGTATCAATGTTTTTCTGAGCCAGATCAGTATAATTGCCATGGCCATCATTATCAAACTGAGTAAATACGTTATTCCATACTTCAATATATCTGTCACATTCGCAGCCTACGGTGCAATCCGGTTTGCCGCAGCCGTATTTTTCGCCTCTGTCATAGTAAATCTCAGAACAGGGACCGCAGGGGCCGGAACCGTGCTCCCAGAAGTTGTCTTCTTTTCCAAAGCGGAAAATCCGTTCTGCCGGAATGCCGATCTCTTTATTCCAGATCTCAAATGCCTCGTCGTCATCTACATAGATAGACGGATATAACCGTTCCGGATCCAGGCCGACTACCTGAGTCAAAAATTCCCAGGACCATGCAATCGCCTCATGCTTAAAATAGTCGCCGAATGAAAAGTTGCCCAGCATCTCAAAAAAAGTACCATGTCTGGCAGTCTTTCCGATATTCTCGATATCACCGGTACGGATACACTTCTGACAAGTGCACACTCTGGTTCTTGGCGGAATCTCCTGACCGGTAAAGTAGGGCTTTAAAGGAGCCATACCGGAGTTAATCAGCAATAAACTGTTGTCATTATGCGGAACTAAAGAGAAGCTTTTCATAGCCAGATGTCCCTTGCTCTCAAAGAACTCCAGAAACATTCTCCTTAATTCGTTTACACCATACTTCTGCACGTTTCTAGTCCTCCAAACTTATTGGTTCGTCTTTTGCGAATCCTTTTTATCCCTGAATTTCTTGCCCAATACAATGCCTGCCCATGCGACAGCGGCAAATACGGCTGCTTTTCCTGCATATCCAATTAAACTGCTCACAAATCCCATTTGCAATAACCTCCTTGTGAAGCTGCTTTTTGCAGCCTATCCATTCTTTATATCCTATCATAGGAAAAATCATTTATCAAGTAGGGAAAAGAAAAACTATCGAAAAAGAATCCCGAAAACGGGATTCTCAAAAAAGCTTATTTTAAATAATTCTGATAACTTTCCAATAGATCATAGGCCCGCTGTCTGGTAGATGCGGCTAAAGAAGCAGTGTACTCTGCGCTTTCAATAGAACCTCCGCTGCTTTTAGGCGCTGTCTTTTCTGCCTGGGCATCCCTGTCATTCATCCACTGACGCTGATTTCTGGCCAGCGCCTGCTGTTCATCCCCATTTAGTGTTCCCATAATCTGGGTGTAAATGTTGTTTAGTTCCGTCTCCCATAGTTTTCTCTCTGTCTCTGCCAGAGATTTAATGGAATAGGCAGTCGATTCTACCTGACTGTCCCGCATCTGCTGAATCTGTCTGTCCAGCTCCTCCAGGCGCTCCTTATTTTCCTCATAAGCAGACGGCGTCTCTTCTGTCTGAACGATATTTACACTGGCCAGGGCAGGCTGCTTTGCTGCCCTGACCGCTGCTTCATCTGTCAGAATCTCCTGTTCCGGAATTGCCTCTGAAACCGGATCCGATGTCTCTGCCAAAACAGATGATTTCATAGGCTGTGTAAGACTGGACTCCCTGCTTTCTGTTTCTGCCGCAGATTCCTCTTCTAAAATCTCTGCTTCTTTGGCGGCGTCTACAGATTCCTGTACGCCAATGCTTTGAAGCCTGGGAGCGGATCGTTCTCTGCTCTCATCCCCATCTGCCTGCTCTGTTGGAGACAGAGGGCGGGCAATATCTTCTATTGCGTACATACTCTCCTGTTTCGTTATATAGTGATCTGTGTAGGCGGTAATCGAGGTTCCGACAATCAGAATGCCGACAACCAGAGCCAGCCTTTTAAAGCTTTTTGCCATTCCAGTCCCTTTCCTTTGCTGTTTCTTGGACTTCCAGTCTTACTGTTGTTAAGATAACACAATTTCTTCAGAAAAGGAATAGGTTACCAAAAAGCGTAATATATTGTAAGGTTTACGTAATATTTTTATTCCACGCCAGGATCGGTTAAGAGATTGTCTCCCAGTGCGGCGGCTACTGCCATCTTATCGCACCGCTCATTCTCAGGATGGCCTGCATGGCCTTTTACCCAGATAAACCGGACCTGGTGAGGTTCTTTGGCTTTTAAAAGGCGTTTCCACAAATCAATATTTTTAACTGGTCCGGATTTGCCCCGTATCCAGTTGTGGGCCACCCAGTTATCAATCCATTTTTGGTTAAATGCGTCGATTAAATACTTAGAGTCCGAATACAAATCCACCTGGCAGGGGCGGTTTAACACCTCCAGTCCCATGATGGCGGCGAGCAGTTCCATCCGGTTGTTAGTTGTTTTTACAAATCCTGCGGACATAGTTTTTTCATGAAGCTTTCCAGAGGAATCCGTAAAATGGAGGACAACTCCGTATCCTCCCGGTCCATCTGGATTTCCTCTGGCAGAACCGTCCGTATAAATTTGTACCTTTGTCATAAATTCTGTCTCCTATCTGTCCCATTTATCGCATAAAGCATGAATCTGATCTGCAAATTTGGCCAGATCCTTATTAGCTCCGCCCTCATTGTGGCGGATAACCTGAAGAAGCCGTTCTCCTGCGGCAACCAGACGTCCGTAAACACCGATAGCCTTCCTCTGGGCGGCTTTGGCTTTACTGATCGGAACTTTGGATGTCTCGGTAATCCACTGATTGGCTGCCAGATCAAAAACGGATCCGGAAAACGGCGCTTCTGCGGTAAGGCCATATTCCTGATTCAGAGTCATGGCAAAGCTGGTGCACACTGTATCTTCCCCATGAACCATAAAAACCCGTTTTGGCTTCTTTTCAAAAGCCCCAATCCACTCTAACAGTCCGTTTCGGTCTGCATGGCCGCTTAAGCCTTCTACATTGACAATCCGGGCTTCCACGTCAATGGTCTCGCCGAACAGCTTAACCGTTTTTCCGCCTTCTACTAAAGTCCGTCCCAAAGTGCCTTCTGCCTGATATCCTGCAAACACAATGGTGCTTTCCGGCCGCCACAGATTGTGCTTTAAATGATGGCGGATCCGTCCTGCATCGCACATTCCGGCAGCAGAAATGATAACCTTTGGTTTCGTATCGAAATTAATGTTTTTGGAATCCTCACTGGTAATCGACAATTTCAGTCCTGCAAATCCAATGGGGTTGATTCCCTGACAGACCAGTTCTTTGGTCTCGTCATCATAGCACTCCAATTCATTTTCCTTAAATACTTGGGTAGCTTCTACGGCCATGGGGCTGTCCACATAGACTTCAAAATTGTTATGGCCCTTTACCAGTCCCTGCTCCTTAATGATCCGGATAAAATACAAAAGCTCCTGGGTCCTTCCTACTGCAAAAGCCGGAATCACCACATTGCCGCCTGCGTCCAGAGTGCTTTGAATCACATCTGCCAGTTCCCGGATATGATCCGTTCCCTGTTTGTGATACCGATCTCCATAGGTGCATTCCATCAAAACATAATCCGCATCTTTAATATACTGGGGATCCCGGATCAGAGGTTTATTTTTGTTGCCGATATCACCGGAAAATACCAGTTTCTTTTCCACTCCGTCTTCCCTTGCCCACACTTCAATGGAAGCAGAGCCAAGCAGATGGCCTGCGTCGATAAAGCGGACGGAAAACTCATCGCAGAATTCTATTTTTTCTCCGTAGCGGCAGGGCTTAAACAGCTTTAAAACCCCTTCCGCATCCTCCATGGTATAAACCGGCGGCACTTCTGTCTGACCGGCACGTCTGGCCTTCCGGTTTTTCCACTCTGCTTCCATCTCCTGAATATGCGCGGAATCTTTTAACATAATCTCGCACAGATCCGCTGTGGCATCTGTGGTAATAACGGCTCCCCGAAATCCCTTTGCATAAATCAAAGGAAGATGACCTGCATGATCAATGTGGGCGTGGGTAAGCAGTACATAGTCGATTTCTGAGCAGCTTACAGGCAGTTCTGCATTTTCGTAGACATTCACTCCCTGCTCCATCCCGCAGTCAATCAGGATTTTCTTTTGCCCTACCTCCAGGTAATGGCAGCTTCCGGTTACCTCATGATCTGCTCCGATAAACATAAGCTTCATAAAACACCCCTCCTGTCAGCAATTTTTATTGGAAACGCCTGCCACTGGCGCGCTTCCGGAATCTTACAGCCAGGAAAACCTGCCACTGGCAGCTTTTCCTGATACTTGGTAACAAATACAGACAGGAAATCCCCTGTCTACTCAGCGAACCTCCTGTCTGTATCACATCCTTAAAAAATATACCTCATCAAGTGTTCATATTATACCACACATTAAATGATAATGCAAATCATACCTCCATTGCTGTCATTGATTATTTTCTGCAGAGTATCCTGAAGTTTCATCTGGCAGTCTTCGGTCAGCTGGGAAATTTTAGCCTGGATTCCGTCTTCTACAATCTGCTCTACGGACTTTCCGAAAATATTGGTCTCCCAAATGCCGTCATCCCCATCCTGGCTGTTTTTCTTTATGTAATCAATCAAGTCTCTTGCCTGCTGCTCACTTCCCACAATCGGCGCAATTTCTGTTTCAATATGGGCTTTGATCAGATTTACAGACGGAGCCTGGGCTTTCATTTTCACTCCGTACTTGTTTCCATGACGAATGACCTGTGGCTCATCCAGGACGATCTCTTCCCGTTCCGGGGTAACGACCCCATATCCTTTCATCCGCACCTGATTCATGGCATTTTCTACTTTCTGATATTCCTTCTGCATATGAGCCAGACTGCTTAAAGTCTGCATCAGTTCATACTCTCCGGCTATGGGCAGTCCCACATAATCGCTTAAGGTTTGATAATAGAAACTATCATCTACCTGCATATCCACAGCCACAGAGCCATCTGCCATATTCATCTGGCGGAGATTTAAAAATCCTATCGGTCCCTCTTCGGATTCCAGCGGCTGCTTCTGTTTGGCTACTTCTTTCATATATCCGGTCTTTTGAATCATCTCTCTGGCTTTTTGAATAATGGCTTCTTTCAGCCAGTGGGAGGACGGCAGAAGCTCCAGCCATTTGGGAATATAAAAATCCATTTCCGTTACTGGAAATTCCTTCAGCACCTTTTCTAAAATATGGGTAACATCCTCTTTTTTTAACTGCTCACAGTTAACCGGCATGACCGAAATCTGGTATTCTTTTTCCAAGTCTCTGGAAAGTTTTATGCTTTCTTCGGAATAGGGGCGTTCACAATTTAACAGCATAATAAATGGTTTTCCGATTGCCTTCAATTCCTCTACTGCTGTCTTCTCACCAGCTATGTAACCGGGGCGCTTAATATCTCCAAAGGAGCCGTCTGTCGTCACTACAATTCCAATGGTAGAATGATCCGTAATCACCTTTCTGGTTCCAATTTCCGCTGCTTTTGTAAATGGGATTTCGTAATCGTACCAGGGGGTTTTTACCATCCGCTCTGTGTCATTTTCAATATGTCCGGCAGCTCCGTCCACCATAAACCCCACACAGTCAATAAGACGCACTTTTGCCTCAAGTCCTTCTCCCAACTGAATCTTTGCCGCTTCTTTCGGGATAAACTTAGGCTCTGTTGTCATAATGGTCTTTCCTGCCGCGCTCTGGGGAAGTTCGTCACGGCTTAGATTTTTCTGATTTTCATCTTCCATTCCAGGGATGACAAGGAGTTCCATAAACCGCTTAATAAATGTGGACTTTCCCGTCCGCACCGGCCCTACCACTCCAATATAGATATCTCCTTTGGTTCTGGCTTCAATATCTTTGTATACATGAAAATTGTCCATAAAAATACCCCCTTGCTGTGCTGATACAGTATATGCAGGAGGGTATTTTCTTATTCTCTTTGAAATTTACTCGCTTAAATATGCCTTCTTTACCCGTTCATCGTTCATAAGCTGTTTGGCATCTCCGCCTAATACGATGTTTCCAGTCTCTAATACATAGGCTCTGTCGGCAATGGATAATGCCTTTTTTGCATTCTGCTCTACCAGAAGAACCGTTACTCCGTCTGCATTGATTTTCTGGATAATATCGAAAATCTCATTTACATAGATAGGAGAAAGTCCCATAGACGGCTCATCCATTACCACAAGTCTTGGATGGCTCATCAGCGCCCGTCCCATGGCAAGCATCTGTTGCTCGCCGCCGGAAAGAGTTCCTGCCATCTGGTTCTTGCGTTCCTCCAGTCTGGGGAATCTCTGGTAGATTATTTTTAAAGTGTCTTCAAATTCTGCTTTGTCATTTCTGGTAAAAGCTCCCAGTTTTAAGTTCTGTAATACGGACAGCTGGGCAAACACCCTGCGTCCTTCCGGCACATGGGCAATTCCCATGGGAACCAGCTTATGTCCCGGCATTTTGGTAATATCGTTTCCCTCATAGGTAATGTGTCCTGCCTTGGAAGGAATCAGGCCGGTTATAGTGTGGAGAATGGTGGTTTTTCCCGCTCCGTTTGCGCCGATTAAAGCGATAATCTCTCCCTGGTTTACATCGAAGGAAATCCCTTTAATGGCCTGGATCACGCCGTAATACACTTCCAAATCCCTGACTTCCAGCATTGCCATAGTTCTCTTCCTCCTTATTCGCCCAGGTATGCTGTGATAACCTGTGGATCGTTTAATACTGCAGAGGTATCTCCGCTTGCAAGCACCTGGCCGAAATTCAGTACGGTCAGCTTTTCGCAGATACCCGATACCAGCTTCATATCATGCTCAATGAGCAGAATGGTCATGTCAAACTTTTCCTGCACAAACCGGATGGTTTCCATCAGTTCCGCCGTCTCATTGGGATTCATGCCGGCTGCCGGCTCATCCAGCAAAAGAAGCTTGGGTTCTGTAGCAAGGGCTCTGGCAATCTCCAGTTTTCTCTGCTTGCCGTAAGGCAGGTTAGAGGCTTTGTAACCGGCTTCCTGTTCCAAGTCAAATACCTTTAAAAGCTCCATGGCTTTTTCATTCATCTCTTTTTCCACCTTGTAATACTTAGGCAGGCGGAAAATACCGGTTAAGGCAGAATACGGGTGATGATTGTGAAGGCCTGCTTTTACGTTATCTAAAACGGTCAGTTCTTTAAAAAGACGGATGTTCTGGAAGGTACGGGCAATGCCGCACTGGTTGATTTCAATGGTCTTTTTGCCGGTAATATTTTTTCCGTCCAGAACAATGCTTCCGGTATCTGGTTTGTATACGCCGGTCAAAAGGTTAAATACGGTGGTTTTTCCTGCACCGTTAGGGCCGATAAGGCCATAAAGCTGACCTTTTTCAATGGTAATATCAAATCCGTCTACTGCTTTTAATCCTCCAAAGGAGATACTCAAGCTTTTTACTTCCAGCATTGGTGATGCCATATTATGCTGCCTCCTTTTTTACTGTCTTTTTCCGGAATGCCTGTGCTGCCCTCTCCCGGAATTCAATGGCTTTCGGGCTGGAGTTAAACAGCATGATTGCAATCAGCACAATGGCGTAAATCAGCATACGGTAATTGTTCAGTCCTCTTAGAAGTTCTGGAAGGAGGGTCAGAACAACTGCCGCAATTACGGAACCTCTTACGTTTCCGATTCCGCCCAATACGACAAATACCAGAATCATAATAGACTGGTTGTAGCCGAAGTTTTTCGGAAGAGCTGCCAGCGTAGTCAGGTTGTGGGCATATAAAACGCCTGCTACTCCTGCCAGCGCCGCAGATACGGTAAATGCCAGCAGTTTGTATTTTGTAATGTTAAGGCCGATGGACTCTGCCGCAATCCGGTTGTCACGAATAGCCATAATCGCCCGGCCTGTACGGGAATTAATCAGGTTAATGGAAATTACCAGGGTAATCAGCAGCAAAATCACGCCAATGGTAAAGGTGGAAGCCAAAGGCGTTCCCGTAATTCCCTGTGCTCCTTTAATCAGAACCGTGCCTTCTGCATCTAAGTTTAATGCCACTTCGCTTTTCATGGAAAAATGAAGCCCGGAAGAATCCACGCCCAGATAAATCGCGTTAATAATATTTTTAATGATTTCTCCAAATGCCAGGGTTACAATAGCCAGATAGTCGCCCCGCAGACGGAGAACCGGAATTCCAATGAGAATGCCGAATACGGCAGCTACGGCAGCGCCGATAAAAATGGCAATTATCAGGCTGACGGTCGGGTCCAGGCTTCCCTTAAAAGCCTTGGAAAACAGCGCGCCGGAAAATGCGCCTACGCACATAAATCCTGCATGGCCTAAGCTTAATTCACCGGAAATCCCTACTACCAGATTTAACGAAACCGCCAGAATCGAATAGGTACATAACGGTACCAGAAGGCCTTCCATCAGACTGGACATATGGCCGGTCTTTAATGCAATTTCTACCAGCACATAGGCTAAGACCACCATTCCATAGGTCACCCAGCTGCTCTTTAAAACGTTCTTTTTATCTTTTTCTAATTTCATACCAGTTTCCTCCATCATCAGACTTTCTCGCTGACTTTTTTGCCCATAATACCAGTCGGACGTACCAGAAGGACAATAATCAGGACAGAGAATACAATGGCGTCGGAAAGCTGGGAAGAAATATAGGCTTTGGAAAGATTTTCAATCACTCCCAGTAAAATTCCGCCAATCATGGCTCCAGGAATAGAACCAATGCCGCCGAATACGGCAGCTACGAAGGCCTTAATGCCTGGCATGGCGCCTGTATAAGGCGTTAAAGACGGATAAGCGGAGCACAGCAGCACGCCTGCTACTGCCGCCAGAGCGGAACCAATGGCAAAGGTAATGGAAATGGTGCGGTTTACATTGATTCCCATTAAGGTTGCCGCGCCTTTGTCTTCCGATACGGCAAGCATGGCCTGACCGGTCTTGGTCTTGTTGATAAACAGGGTTAAGGAAACCATAACCACAATACAGGTTGCAATGGTTACAATGGTTTCTCCCGTAATCATCAGCTGGCCGTCTGCCAGACGTAAAGGTTCCATGCTGACTACAGAGGTAAACGCCTTGGTATCGGCTCCCCACAGCAGCAGAGCCAGATTCTGAAGCAGGTAGCTGACGCCGATTGCCGTAATCAGGACTGCTAACGGAGAGGCGCCCCGGAGAGGTTTGTACGCTATCCTCTCAACCACCACACCTAATAAGGTACATACCACCACTGCAGTGATAATTCCTGCTGCCGGAGGCAGACCCATTGTGCTCACTACGATAAATACCATATATCCACCGACCATGATAATATCGCCGTGGGCAAAATTCAGCATCTTTGCGATGCCGTAAACCATTGTGTAGCCCAGGGCGATAATCGCATATACGCTTCCCAGGCTGATTCCGCTGATTAGATAGGACAAAAAACTCATGTTGTGACACCTCTTGTTTTTTTAATGCCGAGAAAAGCTGCTGCCTGGGAAATTGGTTTTGCTTCCACTGTGCAGCAGCTCCCTGTCATTTAATATCAGATCTGTTTAAAAATAATTATTCCATAGAAACGTAAGCGCCGTTTTCAATCTTTACTGCCTTTGGCGCCTTAGAAGGTTCTCCGTCTGCATTCCAGGTCATGCCTGCGCCAGTCAGGCCGTCTACGGAAACCTTA
Source organism: Lachnospiraceae bacterium (assembly GCA_046957575.1). Taxonomy (GTDB): domain Bacteria; phylum Bacillota; class Clostridia; order Lachnospirales; family Lachnospiraceae; genus UMGS1370. Next base: position 13,813 of record JBKUOG010000013.1, on the reverse strand, counting down.
ACCATAGAAGCTTTCATTGCTTCGCAAATGTCAGATACGCTCATATCCGGAGTTGCGCCTGCATCCTCGATTGCTGCCTTTACTGCATATACTGCGTCGTATGCATCTGCTGCAAACTGGATTGGGGTGTCGCCGTATTTCTCTTTGTAAGTCGTAACAAAATTAACGGTTAAGTCATCGGCTGCATCGGCTGCAAATGGAGTCAGAAGCATCAGGCCTTCTGCCAGGCTGGTATCAAAGTTCTTCACGCCTAAGATGCCGTCCATACCGTCGCATCCGAAGAAGATTGGATCCCATCCCATTGTGTTTGCCTGGCTTAATACCAGAGCCGCCTCAGTATAGTAGAATGGAAGGAATACTAACTCAGCGCCTGCATCTTTTGCCTTCTGTAACTGGGTAGTAAAATCTTTATTGGTATCTGCAGTAAATGCTTCTTCTGCTACAATCTCTAATCCCTGGTTAGCAGCCTCTGCTGCAAACTTTGAATAAATACCACTGGAATACACGTCAGAACTGTCGTAGATTACCGCAACCTTTGTTGCCAGCTTGTGCTCGCCAATATATTTTGCAGAAGCTGCGCCCTGATCCGGATCGGAGAAGCAGACACGGAATACGTTGGGATTTTCTGCGCACTCTACTGCAGAACCGGAAGGAGTAATCTGGAACAGATTATCCTGTGCAGATTTGGCTGCAACTGCAATGCAGGAGTTGGAAGTAGTTGCGCCGACTAAAATCTGCATTCCCCAGTCCTTTAAGCTGTTGTAAGCGTTAATGGACTTTTCCGCATCGCTCTCATCATCTGCGCCTTTGTATTCAATCTGGTAACCGTTAATGCCGCCTGCTGCATTGATTTCATCCACTGCAACCTGGGCGCCGTTTACCACTGCATTTCCATAAATCGCATTTGGACCGGTCAGCGGTCCCATGGAACCAATCTTCCACACTGTCCCGTCTGCTGCTTCCTGTCCGCTGCTGCCAGCATCTGCAGCCTCTGTTTTTCCTGCTTCTGCAGCCGTTGTCTGTTCTGCTCCCTCTGATCCGCCGCAGGCAGTAAGGGAAGCTGCCATAGCTGCTGCTAAAACCAAACTTAAAACTCTCTTTTTCATAATAATTCCTCCTCTTCTTTCCCCTGGTTTTATTTGGAATATCCGCTCATAGGCGGACACTGTTCGTCCTATGCGTACACTTCCGGCCAGGGAAAACGGCTTCCGGCAACTGGATTTTCCCTTTACCTTCGCCAAAAAGCCGTTTCTCGAAAGCTTTTCTAAATTATAGTGAGGAAACCGGTTATTGTCAACCATTTGAAACGCCTGTTTTCTCATTTTCACTGAAAAAACAGGCGTATTATAAGCGTTATTTATAGGTCTTATTCCGAATGGTTATTGTGAAGGAGTTTAAACGTCCCAGTCCAAATCCCTGCTCTCAATCTGGCGATCCCGAAGCATTAAATCCGCCACTGCTTCTTTTGCCGGCTTTCCTTCAAATAAAATCTGGTTGACCTGCTCGACGATTGGCATCGGCACCTGGTACTTCTTGGACAAGGCCAGAGCCGCTTTGGCAGAGTACACACCCTCTACCACCATTTTTACTTCTTTCATGGCTTCTTCCATGGAATAGCCTTTTCCAATAAGGATTCCGGCCCTACGGTTGCGGCTGTGCATACTGGCGCAGGTCACAATCAGATCGCCGATACCGGAAAGTCCTGCAAAGGTCTGGGGCTTTCCGCCCATTGCTGCTCCAAGACGGCCGATTTCCGCAATTCCCCTGGTAATCAGCGCTGCTTTTGTATTGTCTCCATACCCCAGTCCGTCTGCCATTCCGGCAGCCAGGGCGATTACGTTTTTAAGAGCCGCCCCTACTTCTATGCCAATCATGTCCGGACTTGTATAAACCCGGAACGCCTGACTCATAAAAACAGTCTGAATCTTCTCGGCGGTCTCTCTTTTATGAGCTCCTGCCACACAGGTGGTGGGAAGGAGACGGCTGACCTCTTCTGCATGACTGGGTCCGGAAAGGACTGCCACGTCAGCCATGGGAAGTTCCTCTTCTATAACCTCGGACAGAGTTTTTAAAGTCTTTTCCTCAATTCCTTTTGACACATTGACCACAATCTGGCCTTTTTTGCAGAAAGGAGCTATCTTTGCCGCTGTCTGACGGACAAAAATAGAAGGAACCGCCAGAACCAGAATCTCTTTTCCTTCCATAGCTGCCTGTAAATCCGTAGTAATCTCTAATTCTTCCGGAATTACGGCTTCTGGAAGGTTTGGGTGTTTTCTTTCTGTCCTGATTTTATCCGCTTCTTCTGCAAAAGCAGACCACAATGCAACCTGATTTTTATTTTGAACCAGTAAAACAGCCAATGCGGTTCCCCATGTTCCGGAACCAATTACCCCAATCGCTGCCATGTTTCATTCTCCTTCTCTGCCTTTTAAGATTTTTTTGCTCCAAGTTTATTTTCTGTTCCATGGAGCAGCCGCTTAATATTGGCGCGGTGGCGCCAGAAGGCCATAGCCGCAATGACAAATGCGGCTGCCACGCATTCCCATTGGAGATACGATGTATTCAGGGAAGTCATACCAGACACATCATGGAGTACAGCCGTCCCATAACTTCCGGTAAAGGTAAAATACGCTGTCATAGCCAGAAAAATAGCCGCTACCAGAAGGGACCCTAAAGATACGTAGCGGGTAATGACAACCGTGCCAATAAATACCGCCGCACAGATTAATGTAATCCGCCAGTCACTGGCCATTAAAATGCCAGCCATGGCCGCGATTCCTTTGCCCCCTTTAAAACCTAAATAAAATGGGTAATTGTGTCCCAGGGTAACGCCCAGACCTGTGTAAAGAACCAAAACATGACTGTACAGCGCTCCGTCTCCCAGAAACATTCTTACCAGAACGCAGGGCACAAAGGTTTTTAAAAAGTCTCCGGCAAATACGATAAGCCCCGCCTTTTTTCCCAGGACCCGCAGGGCATTGGTAGTGCCGGAGTTGCCGCTTCCATGGTTACGGATATCCACTCCATGGAGCTTCCCATAAAAATATCCGGTCTGAATAAGTCCAAATACATATCCGATTGCAAGACATAATACCCGTTCCATTCTTATTGCTCCTTTGCTTTTCTCTCCCTGATTAAGAACCGCAGGGCAGTGCCGCGGAAACCAAATGCTTCTCTGATTTTGTTTTCCAGATATCTGGTATAGGAAAAATGCATCAGTTCTTTGTCATTTACAAAGATAACAAATGTGGGCGGTTTTACTGCCACCTGGGTCATGTAGTAAAGCTTTAACCGTTTGCCCTTATCAGACGGCGGCTGCTGCATTGCTACAGCTTCCGTCATAATCTCATTTAATACGCCGGTAGCGATTCGTAAAGTCTGGTTTTCCCTTACCATGTCGATTAAGTCAAACAGCTTGTTTAAACGCTGTCCAGTTTCTGCAGAGATAAATAAATATTCTGCATACGGCATAAAGGACAATACTTCTTTTATTTTTCTAGTGTATTCGTAAATGGTCTTGTCGTTCTTTTCGATGGCATCCCATTTATTGACTGCCACAATAATGCCTTTTCCCCTGTCGTGGGCAATTCCGGCGATTTTAGCGTCCTGCTCGGTAACGCCTTCGGTAGCGTCGATGACCACAACCACCACATCGGCCCGCTCTACTGCCGTAACGGTACGGATAATGCTGTACCGCTCCAGATCTTCTTTAATCTTATTTTTGCGGCGGAGACCTGCGGTATCAATAAATACGTAGTCGGTTCCGTTATGGGTAATCTCTGTATCAATGGCGTCTCTGGTCGTTCCTGCAATGTTAGAAACAATTACCCTGTTTTCTCCTAATAACTTATTAATCAGGGAAGACTTGCCTACATTGGGTTTTCCAACGACTGCAATGCGGGGACGCTCATCTTCCTCTTCTTCTCCCTGAGACTCTGGGAAATGTTTGGCAACCTCGTCTAACAAATCGCCGATTCCCAGTCTGGATGCTGCAGATACCGGAACCGGATCGCCGATTCCCAGATTGTAAAACTCGTATACATCATTGCCAAACTTCTGGATGCTGTCTACTTTATTGACTGCCAGTACAACCGGCTTTCTGGACTTGCGCAGCATATCTGCCACTTTGGAGTCAGAATCCTGCAGACCCTGTCGTACGTCTACAATAAAGATGATGACGTCTGCCGTCTCAATGGCAATCTCTGCCTGCTCCCTCATCTGGGACAGGATAATATCCTTGCTGTCCGGCTCAATACCGCCGGTATCAATCAGGGTAAAGTTCCGATCCAGCCAGTTACAGTCTGCATAGATCCGGTCTCTGGTTACTCCTGGCGTATCTTTCACAATGGAAATTGCTTCTCCTGCCAATACATTAAACAACGTAGATTTACCCACGTTTGGGCGGCCTACGACTGCGACTACTGGTTTACTCATAGTTCCTCCTTATTCTACCTCAAACACAATCCCGTCTGGGCCAATTTCCATATGGTCCCCCGGACGGTGTTCAAAAATTCGTTCCGGCTCATAGCCCTCATAGACCGGCAGGCCGTCTTCTTCCTCTGGATGAAGAATGGTTTCCACCAGGTCATATCCGCTTGATTTTACTATACGTACCGGAACTTGTAAAGCGTTTTGTATCTCTGTTCTGGTTACGTCGTCTAAGAAAACTTCCTCGCCGCTGCGGAACATACAGGCCGGAAGCAGCAGGTAATCCCCTAATTCCCTGCCTTTTAACTGGGCCATAATGTCCTGTCCGGTAATCAGTCCGGCTACGGTAATCTGCTCGCCGAAAAAGTCGTTCCGGATGGCGTATAAATGGATCTTACGGCCTGGATACTCGTCCATAATCCAGTCGGTATACTTCTTTAAATACGGATAAGCCAAGCGTCCGGTGGCAATGGAAATGTCTCCTTTTATGGCGTCTTTGTCCTCTTTATCCTTCTTTTCTTCTAACGCCTCCTTTACCTCAGAAGCCAGAAGTCTCAGCATCCCTACGCCATTTTCTAACTGGGGATAGCCGTCGTAGCGTTCTTCTTCCGGCAAAGCCCGCTCTGCCAGAATATAAAACTCGTCGCTGGCATGGATGAAATGAATACCATGTTCTTCATAAATCTTTTTCTGCCAGGACTCGATTAAGTCAATGGTCTCTTCTGCGTCTTTCTTTGTAAACGGTTCTAAAGGATGCAGGCCGTCCCGGAATTTAGAAAGTCCTACCGGCACTACAGAAACGCTTTCCATATAGGGAAGATACCTGGTCAGGTCGGAAATGGTACGGTTTAATTCTTTCCCGTCGTTGATTCCCCTGCACAATACGATCTGACCGTTCATCGGAGTCTGGGCATCATACAGCTTGTCAATCAGCTTTAACGCTTCTCCTGCAAACCGGTTGTGGAGCATCTGGCAGCGAAGCTGGGGGTTGGTTGTGTGAACCGAAATATTAATCGGGGACAGTTTAAACCGGATAATCCGGTCAATGTCCTTTTCCTTCATATTGGTCAGGGTCACATAATTGCCCTGCAGAAAAGACAGTCTGGAATCGTCGTCCTTAAAATACAGGGTGTCTCTCATACCCGGAGGCATCTGGTCAATAAAGCAGAAGATGCACTTGTTGGTACAGGACTTGTAATCGCTCATTAAACTATTTTCAAAATTAATGCCTAAGTCCTCATAGTTGTTTTCAATGTCCAGTTCCCATTCTTCTCCGTCTGCCTTGCGGATTACCATGGTCATCTGGTCGCTGTTTACATAGTATTGATAATCAAAAATATCTTCGATTTCCTGCCCGTTTATGGTCAGCAGGCAGTCTCCGGCCTCCAGTTCCATTTCTTCGGCAATGGAGCCGGGATCTATGCTGGCAATCCGATGCCCTCTATATAATTTACTCATAGTAGTTTGCCTTCCTCTCTGTTTCTTCTAGTATACAGGACCAGACTCCCTTTGACAAGTTATAGAGCAAAAAAATCCCGGCTCCTATTGACGCTGCTCCCCGGAAAATGGTATAAGAATAGTGTGAAAAAATAACCCCACAACTTTTACGGAGGATAATCATGAAACATTCTTTTGTTTTTCAAAATTCCCTGCCTGTAGGCCCGTTAAAGCTTGCGGCTTTAGAAAGCTGTAAGGATCTGGCCCAAAAGGTAAACGATCACATTGTTACATTCCGGAAGAATGACACCGAAGAACTGCTTCGCCGCAAAGAAGATTTAAATTACCGCGGTTATGATGCAGAATCTTACTTATTAAAGTGCTTCTGCCCCCGTTTTGGAACCGGCGAAGCCAAAGCTGTTTTAAATGAATCGGTTCGAGGCACTGATATTTTTGCCATGGCCGATATCACCAATTACAGCTTAACCTATACAGTAAATGGTTATACCAATCACATGTCTCCAGATGATCACTTTCAGGATTTAAAAAGACTGATCGGCGCCTGCAGTGCAACTGCCCACAGGGTCAACGTCATTATGCCGTTCTTATATGAAGGCCGCCAGCACAAGCGCTCCAAAAGAGAATCTTTAGACTGCGCCATGGCCTTAGTCGAGTTAATCAATATGGGTGTATCCAACATCATTACCTTTGACGCCCATGACCCAAGAGTCCAGAACGCCATTCCCCTAAAGGGATTTGACAACTTTATGCCCACCTATCAATTTATAAAAGCGCTGTTCTCCCATGATCACACCTTACAGATTGACAAAGATCATCTGATGATTATCAGCCCTGATGAAGGCGCCATGAACCGCGCGGTATATCTGGCCAATAACTTAAGTGTGGATATGGGCATGTTCTATAAGCGCAGAGATTATTCCAGAGTGGTAGATGGGCGCAATCCCATTGTGGCCCATGAATTTTTAGGCAGTTCTGTAGAGGGAAAGACTGTATTAATCATTGACGATATGATTTCTTCTGGAGAGAGCATGTTGGATACAGCCAGAGAACTGAAAGAGCGTAAAGCTAAAAAGGTAGTTGTCTGCTGTACCTTTGGTCTGTTTACCAGCGGTCTGGAGAAATTTGACGAGTTCTACAACCGGGGATACATCGACTATGTTATCACCACAAACTTAAACTATCGTCCGGCAGAACTTTTGACCCGCCCATGGTACATTGAGGCTGATATGAGCAAATATATGGCTGCTATCATAAATTCTCTAAATCATGACGTGTCCATCAGCGCCTCTTTATCTCCTACTGAAAAAATTCAAACACTTCTTCATAAATATCAGGCCGCAAGAGACTGCTAAAATCATCTCACAAAAAGGCCGCTGTAAAATAGATATTCTATCATCTATTTTGCAGCGGCTTTGCTTTTATTTCGGCTCATTTAAAGCTCGACATCATTTAAGCACAAGAATGCAGCCAGATTGCCTCTTTCATCGCCCATAACCCGGTGAGAATACAAATGCTTTGGATTGCACATGGTGCAGATATTGGTGGTGTGGACATTTGCCGGCAAAACGCCTGCTTCCCAAAATACAATCTCATTGGCTTTCCACAAATCCAACTGGTATTTTCCAGGTTTTCCGTTGGAAAAAAACAGACTGTCCAAGTGTTTGGAAGAAAAGTTCTGGCAAAATACCTCCACTACCTCTTCCCCCACTTCAAAACAGGATTTGCAGATACTTGGCCCAATACAGGCAATCACATCTTCTGCCCTGGTTCCAAAAGCAGCAGACATTGCATCCAGGGTCTTTTCTCCCATCCGATTAACCGTTCCTCTCCAGCCGGAGTGAGACAGGCCAATAGCCCTGTGAACCGGGTCTAAAAGATACAAGGGTACGCAGTCTGCATAAAAGGTCACCAGCGTAATCCCTGGAATGTTGGTAATCAGGCCGTCTACATCCCGATAATCCCGTTCCCTCCAGATTCCCTTTCCCAAATCCTCTTCTGTCACATTGCGGACATTGGTGGTATGGGACTGCCAGGAAGTCACCATCTTTTTTACATCCACCTGCAAAGCCTGAGCCATACGGCAATAGTTTTCCTGCACCAGATTCTTATCACCTCCTCTCGAAAAAGAGAGATTCATAGATTCATAGCGTCCGGTACTGACTCCCCCGTAACGAGTAGAAAATCCATGTTTTACCATGCCGGATTCTTCCAGAACAGGAAAAGAAAGATAGGGCACCTCTTCCCTGTATCTGGTAATTAATTCATCTGGTCTGTCAGCTTTTTTCCAATTTATTTTCATGGGAACTCCCTTCCTCCTGACTTTCGTTACCCCGATTTCTTGTGAACGTTGCGTATGGTTTTCTTAGGTTTTGTCCGATTCCTCAAATGGCTGTCCAAAAGCTTTTTAGACGACTTTGCCGGTCCGGTCTGTCCAGATTCCAAACGTTTTGGGCGGATCAGACATTTTGGCCCGTAGCCGATTAAATCTGTCCTTTTTGCTATCTGAAGGGCCTCCTCCACCAGAGAACGGTTTTCCGGACGCCGGTACTGGATCAGCGCTCTCTGCATGGCCTTTTCGTGGGGATTTACAGGCACGTAGACCGGCTTCATAGTCCTTGGGTCCAGTCCGGTGTAATACATACAGGTGGAAATTGTAGACGGAGTGGGATAAAAATCCTGAACCTGCTCCGGCATATATCCCAGATCCCGCAGATATTCCGCCAGTTCGACTGCAGCCTTCATAGTAGAGCCGGGATGAGAGGACATCAGATAGGGCACCAGATACTGCTTTAATCCCAGTTTTTCGTTGGTTTTTTTGTATTCTTCACAGAACTGGCGGTACACTTTATTTTCTGGTTTCCCCATTTTGGTTAAAACTTCATCCGACACATGTTCCGGCGCAACTTTTAATTGTCCGCTGACATGGTACTGGCACAATTCTTTTAAAAACTTTTTTCCCGGATCTGCCAACGCATAATCAAACCGGATACCGGATCGGATAAACACTTTTTTTACCTTTGGAATGGAGCGCAGTTTTCTTAAAAGTTCTATATAATCTCCATGATCGGCTTTTAAATTTTTACAGGGAGTCGGAAAGAGACACTGGCGGTTTTTGCAGGCCCCATGAGTTAGCTGTTTGTCGCAGGCCGGATAGCGGAAATTGGCAGTTGGACCTCCTACATCATGAATATATCCTTTAAAATCCGCCTCTTCTGTCAGAAGTTTGGCTTCTTCCACCAGCGATTCATGGCTTCTGGCCTGGATCACACGCCCCTGATGGAAAGTCAGAGCACAAAAACTGCAAGATCCAAAACAGCCCCGGTTGCTGATAAGGCTGAATTTCACTTCTGAAAAAGCCGGAACGCCTCCATCTTTTTCATAAGAAGGATGACTGCGTCTCATATAAGAAAGACTATACACATCATCCATTTCTTCCATGGTAAGCGGTCTGGCAGGCGGATTCTGAACCACAAACAGGTTTTCCCGATACGGCTCCGCCAGGCGTTTTGCTGTAACAAAATCCGTATTCAAATACTGGGTATAAAAACTCTGGGCGTAGAGGCGCTTATCTTTTTTGATTTCATCAAAAGAAGGCAGAATCTGGACGTCATATACGGATTCTAAAGAATTTGTCTTATACACAGTGCCGTTTATAAACGTAATGTCCTTAATATTGATTCCAGAATCCAGGGCATCTGCAATTTCCACAATGGAATGTTCCCCCATTCCGTAGGATATCAGATCTGCCTGGGAATCTATGAGAATGGAATGCTTCAGCTTATTGGACCAGTAATCGTAGTGGGCCAGACGGCGCAGACTTCCCTCAATCCCTCCGATAATAATGGGAATTTTCGGAAAGGTCCTGCGAATTAAATTAGAGTAAACTACTGCCGCATAGTCCGGCCGCCGTCCCATGACCCCTCCCGGCGTATAGGCATCGCTTTTCCGCCGCTTTTTGGATACACTGTAGTGATTGACCATAGAATCCATATTGCCGGAAGAAACTAAAAAACCAAGACGGGGTTCTCCCAAAATGGTAATGCTTTTATCATCCTTCCAGTCCGGCTGGGAAATGATCCCTACCTTATAGCCTTTTGCCTCCAGCACGCGGCTGATAATGGCTGTGCCAAAGGAAGGGTGATCCACATAGGCATCCCCTGTAATATATACAAAATCGCACTGTTCCCAGCCTCTTTTTTCCATGTCTTTCCGGCTGATAGGCAAAAAATCATGAATCATTGAAACACCTCTGATAACTCGTCCCCGTTTTTATGAAATAGCTGCAGAAAATCTTCAATAAAATAATCTGCCAGTTCTTCTTTTTCTTGTTTTAAGTCTTTAGAAAATTCATCATTTACTGCAAAAACTGTCATTCCTGCCCGTTTGCCGGCTAAAATCCCTGCGGGAATGTCCTCAAACACCACACATTCTTCCGGTTTTACTTCCAGTCTTTTTGCCGTCTCCAGATAAATGTCCGGCGCCGGTTTTCCAGCCTTTACCTCGCACCCTACTGTGACCGCGTCAAAATATTCTGCAATCCCAAGGGAATTTAATACAGCATCTACAAGTTCCCTGCCGTTGCTGGTGGCAATCCCGGTCTTGATGCCATGTTCTTTTAAAGCTTTTAAAAGTCTGTCTGCCCCTGTCTTTAACGGAACTTCTTTACAGTATTTGTCCATGGCCATCAAGATCCACGCTGCCTTGATTTCTTCCAAAGATTCCGGAATGGCAAACTGTTCTTTAAAGTACGCTGCGGTCTCTGTAAAACTCATGCCCTCAATGGCCCGCTGAAGATTTTTGGGACACTCATGTCCGTAACGACTCAGATATTCCATATCAATGGCTTTCCACATCCACATGGAATCCACCAGGGTTCCGTCCAAGTCAAAAATCGCTGCTTTTATCTGATTCTTCAATCCAATCTCCCCTGTTTTTTAATAATGTAATCTCTGCATCTGTAAGCGTCCGATATTCTCCCGGACGCAGGTTTCCATCCAGAAGAAGGGGACCCATGGAAATCCGTTTTAAGTAGACTACCCGGCAGTTTACGGCCTCAAACATTCGCTTTACCTGATGAAATTTTCCCTCCTGAATAGTGAGTCTTACTGCCTGTTTCCCGTCTTCTAACGGCTCTGAAAGGATTTCCAGTCTGGCCGGCATACACTGGGTGCCATCTTCTAACACAATTCCTTTTTGAAACTGCTCCCTGATATTCTCTGGAACCCTTCCGGTCACATGGGCATAATAGGTCTTGTCCACATGGTGTCTCGGAGAAAGGAGGCGGTGAGCCAGATCCCCGTCATTGGTAATGAGCAGCAGTCCTTCTGTGTCAATATCCAGCCGTCCCACCGGGAACAAATCTGTCCGCACTGCCCCGTTAATCAAATCAATGACCGTCTGATACCGGCTGTCCTCTGTGGCAGAAACCACTCCCTCAGGTTTATTTAGCATGTAATATTCAAAAGCCCGGTAAGTCACTGGGCAGCCGTCTAACACAATCTCATCCACAGCAGGATCCACTTTTCGATCCGACTTTTTTTCGGTCTGCCCATTTACACAAATTCGGCCCTTTCTTGCCATTTCCTTTATCTGGCTTCTGGTTCCCTTTCCCATCTCCCCTAAAAACTTGTCCAGCCGCATAAGGGGTTTCGTCTCTTTTCCCATTACATCCACCGCCATCCGGCATAATATTTATTTTTCAGGTTTTGGCCGATAAGCTTTGCCCAGCCAAGGGGAAACTGATCCACACATACCAGACACCACCCGGAGGATAATGTGCCGCTCTCCTTCTCAGTCAAAGAAACCGTCTCTCCTTTTAAATAGCGAAGTACCCGGTCATCTTCTCTGGAAAAAGAGAGTTCATTTTCATACTGTCCCCACCTTAAAGCCATAGCAAAGGCCTGAGACGGTTCAAACCGGTCTTTTTTCAGTTCTCCAAGGAACAGTCCGGTTCTTAAAAAACGCAGTCCGGTATCTCTTACAAATCCATCCGGCAGATAGTAAATCTGATTGTTTTTTTCTAAAAGCCTGGCCGGATCCCACTGTTTTGCCTCAGAGTTTTCCGAAATCGGCCTGCAATGAGATAAAAACTCCATTACCTGTAAAAACTCTTCTTTGGTGCTGGCTGCCTGTTTTACTTCTGCCGGTTCTTTACCGGATTTGTCGTTTTTGCCGGCATAATATTCTTCTAAAAGGCTGGCGGACGGCAAGGGCTTTTGTTTATGCATCAAAGCAATAAAATGCCCTTCCCCTTTCAGCTTGTGGGGAAACAGCCTAAGACAGCCGGTAAGACCGATGCCTCTGCTGGCCCCTTCAAATGTCGGAAGAGACAAAAGGCTCATATCCGGAAACTCTTCCAGAATGTATTTGATAATTCCCTCATCTTCATTCAGAGAAAATGTACAGGTGGAATACATCAGATACCCTCCTGGCTTTAGCATTTTTACCGCTTCTTTTACGATCTGCTTTTGAATCTTTGCATAGTGGCTGGGGCCTTTCTCCATCCAGTCTTTTACCATATCCCGCTCTTTGCGGAACATCCCCTCCCCGGAACAGGGAGCGTCCACCAGGATTTTATCAAAAAATTCCGGAAAGCAGGCAGATAAATGTTCCGGCGTTTCGCTGGTCACGCAGAAATTGGAAATTCCGGAAAGTTCCAGGTTTTTTAATAAGGCTTTTGCCCTGGAATTGCTGATATCGTTGGAAATCAGGATTCCCTGCCCCTTTAATTTTGCGCCCAATTCCGTACTCTTTCCTCCTGGCGCAGCGCACAAATCCAGCACTTTGTCACCGGGATGAATGGGAAGGGTGGACGCAGGCGTCATGGCGCTCGGCTCCTGAAGGTAGTATAAGCCGGCATAATAATAGGGATCTTTGGCCGGCTTTGCGTCCTCCCCATAGTAGAATCCATTGGGAATCCAGGGGATCTTTTCCAGTTCCCATGGCGCCAGTTCTTTCAGGCGTTTCGGCGTTATTTTAATACCATTGGCCCGAAGTCCCTGATACCGTTTACTATCAAAACTTTTAATATAATCCAGATACTCTTTTTCTCCCAGAAGAGATTTCATATGCTGCAGGTATTCTTCTGGCAGCCTGATTTGTTTTTCCATATACCCTCTTTTGAAAATGCGTTTATCATGTCACCGCTATTTATTTGTAACAGTTCAGCCATGTATTTTCTTGCATGCTGTAAGCGTGCAAGAAGTGCCAGGCGTCTGCCCTATGAAGATTCAGACAGGAAAACTCTTATGAAACAAGCTTTCAACGCTTTTTCCTGTCTGAATCTTCGCATGGCTGAACTGTTACATTTATTTTATCATATCCCCTTTGAAAATGATATGCGCAATATGCATAGTTTTACCCAAACAGTTCAGCCGGTATTGTTCCAGATAACGGAGAATCCAATACGGGTTTACAGATAATTCTTCATAGTTGTCCGTCCTTAAGTACAATCCGATATGGAGGTGTACCGGAAAATTCCCAGTGGTCCCTTCTATTTTCGAGTATCCAGTGTCTCCCATAAATCCCAGCAAAGTGCCTGCTGATACAATGTCCCCCTCCTTCCACTCTTTTGCATATCCATAAAGATGGGCATAATAGACATACAGGCCGCCGGGAGTCCTAATTCCCAGACGCCATCCTCCCTGTTCCAGCCATCCGCATTTTTCTACAACACCGTCGCTCATGCTGATAACCGGATAGAAACCAGAAGGATACTCACCTCCCATGATGTCGCAGCCTTCATGTCCTCTGTCTCCCCCATAGCTTCTGGGATCCATCCATCCATTTTCATAGCAGACATCCTTTGTCCCATCAGCCGTCATTTGGGGAATGGGGAAGTATTTCAAATCCGAAAACACCATCTGATAGGCATGGATCAGCTTTTGAAATGCTGCTGGTTTTTTAGCTGCAATGGCCTCTCCCTTAG
>JBKUOG010000012.1:23559-103903 GCA_046957575.1 Lachnospiraceae bacterium | reverse complement strand
TTGGTAGAGCAGTAGACTCTTAATCTATTTGTCCAGGGTTCGAGTCCCTGAAGGTGCACTAAAGAGTACTGATTTTGCAGACCGAGAGCTGTGGGGTTGGTGCTTTTTTATGTTTGTGCAAATATCCAGTGCTTCGGGAGATTTTTGGTGATTTGGTAACCGCTAGTGTACTGTCTCACTCGCATTTCTCATAATGACGCAGAATGAATTTCCATCTGCTGCGTTGTCGTCAATCGACGATGCCGCCGCATCGCCTCATTCCTCCGCCTTACAGGCTGAAAATTCATTCTGCGTCATTATACTGAAAGTGAACGAGACAGTACACTGGAAATCTCCCGGATTAAAAATACGAGCTTACTTTAATTCGCCAACGGCTGGCTGGAAACTAATAGTAAGGATATCTTTCATCTGATTCATTCCAGCAATGAAACCTCCTGAAATCCATTTTCGATTTTGGCTTCCGCCTTCTGATAATTTTTCGTCATAGGAAGGCTCTGTTTCCATTAATTCAGAAATTTGGTCTTCCCAGTATTGCACCTCTTCATCTGTAACATCCCTTTCTCCGTTTACAATCCATAAAGATACAGATTCTACAGTGCTGTCTTGCCCGCAGGAAGTAAACATCGAGTATTCATTTCCATCCAGAATCACCTGGTAAATACGTCCAATATAAAAGTCACCATTCCGGTTTTCCTGGCCGCCGCCAAATAAATCTGCAGTGTCCTTGTCTTTCATTCCGACCAGGTTCTTTATATCAGCTAAAGATGTTTCTGATGCTTCAGAGACGCTGTCTTCGGAGGGCTGGGTCTCTTCTGCTTGAATTTCGGGTGTGCTGGCTTTTTCTGTTTGCTTCTGATGTTTTGGGTGTTTCAATAGGGGCATACGGACTGCATCCTGCCAGTATACTGGCAGCGGTGGCTGCAATAGCAAAATGTTTCCACTTCATTTTCTTCATAGGATCGTCTCCTTGCGCGTTTATTAGATTTCATATATGATTATAGATTCTATTTGCTGGAAAAAAGTTGCAGACTTGCAAAAAAATTATACATTTGCGATTTGCGGCATTAAAAGCTAAAGATATGTAGAATATTGCCGATAATATATAAAGACAATGTAAAAATATGTAAAATAAAAGAGAGCAATTTGAATCTTAATATCCCCTTAGTCTCGTTTTTGTTTTTTGCAGAAGAAAAGGAGACTAGGGGGGTTTTGCGTGTAAAAAATCTAAGTGACTGGGTGTTGGGTAGAGTTTTTTTGGCCTGACATTATTATAAAAGTAAAATGATATGAGGTGGTTTGCTATGAAAGAAAACAAGGAAAAAAGAAAAATAGGGATTATTGCAAAAGTCAGCTTGGAAATTATACCAGCAATAGCGGTAGTTATCATACTGGTTTTATCAGGACTATATTTCAGTACATCAAAAATTATAAAAAGCGAAAGCGAACAACTTCTCAATAAGACAACAGAGAGTGTTTATAAAGAAGTGGAGGGATGGATTAATACAATAACTTCGGTTATTGAGGCAGAGGCAGAAGCATTAGAATTAATGGATATGACTCCGGCAGAAGAAAAAGAATATATCAAATACACAATGCAGAAAAACAGTGCATTTCCAGAGGGAATTTATATTGCCGATAAAAACGGGAAAATGACACATGCTACATTTGTACCTGACGGCAATTATAATATTTATGAGAAGACTTGGTATGTGAATGGGCTTCAGTCCAGCGAAGTTCAGTTTTGGGAAACATATTTTAATGCAAGCACCCAGCAATATGCAGTAGGGGTTTCCGGGCAGTTAAAAGATAAACAAGGAAATGTAAGAGGTGTAGTTGCTGCAGATGTAGAGTTAGGTGAAATTTCAAAACTGGTGCAGCAAGTTCAAATACAAGAAACAGGAGGCTGCCTTCTGGTTGATAATGTTAGTTTAAAGATTTTAGGATTTCGGGATGCAGCATTAGTAGGAAAGCAATTAGGAGAAGCAGGAGAAGCGTATCAATATGTAGAAAGTCTTATCAAAAACGGGCAGGAAGGAACATTCCAGTATGAAATAGAAAATGATATTTTAAATTTAAAGCTTACAAAACTTTCAGGAGCAGATTGGACGCTGGTGACCTTTGTACGGGATAAAGAAGTAATGCGGGACCTAAACAGCATTACAATCATTATGGTTATTTGCTCTGTAGTCAGTATAGTAGCATTGTCATTTGTGGTAATTCTGTGCGTAATGAGGTTAGTAATTAAACCAATTAAAGAGATAGACAGTGTTGCAAAAAAGATAGCAGAGGGATCTCTGAATGAGACAATTACATACCATTCGTCAGATGAATTGGGAAGTTTGGCAGATAACTTCAATGTTACAACGGAAACTTTGAGAAACTATGTGGATTACATTGATGAGATAACAAAAGTTTTAAATCAGATAGCAGAAGGAAATTTAAAATATACACTTCAATTTAGTTATGATGGTGAATTTGCAAAGATAAAGCAGGCATTATTTAACATTTCTAATTCGCTTGTAGGAACCATTGAAAAGATTGAAGGGGCATCTTTAAAAGTAACAGAGAGTGCAGGACAAGTGGCATCTGCAGGACAGATGTTATCACAAAGTGCTACGGAACAGGCAAGTGCTGTTCAGGAATTAGCAGCGTCTATTTCTGAAGTGTCCAACCATGTAAAAAGTAATGCGGAATTTGCAAGGAAAGCAAGTGATGAATCCTCACAGAGCGGAAAAGATGTGGAACAGAGTAACCAAAAGATGCAGGAAATGATGTCTGCTATGGATGAGATTAGCAGAAAATCAGATGAAATTGGGAAAATTATTAAAACAATAGAAGATATTGCCTTCCAGACAAACATATTGGCATTAAATGCTGCGGTTGAAGCGGCCAGAGCAGGAAGTGCAGGGAAAGGTTTTGCTGTTGTGGCAGATGAAGTACGGAATCTTGCAAGCAAATCAGCAGAAGCTGCTAAGAGTACAGCGGTTTTAATAGAAGAGACCGTATCTGCTGTGGAAAATGGCACGTCAATAGCAAAAATAACAGCAAAAGCAATGGATAATGTGGTCGGAAGTTCAAAGAGGGTAATGGAAATTGTAGATAATATCGCAGTAACTTCTGAAGAGCAGTCAGCATCTATATCAGAGATTACCCTGGGAATTGAACAGATTTCCCAGGCGGTTCAGACGAATGCGGCGAATGCAGAAGAAAGTGCTGCTGCCAGCGAAGAATTATCTGCACAGGCGCAAGTATTAAATGAATTGGTTGAAAAATTTGAAATTTAGAAAAAATATTGGAAATTAATTTAAAACTGGAATCATAATAATAAGATATTATTTAAAAAGTCTCATTTTAACAGATAATAAAATGAGGCTTTTTAAATATTTTTTCAAACAATATAGAGGTTTTGTAATGTCAAAATTTATATAAAAATATTGAAAAATAGTATTGACAAAAGGAGGCGAGTCATGTATAATGAAACCATCAAAAGAAACAAGAACACAAAACAACAAAATCTAAGAAAAGGAGGTACAGTCCAAAGTACTAGTTAGTTAATCCTCAGGAATGCTTTATTATACATAGAGTTTAAAAGATTTATACAACAATTCAATAGGAATAGGATACACAACGTGCAGAAAGTACAGGATTTGGTGATATGACGAGAAAGTATCACGAGATACTTGGAAAAGCATAAGACATAATATTTAAGATTGACTTGATTGTATAATACGATTAAATAAAATGATAATAAAGAAACTAAATATGATAATCGAGGATTTTATCAGAGCGAATGAAAGTTTCGCAGAAAAATTCATATAGATGAAAGAAATAGAGGTATAGTCCAATGGATAATATGTTTTAGGACGGATGCAGATTCAAGAAGAATTCGCATCCGTCCTTTTTAATATTAAAGATATTTTTAAGGATATTTTAAAGATTTTGTATAAAATTCAGGTTATCTTTCCGTTAAAAATGTGATAGAATAGTTTTGATCCGACAAAATTCATGGAAAAGTGACACGAGATATCACTATGATGGAAGGAAATCTTTGAATGAAGACAAAAAGAAAGAGAAACGAATATTGCGAAAAGAAAAGCTGGAAGAAATTTTATGTGTATGCGGCTTTGACAATGGCAATTACATCGGTTGGAATATTCGGCACAGCTTGCAGTAAGGAAACTTCGACCAGAGGTATCAATACAGAAAGCAGCAGTATGGCAGCAGATACTTTGACAGCAGATGCAGAACCCGTAGAGATTACTACAGCTCCAGAATCTATTCCGCTTTTGGAACCGGAGGGACAGCTTCTTCCTAATATAGCTATAACAGTTCCAGAAGTGGAACCTATGCCGGAGTACATCCGAGTAGGCGATAGGCATTCGGCAGTAGTCAGCCTGCAGAGCCGTCTGATGGAACTGGGATTTATGGACAGTGATGAGCCGACAGATTATTATGGAACACAGACAGAACGTGCAGTGAAAATTTTTCAGAGGCAGAATGGCCTGGCAATGGATGGAATTGTGGGAAGTTCCACATATGATGCCATTATGGATCCCAATGCAAAGTATTATGCTGCACAAAAAGGGGATGAAGGCGATGATATTTCCCAGCTTCAGAACCGTTTATATGAGTTGGGATATCTGGCGACTGCGGATTTAATTACCGGCAATTTTGGAGATTCTACAGAAGCAGCCGTTTTAAAACTTCAGGAAGTGAATGGTCTGGAGCCGGATGGAAAAGTAGGCCAGAGGACCATGAACCTGTTGTACAGTGATGAGATTAAGGCCAACTTCCTTTCTTATGGAGAAAAGAGTGAGGTAGTACTGGCAGCCCAAGAGCGGTTAAAGGAACTGGGATATTTGATGACGAATCCGGACGGGGCATTTGGAGAAGATACAATGGTTGCGATTCAGCAGTTCCAGTCCCGCAACGATTTGATTGTAGATGGATATCTGGGGCCTTCTACCAGAGATGTTTTAAACAGTTCAGAAGCAGTGCCCAATGGTCTGCGTCTGGGTGATGAGAGCGATATGGTTAAGAAGGTTCAGACATTGTTAAGCAAGTATGGTTATCTGAATGCAGGAAATGCCACTGGATATTATGGCGAGATTACAGAAAAAGCAGTAAAGAATTTCCAGAAGCAAAACAATTTGGCGCAGGATGGTACAGTAGGAGCCCAGACTTTGGCAAAACTGACAGGAGATAATGTAAAGAAAGCCCCGGCTAACAGCGGATCGTCTTCATCGGGAAGCAGCTCTTCTGGCGGTTCTTCAGGGGGAAACAGCCGGCCTTCCAATTCTGGATCATCGGGAAGCAGTTCGTCCGGAAATTCTTCAGGAGGAAGCAGCGGAGGCGCTACGATTCCAAACAGTGGAGGTGTGGCCAGCTTAATTGCAGTTGCCAAATCCAAGGTTGGCTGCCCATATGTGTGGGGAGCAAAAGGACCAAATGCATTTGACTGTTCCGGATTTGTATACTGGTGCTTAAATCAGGTTGGAGTAAAGCAAAGTTATCTGACTTCTTCCGGATGGAGAAACGTGGGCCGTTATACCAAAATCACGAATTTCTCGGATATTCAGGCGGGAGATATTGTAGTGGTAAATGGCCATGTGGGAATTGCAGCCGGAGGAGGTACGGTTATTGATGCATCCTCCAGTAACGGACGAGTTGTACACAGAAGCTTAAGTTCTTGGTGGGCAAATAACTTTATCTGCGCATGGAGAATTTTTGGATAGTTAGTTAGAGGCAATAGAAAAGGATTCATCTGCTGACGCCTTGTGCGCAGGCGGATGAATCCTTTTTTGATCCTTTGTTTTATAACGATTTGATGGGGAAGCGCAGGCACGCTTTAAATAAATCACCATCAATTATAATGTCAAATACTCCGTTTTGAAGTTTGGTAAGACTTTGGGCAATGGAAAGACCCAGGCCGCTGCCTTCTGTGGTTCGGGAGACATCTCCTCTGACAAATCGTTCCGTCAGTTCACTGCCTGTAATATTTAATGGATGGTCCGAAATGTTTTTAATGGTAAACAGAACCTGGCTGTCTTCTTTTACAATGTCTACATAGACACGGCTGTGCTCCATAGCGTATTTGAATGTATTGTTGTAAAGGTTTTCCAGTACCCGCCATAATTGCCCGCCATCAGCTTCAATAATGATGGGAGTTTCCGGAAGAGTACTGATAAGTTCCAGAGAACGCATGGCAAATTTTTCCTCAAACTCTCCATTTGTCTGCTGAACTAATTCCACAAAATCAATATCTGCCATTTCTAACTTTAAGTTGCCGGAACTGGCTTTAGATGCTTCTACCAGATCTTCTGTCAGCGTTTTAAGACGCTGGGATTTTTGCTCTAAAACTTCCAGATACTCCAGAACTTTTGGATTTTGGATATTTTCCCGCTTGATTAAATCTACATAATTAATAATAGAGGTAAGAGGAGTTTTTAAATCGTGGGACACATTGGTGATCAAATCCGCTTTCATCCGCTCGCTTTTTACCCGTTCCTGAATGGCTGTATCCAGGCCGCTGCCAATGCTGTTGATATGTTTAGCAATGGAGCGCTCTCTGCCGTTAAACTGATTTAGATCTACGCAGTAGCGGGTATCTCCTTCTGAAATATTGGAGATGGCCTCATTGAGCTTATCCTGCTGAACAGCCTTTTGATAGAGTCGCTGAAATACCCACAGATTTCCGGCAATCCACAAAAGAATCAGAAGAAGGAGCAAAAGCTTATGCGTCAGGCTTTCCAGGTTGTAAAACAGCGAGAGAAAAACAAAAGCAAATATCACATTGGCAGCCAGAAAACCGACATAATAGTAGATTAAGGAAACAGAAAATCCCTGCCTGGAAAAGTAAACAAACATATCCTGAGAAAATTTTCGGATAAGAGAGTTTTTCCATAAAAGTTCTGCTTTGTATTGGCGAATCAGGCTGAAAGCCAGTGCAAAACAGACAAGATAGATGACAGCGCCGTTCATTACATGGCCCATAAATGTAAGGGCGTCATCTGAAAAAATAAGATCCAAAATAGCGAGTCCCAGGTTGTCGCACAGATAGATTCCCAGTATGATTACGGTAAGGGAAAGGAAAATATTGATTTCTGCCGGGAAAAAGTCATACCGGAAAAAGTAGCGCTGGGAGCGATCCGTAGTTTTCCATCCCGCATAATAAGCCATAAAGACAAAGGAAATCAAACAGCCCAAAAAGCCGATAAAAAGAGAAAGCAGACCGGCGGCATAGCCTTTTTGCGTCTGCAGAAACTGTTGATTTCCAGCCGCATACGTATCATCTGCGCTGTAGGAGGTATCAACTGCAGCTAAGAAAATGCCGTTTCCCTCTATGAAGGGGCAGTATTCCTGTAGCATGGAAGAAATGTAAATCGGCTCGTATGGAAGGTTGGATTCTCCAACTAATGAATCGGTAGAAAAAACAGCATATCGGTCACATTGGCGGAATTCATCTACTGTCATGTCTGTGTTGGAAAACAGCAGGGGCTTTGAGTCGCCCTCCCAGTAAGAGAGAAGAAAATGGAAGTTGCTGTTTCCCTCGATCAGGTTGTAGCGCACATAGGAGTAGGCGGCCAGATGGGACAGTACCTCATAGGAAATATCAGACAGGGTCATATAGGCATCCATGGGTTCTGAATATTCAGCATTTGGATCATAGGTTTTCTTTGTTATATATAAAAGGGGTTCCTCTTCCGCTGCCTCGTCAGAAATGGGGACATCTACAATCTCCCAGTTTTGGTTCAGGGTATATCCATGAGTTTCTGCATAATCAATGATTTCTTTAACTGTATATTCCTGCTCATTATCAGGGTTTCCGTCGCTGACAGTCACGATTACTTTGGAGAGGTCTGTCTGACCGTTGGTTTCAAATACGTTCCGGTATTTGGCATACTCAAATATCTGGTTTACATCAAATTCAAACTGGTTGGTAAATGCATGGGTATCAGAGTAAGAAGACTGGCGGATCCAACTGATCCCCTGCCCATAGTCAGAATTGGCATAGAGCAGGCAGATGCCCGCTAGTGTGAGCATAAAAAACAAGGCGTGGAGAAAGGTAAGGAGTACACGCCTGCTGTGAGTGGAAACAGTTTTCATAAAAAACACCTGCCCTTATTGCTTTTCAATTTTGTAACCAACGCCCCAGACCACTTTGAGATAGCGGGGTTCTCTGGGATTGATCTCGATTTTTTCACGAATGTGGCGGATATGTACAGCAACCGTATTATCTGCTCCAATTGCTTCTTCATTCCAGATCTGCTGATAGATTTCATCAATGGAGAAGACCTTTCCTGCGTTTTTTACCAGTAAAAGAAGTATATTGTATTCAATAGGAGTCAATTTAATCGGTTCGCCGTCAACGGTTACCTCTTTATTGTCATCATTGATCTGAAGGCCTCCGCAGTGGTATACCTGTCCCTGATTCTGCTGGGAAACATTGCCTAACTGAGTGTAGCGGCGGAGCTGAGACTTAACTCTGGCAACCAATTCTAACGGGTTAAAGGGTTTTGTCAAATAATCGTCGGCTCCGATATTGAGGCCTAAAATTTTATCTGCATCCTCTGATTTTGCAGACAGAATGATAATGGGAATGCTGCTGGTTTCCCGCACTTTCAGAGTGGTGCGGATGCCGTCTAAACCAGGCATCATCACATCTAAGATCATCAGATCCACCGGCTGCTGCTCCAATAATTCCAGGGCTTCTGCGCCGTCAAATGCTTTTATTACCTGAAATCCCTCGCCGGTAAGATAAATATCTATGGCATCTACAATTTGTTTGTCGTCATCACAAACCAGAATACTGGGCATAGTGTTCCTCCTTGAAATGTTCGTTACGTTCATTATACAACGAGGGCGGCAAAAAAGTACATTACTTTTTCCTTACATTTGGAAAGTAGTGGTAACAGTTGAGTCATGCATCTTCGTGCCCGTTTGTGGCGGACAAGAAGTGCCAGGCGTCCGCCCTATGAAGGTTTAGACAGGAAAATCTTATGAAAACTTGTTTTCAACGTCTGTTCCTGTCTAAATCTTCGCATGTCTGAATTGTTACAAGTATTGCAGCAGCTGGAAAAGAGAGCCTTAAAAACGGAAAACGGCAGTTCCGTAAGCAGGAAGAGGATAATGGAAGGAATATGCCTGGCCGTCGCATTCTTTTGCAGAAGACTTGTAAGTTGGAGCGGAAGATACGGGCAGCATGCCATGCTCATTGTCTAAAAGCAGCGTGTATGTTCCTTTTTTTGGAACGCCAACGCAGTAGTCCAGGCGGGGTACGGGGGTAAAATTAATAACAAATAAGAGATTTTTTTTGCCGGTTTCATCCCGCCGGATAAAACTGAAGATGCTGCGGTCTCCGTCATTGGCATTGATCCACTGGAATCCGTTCCAGTCATTGTCTAAGCGGTAAAGAGCCGGATATTTGCGATACAGATGGAGCAGATCCTTTACATATGACTGAAGTTCGGAATGCTGCTCTTCTCCTAACAGATGCCAGTCAAGGGCAGTTTTTTCGTCCCACTCGTGCCACTGTCCGAATTCCTGACCCATAAACAGCAGTTTTTTGCCTGGATGCCCGATCATAAACGTGTATCCGGCTTTTAGATTGGCGAACTTGTCTTCATAGAGACCGGGCATTTTGTTGATCATGGAACATTTCAGGTGGACGACTTCATCATGAGATAAAACCAGGATAAAGTTTTCGCTGGTAAAGTAAGTAAGTCCAAAGGTCATTTTATTATGATTATATTTGCGGAAGTAAGGATCTAATTTCATGTATTCAAGGAAATCATGCATCCATCCCATATTCCATTTGAAGGTAAATCCTAATCCGTCCTCCTCTGGTCTGCGGGTTACATTAGGCCAGGCAGTCGATTCTTCGGCAATGACCATGGCGCCGCTTTTGCGGCCGGACAGAATGCTGTTTAAGTGCTTAAAAAACTCGATTGCGTCCAGATTCTGGTTGCTGCCGTACTGGTTGGGAATCCATTCTCCGTCTCTGCGTCCGTAATCTAAATAGAGCATGGAAGCAACGGCATCCACCCGGAGTCCGTCTACATGGAACTTTTCAATCCAGTAAATGGCATTGGCGATGAGAAAGTTTTTTACCTCATTTTTGCCATAGTCAAAGACTTTTGTGCCCCAATCCGGATGTTCGCCTTTTCTGGGATCCGCATATTCGTAGAGGGGCTGGCCGTCAAAATCTGCTAATCCATGGGCGTCCTTTGGAAAATGGGCGGGAACCCAGTCTAAAATCACGCCAATGCCCTGTTTGTGCAGATAATTGACAAAATACATGAAATCCGTTGGGAGTCCGTAGCGGGAGGTAGGAGCAAAGTAGCCGGTGACCTGATATCCCCAGGAACCGTCAAAGGGGTGCTCGGCAATACCCATTAATTCCACATGGGTATACCCCATTTCTTTTACATAGGCAGCCAGTTCGTGGGCTGCTTCTTTATATGTATAGTAGCCGTCTTTTTCCAGGCGATTTTTTCTTTTCCAGGAACCCAGGTGAACTTCATAAATACTTAAGGGTGACGTTTCAGGAGCGGCATTAATACGGGCTGTCATCCATTTTTCATCGTTCCAGGAAAAGCTGTCAATATCAGCAGTGACAGAGGCAGTTCCGGGACGATATTCCCCGCTGAATGCATAGGGATCTGCTTTAAATAAGATTTTTCCGGTGTGGGTTGTGATTGCATATTTATACAATTGTCCTGCCGTCATACCCGGAATAAAGATTTCCCAGATACCGGAATCTTCCAGGACGGTCATAGGACTTTTATCCGGATTCCATTCGTTAAAATCGCCTACAAGGCTGACTTTATCAGCATGGGGGGCCCATACAGCAAAGTACATGCCATCCTGATTCTGGTAGGTTTTTGGGTGTGCCCCCAGCTTTTCATAGATTTCATAATGAGTTCCCTGTCCAAAAAGATACCGGTCTACTTCTGTGATAAATCCGGTTCCGGTTTTTTTATTTGCTTTTCGCGGCATAATCATCTTACCTCCAATATCACTCCATTACTGCCTTATTTTTAAGATAGTGCCGTCGCAGGGCTTTAAGGAAATGGCAAGCCTATTGTCTGTAATGGGGATTGCGGATCCAGAAATGAGATCGCAAACCTGCCCAGCCTGGACGGGAACCGGTATGGTAAGAACGGCTTCCTGTTCATCGTTATTGACAGCAGCAATCAAAACAGAATGCTGGCCATGACGGGCAAAGGCATATTGCCTGTTGGTTAGCAGCAATTCTTCGTATCGGCCATGGTGAAGCGCTTCTTCTTCGGAGTGAATTTTTGCTAAAAGAGCAATCTGGTCAGTCAGGCGGCAGTAAAGTGAATCCGCCTGAGAGATGGAGATAGCGGGACGCAGCGATTCATCGCTCCACTTGGTTCGCTGGCCCTCGATTCCCCATTCACTGCCGTAGTAAACAGAGGGGATGCCAGGAAGGGTAAACAGACAGAGATAGAGTGGAAACAGGTGATCTTTGCTGCGCAGTTTGCTGGCAATGCGATCTTCATCGTGGTTGTCCACAAATGTATACAGAGCTCGGCCTACTGCTTCAAGCCGGCGAACATTGTGGGCAATTTCAAAGAAATTGTGATCATTAAATCCGGAATAAAGACTTTTATGCAGTTCGTAATTGGTAACAGAGTGAAGCATATCAGCATTGACCCAGCGAGAGTATTCTCCATGAATTACTTCACCCATGAGCCAGAAATCTTTTTTCATGTGTTCGGTATATCTTCGCAGTTCCTGCATAAAACCAAAATCCAGAACATTGGCACAGTCTAAGCGAATTCCGTCAATGCCAAATTCATCTGTCCAGAATTGGACGGTTTCCAGTAAGTAAGATTTTACAGCCGGATTAGCCAGATTTAAGGCAGGAAGGATCATATGGCCCTGCCAGGCCTCATAACTGAAAGGATCGCCCATGGGACTGGAACAGCCAAAATTTACTCCTTTGTACCAGTCCTTGTAAGGAGAATCCCACTTTTTTTCCTGAATGTCCCGGAAGGCAAAAAATTCTCTTCCAGTGTGATTAAAAACGCCATCTACCACAACCCGGATCCCGAAGTCATGGCAGATTCGTACAAATTCGTTAAAGTCCTTATTATCCCCCAGCCGCCGGTCTACCTGCCTGTAGTCGCGGGTGTCATAGCCATGGGTGCTGGACTCAAATAAGGGGCCGATATAGATGGCTGTGCAGTTCAGACTTTTAATATGGGGAATCCATTTTATCAGTTCGTTAAAACGGTGAATGGTCTGGGGATCCCGGTTTTCCTTTGGGGAACCGGTCATTCCCAAGGGATACATGTGATAAAATACGCTGTCTTCATACCAAGAACTCATGGCATTATCCTCCTGATAATTATGCATCCCAGTGTATGAATTTAAGTCGGTTCTTGACTTTTAAACCGTCTTAAAAGAAATTGATACCGAAGCTGGGCAGCATTTAATTCGTAAATATAACAGTCAATAAGGGTTGGATCTACAACTTGTTCAAAATGATTTTGTGCAGTCTGAATGGCCTGTTTGCTGTCTTCAATTTCCAAACGCAGTTTGTGTGCCTCAGTAGAACGAGGCCAGATTCTTTTTGGGGTTCCAATCATTTTATCAACTCCTAACATTATCGTTATGGAGTAGTATATCTGGAAACTGGAAAATTATTCATCTGTTGGGGATTCATCTGCCAGGGGCAGCTGCAGGATGCCTGCCTGACAGAGTAAAATGTGCTGCAGCATACGGCCAAAATCCATTAGCTGTCTGGTTGTCTCTTCAATGGTAAGGTAGTAGTAGTTGGAGGTCCCCTCCTGACGTGAGTCAACCATACCGGCGTCTTTTAAAATTTTTAAATGGTGAGAGACAGCCGGACGGGACAGATTGGTTTTATGAGTGATCTCATTGACATTCATCCCTTTCTGGTTTGGGAAGGAAGCGGCAGAAAGAGTTTCTATAATGCCGAGACGGACCTCATCGCCCAGAGCAATAAAAAGAGGCATACAATCGTGAAATTGTTTTTTTAAATCTTGATGGTCAGGCAAATCGTGTCCTCCTTTGGTTTAAAAAATTAAACTAAGCACATTTTACCACTAAAATTCAATATAGTCAATGAAAAGATGTACAAAGTGTACAAAAAAACTTGCTAAAAATAGACCTTGACAAAATGAATTTTTAGGAGCATAATAGGCATCACCATCTCAAACGCCAAAAGCATTCGCAAAATCTAAGGCGTATGGTACTATCTTTTAACCGCCCAAAGCGGTTCGGCCTGAGTCAGGCAGAGTTTCAAGCAGAGTTTGCATGTACACACAGGGATTTTTGATCCGGAGAGAGGAGGATTTATGGGGATTACGCTATTTTAGCAGCAGGAACTATGTTGGCAGGAGCAGCAGCGTGGGATTTTTGGACCCACAGGATACCAAACTGGTGGCTGGGGGTTTGGCTGGTGCAGATGTTATGTCCGATTTCTAAGATAGGGCAAATGGAACTGCTTTGGTGCTTGTACAGGATTATTTTAACAGCAGCAATGACAGGGATTGGATTCTATTTTCGGCTCATAGGCGCAGGAGACTGCAAGCTGATGGCGCTTATGTGCGGATATCTGGGATTTGGCAGAGGCTTTCGGGTTATCTGTTCAGGATTCATCATGGGAGCTGTATGGTCGTTGGGAAAAATGCTTTATTACCATCAGGTCAGACAGCGTCTTTCTTACTTATCTGCCTGGTTTAGGCAAAGCATTCAAGAACAAAAAAGGATTCCGTATTTTCAAAAAGACAGAGATGGAAAACAGGCAGTTATTCCTTTGGCAGTGTGCTTTTTAGCCGGCTTTTTTCTGGTGATTCTTTTGAAAATTCAGGAATAATGGGAGAAAAGCTATGAAGCGTGTAATTGCAGTTTATGATCTGGATCCATTTTATGCAGAGCGTTTTGCAAAAGTGGCAAATCAAAAGGAGAAAGTGCCATTTACAATTATTGCATTTACGTCAGTGGAGCGTTTAAAGGCTTATATGGACGAGAACCCTGTGGAAATTCTGCTGGCAGATATTGACGCAGTGGATTTGGTCAGGGATCTGCCGGCCAGACAGATTTTTACGCTGACTGACGGAGAATTTGTAGAGGTAGAAGAGTTTCCCAATATTTATAAATATCAGTCTGCGGATGGGATTTTAAGGGAGGTGATGGCCTGCTACCAGGTAGAAGACAACCGGGAATTTACTCCAGTCGGAAAACCCAGCAGTCTGATAGGAGTATATTCGCCGGTAAATCGGTGCTTAAAGACATCTTTTTGTCTGTCAATGGGACAGATTTTGTCAAAAGAGCGAAAGGTCTTGTATCTGAATCTGGAGGATTGTTCTTCTCTTTCTAAACTGATGCCGGAAAGTTTTAAGGGAGATTTGTCAGATGCATTTTATTACTATCAGCAGGGACTGTACAATTGGGTAAAAATGGCAACCATGGTTTATACCTGGGGGACTCTGGATTATATCGCTCCCGCCAGATATCCGGAAGATCTGTCAAAGATGAGTTCTGGCCAGATAGCAGAGTTTTTAGAGTGTGTGGCAGGGGAAGGGGTGTACGACTGCATTATAGTGGACGTAGGACAGTATGGGAGACTGGCAGCGGATATTCTGGATGTATGCCAGGTGGTATATATGCCCATACGGGAGGATGGTATTTCTATGTTGAAAATAGAAGTATTTGAAGAGTATTTGGAAGCATCAGGAAGAAGAAAACTGAGAGAGAAAATTCAGAAACTGAAACTGCCTTTACAGAGTTATGTAAGCAGGGGAGACAATTATCTGGAACAGCTTATGTGGGGAGAATTGGGGGATTATGTGCGGCAGTTGTTAAGGGGGAGACTGGAATGGGGACGGAATTAAACAGGGGGAAAAGGGCGAAGGAGCCGTCAGACACATCAGAGGAAGCGGCAAAAAAACTGCGGATCCGACTGGTAGAACTGCTTCAGGCCAGACCTTACCTGTCAGATGAAGAATTAAAGGATTTAATCAATGAAGAACTTTTTCATTACGGAAGAGAGAACTATCTGCCTCTTGCAGGAAAGGAACACCTGGCCAGGAGATTATTCGACTCTTTTCGGCGATTAGATATTTTGCAGGAATTGGTAGATGATCCTGCAGTGACAGAAATAATGGTAAATGGGAAGGATCATATTTTTATTGAAAAAGCGGGGAAAACACAGAAATGGGAAAAACGCTTTGATACAGAAGAACAGTTAGAAGATATGATACAGCAAATAGTCAGCAGGGTCAACCGGATGGTAAACGCATCCAGCCCCATTGCAGATGCCCGCCTGGAAGACGGATCCCGCGTTCATATTGTACTGCCGCCCGTTGCACTGGATGGGCCAGCTGTGACGATCCGAAAGTTTCCGGAACCGATTACGATTGCAAAACTGATAAAGTCTGGTTCTATTACACAAGAAGCAGCAGGCTTTTTGGAAAAACTGGTTGTCTCCGGCTACAATATTTTTATAAGTGGGGGAACGAATTCCGGAAAGAGTACATTTTTAAATGCGCTGTCAGCATTTATCCCATCAGATGAGCGGATTGTAACCATTGAGGATTCGGCAGAACTGCAGATTCAGCATATTTCCAATCTGGTGCGCCTGGAAACCCGCAACGTCAATGGGGAAGGGGAGGGTGCCATTAGTATTCGGGATTTAATCCGGGCAGCTCTTAGAATGAATCCCAGTAGGATTATTGTGGGAGAAGTACGGGGGGAAGAGGCGTTAGAAATGCTCCAGGCAATGAATACAGGACATGACGGGAGTATGTCAACCGGTCATGGAAATAGTCCTGGAGATATGCTGTCCCGTCTGGAAACAATGGTGCTTATGGCGGAATCTATTCCTTTGCCGGCAGTGAGAAATCAAATCAGTGCAGCTATTGATATATTAATTCATTTGGGAAGGCTGCGGGACAAGAGCAGGAGGGTTTTGATGATTGCAGAGATTGGGGGAGTCGAAAATGGAGAAATTTCGCTTAATCCTCTCTATAAATTTAAAGAAACGCCTGTTAAAGAAACAGGAGTTCCGGGGAAAGAGGGGAAATGGACAGGTATTCGGACCGTTCGCCAGGAGAATTGTAAAGTGGAGGGAAGGCTGGAAAAAGTGGGGGATTTGCAAAAGCGGGAAAAACTTGAAGCCGCAGGCTGTCAAGTATGATGAGTACCATCTGACTGTAAAAGAATGGGCGTTCTGGGCTGCAGCAGGAGTTGGGGTGTGCAGTGTGACGGCCTACGTATTCTACCGCAGTTATCTGGTATTTCTGGTGCTGTGTCCGCTGGGACTTTTATATCCATTTGTACAGAAAAAACAACTTTGCAGGCAGCGAAAGGAGCAGTTAAAAAGTCAGTTTAAAGAAGGCGTATTAATTTTGGCTGCATCTTTAAGCGCCGGATATTCAGTCGAAAATGCGCTGAAAGCCAGTGTAAATGAACTGACAATGCTTTATGGAAATCAGGGAATGCTGGCTGGAGAATTTGCATGGATGGCAGGTCAGATTGGCCTGAATAGTACAGCAGAGCAAGTATTTGAGGATTTTGCCAGACGGAGCGGAATTGAGGAAATCCAGAGTTTTGTCCAGGTATTTACAGTGGCAAAGCGCAGTGGGGGAGAATTGGTATCCATTATGAACCGCACAGCAGACTCGATTCGGGATAAAATACAGCTTCACGAGGAAATAAGGACCATGACTGCATCCAGACAATTCGAGCAAAAGATTATGAACCTGCTTCCATTTTTGATTATTCTCTATATTGATATTACATCTCCGGGATTTTTTGATTTGATGTATACCACCGCTATAGGGCAGATCCTGATGACAGGCTGTCTGGCAGTTTATGTACTGGCAATTTGGCTGGCAGCGCGCATGCTGGATATAAAGCTATCTTAAAAATGGCAGCAGGAGGAGGAATGTTGGAAAAGAAAGAGATGCGAAAGCGCCAGATTCTCTGTCTTTTGGCATCATTTGCAGTATTTTTTGCAGTGTGGACCGCAGACGGAGGGAAGGATTTTAAAGACGGGGCTATTCACAGAGGGGATTACGGGGAAGAGGAAACAGAATATGGGGTGTTGGTGACAGGTCTTGAGGAACAGGAGGTTCCAGTAACAGTTACGGTCAGCAGCCGAAAACGCCGGGAGAAAGAGGCAGAGCAGATACGAACACAGTGGGCGAAAAATTTACCAGAAGAAATTTTGCAGGGTAATAGATCCTTAAATGAAGTAAGAACAGACTTAAACCTTATCACATATGACAGCGAGAAAAACTTAAAATTAGAATGGGAGTCAGAAGATCCGGAATTGATTGACAGCTTTGGAAAAGTTTACAATGAAGTGCTTCCTGAACAGGGAAAACAGACAATGCTGGGCTTGACAATTTCGGATGACACAGGGTCAGATTTTTTTCAGATACCTGTAACAGTTCTGCCTCCACATCTTTCAAGCACAGAAAGGAAACGCAGGGATTTTCTGAAAACAGTTGAGGAACTGGACCGTACTACCAGAGAAGAGGAATGGCTTGAACTGCCAGGAAACTTTGATGGAAAGCCCCTTACTTATCGGGTAAAAAAAGATTATAGCAGTCTGCTGATACTGGCGGCAGGAGTTGTGATGGCTGTTCTTTACGGATTTGAAGATAAAATCAGGCAGAAGGAGAAGGACAAAGCGAGGAAAGAACAGCTTGCACTGGAATATTCAGAAATTGTTTCTAAGCTGCAGATTTATTTGGGAGCGGGGATGACAGTGCGGTCTGCCTGGGAGAGAATGGCAAGGGATTATGAAAATCGTCCCTCAAAGCAGTTAGAGACAATCAGTCCGGCATATGAGGAGGTGGTGAGAGTATGCAAGGATTTACAGAGTGGGGTATCGGAACCGGAAGCCTATAGGCAGTTTGGACGCAGATGCGGATTAAGACCCTATATGAAATTAGCCAGTCTGCTGGAACAAAATCGAAAAACCGGGCTAAAGAATTTGCGGTATTTGCTGGATGAAGAGGTGGCATCTGCTTTTGAAGAGCGAAGAAATCTGGCTAAAAGGCAAGGAGAGGAGGCAGGAACAAAACTTTTGCTGCCGCTGTTTTTCATGTTGGGAATTGTGATGGTAATTGTAGCAGTACCGGCATTTTTAAGCTTTTATTAGTGTACTGTCTCGTTCAGGCAAGTCATTATGTGAAATGGGAAGAATACAGTACACTAGACAGGGAGGAGGTGAATGTATGGCTGCAAAGGAGGAATTACAGGCCTGGCTGACAGAAGAAGACGGAATCGGAGTCATAGAAGTAGTGCTGATACTGGTCGTATTAATTGGCCTGGTTATTATATTTAAGAAACAGATTACGACTCTTTTAAACAATGTTTTTAAAGAGATTAACAGCCAGTCAAAAGAGGTGTATTGATCATGAAGTTTAAAGGACAGATTACCATATTTCTAAGTATGATCCTGCTTTGTGTATTTGGACTTATCTGCAGTCTGCTGGAATCTGCCAGAATGGCCGGAGAACGGTGTTATCTGGAAATGGCAGCTTATTCGGCGCTGGATTCAGTAATGAGCCAGTATCATCTGCCCTTATGGGAGGAATATCGGGTATTAGGAGTAGAATATATAGAAGAACAAGCGGTAGAAAGTGAGTTTGGAAAATACTTTGATGAGTATTTGAAAACACTGAACTGGTATGCCGATGATCTGGATTTTGTAAAAGCCGATGAGATAATTCATCTTACAGATCGAAATGGAAGATACATGGAACAGCAGATCTTAGATTTTATGAAATATGGTATCTGGACTTTAGACATAGATCCAAACGAAGCAGAAAATTTAAACCAGACAATCAAAGAAGCCAAACGGGTCAATGAAGTCTCAAAAAGAATGGAAGAACAGACGAGGGATGCATGGAAACTGGAACGGATATTAGGGCAGATACAGGACTGTTTAAAGGAACAGGAAACAGATTATCAGAGGGCAGCAATGGCTTTGGAGTCAGGAGACGGATCCGGTTTTTTAAAGGCAGCAGAGGATTTAACAGATGGTTTGGAAAAAATTCCTACACTAGTAAAAAATTATGGAAAACAGGCGGACAAGTTAATGGAAAAGATGCAGGAGGTACGGACAGAATATGAAGAAAAGCGTCAGGACATGGGAGAATCTGTACAGGAGGTACTATTGGACGAATTGGCCCGATACGAGTCTTATGTGTCGAAAAGCGGAGAGCGAAGACAGGAAGTGGAAAGGCTGCCGCAGCTTGCACAAAAGCAGCAAAGTCTGCTGTCACAGATCATGGAAGAAGCAGCGGAGGTAATGGAATATATTGAAAACTGGGAGCCGGAAGAAGGGGGCAGTCTGGATGAGGAAGAATTGTGGGTACCGGTCAGAAACCATTTCGGAGAATATCAGATACTGCAGATATCCTATACTGCCGGAGGAAAAGATACAGAGTCAGAAGGACTTTTAAATCAGATCCGGCGCGCAGCAGAATCTGGTATCCTTCAACTGGTTTTACCGGAAGGAGAAAAGGTTTCAGAAGGAATAATAGAGACAGCAGGTATTCCATCAAAAAACAGTTCTTTATCAGAAGATGCAAAAACCGAACGTCATGATGAACCAAAAGGGATAAAGAGTGCGGCAGACAAGGCTTTAACTGCAGAATACATAGGTCATTTTTTCACCGATTTCTGTTCTGAAAATAAGAAGGAGTTTCAATACGAAATCGAATATATTTTATACGGAAGTCCTATTGACGGTTCTAATCTGTCCTCATCTGTGACACGTCTGCTGGCAGTAAGAGAGGGATTAAATTTGATTCATATTCTGACAGATCCGCAGAAACGTCAGGAGGCAGAGACACTGGCATCTGCTATTGTGGGAGCTGCCGGATTTGCACCTTTAATAGGGATTACGGCATTCTTTATTATGGGAATCTGGGCTTTGGGCGAATCATTGGTAGATGTAAAACAGCTTCTTTCAGGGGGAAAAGTGCCTCTTTGGAAGGATGACCAGTCATGGAACCTGGGGATAAAGGAACTGTTAGACCTTGGCAGAACCGGAACGATTCCTCAAAAAGAGGGAGGTGAAGGATTCGATTACACAGATTACCTGAAACTGTTTTTTGTGCTTATGCCGACTAAGGAAACAATCTATCGGATGATGGATATGATGCAGATTAACATAACCAGAAGGGAGGAGGGATTTTTGATGAGCCGGTGTGCATCTTATGTGGAAATAGAAGCAGGAGTTTGTGGAAAACATGCATTTTTGTCTTCTGGATTGTTGAAAAGTTTTATGGAAGGCAAGGCAGGAGAATATGAGAGAAGAGTCTGTGTAAAGAAGAGATACTAAAAGGATAATGGAGGAAAATAGACATGCCCTTTTTCACGGTATTGTTACATATGATAACGAAATCACATCTGGAAGCTCTAATTTTTATCGCTCAATCGAGCAACAAAAACGCAACTCTCCAAGTACGAGCCCCTTTTAAAAAACAGATTTATTGCCGTAGAAAAAGGGTGTGTTTATTTTCCTCCGCCAGTCAGTGGATGAAAGGAAGTTTGTCTATTGAAGCAGCCATGGGATTGTCGCTGTTTTTGTTTGCCTGTATTTGTATGATGATGCCTATGGTCATGATGGATAGACAGAGACAGATACAGGCGAAATTAGAAAAGACAGGAGAGCAGATGAGCCAGTATGCTTATGTGGGACAAGAAGAAAATTTTCTTATGTATGGCAGTGCAGCGCTGGGAAAAGGAAGCATTTTGACAGGTATAGATAAACGGGGAATAGAGGACATAACATTTTGGAAATCTCAGATCATGAGAGATGGAGAAACGATTAAGCTGGTTATGGATTATAAGATGAAACTGCCTTTCTCTGTGTTGGGACTAAAGTCGATTCCCATGGAATCGGTTAGTATCCGCCGTGCCTGGATTGGAAGGGATGGACCATTGGGAAACAGGACAGAGGGAGACTTGGAGGATCAGACAGAACCGCAGCAGGAAATGGTTTTTATAGGAAAAAACGGCACCAGATATCATAAGACTCCTGATTGCCATTATCTGTCAAATGCAGTAGAAATAGTAGCTTACGAAGAACTGGAGGGAAAACGGAATAATGCAGGGAGGAAGTATCGCCCCTGCAGAATTTGTGGAAAAGGGGCAGCGCAGAGCGGCAGTGTATACATAATGCCGGAGGGAGAAAGCTATCATTCTATGTGGAATTGTCCGGCTACAGTTGCATATATTAAAGAGGTTCCGTTGGAAGAGGTAAAGCATTTAGGAGAGTGTTCTTATTGCTGGTAAAGGAGGAGTATGGCAGTTTTATTATTTTTAGGGGCAGCAGCCAGTTATGACTGGAAATATAAAGAGATTCCCCGATGGATTTATTTAGCTGGAGGGATAGAAGCGATTCTTTGGAGAACAGCAGAGATTTTCAATCTGGATTCTTGGATGGGAAGTGAGTCCTGGATGGTATTTCTCCATGGAAATAATACACAATTGACATTGTGGGAGATTATTTTAGGGGCTATGGTCGGAGTGGTTTTGCTGGTCATCTCCAGAGCAGCAGAGGGAGAGATAGGAGCAGGAGATGGAATGCTGTTTTTAGTTACCGGAATCTATCTGGGTTTTTGGAAAAATGTGGCGCTGTTTTTAGGAAGTCTTATGCTGTGCAGTATTTGCGGAATCGGCTATTTAATGGTAAAGAAAATCCGCTGGCAGGAAGGGAAAAGACTGGAATTGCCGTTTTTGCCCTTTGTTTTGCCAATGGGAATGTGGCTTAATATGATGTGAATGGAGGACACATGAAAGGCAGTTATACAATAGAAGCAGCAGTGATTATGAGTATTTGTTTTTTTATGACAGCAGGAATCATTGGTCACGCATATCAGCTTTATGATGAAACAACTGGGAGAATGGTTTTACATAAAAATATTGAAAAGATGCGGCATTTAACATCCGAGGAGAGAAAGAAAGCACAATTTTCGGATGAAAATTTTAACATCGATCTGTCAGAGCAGGCAAACCATATTATCGGAAAAGCAAATGGTAAAAGATTTCATGGGCAGTGGAGCGCAGAGATTGATTCAGGAATTTTTCAGCCAGAGGGATTTTTAAGAAAGGTGGAAGCTGCAAAACAATTGGAGGAAAGGAATGGAAGTTCATTATGAAAGGCAGATGCGTCACAATTATCTAATTATAGAATCAGAAAATAGTGACAGTGAAAATTATGAGTGCCGTATGCTGATGGCAAATACAATAGAAGGACTGCTAAAATTTCGATTTCAGAAAACAGAGAATGGACTTTGTTATTATTATGAGATAACTTCTAAACAGCCGTTAAATCGAATATTGGAAGGGAGGGCGATTCGGCGGGAAGAAATTGCACAACTGATTATGTCCATTGCCGCGATTTTAGACAGGGTAGAAAGTTATCTGCTTAAGGAAAACAGGATTTTGCTGGACCCGGAATATATTTATATTGATCCGGAAGGCTTTCGGGTATTTTTATGTCTGGTTCCGGATAGAGATATTGATTTTTCTAAAACAATGGAAATGCTGTTACAGTATCTCCTAAAAAAGGTGGATCACAAAGAAAAAGATACAGTACTGTTAGCATACCGGTTATATCAGGAGAGTCAAAAAGAATTTTATGGTATAGAAAATTTGCTGAAATGGCTTCCAGGGGAAGAGAAGGAGGTTTTTGCAGAAGCAGAGGGACAGAAACAGGAAAAGGATTTTGCTGTACAGGAAGAAGACCGTCTGCAGAAAGAAATTTTAAAAGAAGTGAAAAAACCTGACGGCATAAGACAAAAGACTGACTGGAAAAAAAGAATAGGTATAACGGCCGGAATTTTATTAGCGCCTGGAGCTATATGGATAATAAAGGGAGATTACTTTTTTAAGGAGTATCCGCTGCTTCTGGCGTCCTGGTATGCTGTATGGGGAATAGTGGGAGTAAGTTTGTGGATAATCAGGCGTATTTTTCCTGCGGATGTGGAAGAAAAGAATGCTGCAGAAACAGGAGATGAGATTAATTTAAAGAAAGAAAGTCTATGGGCAGTTGAGTTTGCAGAAGAAAAATCTCCGGAAAAGCCGTTGCCGGAGATGGATTTTGAAAAGACCATGTCCAAACCGGATTTGGACATACCAGATACCGTTCTGGAGACGAGGGTTTTGACATCTGGAGAAAAAGAGAAAAAAGCAGTACATTATCTTCAGAGCATTGATAAGGGAACAGAAGATATTTTAATGGCTTATTTTCCATTTATTATAGGAAAACAAAGCGGTATTGTGGATTTTGTTTTAAACAAAGATACGGTCAGCCGTCTCCACGTAAAAATAGAGGAAACAGAAAGCGGGTACACAATTACAGATTTAAATTCTACGAACGGAACCAGAGTAAGGGGGGAAATGCTGCAAAACAATCAACAGACGCCCTTAGAATCAGGAGATGAAGTATATATTGCAGATAATGGATTTCGGTTTATGTAGCATACTGGAATACGGATATACAGTCATGAAATAGAGTGCTGTAATATTTATTTTTGGCGGAAAGAATGCTATACTGTTTGAAGAACATTAAAAAATTGAAAGAGGAAAAGTTGTGAAACAGTATGGAATGCAGCAGGAAGCAAAGCAGTATCTGTCAATGCTTCGTTTCCTGAATGAGAGTACGGATGATTATCTTTTTGTATGGGATTTCAAAATAGGCTCTATTTATTTTACCAAAGATATTAATGAACGTTTTCCTATCGGTCCCCAAAAGAAACAGGGATATCAGACAAGAGACTGGGAAAGTATCGTATATCCAAAGGATCTCCCAGAGGTACAAAAAGATTTTGCCAGGTTAGTAAAGGGAGAGGCCGTTACCCATGATATGGAGTACCGGTTGATTGATCGCAGCGGCAGAAGAGTTTGGATTAGCTGCCGGGGAAAAAGCATAGTGGGAGAAGATGGAAGGCCGGTAATGATGGTTGGAAGAGTCTCTGATCAGGTATTGCAAAAATCAGATCCCATGAGCAGCCTGTGGAACGCAGGACAGTTTGAAGAAGATTTAAAAGCAGTATTATCAGAGGGAATCTGCGGTTATCTGATGGTGATGTGTCTTGATGACTTGAAAAATGTGAACATCATTTACGGCAGAGAACATGGTGATCAAATGGTGTTAGATATGACTGCTTCGCTGGAAGAAATGGTAGAAATGCCGGATAGTGTCTACCGGGTGAGCGGGAACCGTTTTGCTGTTAATCTAATAGGAAAAAGCAAAAAATATGTAGAGGTATTTTATGAAGCTTTAAAAGACCGGATGCGCTCGCTTTGTACGTTTTCAGCAGGTGCAGTGGAGTATTCTCCGGAAAAAAAGTTAAGTGCGGTTGAGATCTACCAATATGCAGAAGCTGCGATGGATCGTGCAAAAAAGCAAGGGGATATTTTGGAATTTTTCTCTCTTCAGGATTATGAAGAGCGCCTTAGCTATTTAGAACTTCAGGATGAGATACAGCATTCCGCAGAAAATGGCTTTGCCGGTTTTTCTTTGTGTTATCAGCCGCAGATCGATATGAATTCCTATCAGATCACTGGAGCAGAAGCGCTTTTGCGCTATGATTCTCCGATAAAACAGGAAAGAATCTCTCCCATATATGTTATTCCGATTCTGGAAAGGACAGGGTTAATTTGTCAGGTAGGACTTTGGGTCTTACAGACGGCCTTGCAAAGGTGTAAAGAATGGCGCAGACATATACCAGATTTTAATATTAGCGTAAATCTTTCTTATGTGCAGCTAAAGCAAGAGGGGATAGGAGAGCTGGTTTTAGAATGCCTTAAGGAAACAGGACTGCCTGGAAGAGCACTGACTCTTGAATTGACGGAAACTATGGAGCTAGAAGAATATTCTTATTTTAACCGGATTTTTTATCAGTGGGCCAAGATGGGGATTCAGATATCGCTAGATGATTTTGGAACAGGATATTCCAATCTTAGCTATTTAAAAAGTATTGATATCCATGAACTTAAGATTGATCGAAGCCTTGTCAGCAGAATCCAGTACAGTGCATATAATTATCGGCTTTTAAGTAATTTGATTGAACTGGCTCACAGTGCCCAAATTCGGGTTTGCTGCGAAGGAGTAGAGACAGAAGGGGAATTACTGGCGCTTCAGAAGTTACATCCGGATACCCTTCAGGGATATTTGTTTGCAGCTCCTTATAACCAGGAAACGTTTGAAAAACTTTATATTAATAGTGAAAATCCTGAATATCAGAAACGGAGGAAAGAGGAAGACCATTATAGGCAGATAGACCAGAATGCCAATGTAAAGGAAACAGCTCAGATGGATGATGAGGATCCGGGAATTATTGCAGAAAATATAGAGGAACTTATATATGTCAGCAATCCCGGCAGTTATGAACTTTATTATTTAAATCCGGCCGGTCGCAGTTTGAGTGGTATTTATGATTATAAAGGTAAACCATGTTATCAGGTGCTTTATGGAAAAAAGCAGCCATGCGAGTTTTGCAATAATGAAAAATTAAAACAGGATCGCTTCCTTACAAGAGAAATAAAAAATGAGTATCACAGCCGTCGTTTCCTGGTAAAGGATAAATTAATTCCTTGGAAGGGAAAGTTGTCCCGCTTGGAAATTGCCTATGATATAACGGATCAGGAGCCGGAACCTTCAAAATATCCAGACAAACTGGAAGCAGAACAAAATAGAGAAGACATATTTAAAAACAGGTACAATGCGAATTTACCAGAAGTCCGTTATGAAGATATTTTAGAGGTAATGGAACTGGGGTTATGGGAAATACGGATTGATAAAGAGAATGCGCAGTACGAAATGTTTGCAGACAATACCATGTGCCGTCTGCTGGGTCTTCAGAAAAAATTAGCGCCGCAGGAGTGTTATTTACACTGGTATAACCGGATTAATGATGGATATTACCAATATGTAAATCAGGCAGTGGAAGAAATGATTAGTCTGAATAAGATTGTTCAGATAGAATATACATGGAGCCATCCGATTCATGGAGAAGTTATGGTGCGATGTGTAGGAAGCAGAGTGGAAAACAGTGACGGAAAGATTTGCCTGCAGGGATATCATAGAATTATAAGCGATATTAATAGGGTTAAATTTCTGCCGGATGCAGTAATTGGAGAAGCATTTGAATATAATGAGCAGAAGCGGACAATATATTTTCATACAAGCAGAAACCTGCTTGTTGGGAATGAGGAAAGAGAAGAGGACTTTCCGGAGTGTTGGATTAAAAGAGATATTGTTCATCCGCACTTTGCAGAGGAATTTTGCAGGATTTTTGATGAAATTAGCGAGGAGCAGGAAATATCCGGTCAGGAGATTCCATTTAAAGTAAAAAGCGGTACATATGAGTGGTTTCGGATAAAGGCACGCCATCTTAGCAGCGGGAAAAAAGACGGGCATTTGATTGTGGTGTTGTTGGAGCCGGTTGGGGATGAGCGCTCAAAGGAACTGGAGTTTGCAAGAATCAGTGATTTTTATAATGCGATACTGTCAGAAACCATTGCTTATGCAGAGGTGGATGTAGAAAGCGGCGAATTAATGAAATCAGATGGACTGTGGGCTAATTATGAAGCAGAGGCGCATCAGTTAGGAATTCCGTTTACAGAATTAATGAAACGCCATATAAAAGAAGCAGTTTATCCAGAAGATGTAGAGACGTATCAGGGATATTTAAATCTGGAAAATATTAAAAAAATGTATCACAGCAAAGAGGTGACTAAAAAATGGTCATTCCGGCGGAAAATAAAAGATGAAGTACATTGGGTAGAACTGGTAGTCCATGTTTTTAAAGAAAAGTTTACCGATAATATATACGCTCTTTTATATCTGAAAGATATTGATTCGGAGAAGCGCCAGCAGCTTGCAAATGAAGCAGAAGCCAGCAGAGATCCACTGACCAATGTTTATAACCGGCGTGCTTTTGAAAGAAAGGTTGTTCAATATATGGCAGAGACAGATGGCGCCAAGGGGACGCTGCTGCTTTTGGACGTGGATAATTTTAAAGACATTAATGACAAATACGGCCATTTAGCAGGGGATGCGGTGCTTCAGCAGCTATCAGCAATATTGACAGGTATATTCCGAAAGAGGGATATAGTCGGACGCTGGGGCGGAGATGAATTTTTGGTTTTTCTCAGCAATATTAGTGATAAAGACGTTTTGACACGACGCATGAATGAGATGTATATGTGCCTGCAGAGAAAATGCAGAGTACCGATTACCTGCAGTATTGGAATTACCTTTGTGAAAGCAGCAGGATTTTCTTATATAGAAAGTCTGAGAGAAGCAGATGCAGCGCTGTATATCAGTAAAGGCAATGGCAAAAAGCAGTACCATTATTACGGCGAAGAGTGAAAATGCCTGCGGCGGGCCGCATTTGCAGTACAAGCATTCCGCCGCAGAAAAGTTATCAGCTTATATTCTGTCCGTTATCTAAGTCCAGATCGTAACCAATATAATGAGCAAAAGCCCTGACTATAAAGTTTCGGCTTTCACAGTGAGAAGGAACAGTGCTACTTACGCCGCAGCTTTGGTCCGGCAGAATAAAGCGGATGCAGCCAAGGTGGATATCACTGCAGGACGGCTGGGTGTGTGCAGGAACGGTAAAAATTTTTAACCCTCGTTTCAGCTCTTTTCCAGTATCATCCAGTTCATTTAATAAGACGGCCAGGGCAACTGATTTGTTAGGGCAGACGTTTTTTAAAGTAAGCCGAAGCTGAACAATCCGTCCTGTTGATTCTAAAGAGATATCGTTCAAATCATACATAATGGAGTCCTGACATCCGGAAATAGTAAATTGATTTTTATACGGAATACATCCAATACAGGAATTATTGTCACAGTCTACAAAGATTTCAGGATTTGGGAAGGTAACAACGCTGCCTTCATTGTCCTGATAGGTGATGGAAGCGTTTACCTGCTTGGAGCCGCCGGTCATTTTTATATGGCGGACCGTAAACGTTAAAGCAGCGCTCTCTGAACCTTTGGCGCCCAGGACATCAATAGTCCATTTAAGCGCTGTATTGCTTATTTGGGAGATGCTTCCTTTGGTTGGTGTGTTGGCAGAAACGATTTCAAAGTCAGAACTTATTACCTCATTTATGGTAATTCCAGTAGCGCCTGGTTTGGAAATATTATTTGCCAGATTTTCAAAAAGAGTTTCCAGTTCAGAGGCATCTGGCGCAATGGCAACATGAGAGGCGGCGGGAGGAGTAGCCCATAAGTTTAGCTGTGCTTCATCAATTCCGTCTTCACCTACTAATCCGATGCAGTAAATGGTGATTCCCATGGCTTTGGCAGAGGCGGCAATGGGATTTGGGTCAGCACCTGCAGTGGTTTTTCCGTCTGTAAACATGACGATTACCCTTCGGTTGGAAGAGGAACTGTCAAAAGAATCAATGGCAGTGGTAAATGCAGCGGCATGGT
This sequence comes from Lachnospiraceae bacterium, assembly GCA_046957575.1. Taxonomy (GTDB): domain Bacteria; phylum Bacillota; class Clostridia; order Lachnospirales; family Lachnospiraceae; genus UMGS1370. The sequence continues at coordinate 75,429 of JBKUOG010000012.1, read as the reverse complement.
TGGTAGAGCCGCCTGGGGTAAGCGCTGTAATCGCCGCATTTAAGGCAGGCACAGAAGCAGTTAAAGGTGCATCTAAAACAGCAGTATTTGAAAAGCTGACAATGCCGATTCGACTTCCACCTTCGATATTGCCGGTACTCCCTGTAGAGTTGGCAATAATTTCAACGAAACTCTGGGCGCCTAGTTTTAAGCTGGTCATGGCATCGCCAGCCATACTGCCGGATCGATCCAACACCAGCATAATATCAACGGGATCACTGATGATATCAGGAGATGCAGTTAAGGCCAGAGTGATTTGAAAGGTATCGTTACAGGAAATGTGATCCGTACTAATTGTTTTATTAGCAAAATTGACTCCCATACAAAAATCCTCCAAAAAAATATGATTTTCAGGCTTTGGGACAGCCTTACTATATTGTATGCAGGAGGGAGAGGAGGTGACACCAGGGAAGGGACTGGCAGCTGCTGCAAAAAATAAATAATTTGAAACTTTTTGAAATTCCCATGCGTCTATAAAATAGAATTGATTGGAAAGTGGGAATAGACCATGGTTTTTAGCAGCATCACGTTTATCTTTGTGTTTTTGCCGGCATTTTTTCTCATATATTATCTTACCCCTATAGGATTAAAAAATCTGGTGATTTTTATAGGAAGTCTGATTTTTTATTTTTACGGGGTAAGAAACAAACCGGAGTATTTTCTTTTAATTCTATTGTCGATTATAATCAATTACATATGCGGAAGAAAGATTGCAGCAGACAGAAAACAGAAAAAGGGAAAGAAGTGGCTGGCAGCAGGACTCTGCTATAATATCGGGATTTTATTTTTCTTTAAATACACAGACTTCTTTTTTGAAATACTCAACGGGATGCTTTTTCCGTTGGCCCGGCAGGAGGTTTTTCCGTATTTGGAACTGGAATTGCCGATAGGCATCAGTTTTTACACATTTCAGAGCATGTCTTATTTGATTGATGTATATTGGAGAGAAACCAGATGTGAACGTTCTTTTGTTTCTTTTGGGGCATACATCAGCATGTTTCCGCAATTGATCGCTGGGCCGATTGTGACTCACAGGCAAGTGCAGAAACAGCTGCGATGGAAGGCAATTTCATTAAATAATATTGAAACGGGATTGAGAGAGTTTACAATTGGCCTTGGTCTGAAAGTTCTGATAGCAAACCAGATGGGACGCCTTTGGGGGCAGGTAAATGCCATTGGCTATGAAAGCGTTTCAACCCCAATGGCCTGGCTTGGTCTGGCAGCATTTACCTTTCAGATTTATTTTGATTTCTATGGATATTCCAGGATGGCAAAAGGTCTGGGACTGATGATGGGATTTTATTTTCCGGATAATTTTAATCATCCGTACCAGTCCAGAAGCGTCACAGAGTTTTGGAGACGGTGGCATATTACACTGGGGAGCTGGTTTAAAAATTATGTATATATTCCTTTGGGAGGAAAGTACAGCCATATGATAAGAAATACTCTTATTGTGTGGATTTTGACAGGGCTCTGGCATGGAGCAAGCTGGAATTATGTATTATGGGGGTTGTTTCATTTCATATGGATAACGCTGGAAAAATGTGGATTGAAGCGGATTTTGGAACATTCTCCATTTAAAGGACATTTGTATATGGCATTTTTAATTCCCATATCCTGGCTGCTGTTTGCCATTAATGACTTGAGTCAGATTAAGCTGTATTTAACGAAATGTTTTCCGTTTTTCGGCCAAAATGATGCGGCCGTTTTTGCCGGAGATTTCTTAAAGTATGGCAGAATGTATGCAATTTCCCTATTGGCTGCTGTGCTCCTTTCTACAGGGGCTGCTGAAAAGCTTTATGAAAGATATAAAAATTCCATGGCAGTTGTGCTGGGATTAGTGGCAGTATTTTGGGCGTGTATTTTCTGTATGTACATGGGGATGGATGATCCTTTTCTGTATTTTCAGTTTTAGGTCGGAAAAACGCTTAGAGAAAAGAGAAGAATATGAAAAAATATGCATATATGAAAAGTTTATTTTCCAGTATGGTGATAGTCATCAGCGTATATGGGGCAGTTCAATTTTATAACAGCAGTTTTGTGGAGCAGGCAGATGCAAAAACTTATACGGATATTATGCAGGAAGAAGAACAGACAGAATCCTGTGTTCAGGAATCCTCTGAAGCAGAGACGGCCTTAGAGAATTTTCAGTCAGAACCTGTTCTAAAAGGCGTTCAGCCGGAGCTGGAGATACAGGACCTGCCTTCGGAGACAGAATCTGCAGCCCAGATACCAGAAAAAACTATAGCAGCAGATGAGACGCAGAACTTTGGGCAGGCGGCGCAGACTGTCAGCCGGGAGTTATTTGACGATGCACTATTTATTGGAGATTCCAGAACAGTAGGATTGATGGAGTATGGAGATCTGGGAGAGGCAGAAGTATTTGCGGGTACCGGCATGACAGTGTTTGAGACAGAAAAGGCTGCGGTCAAAACAGCTTCGGGAAGAAAGCAGACTCTTCAGGAGGTTTTGCAGTCCCGCTCTTTTGGAAAAGTTTATATTATGCTGGGGCTGAATGAATTGGGGTATCCGCAGAGCAGCATTATCAAAAGATATCGGAACTTGGTAGAAGAGATTCGCAGGATGCAGCCAGATGCCATGATTTTTCTTCAGGCTAATTTACATGTATCCCAGAAAAAATCCGCTTCTTCAGATATCTACAATAATGAAAAAATTAATCAGCTAAATGAAGAGATAAAGAAGATTGCAGAGGAATTTGGACTGTACTATCTGGATGTGAATCCGCTGTTTGATGATGAGACGGGCAGCCTGGATAAAAATTACACTTCTGATGATGCTCATGTATTGGGAAAATATTACGATAGCTGGACAGAGTGGATTTTGAAAAAAACAGCAGAAATTTTAAATCAATAACCGCAAAAAAGATGCCAGAGTCTGACAGAATGGACTCTGGCACCATGGTTTTGACTGCACAGAAACACTTACTGCTGCTGTGCTTTGTACTGCTTTAAAGCGCGGGCTAACTGATCCGGACAGGATGTAGGTCTGGGACCGCACTGAATTCCGTCTAAGCGGCGGATCGCTTCATCAACATCCATGCCTTCTACCAGTCTGGCTACTCCTTGGGTGTTTCCGGAACAGCCTCCCATAAATTTAACATGAGTTAAGGTGTTGTTGTCATCCACTTCAAAATGAATAGCGCGGGAACAGACACCCTGAGTTGCATAATCCATAATAAATTTCCTCCTTTGCTGTGGATTCCACCATTATAGCATGAATGTGAATAGGAGAAAAGGAGAACATCCATTTTTTATCCGATAGGGAGATTCGTATGCTTACATCTTTTGCACTTATTTTTTTAATAGGACTTGCTATGGCTGGTATCTGCCAGAGCATGAAACTGCCCAGGATCCTTGGAATGCTTGTAACGGGTGTGGTTTTAGGGCCGTATGCATTAAATCTTTTGGATCCGTCTATACTGGGAATTTCAGCCGATTTGCGGCAGATGGCTTTAATTATTATTTTGCTAAAGGCAGGACTGTCGCTGGATTTATCAGATTTAAAAAAGGTGGGGAGACCGGCAGTGCTGATGTCTTTTGTACCCGCCAGTTTTGAGATCCTGGCGTATGTTTTATTTGCGCCGTTTCTTTTAGGGATTACCAGGATAGAAGCAGCAGTAATGGGTGCTGTATTGGGGGCGGTTTCCCCAGCTGTTGTGATCCCCAGAATGGTTCAGTTAATGGAAGAACAGTACGGCACAGAAAAGAGCATTCCCCAGATGATTCTGGCAGGCGCATCCTGTGATGATATTTTTGTAATTGTGCTATTTACAACTTTTGTGGGAATGAGTCAGGGTGGTCAGGTGCACACAATGGAGTTTGTTCAAATCCCAATATCCATTCTGCTTGGAATCTTGCTTGGAAGTATTGCAGGATGGCTTTTGAGCTGGTTTTTTGAAACCGCATATGCTAAAAATCACTATGTAAGAAACAGTATGAAGGTAATCGTTGTGTTAGGAGTATCATTTTTGTTAGCAGCTTCAGAAGACTGGCTGGAGGAAATCATCCCTGTATCAGGACTTTTGGCAGTAGTCAGCATGGCGTGTGCACTGAAAATAAAAAGTACAGAGTTTGTTTCCAGACGGTTGTCTGAAAAATTTGGGAAACTGTGGCTGGCAGCAGAAGTAATTTTGTTTGTACTGGTAGGGGCAGCAGTGGATATCCGCTATACGGCCCAGGCCGGTTTTGCGGCAGCGGCCATGATTTTTCTGGCATTGGCGATCCGGGCAGCAGGAGTCTGGCTGTGTATGCTGGAAACCAATTTAAATAGCAAAGAGAGATTGTTCTGTGTGATTGCCTATCTTCCAAAAGCCACTGTTCAGGCAGCTATTGGATCTGTTCCTTTAAGTATGGGATTGCCCTGCGGAAAAATCGTGCTGTCTGTGGCAGTGCTGGCGATTATTATTACAGCGTCGCTGGGAGCCCTGGGAATGGATTTTAGTTACAGACACCTTCTTAGCGCGGAGAGAAAGGCTTAAGATTGCTTTTTAACCTGTCGCAGGATATAATAAACGAATAAACAAAAATACTCAAAAAAGGAGTTGGAATGATGTTAGGCATTATTGGAGCAATGGACGAGGAAGTTTTGGAGATTAAAAATGCATTGGCAGATGTATCTGTGGAACAGGCAGCAGGGATGGAATTTTACCGGGGAAGGGTAAATAACAAAGAAGTGGTGGTTGTCCGTTCCGGCATTGGCAAGGTAAATGCAGCGGTATGCAGCCAGATTCTGGTAGATAAATTTGGGGTAAATGCCATTGTAAATACAGGAATTGCAGGATCGTTAAGAGCGGAGATTAACATTGGAGATATTGTGCTGTCTGTTGATTCGGTACAGCATGATATGGATGCGACTGGTTTTGGCTATCCGGCAGGGCAGATTCCAAGGATGGATACCTTTGCTTTTCCGGCGGATGAGAAACTGTTAAATTTGGCAAAGACATGCTGTGACCGGGTAAATCCGGATATTCAGACCTTTACAGGAAGAGTGGTCAGCGGTGATCAGTTTATTTCCGATAAAGCAAAAAAGCAGTGGCTGATCGAGAACTTTGATGGTTTTTGTACAGAGATGGAAGGGGCGGCAATCGCCCAGGTGTGTTATTTAAATCACGTGGCATGCCTGATTATCCGAGCAATTTCAGACAAGGCAGATGACAGTGCAAATATGGATTATCAGGAGTTTGAGGCAAAAGCGATCAGACATTCTGTCAACCTTCTGCTTGCCATGGCAGCAGACTATGAATGCTGATTTCTTAGCCTGAGAATCGTTTTTAGGGGAAATTTGGCGATCGATTCTAGGGATTCTCAACTTCCCAAATCTTTCGGGTACGGTTATAATGTGACGTACAGCAAAGCAGGAAAAGGGACAGATTTTCACCAGCAGGGCAGAAAAAAGAAACAGGCGTGACCGGTCAGACTGTTTGTTTCCCTCAAGGCGCGGATACACGCCAGAGAAAACGTCCCAATCAAGTGGCAGAAAAGCAGGAAGGGCTTTGCGGGAAAGGGGAATTTAAGATGATGCTGCAATTATTACAAGATGGAACTGCACTGTATTTTTTGGTAACAGTCTGTATGATTGGACTTGTCAGCAAATGGATTGCAAAAAATTCCTACAAAAGATTAATTAAAGAAACTAACAACATGGGCATGAGCAAGAATAAGCATTTGAGAAATTTAAAGCAGAAAGCAGAGGATGCTTACCGGGTAAACCAGGGAATTGTGAACACGAAAGTGTATTTGGAGAAACAGCTTTTTGAGATGAAAGTAGGGATGTTTACACCCCAGGGCTGGGCAGGATTTTCTAATCAGATGACCTGGCTGTGCCTGCTTGCAGGCGGCGCCTTATCGTTTCTTTCTTACTGGTACCGCTGCGATTCTTATTACATAGTTTTGTACGGTACAGTGGGGGTAATGGCAGCAGTTTTAAATATTATTGCGGAAAACGGTGTCTGCCTGGATGCAAAGCGTCAGCAGCTTTTTGTCAGTCTGCAAAATTACCTGGAAAATGTTTTGTGGCACAGAATGGAAATTGAGAAGGCCGGAGAGTGTTCAGAAGACGATGCAAGAATGGTAGAAAGTGAGCAGCCTGTGCCGGTCCGCAATAATGTGCGGGAGCTGCGGGATAGAAAAAAAGCCCGCCGCGTTATGGAGCAGCAGACAGCTGCCAGCCGGGACAGAGGTCAGAAAAAGAATGGAATTTCCAGAGATATGGCGGATAAGCTGGCTTTGGCAGGAGCAGATGGGGATAATTGGATGAAGGAGTTAAAACCAGAGGAAATACGCGTTCTTGGGGAAATTATCCGCGAATATCTGGGATAGATTTTTGTGTGAGGATATGGTATAATAACTCCAAAATGCAGTTGTGCTGCGCACATCTGCCGCTGCTTTTGGCAGCTAAAACATTTTGTCGTTACCATATCAGGTGAAAACAAATGCCTGCTTCGCAGCCGCTTGTTTTCCTGCTGATATGGTATAATAGGAACACTTGACGAGGTATTTCATGAGTCTGGTAAGAATCAATACCTGTCCACTTAGCGAGGCCTTATCGAACTTAGTGGATATGGTATACTGACCATAAATAACAGATTTAACAATCAGAAAAAGGAGACGATAGCAATGGGAAGAGAAGTGACATTTGACTATTCCAAAGCAGCCGGTTTTATCGCAGCAGACGAATTGTCTTATATGAAAGCAGCCGTTATGGGAGCAAAGGATGTGCTGACCAGTAAAAGCGGCGCGGGCAATGATTTTTTAGGATGGATTGATCTTCCGGTAGATTATGATAAGGAAGAGTTTGCGCGGATTAAAGAGGCTGCAAAGAAGATTCAGTCTGATTCAGATGTCCTTTTAGTAATCGGTATTGGAGGTTCCTATTTAGGTGCAAGAGCAGCGATTGAGTTTTTATCTCATAGCTTTTACAATGTGCTTTCCAAAGAGGAAAGAAAGACTCCGGAGATTTATTTTGTTGGAAACAGCATCAGCAGCAAATATATCAGAGATCTTCAGGATGTATTAAAAGGCAAAGATTTTTCCATTAACATTATTTCCAAGTCTGGAACAACCACAGAACCTGCAATCGCATTCCGCGTATTTAAGGAACTGCTGATTGAAAAATATGGCAAAGAAGAGGCTAACAAGAGAATCTATGCAACCACTGACAAGGCTAAGGGCGCGTTAAAGAACCTGGCAAATGAAGAAGGCTATGAGTCCTTTGTGGTTCCGGATGATGTTGGAGGCCGTTTCTCCGTATTGACTGCAGTAGGACTTTTGCCAATCGCAGTCAGCGGTGCAGATATTGACAAACTGATGGAGGGAGCCGCTTCTGGAAGAGAGAAAGCATTAAACGCTCCATATGAGGAAAATCCGGCTCTGCTGTATGCAGCAGTCCGCAACATCCTTCTTCGCAAGGGCAAACAGGTCGAAATCGTGGCAAACTATGAGCCAAGCCTTCACTATGTATCGGAATGGTGGAAACAGCTTTACGGCGAGAGCGAAGGAAAGGATCAGAAAGGGATTCTGCCTCATGCAGTTGATTTGACAACCGACCTGCATTCCATGGGACAGTTTATCCAGGATGGTTCCAGAATCATGTTTGAGACTGTATTAAATGTTGAGGATTCTCCGGAAGAGGTATTGTTAAAGGAAGAAGCAGTAGACACAGACGGCATGAACTATCTGGCTGGAAAGAGCGTTGATTTTGTCAACAAGAGTGCCATGAACGGCACCATTTTAGCCCACACAGACGGTAATGTGCCGAACCTGCGTGTCAATATTCCGGAGCAGAATGCATTCTATCTGGGGCAGTTATTCTATTTCTTTGAGTTTGCCTGCGGAATCAGCGGCTACTTATTAGGCGTGAATCCATTTAACCAGCCTGGAGTAGAAAGCTACAAGAAGAATATGTTTGCACTTCTTGGAAAGCCTGGTTATGAAGATGAGAGAGAAAAGCTGTTGAAGAGATTATAATAGAAAAATCGCCAGTACACTGGTATAGGACTGATAAAACATGAGAAAGGGACCCTCTTTTGGAAGAGAGCCGATTTCTCATGTTTTTGTTTTTAAGAAGATTCTTCCAACGCTTTTTCCTGTCTGAATCTTTACATAGTGGAACTGTTATGAAATTAACCTAAAAAACCTTAAAAATACTTGACTGAATTGGTAAAAAATGATATGCTCTATTAAAATGAGAACGTTCCCAAAGGTGATTGTGATGAATTATTCCATAGTTGATGTTGCTAAAATTGCTGGGGTTTCTAAAAGTACAGTATCACGTGTATTAAATAATGCCAGTGTTAGTGAAAAGGCAAGAGCAGCAGTAATGAATGCGTTAGAACAGACAGGTTATCAGCCGAATATCTCTGCACGTACGCTGCGGGGGATGAACAGTTATGTAGTAGGGATTATAATGGGTTCGGCTATGACCAATCTCTCTTATAATATTCGTTTAGCAGCTATGATAGATACTCTGTATCAGTATGGGTATTCGGTAATGCTGATTAATAAGGCTCAGCAGCCATATCATGAGACAACTCCGTTTTTATTTTTAGAACAGCATATGGTAGATGGTCTTATCTTTTTGAGCAATGAGGAAGATGAGGCTATGCGAGAAGGAATAAAGTCACACAGGGAGATCGTTTATACAGGAGAAAGAATTGAGACAGATAAAGGCTGTCGGATTTATCTGGGCAATTATGATTATTCAAAAGTATTGTATACGTATTTGATGGAGCGGGGGCACAGACAGATTATTACGCTGTTTGATGCCTGGAGCGGACAGAGAGGAAGACAGCGCAGATATGATGCGTATATAGATGCCTGCAGAACGTTTAAGATAGAACCAGATAAAAATGTTTTTTTGACAGTGGGGCAGAATCAGTTGGAACAGGGATACTTGAGAACTCTTTATAAAAAAGTAACAGAGCAAGGATATACAGCCTTCTTTACAGAAAGTATTTACCAGGCTTCCTGCATTGACAATTATTTTGCAAAATGCGGTTTGAGATTAGGCAGAGATTTTTCAATCGTATCCATTGAACGAGAATCGGATGCCTGCGCCCAGGGGTTGGAATACACAGCAGTGGTACTTCCGGATCGGGAGTATGGCATTCAGGCTGCAAAAATGTTATTAAAGATTATGAATGACTCTTCACTGAAATATCTGGATAAAAAGCTACATTTTGAATTTCGGGAACGAAATTCGGTGGTTGATTTGCAGAAATGATAAAGCAAGTTTCCCAAAATCTATCAGGTTTTGGGAAATATTTGGAACAAAAATGGGAACGTTCCCATTTTTGAAAATTACAGTTGCAATAGAACTAAAAATAAAGATTAGGAGGAATGTATTGTGAAAGCAGTTATGCTGATGTTTGATTCATTAAACCGGAAATTTATACCAAACTATGGGTGTGAATGGACGAAAATGCCGAATTTTTCCCGACTTGGAGAAAGAACGCTAACGTTCAATTGTTTTTACGGAGGAAGTATGCCTTGCATGCCTGCCAGAAGAGAATTACATACAGGACGTTATAATTTCCTGCACAGATTTTGGACGCCAATGGAGCCATTTGATGAATCAGTTATTACAAATATGAAAAAAGTAGGAATATATACGCATATTGTGACCGATCATTTCCATTATTGGGAAGATGGAGGTTCAGGGTATTTAACAAAGTTTGACAGCCATGAAATGATTCGCGGACAGCAGGGTGATCCATGGATAGGACAAGTAGAACGGCCATATTTTCCAGAGACCTTGTCACGAAGAAAAGCCGGAGAAAACTGGAGACATGATTGGATTAACAGAGCATTTTTAGATAGTGAAGAGAAGATGCCGCAGGCGAGAACCTTTGCCAGAGGGTTGGATTTTATTGACAGAAATAAGGAGGCAGATAATTGGTTTTTACAGATAGAAGCGTTTGATCCCCATGAGCCGTTTTTTACACAGCAGTCATACAAAGAACTTTATGAGGATGACTATAGTGGAAAAAATCTGGACTGGCCTGATTATGGGTATAATGGTTATGGAGAAGAAGCAACGGATCATGTACGTAAAGAGTATGCGGCATTATTAAGTATGTGCGATCATTATTTGGGAACCTTATTGGATAAGTTTGATGAACTGGATTTGTGGAAGGATACCATGTTAATTGTCAATACTGATCATGGGTTCTTACTAGGAGAGCATAAAATGATGGGAAAAAATACCATGCCGTGGTATGAAGAATTGATCCATCTTCCATTTTTCATTTATGATCCTCGTTATCCCGATATGAAAAACCAGCGCCGCAGAGCTTTGGCACAGACGATAGATATTGTGCCGACTTTGGCCGAATATTTTGGAGCAGAAGTCCCCAGATACTCAAATGGACGTAGCTTGGTGCCGATTATTAAGTCAGATGAAAAAATAAGAGATACAGCTTTGTTTGGTCTATTCGGCAGTCATATTAATATTACAGATGGCAGATATACGTATATGCGTGCACCTGTGGATGCAAAAAACGGACCATTGTATGAATATACCCTGATTGCTAATCATATGAATTGTCAGTTTTCTCCAGATGAACTAAAAGAGACAGAACTGGCGCAGTTTGATTTTACGCAAGGGGCAAGGGTTATGAAAATTCCTTCTGGCAGCAATATTTCTGGTTCTTATTGGACGGGGAATGTATTATACGATTTAAAAGAGGATCCGGAGCAGGCTAGGCCGATTCGTAATAAAGAGGTAGAATTACGGCTTTTATCTTCTATGCGAAATATGATGCTGGAGAATGAAGCGCCAGAAGAGCAATATGAACGGATTGGCATACCTAAGGAAGGCCCTATTATAGAGAATATGTGTGAGAAGAACTGTGAGATCGATTTTACATCAGGTGTTACATCAAAACTTACCGTTAAAGGGCGTAAAGTGCTGAATATTTTTCTGTCGATGCAAAAACAGGAGCAGCAGGAAAGGATAGTGAGAGAAATAGATAGGATGCTGCCAAAAGACCGACCAGCTGACGAAGAAGTAGTATTCTGCTTTATCCGGAGATTTTTGCCAGATGCATACAGCGCAGTAATTGAAAATATGCTGCGAACATTTTTACTTTGAAGGGGGAGTTACACAGATGAAAGCAATGACGCAAACAACACAGGAACCTCATAAAACAAAAAACTGGGAGATTTTTTTGTTTACGTTTAACACAGTATCCAGCAATGGAGCACTGATGTTAATGAGCTATTATATGTTTTTTACGCAGAATGTATTAGGATTATTGGCTTCTGTAGTAGGGGTAGTTGCTACAGTGATGCGTATCTGGGATGGTGTTACAGATCCAATTATCGGTATTTTGATTGATAAAACCGATGGACGTTTTGGTAAATTCCGGCCGTTTATTGTTGCAGGATATTTTATAATGGCAATTCCTATGCTTTTGATTTTTAATACGCCGACCAACTGGAGTTCAGGAGTAAAGTATACTTGGACAATTATTTTATATGCTATTTATATCATTGGTTATACATTTCAGACGACATCCACACGAGCAGCACAGGCAATTTTAACCAAGGATCCAAAACAAAGGCCATTGTTTGCACAATATCAGATGATTACAAATGGGGTAATGAATGCGCTTCTTCCCTTGCTTATGAGTACTATCATGGCGCCGCGATATGAGAAACAGATGATTGATCCTCAATTATGGAAAGATATTGTCTGGGTTTATATTGCAATGATGGGAGTTGCTACCATACTGTCTGTTATCGGACTGCGCAGATGTGATGTACATGAAAACTTTGGAAACATTGGAAAACAGCAGGTGGGATTTAAAGACATGTGGAATGTTCTTAAAAACAATCGCGCTTTGCAGATGTTAGTGGTGGCTGCTTCTACAGATAAGTTGGGGACGATGATTCAGAACACATTTACTGTATACATTTTTTCCAATTTGCTGCTCAACAATGAACTGAGCGGAATTTTTAGCTCTGTAACAATGATTCCTAATATTTTGTTAGGAGTAGTATTAGTAAACTTTGCCCGAAAATGGGGTCAGAAAAAACCTCTGGTTTGCTATACGGCAGTCAGTATGGTTGTACTTGCTTTAATGCTTGCAGTAGGAGCAAGACCAGAGACAATGTGGCTGTTTTTGGGATTAATGGCATTAAAGAATCTGCTTACCCAGACGATTACAGGTTTAATGAACCCACTAATTGCTGATTGTGCTGACTATGAAACATATCGTTCTGGAAAATTTATACCAGGGATTGTGGGAACCATTTTCACATTTGTAGATAAAATTGTGTCAGCTTTCAGCACCACAATAGCAGGAGCGGCAATGGTAATAGCAGGTGTAGGCAGTCAGCAGTTGGCTACTAATACCTGGATTAGTGATAAATTCTACTGGACTATTATGATTATGTCCACAGTACCGCTGTTTTTAGGACAGGTGGCAACATTGATTTCTATGAAATTTTATCCGCTTACAAAAGAGAAAATGGCAGAAATCCAGAGTGTTTTGGCAGAGAGAAAAGCAAAAGAAACAAAGTAATACTTGGAGGTAAAACCCTATGAAAAATTCATTACTGTATCCAGTTTCTACAAGTTCTAGGCGTACTGTTTCATTAGACGGTATGTGGAAGTTTCAATTTGATCCGGAAAGTGTAGGAAGTGCATCTGGGTGGACAAATGGCTTGCCGTCGCCGGTTTTAATGCCGGTACCATCTTCTTTCTGTGATTTATTTACTGATAAAGACAGCAGAGAATATTGCGGTGATTTTTGGTATGAAACAGACTTTTTTGTACCAGGAGAATGGGAAGGACAAGATGTAACTATTCGGTTTGGATCTGCAACCCATCGGGCGCGTGTGTTTGTAAATGGCGTGGAAGCAGCATACCATGAGGGCGGATTCCTTCCTTTTAATGCAGAAATAGCAGCTCTGGTAAACTATAATCAGTATAATAAACTTACGGTTCTGGTAAACAATGAATTGAATGAAGCCATGCTTCCGGCAGGAACCGTAACAACGCTGTCGAATGGAAAGAAAATGGCGGTACCATATTTTGATTTTTACAATTATTCAGGTCTGCAGAGACCTGTAAAACTACTTTGTCTGCCGAAAGAACAGATTATAGATTTTACAGTGAATCATCACTTAAATGGTCGAGATGCAGATGTGGAGTATACAATAGAAACAAATGAGAGCCATAACTGCATAGTAGAAGTATATGATAAGGAAGGAATAAAAGTCGCAGAAAGTGTAGGAAAAAAGGGTAATCTGCACATTGAAAATGTACATTTATGGGATGTTCACAAGTCATATCTGTATCATTTTGTAATTCGCATCATGGATAATGAAACCGTACTGGATGAATATTTTGAAAAAATTGGCGTGAGAGTTTTTGAAATCAAGGAAGGAAAGTTTCTTCTTAATGGAAAATCTGTTTATTTAAAAGGTTTTGGCAAACATGAAGACGCAGATTTGAGAGGCAGAGGACTTGACCTTGTTACGGTTAAACGGGATTATGAATGCATGAAGTGGATTGGTGCTAATTGTTTTCGTACCAGTCATTACCCGTATGCAGAAGAATTGTATCAGATGGCAGATGAGGAAGGATTTTTGATTATTGATGAGGTGCCCGCAGTGGGCTTTATGGAAAGTATCACGAATTTTTTAAGCGCTAATCAGGGGACACAAAATCAGCAGGGCTATTTTGAAAAAGATACAACGCCTAGACTGTTAGAAAATCACAAACAGGCATTGCATGATATGATAATTCGTGATAAAAATCATGCTTCTGTGATTGCGTGGAGTATTTTAAATGAACCACAATGTACGAGTAAAGGAACTGAAGAATACTTCAAACCATTATTTGATTTGGTGCATGAACTAGATATTCAGAAACGCCCCAGAACCTATGCGATTTTGATGACAAGTTTGCCAGATAATAGCAGAGGTCAGGAATTTGCGGATTTTATTAGCTTAAACCGTTATTATGGCTGGTATGTAATGGGGGGATATAGTATGGCAGACGCTGAACAGGCGTTGCGCAGAGAATTGGATAACTGGAAAGAGGTATTAAATGGGCGTCCAATGATATTTACAGAATATGGCGCAGATACCATGCCAGATGAGCACAAACTTCCCAGTGTTATGTGGAGTCAGGAATATCAAAACGAATATTTAGAAATGAACCACAGAGTATTTGACACATATGATTTTATAAAAGGAGAATTAGTTTGGAACTTTGCTGATTTTCAGACTACAGAAGGAATCATGCGTGTAAACGGAAATAAAAAGGGAATTTTTACCCGACAGCGTCAGCCGAAAGATTCGGCATTTTATTTCCGTCAGCGCTGGATGGGATTATCGGAAAATTATAAGGAATAGGAGAAACAACAGGACAGCCTGTACCGCGGCAGTATGCTAAGGTGCAGGCTGTTTTTGCGAATTAGTTAAAATATTATAGTAAATATGAAATTATTGAAGTAGAACAGGCAGATAACCTCCGATATAATAAATTTATCATAAGAGTTTATCAAAGGAAAGCGGAGGTTATGGGATATGAGAAGAAGACGTTTTATGTGCGGTATAGTGGCTGCAATGATGGTACTTACAACAGCGTGTTCATCTGGAACTAAGACAGAGAATCCAGAACAGCAGGCGGCTGACACGAAAGCCCAAACAGAGGAAAAGGACACATCCCAGACAGAAGGAGAAGCTCAGACCGGTGAACGGCAAAAAGTGGTTTGGTGGTCCTGGCAGCCCTCTGATAAAGTAATGGAAGAGTTGCTCCCGGCATTTGAAAAAGCTCATCCCGAAATTGAATTAGAGTATTGGAGAGGTGAACTTCCAGATTACCAGAAAAAACTTCAGGTGGCGATTGCATCTGGAGAAGGACCGGATATTATGGGAGTACAGGTTGGAGCAATGCTTAACCAGTATGCTAAATTTTTAGAGCCAATGGAGCCGGCTGCAGAAGAAATAATGGGTTCGGACTGGGAGAACATTTTTTTAGAGGATGCTTTAAATGAATGCAAATCAGAAGATGGAGTTCAGGTAGCACTGCCTGCAACAGTCAGCGGCGTTCAGTTTATTATGTATAATAAGACATTATTTGATGAAGCTGGTATTGAGGGGGTTCCAGCTACATATGAAGAATGGAAAGAAGACATTGAAACTTTAAGAGCGGCAAAACCCGATGTAATTCCGGTGGTATTTGGAGCAAAGGGAACGGATGTCTGTGTAGATATGTTTAATGCGTTAAGCCAGCAGTTCGGCCCTGGAAAAATTTATGAAGCAGAAGCTGGAGAGATACCATGGACAGATCCGGTATTTGTAGATACGATGAAAGCCTGGAAACAGATGTTTGATGATAAGATTTTCCAAGATGGAGCAATTGGACTGCAGATGTATCCAGATGCATCAATTAATTATTTTTTTGACAGAAAAGCAGCAATGTTTATGACAGGAACATGGCAGACCGGCTCTCTGGTAGGAAATGGACCAAAGGCCAATGGAGCAGTTAAAGATGACGAATTTGGTATGTTCATTCTTCCCCAGATTGGCCCTAATGAGTCAAAAGCAGTTGCCAGCACAGACTGGGCAGTTGGAATTAATAAAGATTCTAAGAATAAAGAGGCTGCAAAAGTGGTAATTGATTTTATGCTGAACGGAGAAGGCATGCAGATTGTAGCAAATCAGTTAGGGGCTTCTTCTGCAAATAAAAATATTGTTCCCAGCAATTTAGAAGAACTCACTTCTCAGACGGAAAGAGAAGCTGTTCAGTATGGAATGAAGGCAGTAGAGCAAAGTGGTGGGAAGCGTTTATTATCCAACAAAGAACTTGTAAATGCCCTGGGTGTCGCCATGCAGGATGTGGTAACAGGAAAAGATATTGAAAAAGCCCTTCAGGAAGTCCAGGACACTTATGAGAAACTGAAATAAGCAGTAACGCAATAAGCGATAAAGAATTTAGGCGGTGAATGAAAATGAAGATAGGAAACAAAGCTACACCATATTTACTGCTGCTGCCCATTTTATTGGTGAGCGGGGTCATGCTCTATTATTGCCTGGGCTTTACTGGTGTTATGAGTTTTTTCGAGTGGGATGGCATTAGTGATGACAGGACCTGGATCGGACTTCAAAATTATATTGATACGTTTACAGACAGCACATTTCTGATTGCGCTTACAAATACATTAATTTTCTTTGCAGCAACAGTATTCATACAGGCAGCAGCTGGACTATTAATAGCAGTGCTTTTAAAGGAGAAAATACCCGGAAATATCTTTTTTAAAGGAATTTTTTTCCTGCCGGTTATTATGGCACCAGTGGTATTAACTACGATTTTCCGATTAATTTTAGATACCAATATTGGGGCGCTCAATAACCTGATGCGCAGTATTGGCTTAGAAAAGTTAGCAGTGTCATGGCTGGGAGATCCAAAGTACGCTTTGTTTTCTATCATTTGTGTAAATATTTATAACTGGATGGGATTTAGCATGATGACATATTATGCTGGACTGATGTCCATTGATGAGCAGGTATATGAGTCAGCCAGACTAGATGGGGCAGGTTTCTTTAAAACGTTATTTTTTATTACGCTGCCAATGTTAAAAAGTACAACAGCAAGTCTGATTTTATTAGGAATTATTGGTTCTTTAAAGACATTTGATATTGTGTTTTTGTTGACAGGAGGAGGTCCCGGCCGTTCTACGGAGTTTTTAACAACGTTTTTGTACAGGAAAGCATTTGATGAATACAACGGCGGGCAGGCAGCAGCGATCGGTATGATTATCCTGGTGATTGCATTGGTATTATCTGTGATACAAAATCGCGGATATGAAAAGTCACGCTACCAGTAAAGGGGGAGAAAAATGCTTAAAAAAAGATATATATTTAGGTACTTGCTTCTGATACCGGCAGTGATTATATGGTGCTATCCCATTGGGGTAGCGCTAAAAGAATCCTTTGCAATTAATGGATTTGGGAACTATATAGCGGTAATGAATCATCCTAAAATTGATTATTTTCGTATTTTGTTTAACAGCCTTCTGGTTTCCATTGTATCTACAGCAATAGTGGTTGTTTTATCTTCCCTGGCAGCATTTGCATTTTCTAAGTTTCAGTTTAAAGGAAAACAGTTTTTATACTATGTATTAGTGACATGTTTAACTCTTCCGCCGGCAGCAATTATGGTTCCGATTGTATTTTTTGGGAGAACATTTCATGTAAATAACACATTAAGCTATATGATCTATGTGATGACGGCGCTCCATGCTCCCTATATGATGGTAACAATGAAAAACTATTTTGATACAATTCCCGATGCATTGGTAGAGGCAGCGGTAATCGATGGGGCATCCTGTATGCATATTTACCGGAAAATTATTCTGCCTCTGGGAATACCATCTATTCTTAATGTGTGTCTGCTAAGCTTTGTTTACTGCTGGAACAATTATTTAATTCCGCTGATTACTACTACAAAAACGGAAAAATACACCATTACATTAGCAACTACTTATTTGAAGGATTCAGGAAATATGACAATGGAAATGCAGGCTCAGCTTTATGCTTATCTGATTATGGCAATTATTCCATCTGTACTGCTCTACATATTCCTTAATCGATACTTCCGGGTAGATATGCTGTCAGGGGCAGAAAAGTAAGGGGGAGGAATTTATGGACAGACAACCAAATATTCTTTTACTGGTAAATGACCATCAGGCCTATTACGGGCATGAAAAAAGATACAACATTCAACGGCCGTTTTACAAAAAGCTGGCCAGGCAGGGTGTTGATTTTAATCGGGCATACTGCGCGACGCCGTTGTGCTGCCCTTCCAGACGGACGATGGTAAGCGGACTTTATACTTGCCATCATGGGCAATTGTCTGGCCAGACAGATGTGGAATATTCCTATGAAACGTATCTGGAACGGTTAAAAAATGCTGGTTATCAGGTTTACTATTATGGGAAATGGCATACGGGAAAAGGGACGCCACAAGACTTTGGGGCAGAAGGGGTTTTTTGTGAGGACTATGGAAATCCATATCTGCTGCCTGCTTATCAGGAATATTTAGAGAAATTGAATCTGCCTTTTCCCAAAGCAATGATAGAGCATAATTGGTGCACGCCAGGGTGGATTGATGGGATTGCAGAGGGAGAGGAGTATCGGCTGGACAGGCCGACAATGAACGAGTGCATATCCGGTATTTTAACAACTCCAAAAGAGACCCATGAAGTGTTTTATCTGGCTTATGAGGCATGCCGGAAATTGGAGGAATGCAGGGACAATAACCAGCCGTTTTTTATGGCTGTAGAGTTCTGGGGCCCCCATCAGCCATATCTTCCGACAAAAGAATATGCAGATTTATATGATCCGAAAATGATAGAAGAATACCCCAGCTTTCGAGATAATCTAAAACAGAAGCCGGATATTTATCAGTTTGAGGGCGGACGGGGAATCAGTAAAAATTATAAGATCGATTTAGAAAATAAAGTATCCTGGAAAATATGGGCAGAAACTATGTCCAGATGTTACGGGCAGATTACCATGACAGATGAAGCAGGAGGACAGATCCTGAATAAATTAGAAGAACTGGGGATGGCAGAGAACACATTAATTATTTGGACTGCTGATCATGGAGATGCCTTAGCATGTCATGGAGGACATTTTGATAAAGATGCGTATATGGCAGAAGAAGTATTGCGGATTCCGTTTGCAATGCGTTATGATGGCTGCATTCCCAAAGGAGAGGTAAGCGATGCCTTAGTCAGCAATATTGATTTGGCGCCGACAATGCTGGAAGCAGCAGGAACAAACTTTAACAGGCATGTGGACGGGACCAGCCTCCTGAATATATGGAAAAATGAAGAAAAGTCCTGGAGAAAGCAGATTTATGCAGAGTCTTTTGGGCACCATATTCCCCATAGAGCCAGGGTACTAATAGAAGAACGCTACAAATACGTGAGAAATGAAGGGCAGATAGAAGAATTATATGATCTTGTTTGCGACCCTTATGAATTAAACAACTTAGCTTGGGATCAAGAGTACGCCGGAACACTCCTTGAAAAAAGAAGAGAATTGGATGAGATGATTGAAAAGGAGAAATTATGAGAAAACCGAATATACTTTGGATTTGTACGGATCAGCAGAGATTTGACAGTCTGGGATGCTATGGCAATGTCAAAATAGATACTCCAAACATAGATAAACTGGCAGAGCGGGGGATGCTTTTTGAGAATACCTATTGCCAGAGTCCGGTATGTACTCCGTCAAGAGCATCCTTTCTAACTGGAAGATATCCGAGAACATGCAGAGTGCGGCAGAATGGACAGAGAATGCCAAATGAAGAAAAATTAATAAGCAAAATTTTTGCGGAGAATGGATATACATGCGGTTTAGCCGGAAAACTGCATATTGCACCCTGCCACACCAGTGTCAGTCCAGCAGGGGAATCAAGAGGAGACGACGGATATCAGGTTTTTCATTGGTCCCATCATCCTGATTTTTATGGAAAAGAGAGTAATTGGCCTGTTAATGAATATAATATATGGCTTTCTTCTCAAGATATGAGATATGAGAGAATTCCATACCAGGGTTCAAAGTATGTGTTTGTCGGGCCGGATTCTCAATATTCTCACAGCCGTTGGTGCAGCCAGATGGCAATTGATTTTATAAAGGCTCACAAAGGATATCCGGAAAGACCCTGGTTTTTTTCTTTGAATTTTTACGATCCTCACCATGATTTTGACCCGCCCAGAGGCTTGCTGGAAAAGTATTTAAAGCGGCTGAGCAATGAAGATCTTCCAAAATGCAGAGAAGGCGAATGGAGAGAAAAGCCTTATGTGCAGGAAAGGGATCATCGGGGAGCATATGGAACACCAGGATTTTTTGATTACGAGCAGATGGATGACAATGATCATTTACAGATAAAAGCTGCCTATTATGCAATGGTCGAGCAGATAGATCAGGAAGTGGGAAAGATAGTAAAAGTTCTGAAAGAGACCGGACAATACGAAAATACAATCATTTTATATACATCCGATCATGGAGAGATGTTAGGGGATCATGGAATTTATCTAAAAGGGCCGTATTTTTATGATCCAATGGTAAAAGTACCATTGGTTATAAGCTGGAAAGGTCATATAAAAGAGGGGGTCAGGCGTAAAGCACTGACAGAACTGCTGGATTTGGCTCCAACTCTGTTGGATTTAGCAAACCTTCCCATTTATGAAGGGATGCAGGGACTTAGTATGAAAAATCTGCTGCTTAATCAGACGGCAAAAGACCAGCTGCATTTATTAGCGTTTTCCGAATATTCTAATGCCATGCGTCATCATTCGGACTGCAGGGCTTATGTAACAATGGTTACAGACGGAATCTATAAACTCTCTTACTGTCATAGTACCAATCAGGGAGAACTTTATAATCTGATAGAAGATCCAGAAGAATTTCAGAATCTATATGAAAAAGAAGAAATGAGAGAAGTTCGCATTCGGATGCTGGAAGAGATGGTAAACTGCCTGGCTCATACCATAGATCCGCTGCCAAAGAGAGAAGCAATTTATTAAGTGCTGGAGGCAAGACAATGAAAGCCAGTATAAAAAAGAAACTTCAGATAAGTTTTACATTTATATTTTTGATTTTGGCGGGAACTGTATGTTTATTTTGGAGGAAGGCAATGAGCGATATGGCGGAAGAAAAGGCCATATCGCATTTTGCCGTTTCTGTACAGGCTGTAAATGATGAGATAGACAGTTTATTAAAAGACGCAAGTTATATCAGCCTGATTTTATCCTTTCATGCAGAGGAGCAGAGCAAAATTCTGACAGGAAACAAGACCATAGAAAATTACAGACAGCTAGAAAGCCAGAGAGCCATTACCAGGAGTATTAGTGACTTTTATTCCTACCGAAATTACATTAGCAGCATTTTGTTAGTAGGAGAAAACGGCAATGAGTTTTCTAATGGGGTTACTCTTCCCATGTCAGAGTTAAAAAAGCAGGATTGGTTTGAGACGCTAAAAGAAGATGACGGGAGCGGAGTATTTATTAAAACACATAGCAATTATACAGGAAGTTCGCCTTATACGACCACTGTTTTGTCAGCAGGGCGCAGATTGTTTGACAAGGGAGAGCCGATAGGTTACTTATTAGTAGATTTGTCTTATGATTATGTAAAAAACAGATTGGAAACCATATCCGGAGATGGAGGAAACCTGATTGTTTTTGACGCAGATGGAGGAATGATATATGATAGTACATCGCCGGATTTTCCCCAAAAATCCTTAAAAGATACTTCTTTTGACGGAGTCAGGGAATTGATATCCGATACGGAAGGACGTTTTTACTTTAACAAAGAAGGAAAAGAATATCTGGCGCTTTATAAAACATCAGATTTTACTGGATGGACTTCCATGTTTCTGATTCCGAAGAGTCTGATAATGGAAGATATTAATGCAGCGACTCGGATGATTTTATATATTTCTGTACTTCTTCTGGTGGTAGGGGCGCTGTTAATCGGATATTTCAGCAGGTATTTAACCCGCAATATTTTGAAATTAAAAAGATATGTGGATCAGGTAGAAGCAGAACATTTAAATGAAATTCCTGCAATTTATTCAGGTGATGAGATTCAGGAACTGGGCACCAGTTTTAACCAGATGATCTGTCGGATCAAACAGCTTATGCTGGATGTAGAAGAGAGACAGCAGAGAGAAAGGAATGCACAATTTCAGGTCTTATATGCCCAGATTTCACCCCATTTTTTGTCAAATACATTAAATACAATTCGTTGGATGGCGGACAGGCAGAACGCAGGAAATATCAGCGAACTTACAACCTCGCTGATTACGCTTTTGCAATACAGCATGAACAATAAAAAAGAGGAAGCCACCCTTGGAGAAGAAATTGATTATATTAAAAATTATCTTGTAATACAAGAATACCGATACTATGGAATGTTTGATGTCCGTTTTCAAATAGAAGAAGGGGTAGAGTCCTGCCGCATCTTAAAGTTTCTGATACAGCCCCTGGTAGAAAATGCAATTATTCATGGGGTATCAGGATTAGAAAAGCAGGGAGAAATCTTGGTAAGGGCAAGAGAAAAAGAGGGGTATTTGGAAATTACGGTGGCAGATAATGGAGTAGGATTTACAGAAAAGAGTGAACATAAAGATAGAACCCGTCATAAGACCCATGGAATCGGTTTGGAAAATATACGCCAAAGAATTGAGTTATTTTATGGGGAACGGTATTTTCTGAATATCAGCAGCAGAAAGGGTCATTATACAAAAGCAACTATGGAACTGCCTCTTTTACGGTGAAGGGAGAATCGTATGTTTAAATTAATGATTGTGGATGATGATGCCTTGATGTGCAATCAGATAGCTGCTTTGGTGGATTGGGAAGCGCTGGAGATTGAAGTGGTTTCCTATGCTTTGAGCGGACAGGAGGCCATAGAAGTATTGGAGAAAGAGCAGATAGATTTTGTATTAACAGATATGAACATGCCTAAGGTTACAGGTGTAGAACTGATTGAGTATATAAACAGAAATCACCCAGGCATCCATGTAATTGCATTAAGCGGATATGATGATTTTTACTTTGTCCGAAACAGTCTAAAATATGGCGCCTATGATTATATACTGAAAAACCAGTTGACTAAGGAAGGTTTAGAACGGCTCATTAAGGAAATTAAGGAAAAGTCAAAGATGAAAGAGGATTTGAAAAGCCATGTAAATCTAACAGTAGATCAAATGACCCAAACTTTTTTTAAACGGCTGATTTTACGCAAAGAATTTGACAGGGAACAAATTGAAAATATTATTAAAAACCTTAATATACCTTTTAATAAAAATTGCACTGCAGTTATGCTGATTTATAAAAATCAGGAGATAGAAGACGAGGTGCTGAACCGTTCTCTGTACCATATGTGCCAGCAGATTTTAAAAGAAGCAGAATTTGCACAGATGGTAGATTTAAATTTTTCGGGTTTTTGTGCGATTGTATCGTTCAGAAAAGAAATAAGCCAGGCCTCTTGTCTGAAGAAAATGGAAAATTGGGGGCGTTCCATAGGAACCAGCGGAAAGAAGTTTTTTAATCTGAACTTAGGGGTTAGTATATCCGATATCTGCAGCGATATTTTTCGATTAAGACAGTATTATCAACAGGCAAAAGAAAATGCGGAGGTATTCTTTTATGAGGAGGAAAAAACACTGATATGTGCCTGGGAAGTAGCAGGGAGACCTTTTGCCGCCTGGCAGCCACTATCATTTCCAGCAGTAAAACAGGTCATGGAGTTGATTGCAGAAGATAATTATGATGCTGTCAAAACATTAATGGATGATTTTTTTGAGAATGTTAAACGGCAGGGAGGGGCAGTATCCGGATTTCAGGACAGAGCAGTGAAATGGGTGGAAAAATTAGCAGATAAAGCAGAGGAAGAGGGAATTGCAAAAGAATATTTATTCGATGGAAAAGTTTATACTTATGAGGATTACTATAATATTTCTTCTGTAAATAAATGGAGAAATCTTACATTAAAATTAACAGAAAAAATTTGCAGGGCAGTGTCGCCGGCAGCCAAAGCAGTGAATTGCCATGAATACACCAGTGCGGCTCTTAAAAAAATTCATTCACAATATTACGAAGGTTTAACATTAAGTGAAGTGGCAGAGAGTCTTGGAATATCAGGGGCTTATCTAAGCAGGATTTTTAAAGAAGACATGGGACTTGGATTTAATGAATATCTTACAAAAGTACGAATTGATCATGTAATTGAGAAAATTCAAAACGGAGAAGGAAAAATGCGGGATGTGGCAGAAAAATGTGGTTTTTCAAATTATAATTATTTTTTTCGTGTTTTTAAGGAACATACAGGTATGACCCCAGCCGGGTATTTTGGCAGCCAGTCATTTGGAAAAGCCGGAAATGATGGCCTTCCTGACAAATTGTAGCAGATAAGGAGAATGCAAGATGAATATAAAGAATCCTATAGATATTCAAAATATTGGAGATCCATATGTACTGTTTTACAAAGGAATTTATTATCTATATGCTACCAGTCATTTTAATGGATTTTATTGTTGGAAGTCTGTCGATTTGAACCAGTGGGAGGGGCCGAAGATTTGCTATCAGGCAGATCAAAAAAGTTTTGGCAATTCCTGCTTTTGGGCACCGGAAGTATATGAATTTGATGGACTTTTTTATATGTATTATACTGCCCAGTGGAAAAGATATGAGAAGGAAGCTCTTAGAATCGGAGCGGCAGTTTCAAAAAGGCCGGAAGGCCCATTTCAGGATGTATTGGACAATCAGCCCATGTTTGATTTTGGATATGGTGCATTAGATGCTCATATTCTAAAAGATGATGATAGAAATTACCTTTACTACTCAAGGGCGGGTGCTGATCATTTTGTAAATGGGGTTAGACAGTCAGAGATCTATGTTGTGGAATTAGGAAGTGACAAAATTTCTGTAAAAGGGGAAGGAAAGTTGATTTTAAAGCCAGAGCAGGCGTGGGAGCGACAGGAGCCAGAGAGGAATCAGGTCTGGAATGAAGGGCCATTTGTAATGAAGCATAATGGCCAATACCATATTATGTATTCAGCAAATTATTTTGCGTCAAAGTACTATGCCATTGGAGGAGCGGTTGCAGACTCACCGATGGGACCATTTGTGAAGTATGCGGACAATCCAATTTTGTGTACCAGCCAGACGATTTCCGGTCCTGGACACAATAGTGTAGTAAAGGCTGGAGATGGAACATTTTATTGTATCTATCATGCCCATACAGACTGCAGAAAACCCAGCGGGGACAGGCAGGTATATATTGGAAACCTGTGGTTTGAAAATGGGAAAATACGGGTATCCCATTTCGCTCATTCCTCTATTACATGAATTTCCAGATAATCAAAATCAATGCCTTCTACAAAACTGTCCTGGTAAAACCGGGTCTTATCATGGCGCTGAAACTCCCGGATAGTAGAATCCATCCAGATAGGGTGGCCTAAGTCAAACTGGCTGCAGATCTCATCTAAAGCGCCAAAAACCATCTGGGTGCGGGACATGGAGTAGTCCGGCATACAGATAACTGTATCCTGCAACAGATGGTTGTCTTTCCAGATTTTTCCCCACATACGAAACATAGTGTCTGCCTCCTTTTTTGAGAATGCTGCAGCATCAGCCGCAGAGCAAAATGATGTCGCTATAGCGACCTGCCGCAAACGGAGAATCTCTAAGCGAGATTCTTTTTTTGTTAGTATATCGGATTTTTACAGCCTTGTAAAGAAGGGAATTTTCCCCTTGTCGATAGCTGCAATTTGTAGTAATCTATACGTAACAGTTCAGGACTGTTAATAATGAGAAGTAGTTTTCTATGTACAAAGGAGACGAAACATGGGAGCAGGGATTACATCGGGAATTACAGACTGTTCTGCATTTTTAGCAGAAGCGATAAAGGCAGTAGAAGAGTTAAACCGCAGCAAAAAAGCCTGTGAGGAGTTAGAAGCAGAGGAAGAGCGGGTTGACAGAAAGCTGGAGCAGGAGCGCCTGGACATGGAGGAAGAGGTCAATCTGACTGTAAAAAAGCGCATGGAAGGAATCAGTGCCAGTTATGATAAGGAGATAGGGACGGGGCAGGACAGACTGAAGAAAATACGGATCAAGAGAGAAAAGGCAAAAAATCAGGGAATGAGAGAACGAATCCTGGAAGAGACCAAGGAACTTAGAGAACAGAACCAGGAATTGACAACTCGCTTAAAAACGCTGTTTAAACAGAACCGGGTGCCTTCTTTTTGCAGGAGCACATGGTTTTATGCACTTTATATGACAGGGAGCATCAGGGAATTTGGGATTTTGCTGATCAGTTTTCTGATATGTTTTGCAGGAATCCCGCTGGCCATTTATTTGCTGGTGCCGGAGCCTGGCCGGAAACTCTGGATTCTGGCCATAATCTATATAGCAGATATAGTGGTTTTCGGAGGTCTGTACATTTTAGCAGCCAATAAGCTAAAAATGAATCATCTGACTGTTTTAAAACAGGGAAAAGAGATACGCAGTAAGATTCGCGGCAACCGCAAAAAGATCCGGGCAATCACAGCGTCCATCCGCAAAGACAGGGATGAAGCCATTTATAACCTGGAAAAATATGATGATGAGATTGCCCGGATTGAACAGGAATTAGAGCAGATCAGCAGTAAGAAAAAGGAAGCGCTCAACACATTTAATACAGTCACAAAGACCATTATTGCAGACGAGATTATTAACAATAATAAAGCCAGAATGGAAGCTTTGGAAGAAGAACATGCCAGGATTGAGGAAAGACTTAGAAATACTCAAATTCATGCAAAGGAACAGGCTATTCTGGTAACGGATCAGTATGAAACCTATCTGGGAAAGGAGTTTTTGCAGCCGGACAAACTGTCTGAACTGGCAAAGATTATCCGCAGTGGACAGGCATCTAATTTAAGCGAGGCCATAGCTGTCTATCAGGCTCAGATGAATCATTACAATAATTAAAAATGAGGAGAACAAAGTTATGTCTAAAACAGTAATCAGCACAAAACATGCACCTTCAGCGATTGGTCCCTACAGCCAGGCAGTTATGGCTTCAGGAGTTACCTGTTATGTATCCGGCCAGCTTCCCATTGTTCCTGCAACCGGCGAGTTTGCAGGGGAAGATATTAAAAGTCAGACCCGACAGTCTTTAACCAACATAAAGGCAATTTTGGCGGAGGCAGGAATGACCATGGACAATGTGGTAAAAACCACTGTCCTGTTAAGTGATATTGCAAACTTTGTTCCTATGAATGAAGTTTATGCGGAATTTTTTGAAGGAGACTGCCCGGCGCGAGCTGCATTTCAGGCAGCGGCTCTTCCAAAAGGGGCATTAGTTGAGATTGAGGCAATCGCCGTAAAATAGTTGCCATAGAATAAGTGAAAACAGAAAATAAAAGCTGCAGAACTGCGGGGAGTGAACTACGGGCGCATATCCATATGGATGCGCCCTGTTTTTTCTTTCGGGGAGGCGTGTACTGCCTCACTCACATTTCACATAATGACTTGCCTGAATTCTATCTGCATCGTTGCCGTCCATCATCGTAGCCACCGCTATGCCTCATTCCTCCGTCCTGCATATGGAACAATTATTCTGCGTCAATATAGCAGAAACTTAATTTTCGTTGTACTAGATCGCTATCAGATGGTAAGGGATCTGATTGGCAGTCAGCATCTGCGCCTCCCGCTGATGGCAGGTAAATACAATAATCTGTCCAGGATAGGCGTCTGCCAGCCAGCGAAGGGCTGTGCGCAGCCGGTCATCATCATAGAGGACAAAGCTGTCATCAAAAATCAGGGGAAGGGGATCGCCGCTCTTCTGGATTAATTTGGCGGAAGCAAGGCGGAGAGCCAGATAAACCTGATCCATAGTGCCGCTGCTGACTTGTTCCAGAGGAACCAGTTTCGTTTTGGTATTCATAAATACATGAAGATTTTCGTCTACACTCATACTATTGTAAATACCGCCGGTAATCTGCTCAATCAGGTGGGACGCTTCTTTATTCAGATACAATCCGAACGAATCGCGGATAGAAGTAGAAAGGGAGGTCATGGTCTCCTGGGCCAGATCAATGGCAGAGATTTCCTGGGCGATCCGGTCATTTTCTGCCAGAATATGGCGGAGAGCTTCGGCCTGGGTTTTGCAGTTGTCCAGATGTTCCAGCTTTTGCTCCAACTCCCACTGGATTCTCTGCTGATGTTCGATTTCTTCTGTACAACTGGTCTGCTGAGCCATAAGCGTATCAATCTCTTTTACCAGAGAAGCAGCCGTTTCCTCGGATTTGACCAAAGCGTCATACAGCCGTTCATATTCGGTCATGCGGGCGCCAAAGGCATCCATGGCCTGGGCGCTTATGGAACTGTCTCCAATGTGGCGGGATAAAATTTCCTGCAGAAGCTTGGAAGAATAGTTGAGTTCTTTTTTTCTGCTGCTGTGTTTTAATACCAGCAATCCTCCGATTATCAGAAATAGTGCCCCCAAAGCGCCAGCACCAAATACCAGAGAAAGACTGCGCTCCCCTATAGGTTTCCAGAAAATGGAAGCAATACAGCCAATAAAACAGGCGGCGCACAGCAAAAAGGACAAAATCATTAAAAATTTAAAACCTGGACGGGCGCAGGCGTCACTGGCTGCCTGGTATTTTCCGTAAATGGACTGGGCCTCCTGCAGATAAGCGCGGATAGTGGTTCCGTCTGTAAACTGATAGCTGTTTAATAGCTGCCGGCCTCTGGCAATCTTCTGAAGCAAATCTTCTTTTTCCGCCTGTTTCCTGGCAATGGATCCGCTCATCTGCTCCCGCTGTCTCCGATAGCTGTCTAAATGATTTTCATATTCAGGCGCAGAGATTTCTCTTTCAATATTTCGGATTTCACCCAGAAGAGAAGCGTAGCTTCTGGCGGCTTCCGGAACCATTTCATTTTCTAAAGCCTTCTTTTGGGCCTTTAAAAAAGCAGTTGCTTTTGTAATATTTAGCGCCATGTTGCCGGAAGTGTTTAGATTGGCAATATAGTTGCGCAGTTCTGCCACCATCCCCGCATCCGTAGCGCTCTTTAACTGTCCAATACTGATAGTATTGCTGTATGCAGTTTCACTCAGGCCGTTGAGCAGGGACTCCATAAAAGCTTTGGTAGGCTCAACTTCCCTTCCGGCAGTTTCATCCACAATCACAAATTCTTTATTGTTTTGAAAATTACGTTCAATTCGGTAAATATGCCCATTTTTTTCCAGACGAAGCCGCCCCTCATATCCGCCCTTGTTTTCCCAGGGAAGAAAGCGGCTATAGGAATCGGATCTGGCGGCCCGTCCCCGCTGGCGTTCCATACCGAACAGCATACTGCGGATAAAGGAGTGAAGCGTAGATTTGCCGGCCTCGTTTTTTCCGTACACAATATTTAAGCCGTCATGGAACGTTATGGAGCGGTCGTGGAATTTTCCGAAACCACTGATATACACGTCTAATAACTTCATACCGGACTCCTTTCATCCGTAGTGCGTAAAAGCGCATTGATTCCGTAATATAATGCCTTTTTTTCTACCTGGCTCATGTCATCTTTTTGAAGAGCCTGAATATAAAATCCAATCATATCGCTGGGATGCTCTGCAAACAGGGCAGAAAAATCATATTGGGGTTCGGAATTATCAATAATTTCCACAATCCGGAAACGGGAAGTCAGCACGTCCAAATCAAAGGTAATGTCCGGATCCCGCATCCCGCGGATGAGAAACCGGTAAATATTCTGACCGCCCCGCCTGCTGATTTCCTGGGAAATGCTGGCTGCCAGCTCCGAATTGGTGGTTGCCGGCGTAACCCCTACTGCCAGGGAAATATACTGGCATCGGGCAATAGGGACAAATTCCAGCATAGAAACCCGATGGGTGAGGGAATTGATTTCTCCGTAATAAAATCCATGGGGCCCTAGCTCTGTTTTATCCAAAGGCTCTAAGGAGCCAGGATAGGCGGCCTTTCCTTCTAACACCAGTTCCGGTTTGTGGATGTGGCCAAGAGCAATATAATCAAAAGGAAGAGAGACCAGACAGGCTCGGTTAAAGGGAAGATGCAGAGAATCTCCTCCATGGGCCAGCAGAATACGGATGTGATCATTGTCCGGAGTCTGAATAGAACTTAGACGATCCTCCCGGATTTCAGCAGTATGGTAGCTGAACCCATAGACTTCTGTGTTGAGTTCTTTAATATAGACAGATTCCAGATCTTCTCCTGTCAGGTATGTGACATTGGGGCACCAGGAAAAGCTTAAAACCGCAGAGTTTGCCCGGATGCGATCGTGGTTTCCGGCAATCAGAACAACCCGGACACTGGGAATCGTGGAAAAGAGGTAGTTGATTTCCTTTAAATCCCTGGCTAACGGCTGCCTGTGGAACAAATCCCCGGATATAAACAGAAAATCCACATCCCGTTTACCGGCTTGCCTGATGACCTCCTGAAAAGAGTCTTTGATAGCCTGCGCCCGTTCCTTGCTCCAGGGCTTGTCGCTGTCCGGGGACATCCCCCAGTGAATATCAGCAGTATGGATGAATTTCATAATACCTCCTGTGGCGCACTGGCGTGCGGCTAGTGGACTGTATCACTCACATTTCGCATAATGACTTGCCTGAATTCCATTTGCTGCGCTGCCGTCAATCGACGAAGCCGCCGCATCGCCTTATTCCTCCGTCTTACAGGCTGAAAATTCATTCTGCGTCATTATACTGAAAATGAACGAGACAGTACACTGGAAAAAAGGGCTGCTGCCAAAACGCGCTGTATGGCAAAACAGGTGCCATGCAGCAGTGCCTTAGAAGCGGCCTTTTCTCTTGATACTTGTACATGATGTTGGGGGCAAAAGACTTTTTGCCCCCTTTGATACTGGATGGATTCGCATTATAGATCACAGTTATTTACGGTTCTTGGGAATGGAATGACATCGCGGATATTGGACATACCAGTCAGATACATAACACAGCGCTCAAATCCCAGCCCAAAACCTGCGTGGCGGGCAGAGCCGTACTTGCGCAGATCCAGGTAGAAGTCATAATCTTCCGGTTTTAAGCCAAGCTCGCTCATTCTGGCTAACAGTTTTTCGTAATCGTCCTCTCTCTGGCTGCCGCCAATGATTTCGCCGATACCGGGAACCAGACAGTCCACAGCAGCAACCGTTTTGCCGTCCGGATTCAGCTTCATGTAGAAAGCTTTGATTTCCTTTGGATAATCGGTAACAAATACCGGCTTTTTGTAAACCTGTTCGGTCAGATAACGCTCATGCTCTGTCTGAAGGTCGCAGCCCCAGAATACTTTGTAGTCAAAGCTGTCATTGTTCTTTTCCAGGATTTCCACTGCTTCGGTATAGGTAACGCGGGCAAATTCAGAATTTAAGATGCCGTTTAACCGATCTAAAAGTCCCTTGTCTACAAACTGGTTAAAGAAGTTCATCTCTTCGGGAGCGTGCTCTAATACAAATTTGATGATGTATTTTAGCATGCCCTCTGCCAGGTCCATATTGTCTTCCAGATCTGCAAAAGCGATCTCCGGCTCGATCATCCAGAACTCAGCCGCATGGCGGGTAGTGTTGGAGTTTTCAGCGCGGAAGGTAGGACCAAAGGTGTAGATATTGCGGAATGCCATGGCATAGGTCTCGCCGTTTAACTGGCCGGAAACCGTCAGGTTGGTAGGTTTGTTAAAGAAGTCCTTGGTAAAATCTACTGTGCCGTCAGCATTTTTCGGAATATTGTTTAAATCCAGAGTGGTAACCTGGAACATCTCGCCTGCGCCTTCGCAGTCGCTGCCAGTGATAAGGGGGGTGTGCACATAGACAAAATCCCTTTCCTGGAAATACTGGTGAATGGCATAGGCAATCAGGGAGCGTACCCGGAATACAGCCTGGAAGGTATTGGTTCTGGGGCGCAGATGGGAAATGGTCCGCAGATATTCAAAGGAATGGCGTTTCTTCTGCAGGGGATAATCCGGTGCGGAAGGGCCTTCTATGTCAATCTGTTCCGCCTGGATCTCAAAAGGCTGCTTTGCCTGCGGAGTTGCAACCAGGGTTCCCTTTACGACAATGGCAGATCCAACGTTTAATTTGGATATTTCTGCAAAATTGGGCATGGTATCGTGATAAACAATCTGAAGGGTTTCAAAGAAAGTGCCATCGCTGACCACGATGAAACCAAATGCTTTGGAATCGCGGATGCTGCGGACCCATCCCCCGACAGAAACTTCTTTGCTCAGATACGCATTACGGTTTTTATATAATTCTCTTACTGTAATCAAATCCATAAGTATTCTCCTTTTCTGCATTTTGAAAATTTCTGGCATATTTAAACTCGATTGTACTATATTTTTCCTATGGATTCAAGGGTTTGCAAAACTTTTTATGGGAACCGAAACTGTCGAAAAAGGGAAAATTTGTAAATATACAGTCTAAAATTTGAGAAATGTAAATTATAATGTAAAAAAATCGATATTTGAGTCATATACTGTCAGAATATGCACAAAAAATACAATAAAAAAACTTTCTATTTGTTCACTATTTATGAAAACTATGCTATAATAGACCCACGAACAAATATAACAGCAAGAGGTGATAACGTGATTAAAAAAGAAATGATAGCTATGCTTTTAGCTGGCGGACAGGGGAGCCGCTTAGGTGTTCTGACCCAGAAGGTTGCAAAACCTGCGGTATCATTCGGGGGAAAATACCGCATTATTGACTTTCCGCTGAGCAACTGTATCAATTCCGGCGTTGACACTGTAGGCGTTTTGACTCAGTATCAGCCATTGCGTTTAAATTCCCACATTGGAATTGGTATTCCCTGGGATTTAGATAGAAACGTGGGAGGCGTTACAGTTCTTCCGCCCTATGAGAGAAGCAAGGGCAGTGATTGGTACACAGGTACTGCAAATGCGATTTATCAGAATCTGGAGTATATGGAAGGATATAATCCGGACTATGTGCTGATTCTTTCCGGTGATCATATTTATAAGATGGATTATGAAGTGATGCTGGATTATCACAAGGCAAATAATGCTGATATCACCATTGCGGCTATGCCGGTTCCCATCGAGGAAGCCAGCCGGTTCGGTGTGGTTATTACGGATGAACATAACCGGATTACAGATTTTGAGGAAAAACCTGCAGTACCCAGGAGCAACCTGGCATCCATGGGTATCTACATATTCTCCTGGCCTGTACTTCGGGATGCCCTGATTAAGATGCAGGACGAACCTGGCTGCGATTTTGGCAAGCATATTATCCCCTACTGCCATGGAAAAGGAGACAGGATTTTTGCTTACGAGTACAATGGTTATTGGAAAGATGTGGGAACATTAGGTTCTTACTGGGAAGCCAATATGGAGCTCATTGATATTATTCCGGAATTTAACCTCTATGAGGAATACTGGAAAGTATATACCAGAAGCGAGATCATTCCGCCTCAGTATATATCCTCAGAAGCAGTGATTGAGAGAAGTATTATCGGCGAGGGAACAGAAGTTTACGGAGAAGTTCACAACTCTGTAATCGGTGCAGGCGTTACGATTGGAAAAGGTGCGGTTATCCGCGATTCCATCATTATGCAGAACAGCAGAATTGAAGAGGGAGCGGTGATCAATAAGGCAATAATTGCAGAAGATGTGTGTGTCGGCAAGAATGCCGAACTTGGCGCAGGCGAGTATGTGCCAAGCAAATATGATCCCAAGGTATATCAGTTTGACCTGGTTACAGTGGGAGAACATTCTGTCATTCCGGACAGAGTAAAGATTGGCAAAAATACCGCGATTTCCGGCGTTACCGGGCCGGAGGATTATCCTGACGGAGAACTGGCAAGCGGAGATTACATAATAAAGGCAGGTGGCATAAGATGAGAGCAATCGGTATCGTTTTAGCAGGCGGCAACAGCAAACGGATGAGAGAGCTTTCCAACAAGAGAGCGATTGCGGCAATGCCAGTGGCAGGAAGCTACCGCAGCATTGACTTTGCGCTGAGCAACATGACCAATTCCCACATTCAGAATGTGGCTGTATTTACCCAGTATAATTCACGCTCCTTAAACCTGCACTTAAGCTCTTCCAAATGGTGGGATTTCGGCAGAAAACAGGGGGGACTGTTTGTATTTACTCCGACAATTACGGCAGACAGCAGTGATTGGTACAGAGGAACAGCAGACGCGCTGTATCAGAATCTGTCATTTTTAAAAAGCAGCCATGAACCTTATGTAGTCATTGCAGCCGGAGACGGTATTTACAAGATGGACTATAATAAGGTGCTGGAATATCATATTGAGAAAAAAGCAGATATTACCGTTGTCTGTAAAAAGATGGCGGAAAACGAGGACGTTACCCGTTTTGGATGTGTAAAAATCAACGATGACGGCAGGATCGTAGACTTTGAAGAAAAGCCTATGGTATCGGATGCCAACACCATTTCCTGCGGTATCTACGTGATCCGCAGACGTCAGTTGATTGAGTTGATCGAGCGGTGCGCAGCAGAAGACAGGTATGACTTTGTAAAAGATATTTTAGTCCGTTATAAGAACTTAAAGAGGATTTATGCTTACAAGATGGACACTTATTGGAGCAATATCGCTTCTGTAGAGTCGTATTACAAGACTAACATGGACTTCTTAAAACCGGAAGTCAGAGATTACTTCTTCCGGCAGTACCCGGACGTATACTCCAAGATTGACGATATGCCTCCGGCAAAATATAATCCTGGCGCCAATGTGAAGAACAGTCTCATATCCAGTGGATGCATTTTAAATGGAACAGTGGAAAATTCCATTCTGTTTAAACAGGCATATATTGGTAACAACTGTATCATTAAAAACTCCATCATTCTCAATGATGTCTATATTGGGGATAATACAGTGATTGAAAATTGTATTGTGGAGAGCAGGGATACCATCCGCGCCAACACAACCCATATTGGGACACCGGATAATATTAAGATTGTAGTAGAAAAAAACGAGAGATATACAATATGAGATACCAGGGCTCCAAGGTCAAAAGGCCGGTGCAGGCTTGTCAGCAAGAGGAAATTTGACCTTAGGACAAGCCAAAAACATGAGTAAGAAGTCATTTTTCTTAGAAAAATGAACGGATTACGAATGTTTTTGAGGATTGTGTGAGCACATTGTGTGAAGCAATCTGGTATCCAGGGTGTCAAAAGGCATCTTGACACCTATGTCAATATAACCAGCAAAACCTGCAAAAAGCGCGGGGGCGCAGCAGGCAAATATACACCGTAAGGGCAATACGAGAATGATGGAGGGGTTGGATCTATGCAGATTACAGATGTGAGAGTAAGACGAATCGAAAAAGAAGGAAAGATGAAAGCAATAGTTTCCATCACACTGGATAACGAATTTGTTATTCATGACATCAAAGTGATTGAGGGAGAAAAGGGTTTGTTTATTGCAATGCCAAGCCGCAAAGCGGCAGACGGGGAGTACCGGGATATTGCACATCCCATCAATTCTGCAACCAGGGATTTGATTCAGGGCGTGATTTTGGATAAATACAAAAACACTTTGATGGAACACGCTGAGGAGAGTCAGGCTGTATAACAAAATATAGTAACAGTTCAGCCATGCGAAGATTCAGACAGGAAAAAGTGTTAAAAGCTTGTTTTTATAAGAGTTTTCCTGTCTGAATTTTCATAGGGCGGATGCCAGACGCTTCTTGTCCGCTTACAGCGGGCAAGAAGATGCATGGCTGAACTGTTACAAAATATAAGGAGCAGTCTTCAGGCTGCAGTCAGAAGGGCGCTGCAAAGTCATCATAGCGGATGATGGAGCAGCGCCTTTTTTGTTGTGTTATATTCTGAAAACGATCACAAATATGTAGAAAATGTACAAAAAGCCTATTGACGAAACCGATTTCATAGCTTATAATACAAACAACGTACATGAAAACGGTTTCTTAAGGGAAGGAGGAGCAAATTGTGAAATGACAAATGATTTATTTTCTTTACATGGAAGAAGAGCAATTGTCACAGGATGTGCAGCAGGTATCGGTCAAGGTATTGCGCAGGGACTTGCATCTGCTGGAGCAGAAATTATAGCGATTGATTTGGCAGACTTATCAGATACTCAGCGCAAAGTTAGAGAGATGGGAGGAATGATTAAATGTTATCAGGCAGATTTAGGACTGCCAGAGGAAGTTGATTATGTCTGGAAGAAGATTATTACTGAAGCAGGATGGATTGATATTTTATTTAATAATGCAGGAATGCAGTATCGGGCTTGCGCGTTGGAATATACAGCAGAAGTATTCGATAGGATAATAGCGGTTAACCTCCGTTCGGCATTTTTATTGTCTCAAAAAGCAGGTAATCATTTTAAAGAGCGAGGATATAAAGGGAAAATAATTAATACAGCATCATTATTTACGATATTTGGGGGAATAAATGTAGTGGGTTACACCTGCTCCAAACATGGAATTATGGGGCTGACAAAAGCACTGTCTAATGAATTTGCACAGTATGGTATTTGTGTTAATGCGATAGCACCTGGATATATTCAAACAGAACTGACGAGAAGTATTTGGAACGATTCTGAGAAGAGAAAACCAGTAGATGAAAGGCTTCCTATGGGCAGATGGGGAGTACCAAAAGATTTTGAGGGAATAGCCGTTTTTTTAGCTTCTTCGGCATCTGATTATATTACAGGAACTTTAATTCCTGTTGACGGGGGATATTCGGTTAGGTAGGCAAATAGGAAAATAGAAGGAGGAAATTCTTATGAGATTTACAAAAATAGTATCATTAACATTAGTAACAGTGATGGTCAGCGCATTGACTGCTTGCGGTTCTTCTGGTGAGACAAAGGAAACTGCTATAACTTCTTCGCAGCCTGCTGCAGAAAAAGAAAGTGGGGAAACGATACAGAAAAATGCAGATACGTTGACATTGAAGCTGGCAAATAATCAGCCAGAGTCTAATGCTACATCAAAGGCCGTAGAGTGGTTTACAAAAGAAGTAAATAAGAGAACGGATGGACGAATTTTTATTGAGGTTCATCATAATGGAGAATTAGGTGATGCAGTTTCCTGTTTAGAGCAGGCACAATATGGTGGTATGGATATTATTAAAGCTGATTTATCTACGATGACAAATTTTGTTGGTGAATATAATGCTTTGATGATGCCATATATTTACAAAGATTTAAATCATTTTTGGGCAGCGCATGGTGGAGAAGTGGGAATGGGGATTCTTCGCGGCGACGAGATGGCAGAAAAAGGACTGTATGGCCTAACTTATTATGATGCTGGAACCAGATGCTTTTATAATACTAAAAAGGAAATTCATTCCCCAGAAGATATGAAAGGAATGTTGGTTAGAGTTCAGGAATCAGAGTTGATGATGTCTATGGTTGAAGCACTTGGAGCCAGTTCTGTTGCAACTGCTTATTCTGAAGTATATTCTGCACTGCAGACGGGAGTGTGTGATGCAGCCGAAAATTCTATTGTAAATTACCTGGATACGACTCATTATGAAGTAGCTCCGTATTTTGTGAAAGATAACCATACAATGTCAGCAGATATTTTAGTTATGAGTACAAAGACTCGTGAAAAAATCAGCGAGGAAGATCTGAAAGTCATTGACGATGTGGCATTAGAGTCTTGGGAATTACAGAAAGGTCTCTGGGCTGAAGCAGAAAAGATAAATGAGGAAAAATTACTGGAGTCTGGAAATGTTACAATTACAGAGTTGACAGAAGATGAACTGGCAAAGTTTCGGGAGGCATGCGAGCCAATCTGGTACAGTTACGAAGGTGGAAAATATGCGGAATTAATTGACCAAATTGTAGCAGCAGGTGAGTAGTCCAATAGGAGACGGATTATGCTTAGAGGAATAAAAAAAGGTTTAATTGTAGTTTTCAACAGAATGTATCAAATACTCTATGGATATGCCAGATGGGTACTGCTCTTTGTTATTTTAATTGTAAGTATGCAGGTAGTAGCAAGAAATGTATTTCAATCTAATATCCGCTGGAATCAAGAAATAGCACTGCTGCTAACCATATGGATGGCATTTGCTGGAATTGCTATCGGAGTAGAAAAAAATTTGCATATAGCAGTAGAAATGTTTTATTCGTGGTTCCCAAAAACCATGAAAAAAGTGGTAGATCGACTGATTCAAATACTACATCTCGTTGTAGGGGCAATTTTCTTGTATTATGGGGTCAAAATCTGTATTTATACCAGCACTTCTACATTACCAGTTACAAAACTTCCTTCTACATTGATGTATATTATGATTCCGATTAGTGGAATATGCATTATTTATTTTGTGTTTTTAGATCTTTTAGGGCTGAAGTCATATAAAAAGACAGAAGATACCTATGACAAAGAGCATGAGGATAAGGAGGAAAATCATGAATGAGTCTATTGCAATTGCAATTTTACTTCTGACCTTTGCCATATTAGTAATTATGAAAATGCCGATTACATTTTCAATGGTATTAGCTGCTGCTGCAGCAATGATTTATATGGAGATTCCAGCAATGACGCTGGTACAGCAAATGTGCAAACAGTTAAATTCCTTTTCCCTGTTAGCAATACCATTTTTTATTCTGATGGGTGAATTGATGGCGGCTGGAGGAATATCCAGCCGACTCCTGAAATTTGCCAATGTGTGTGTGGGTCAGATTACAGGAGGTCTTGCTCATGTGAATGTTTTGGCGTCAATGTTATTTGGAGGTATTTCTGGTTCTGCTATTGCGGATGTTTCTTCTCTTGGCGTTTTGGAAATCCCTATGATGGAAGAAGCGGGATATGATAAAGACTTTTCAGTTGCAGTGACAGTGGCCAGTTCCTGCCAGGGATTGATTATTCCGCCTAGCCATAATATGGTCTTGTATTCAATGGTAGCAGGTGGGGTTTCTGTCGGCAGTCTGTTTTGTGCAGGATATATACCAGGTATTTTGCTTGGTATTTCGCTTATGATTTG
Source organism: Lachnospiraceae bacterium (assembly GCA_046957575.1). Taxonomy (GTDB): domain Bacteria; phylum Bacillota; class Clostridia; order Lachnospirales; family Lachnospiraceae; genus UMGS1370. Next base: position 36,887 of record JBKUOG010000012.1, on the reverse strand, counting down.
TTGTTATATTATTTCTAAAAAACGAAAATATCCAAAGGGAGAGCGTGTGCCGTTTAAAGAAGCACTGGCAGTAACAAAGGACACTTTTTTTGCTATGCTGGCAATGGTAATTATTATTGGAGGTGTTTCAGCGGGATTTTTTACGGCAACAGAATCTGCGGCAATTGCATGTTTATATTGTGCCTTTGTAGGATTCTTTATTTATAAAGAACTGAAGATTTCTGATATACCAAGGATTCTTGGCTCCACAGTAAAAACGCTGTCAATGGTATATGGATTGATTGCTGCAGCAGGTGCTTTTGGATGGATGATGACCTATTTAAACGTCCCTAGTCTGGCCACACAATTACTCTTAGGAATCAGTGATAATAAGTATGTGGTGTTGCTTTTAATCAACATGATCCTTTTAGTATTAGGATGTTTTATGGATTTGGCGCCTCTTGTTTTGATTATGGCTCCGATTTTACTTCCGGTAGTACAAAGTTTTGGAATGAGCCCGGTTCAATTTGGTGTAATGATGATGCTGAATTTAGGAATTGGATTATGTACTCCACCGGTAGGGACGGCATTGTTTACAGGTTGTGCAATTGGTCATATGAAGATTGAAAAAGTTTCAAAGGCAATCCTTCCACTGTATATTCCTATGGTAATTACATTGCTTTTAGTTACTTATATTCCGGCATTGACAATGACATTGCCTAATTTATTAATGAAGTAAATCAAGAGGGAGAATAAGGTGAAAACTGCATTTGTAACAGGCGGGAGCAGGGGGATCGGTCTGGCTGTAGCAAAGGAATTGGGGAAGAGTGGTTTTTCAGTAGCATTAATGGCTACAAAAGAGGAATCAAATTATCCGGAAAGCACCAGACAGTTAAACGAGGCTGGGGTAGATTATCAATGGTTTGTAGGTGATATTAGCCAGCCTTCTGATCGGGAGAGAGTTGTAAAGGAAGTAGCAGCAAAACTAGGGAGAATAGATGTTCTGGTAAATAATGCTGGTGTAGCTCCTAAAGTTCGTACGGATCTTCTTGAGATGACAGAAGAAAGCTATGATTATGTGATGAATACAAACACCAAAGCGTGTATGTTTATGACACAATTAGTTGCCCGAAAGATGATTGGTCAAGAGCAACAGGATGGAAGAAAGGGAGTTATTGTAAATATTTCGTCTTGCTCAGCAGAAGTCAGTTCTACAAATCGAGGAGAATACTGTGTATCCAAAGCTGGAATTGCAATGTTGACGTTGCTGTATGCTGATCGTCTGGCGAAGGAAGGTATTTTTGTCTATGAGGTTCGGCCTGGAGTAATTCGTACGGATATGACAAAAGCGGCAGAGAAAAAGTATTCAGCATTAATTGAGCAGGGAATATTTCCAATTGCAAGGTGGGGAACAGGTGAAGATGTGGCAAAAGCAGTTAGGAGTTTTGCTTCTGGAGATTTTTTGTATACAACAGGGAACTACATTGATGTGGATGGAGGATTTCATATAAAACGTCTTTAATTAGAAATGAGATACAGGAGTTTGTTATGGATTTGAGAAAAATTCCGTTTTATCAATATAATACAATTATTGTTGGAACAGGTGCTGCTGGGCTAAACGCTGCACTGGCCTTAAAACAATTAGGTCAGAATGATATTGCATTGGTTACAGAAGGCATTATGATGGGGACTTCCAGAAATACTGGATCAGACAAACAAACATATTATAAAATGACGTTATGTGATTCGGAACCAGATAGTGTACTAAGAATGGCACAGACATTATTCGATGGGGGGTGTATGGATGGGGATTTGGCCCTCTGTGAAGCAGCAGGTTCTTTGCGGGCATTTTTTCATCTGGTAGAATTGGGTGTGCCATTTCCTCATAATACATATGGAGAATACGTTGGATATAAAACAGACCATGATCCCCTTAGAAGAGGAATTTCAGCTGGACCATTGACTTCAAAATATATGACAGAATGTTTGGAACGAGAAGTAAGGAAACAGAAAATTCCTATTTATGATGGATATCAGGCGGTACGGCTGCTGGTAAAAGGAGAAGAACAGCCTAAGATGGGGGGGATTCTTACATTAAATAAGAAACAGTGTGTGGATGAGACCCGAAGATATGCAGTGTTTAGTGCTGCAAATGTGATTTGGGCAACTGGAGGAGAAGCTGGTATGTATGAAGCCAGTGTTTATCCTCATAGTCAAACAGGAGGGGTGGGAGTCCTGCTTCAAGAAGGAATCCTTGCAAAAAATCTAACTGAGTCCCAGTTCGGCATTGCATCTGTTGGCTTTAGGTGGAATTTATCGGGTTCTTTTCAGCAATGTATCCCCAGATACATTTCTACAGACCAGGAAGGAAACGACGAAAAAGAGTTTTTGGTTTCATATTTTGATACACCAGAACAGTTAGTAGAAGCTACATTTCTCAAGGGGTATCAATGGCCGTTTGATCCGAAAAAAACGTTTTATCAAGGTTCATCGCTAATTGATTTGCTGGTGTATCAAGAAAGCATGCTGTTTGGCAGAAAGGTATTTTTAGACTTTATGCATAATCCATCTGCCTTGCAGAATGAAAAAGGAGTGGATTTTCGTGCTTTGACAGGTGAAGCTAGAACTTACCTGGAGAATTGCAATGCATTGGCAGACACACCATATAAACGTTTGGAACGTATGAATCCCAAAGCGATTGAGATTTATTCCAGTCATCATATTGACATTGGAAAAGAGTATTTGGAAATTCAGGTTTGTGCACAGCACAATAATGGAGGGATTTCTGGTAATAAGTGGTGGGAGAGTGAACTGCCGCATCTGTTTGTAATTGGAGAAGCAAATGGGTCTCATGGCATTTACCGTCCTGGAGGAAGCGCACTAAATTCTGGACAGGTGGGAGGTTTGAGAGCTGCCCAATACATTGCGCATCATTATAAAGACATACCATTGGAACAGGAAACTTTTTTACAGGTTTACGGCGATATGATTGAACAGGAAGTGATATTTGCAGAGGAATCTTTGACACATTCAGAACAAGGAATAATGGATTTGAAAGAAGAGAAGAAGCAGCTTCAGCATCGGATGACCAGATATGGGGCATGCATTCGTAAAGAAGAAGATTTACAAAAAGCAATTTTAGAAAATCAAAAGCAAAGGGAAAATTTCAGAAAAAATCATAGAATTTTGAAGTCATCTGAGCTGGCAGAATTATATCGAATCAAGCAACTGCTGTTAAGCCAATATGTATATTTAGCTGCTATGCTGGATTACGCACAAAAGGTTGGAATCAGCAGAGGCTCTTACTTAGTTTATAATCAGGAAGGAACCCTGCCGGATAACCGTTTAGATGAATTGTTTAGAACTTTTGTGAAGCCGACAGATACTTCTGTACTGCAAGAAATTTCATACGATAAAAAGAATGATACCTGCAAAACCTTATGGAGAAAGGTACATCCGATTCCACAAGAATACAATTGGTTTGAAAATGTCTGGAAAAATTTTCAAAACAGTGATATCTTTAAATAAGACATTTATTTAAAGGAGTGTGTCATATGGCTGGAATTCGGGATGTGGCAAAATATGCAGGGGTCTCTCCGAGTACTGTCTCCAGAGCATTGTCGGGAATTGCGTATGTAGAGCCGGAGAAGAAGCAAAAGATATTGGATGCTGTTCGTATATTGAATTATAAACCTAATTTGGCAGCAAGAAGTTTAAAAAAAGGCGGAAGCAAACTGATAGGTTTGATAATCCCAGATATTATGAATCCGTACTATCCGGAAATTGTAAAGTGTATGGAGACATATGCCACAAAAGCAGGATATTCTATGATTTTGTGTGATGCACTGGGGGATGCAGAAAAAGAAAAAGAGTATTTTGAAACGCTGCAGAATTTATTCGTTGATGGGATTTTGTATATTGCATCGACGGAAAGCGTAGAGCATGTAAGGCCTTTTGTAGGTGCAATTCCAATGGTGGTAGTTAATCGTACGTTTGATCTGGATGTTCCATGCATAAATATTGACAATGTAGAAGCTGCTTATCAAGTGGTTCATTACCTTTTAGAAAATGGCCATAGAGATATTGCTTTCATAATTAATGATAAAGATTGTCAGTATAATCAGGAACGTTTTCAAGGTGCGATGAAAGCAATGGAAGAATATGGAGTGGAGCAAAAGAATGATTACGTTATTAGAAATATCCACTCAGAAGATGATGCTTATGAAAAAACGGTAGAGTTATTACAAAAGGAGAACAGACCAACAGCTATTTTTGCATTCAATGATTATATGGTTTTTGGAATTTATCAGGGAATCCATGAATTGGGATTGAAAATTCCAGAAGACATTTCGGTAATTGGGTTTGATGATATTCCATTTGTTAAATATCTAACTCCACCGCTAACGACGTTGAGGCATTCTCTTCAAGACACCGCAAAATTAGTCTTTGGAAAACTGGAAGAGCAGATGAAAACTGCGACCTGTGCTCGTAAAAGCAATACTTATTTCTGTGGAAAATTAATCATTCGTGAATCAGTTAGAAAAATTTAAGTCAGAAAGAAGTTGTATAAATGGATAAAATTAATATTTTTGATATTGAAGGAATGGAATTTCCAGCAGGACGCAGAACCAGAGTGATTTTAGGACAAAATGGAGCAATTCGAGGAGAAAAGTTTTGTCAGGGCTTTGTTGTGATTTATCCTGGGGGAGGGATTCCAGAACATAATCACGAAACAGTAGAAAGCTATACTATTTTAAAAGGTTATGGAGTGATAGAAATTGATGGAGAAAAGCAGAGAGTAAAAGAGGGAGATTTTGTATTTATTCCTTCGGGAAAGAGCCATTCTTTATCGAATACTGGAGAGGAAGATATGCATATGATGTTTGTATATGCTCCAGATATTATTGTAGACCATTGGGCTCAGGAACAGATAAATCAAAACAGATAACACCAAAACAGGTCCGCCCATAGCAGAACCAGCTATGGATGGGCCTGTTTAATTATGCTCGAAAAGCAGTGAATTTTGTCAAGTATGAAAGAAAACAGGGACAATTTGGTATAATCAGGTTGATGTTATATATCAAAAATTTGAAAGACTAGGAGAGTGGAGTATGAGAACGGTAAGATGCAGTCAGGGGCATTATTATGATGCAGACAAATATCCATCCTGTCCTCACTGCAATGGATCAGTGGATGACAATGTCACAGTGTATCTGAGCGGCCAAGAGCAGAGGATGCCTGTTGAGGATCCGGACAAAACAGTGGCAGGAAATGAACTGGATAAAATTACCAATGATTTGGATGAGGGAAAAACCATCAGCCTGACAGCCAACGATCAGCTGGAGGGAACATCCAGACCTACAGTGGGGTGGCTGGTCTGTGTGGGAGGCCCATTTGCAGGCAAAGATTATTGTTTACAGAGCGGTTCCAATTTTATAGGAAGAGACAGCGATATGGATGTTTGCCTGGCAGGAGACAACACTGTATCCCGCAGACGTCACGCGATTGTAATCTATGAGCCAAGACAGAACATATTTATGGTGCGTCCCGGCGATTCCAGAGAATTGTTTTATTTAAAGGATGAGGTAGTATTAGAGCCTAAAAAGATTGTGAAAAATGACATTATTCAGGTAGGAGACGTATCATTAATGCTGATTCCTTGCTGTGATGATAAATTTACCTGGCCGATGCCAGAATAAAACAGGGGGGAGTAAAAATGGATTTTTATGAATTAATGTCTTTGGCGGAAACGATACAAAGACTGGCATCTGTATTTATGAGTATGTCATGGGTAGTGATTTTTCTTGCCGCATTGGGAATATATCTCTTTACCGGCTATACATACATGTGTATTGGAAAAAAAGCAGGAATAGAAGGGGACTGGAAACCGTTTATTCCGATTGCAAGACAGCTTTACATGATGGAGATTACAGAAAGACCCTGGTGGAATATCTTCCTGTTTGGAGAATCTGCAACGATTATTGGGGTTATAACTGCTCTGGTAAGCTGGATTGTTTTGGGATTAACAAAAAATCTGGTTGCAGTTACTGTAATTTTATGCGGATATGCCATTGCAGTTATGGTGTTTACTTTCCTGTATTACAGAGACTTTTTTGGAAAATTCCGTTTCAATCCCAATACTGCATGGCTGACTGTTATCCCTGGCATGGGAATTATTGCCACTGTTTTTAAAATGATGATTGCGTTTTCTGATGTCATAGTTACCAACGATGGATATATAGAAGACAGAGAAGGCGGAGTAATTCCGAGAGAGCCTGCTGTGCTCCGGGGACTTGCAGGTGAGTATACAGGATTTACATTCGATGTCAGCGATGGTTCTGAGATTGTAATGGGAAGAGACGCATCTGTATGTCAGATCGTATTTAACCAGTTCCAGTCAAAAGTCAGCCGCCTTCACTGCAAGATTCACTACGACGCAAAGACAGATAATTATTATGTGACCAATTATTCTGCCACCTCCGGTACATTTACAGAAAATGGAACTCGGTTTGAAGAAGGTACAGCGAAGTTAGTGGCCCGCGGTACAATTATTTACCTTGGCGATAAGGCAAACAGTTTTCGTCTGGAGTAATAAATAATTAGCTTTTCCTGAATAGCAGCAAACTGAAACAGCAGCAGGATAAAGCATAAGTAAGGCCTTCCGAAGCTTTATCCTGGAGGGCCTTACTTTTTCGATAGGAGAAAATATTATGGTGAAATTTGAATTGCTCAGCAATGCGGGAGACAGAGAGCACAATGAAGATTATATTGGAATGTATCAGAATGGCTCCGGATTCTGCTTTGTCCTGGCAGACGGATTAGGAGGTCATGGGAATGGGGAAGTGGCATCCCAGGCAGCAGTGGATGCGGTAATCCAGGAGTTTTCTAATGATAAGAACCGAAAAGCAATGGATTTATCGGAATTTTTTCGGTGTGCCCAAGAAAAGATCCTGAAGCTGCAGGAAGGAGATATCCATAAACGCGGGATGCGGACAACGCTGGTAGTGTTGGAACTTGCAAATGACTATGCTGTATATGGACATGTCGGCGATTCCAGGCTGTATGTGTTTCGCAATGGGAAAATCCAGACCAGGACTCTGGATCACAGTGTCCCTCAAATGCTGGTAAATGCAGGGGAACTAAAAGAGAAAAAGATTCGGAATCATCCGGACAGAAACAGGGTTCTCAGAGCAATGGGAGAGCCGTCAGCCCCTCCTAAATATGAGTTATCTACGCCTATTCCTCTGACTCCTAATATGGCATTTTTATTGTGCAGCGATGGATTTTGGGAATTAATTGATGAAAAGAAAATGGAAGCATGTTTAAAAAAGTCAGCGAATCCGGCTCAGTGGCTGGAAAAAATGGAAACCATTGTGAAAAAGAATGGAAAACGGAAAGATATGGATAATTATTCAGCCATTGGGGTTTGGATTGTTTGAGAAATGTGCAGGAAGGACAAAAACGGGAATGGGAAAAATGAGAAAAAGGGCTGCTGCTGCAGTGATGGGCGTTTTTATAAGTCTGGCAGCAGCAGGAGCAGCATTTGCAGAAGAAACAGAGATTCAAAGTGAGCAGACCATTCAGGAAGAAAACCTGGAGAGTGTGTATCTGAATCTTCCGGAAGTATTTGTATACGGAAATCTGCCGGACAGAACAAATGAGACTGTGGAGGGGTATCTGGGACAGGAACGTCTGCAATTTGTCCAAAATCAGGTATTTGAGGATACAGGAGAAACCATTTATTACTATGTATTATTAGATATTTCAGGCTCCATTCCTAAAAAGCACTTTTTGGAAATAAAAGATGAAATTTTAGAATTTCAGAGGAATCTGCGAAAACAGGATCGCCTGATTTTATATAGTTTTGGAGAAGAGGTACGTTTGCTGTGCGACGGTTCCCAGACAGACGGGGAATTGGAACTGGTTTTAAGCGAACTGTCAAATGACGATCAGGAAACTCTGCTTTTTGAGGCAATGTCCCAGGCCGGAGAACATGCATCTGCGGTAACGGCAGAAGAATGCAGGCGAAAGGTGATGGTAGTCTTTTCTGACGGAGAAGATATTGCAGTGGGCAAAACCATGTCTCAGGAGGCCCAGAGCGATCTTCAGCAAAAGGGGATTCCGGTTTATGCCATGTGCATTGAAGAGACAGATCGGAATAATATCAATAGTTTCGGTGAGTTTTCCCGTATGACGGGAGGCAATTTGACCCTGATAAAACAAGGGGAAACGGCTGGCACGTTAGACGAACTTCAAAGGAATTTGCTGTCCATGAACCGGCTGGAATTTCAGGCCAGAAACAATCTGGTAAGCAATGCGATGACCACATTTCTTCTGCGCGCATCGGACTCAGATAAAACTATGTCAAAACAGGTGATGAATGCCCGATGGATTCCGGATACGGCAGAGCCAGAGATTGTGGAAATAGTCCAGGCAGGTGACAGACAGATACAGATCCGCTTTAGCGAGCCTGTGATCGGATTGGAAAATGTGTCCAACTATATGGTATCTCTGGATGGCAAACTTGCAGGAGTCAGTGGAATTATGGTGAGCGGAGAAAACAGCGATGCAGTTGTGCTGACACTGACAGAAGACTTTCAGACAGGAGAGTACAAGATTTCCTGCACTGGGATTGCAGACTGTTCCATGGAAAAAAATCCAGTAAAAAATGCCGGATTCTTATATGTTGAGACAGAAGAGAAAAAAACACCTTCCGATTACCGGACATTATTATTTTTATTAGTGGCAGCAATTGTGGTTTTGTGCATCGTGATTTTGGCAAAGGTCGGAAAGCGAAAAGCAGAAGATTTGTCTGAACTTGATTTTGATTCAATTTCACAGGAAAAAGATTTTGATGAAAAAAAGGATGAAATCATGTTAAGTATTGAAATCCGGGAAAAGGGGGAACAGCCTGTAAAACTTCAGTGGCCGATAAAAACGGTATTGACTGCCGGAAGAAGAGAACCCTGCAATATTCTGCTGAAAAATCCAAGGGTTTCAAAAGAACATTTCCGCTTGGAAAGAGACGGAAATGAGATTTGGATTACAGATTTAAACAGTACCAATGGAACCAGGGTGAATGAGACAAGGCTGGAAGCGAATGTCAGAACAAAACTGAATTCAGGAGATGTGGTCAAAGCCGGCCCTATGGAAATGATTCTTACATGGCGGTAGAAGGATGAACTATATTACAAATCAGATAGAAAACGCTTTGGATGTACAGACAGGCATCGGAGGCATTATCGGCACCAGAGAGTATCAGCAGGATTTTGCTTATATTTATACAGACAAAAGAGATGTCCTGGGGATCTTGTGTGATGGAATGGGCGGATTAAACGGCGGAGAAGCAGCAAGCCAGACCGCAGTCTCTGTAATGGCAGGCGCCTTTTTAAAAGAAAGGCCCCAGCATGATATTCCAGGATTTTTCTTTGACACAGCGAAAAAGATGGATAAAATGGTTGCCGGACTGACAGACAAAAATGGGAAAGCCCTCAATGCAGGAACTACTGCGCTGGCAGCTCTGATTCGGGATGGAGAACTCTATATTATGTCTGTAGGAGACAGCAAACTCTATCTTATAAGAGAAGATAAAATCAAGACTTTAACCAGAGAACATAATTATCGTCTCCAACTGACTGAACAGAGAGATGCTGGAATGATTTCCGCAAAGAAATTTGAGGAAGAATCCAACACCAGAATGGCAGAGGCTTTAATCAGTTATGTGGGCATGAACGGCCTGGCCAGAACAGATATAAACAGACAGCCCTTTGTGCTGCAGGATGGGGATATTGTGCTGCTGTGCAGTGACGGACTTTACAAAGCCATGAGCGAACAAAAGATTTATGCCATGATTCGGGATAATGATTTTGACATGGAACTGGCAGCGGCCAGACTTTTGGACATGTCTAAACGCTGCGCAGAAAGGACTCAGGATAATACAACAGTAATTCTGATGAAATACGAGAAAGAAATGAAAGGGGGATGCAGTCATGGTCAGATGCTTTAACTGCATGAAAGAATATGATGACCAGTTTGAGATCTGCCCTCATTGCGGATTTTTAAGGGGACAAGCCCCAAAAGAAGCGTACTGCCTTTTACCGGGAGTCATGCTGGGGAACCGGTTTGAGGTAGGCACAGTCTTGGGTCTGGGCGGTTTCGGTATTACCTACCGGGCCTGGGATACAAAATTAGATCGGGTAGTAGCGGTAAAAGAATACTATCCAAGCGGAATGGTAAATCGAATTCCGGAAGAAAAAGAAGTAATTATTTACAGCGGTAATAAGGAACGGGAATTTCAGGCCGGAAAAAGCCGCTTTTTGGATGAAGCCCAGAACATGGCCAAATTTAACCAGCAGCCCAATATTGTCAATGTCATTGATTATTTCCAGGAAAATAATACTGCTTATATTATTATGGAGTTTCTGGATGGAGTTTCTTTTAAAGAATATATTAGTCAGCATGGCGGAAAAGTAGATATTGACATGGGAGTCAGCGTTGTAATTGAGGTTGCCAATGCGCTGAAAATTATTCATAAACATAAGATTATTCACAGGGATGTCAGCCCGGATAATATTTTCATGTGCAGCGATGGGCGGATTAAGCTGATTGACTTTGGTGCAGCCAGATTTTCTGCTGGCGAAAGTGAAAAGACCATGTCTGTTATCTTAAAACCAGGCTATGCGCCGCCGGAACAGTACCGCAATAAGAGTCGTCAAGGCCCATGGACGGATATTTATGCATTAGGAGCAGTTCTTTACAGAGCGCTGACAGGAAAAATGCCGGATGAGTCTGTAAACAGGGTGGAAAAGGATGAATTGATAGAACCAAAAGTTTTAAATGCAGACATACCGGATTATTTAAATGACAGCATTATGCGGGCAATGGCTCTGGACCAGAATCTGCGCTTTCAAAGCATGGACCAGTTTATAGGCGCCATTCTTCAGGAAAAAAAGGTAATTCCGTTAAATATGGAAATCTCCCGAAGAAAACGTTTCAGATGGATGAGAATCGGCGTAATCGGGCTGGTTTTATGTATAGGAAGCGGAGCCTGTTTTATGCTGTATCAAAATAAGCGGAAACAGGCATATGGGTTAAAGGCAGATCTGGAACTATGGATAGAAGGGGATAAAGAGGGCAGGAAGGAACTGTACGAAACTGCAGCAGAGGAGTTTAACCAGTATTATAAAGATATTCACATTACTTTAAAAGAAACAGAGGAAAGAGAGAAAAAAGCTGCTGTATCCGGCAGTCTTGAGAAACCGGATATCTTTAGCAGCAGCGGATTTACAGAGGAAGAACTGAAAGAAGCAGCAGTACCTTTAGAGAATTTTGGAAAGGACTTAAAAGAGGACACTTATTATTTTCAGGACCAGATAGAAGAGTATGGAAAAAGCCGCAATCAAATGCCGACAGGTTTTGAAATGCCAGTAGTTTATGTAAATATTGGAATGATGGGAGAAGGAACCGAGCAGTCCAAATCCCAATGGGCGAAAGAACAAATTCTGGAGGGCCAATTTTGCATGGATTCCGAAGATAAAGCTTTGTATCAGGACTTTCTTTGGGAAATGGGAAATGCAGATAAAACTGCCCAGGAAAAAGAAAGTTTTTATGACAAAGAAACGGCCGTTTTGCTGGGGACAACCAGTGACTATGGGCAGGTACAGGAGAAACTGACCGGATTGTACGAGGTAGTCTGGCCATCTGAAATAGGAAGCGGACAGGTATATGCCAGATTTTCTGAGCAGCTTAGTATATCTTCTGAGCTGACACAAGAGGAACGAGAAGCGGCAGAAGCATTTATGAGCTATCTCCTTTCAGAGCCGGGACAGGATATTTTAAATGTAAGAGGCAGTTTGGCTCTCCCGCTCAATAAAGATATGTATCAGGAATATATCGGAATTAACAAAGAGCTGACTGGTGCAGAAAATGAATTAAATCACATCCAAATGCTTCAGGAGTAACAAAAGAGAGGAAATTAAGATATGATACGTTGCTTGGAATGCATGGAAGAGTATGAGGAGGGTCTTCGCCAGTGTCCATACTGCGGCGCAGGTCAGGTTTGGATGCAGGAGGAAAAAAATTATTTGTCTCCTGGCATAAAACTTCAAAACAGGTATATTGCAGGGACAGTTCAGGCAAAACGGGAAACAGACATAATTTATATTGGCTGGGACACGATTTTTGAAAGAAAGGTGCTGATACAGGAGTTTTTTCCAGATTACTGCGTATCCAGATCTGACGGAAAAGGCGTAAGTATCTTTACTGCACAGACTAGAACAGAATTGTTTGATAAGGGCCTGGAGACGTTTGCAGGCAATGCAAGGAAACTGATGCATCTTTATATGGAACCGGATATTGCACAGGTATACAGTTGTTTTCAGGAAAACAATACAGCATATATGGTTTCAGAATATCATGATTTGCCTGTATTAAGAGATTATGCAGAAGGGAAAAACTTAAAACCGCAGGAACGGAAAGCACTGATGAAAGCAGCTATGCAAACTGTGGAAAAATTGCAGCAAAATGGAATTGTGCATGGAAACATAAGTGAAGACAGCTTTTGGGTGACGCCGGAAAATGCTCTGATTTTGAGGACGCCGGAATCAGCAAGATGTATATGTGGTCATCTGGACAGTTTGGACTATGGAACTCCTGGGCCATGGACCGATATATATGGACTGTCAGCCGCGCTTTTTTATCTGGCAGCAGGAAAAACGTACGAAGAAGGCGCGGATTTTTCCAAGATGCGGTGCAGGCTCCGGCCAAATGAGAAAAAAGCAATAAAAAACGGTTTGGAAAAGGCGGTTCATTACAGGACAAAAGATATACAGAACTTTGAATTGGAATTTTGGGGGAACGCAAAAGGAAAACGGAGTAAAACTCCGAAGCGGAAAGATAAAAAAATTCTCCGTCAACTTATCTTTGGAACAGCGGCCCTGAGTATTGCAATGATTACAGGGATAGTTGTTTTTCAGATAAATGATAGGAAAATCGGCCCGCAATTTTTAAATCAGACGGAACAAAATCAGGTAAGAGTTCCGAATCTGGTAAATCTGGATGTAGAAACTGCAGAAAAGACCTGCAGGGAATTTGGATTAATCCTTGAAACAGCAGAGGAGAAAATATATGACGATGCCATACCTGCTGGTATTATCATTGGACAAAATCCTGAAGTTTGGGACGAGAGTTCGATTTCGCTTGGGTCGAAAATTGTCGTTACAGTAAGCGGCGGTCCGCCGCCAGAGGAAACACAGGCAGAGACAAAACCGCCAAAGGAAACGCAGACAGAGACAAAGCCGCCAGAGGAAACACAGGCAGAGACAAAACCGCCAAAGGAAACGCAGACAGAG
>JBKUOG010000012.1:0-23459 GCA_046957575.1 Lachnospiraceae bacterium | reverse complement strand
ACAAAACCGCCAAAGGAAACACAGGCAGAGACAAAACCGCCAAAGGAAACACAGGCAGAGACAAAACCTCCAGAGGAGACGCAGGCAGAGACAAAACTGCCAAAGGAAACGCAGACAGAGACAAAACTGCCAAAGGAAACACAGGCAGAGACAAAACCGCCAAGGGAAACGCAGACAGAGACAAAACCGCCAGAGGAAACAGGCGGCGAAGAAAAGCAGGAATCCAGTCTCACTGGTGAAACAGGGACCGTACCATCTAAGGAATCTGTTTTGCCTGAGCCGGGGGGGAGCGTACCGCTGTCTCCCGTACCAATAGAGAGCATGCCGTCTGCGCCTGTAGAGGAACAACCATCTCCATCTGCTCCGGAGATAGCAGCAGTTTAATAAGAATCGCGAAAGAGGATAAAAAATAATGAAAACTAGATGTATGGGATGTATGGAAGAATTTGATGAAGCGTTTGACATATGTCCTTATTGCGGATATATGAGAGGAACACCAGCACAGGAAGCCTATCACATTACTCCGGGAACAATGCTCCATGAGCGCTATATTATCGGCAGGGTGCTGGGATTTGGCGGCTTTGGAATTACTTATCTGGGCTATGACACCCGCCTGAATATGAAAGTGGCGATTAAGGAGTATATGCCCAGTGAGTTTTCTACCCGAATGCCAACCCAGACAGTGGTAACGGTATACAGCGGGGAGAAAGAAGAGCAGTTTCAGGCTGGACTTAAAAACATTGTAGAAGAAGCCAAGCGGTTGGCAAAATTCCAGAATGAACCGGATATTGTACATGTATTTGACTGTTTTAAAGATAACAATACAGCTTATATTATCATGGAATATCTGGAGGGCGAGACGTTAAAGGACAGGCTGGAGCGGGAAGGAAAAATGTCTCTGGAAGAAGCAATGCCTATAGTTCTTACGATGCTGACTGCTCTGGAAAAAGTACATAAAGAAGGGATTCTTCACAGAGATGTGGCTCCAGATAACATTTATCTTTTAAAAGACGGCAGCGTGAAACTGTGCGACTTTGGGGCATCCAGGTATGCAACAACCAAATACAGCAAGAGTTTATCGGTTATCATTAAAGCAGGTTATGCACCTGAAGAACAGTACCGGAGCCGCAGTGATCAGGGACCCTGGACGGATGTATATGCGATGGCAGCAACTTTTTACAAGATGTTGACCGGGATAACACCGGATGATGCAATGGAGCGCAGGGCAAAGGATTTGGTAAAACGCCCGTCAAAGCTGGGTGTTCAGATTCCCAGGAGTGTAGAAACTGCCATTATGAATGCCATGAATGTAAAAGTTTGTGACAGAACCCAGTCCGCAGAAGAATTTCAAAAGGAACTTTTGGCTGCAGAGGTAAAAGAACGGGAAATTACCAAAGATAAGGACTTGGGACTGGGAGTTCCCAGGTGGATTTTAATTGGCGCAGGAGTAATCGGCGCAGGGATCATTGCTGTGGCAGTATTAATGGTTACAGGAGTTATTCAGCTAAATACCTCATTTTTCAATATTGAAAGCAAGATTGACAAAAATCAGGTAAGAGTGCCCAATCTGGTCAACGAATATGTCGAAGAAGCTCAGGCCCAATGTGATGAAATCGGACTTCAAATGCGGGTAGCGGATACCAAACAATATGATAAGGTAATTCCGGCAGACAAAATTCTGCTTCAGAATCCATCCAACCGGGATATACAGGTTATGAACCGAGGCAGTGAAATCATCGTTACCATTTGCGGCGGCGTAGAAATGATTACAGTGCCGTCTGTACTGGATAAAACTGAAGAAGAAGCCCTTAGTCTGTTGGAGGAACGAGGCTTTTCCGTTACAGTAAAACGGGAGCAGTCGCCCAAAACGCCAGGTACGGTTATCAGTCAGAATCTGGAAGAAAATATAAGGGTGGAAAAAGAGGGAGCAGCTATCGAACTGGTTATTTCTTTAGGAGAAGACGGAGTAGATACCTCTCTTACTGTGGAAATGCCGGATATTACAGGAATGGATTATGATGCAGCCGTAGAACTGCTGAGTGAAAAAAGTATCTATCTGGTTAAGGAAGAAGAGTACAGCAGTACTGTGCCAAAAGGCCAGATTATCAGGCAGTCAGAAGAAGCGGGAACAACGCTGAATCAGGGAGATAAGGTGAATGTATTAGTCAGCGCAGGGATTGAAATGGTGGAGGTTCCGGATGTAGAAGTTATGAAACTTGCAGATGCCGCTGCACTATTGGAAGAAGCAGGCCTGACTTACCGCACTGTGGAAGAGTACAGCAGCAGTTATGAAGAAGGTCAGATTATTTCACAGGATATTAAGCCGTCTGCAGATGGAAAGGCAAATATGGTTGAAACAGGTACTGTGATCACACTGACAGTCAGCAAGGGAAGGAAACCAGTGGAAAACAGGACCGTAAATCAGGAGAATGCGCCAAAGGCAACTCAGGCGCCTGCTCAGCCAACGCCGACATCGAACCCGATTCCAGAGCCAGCCCCAGCACAGACTCCCGCACCGACCCCAGCGCCGACCCCAGCGCCCCAGCCAGAGACACCAGCCCCAACAGAACCGGCTACAGAAGCGGAAACAAAAGCACAGGTACAGGCGCCTGGAGGAGGAGATGTGAGTCTGGATGACTTAATTGGCACAAATGTGCGGGTACCAAATTAAATATATTAGCAATCCGGTATCACAATATTATTATATAACATAAAGGAGAGAACTATTATGAAGAAGAAAATGAAACTTGCAGTATTAACAGCAGCAGCGGCATTGTCCATGTCTGTCACCGCATGGGCAGGAGAGTGGAAGAGCAATGAGAAAGGCTGGTGGTATGAACTGGACAATGGGGACTACGCAACTGGCTTTATGGTAGAAATTGATGGAAAGTGGTATAGCTTTGGAGAAAACGGCTATATGGTAACCGGATGGCTTCCTTATCAGGAAGAATGGTATTACATGAATGCAGATGGTTCCAGGGCTTCCGGATGGAAACAAATTGATGGAAACTGGTACTATTTTAACGAAAAGAATGGATTTATGCTGAGAAGTGAATGGAAGGTTCAAAATGGGAAAAAGTATTACTTCCATGAAGATGGAAAGATGGCAATGGGATATTTTGAACCGGCAGTGAAAAAGGAGGACAGAGATATCGGCTGGTATTTTGCAGATCCGGCAGACGCAGGTGCAATTAAAACCAGCGAAATAGATGATGAGCAGGGATTAAAGTATGATGGCAGCGGAAGGATTTATGTCCGGGAAGGCGGTTCCTGGGTACAGATGGCAACCGTACAGGACCGAGTTGATATTGCAATGGAGGAGATAGAAGAGACGTATTTGTCCGGCATTTCTGGAACCAGCCAGGAGTACCGGGAAAGAAGAATCGAAGAGATGGAAAAAGAAGCAAAGAAGCGCCTTGGGCCGTTTATGACGAGAGAACACTTAGAAGCATTTACAGAGGATATGGCATCCAGAATCTCATTCCAGTAGTCTGGGAAACTGGTTGATGGCAGCCGTTCCAGATTATTAACAAATAATATAAGTCCCTGCTGCAGGAAAGATTTTGCCAGCAGGGACTTTGTAATAGTATTACTGCAAACAGAAGAAAACTGTTTGCTTGCTGCAACAGGAGGATAACATGAGTAAGAAAATGATAAACAGAGGAAAAAGTCTGGCTGCTGTTTGTCTGGCAGCAGTTATGGCCGGAGGATGTACAGCATCGCCCCATACATGGGAACCCCTTCCGGGAGACACAGTAGAGGAACTGGAAAGGGCTTATAATCACATGGATGCAGCGGCGATGATGGAATGTCTGGACGAGAGAACAACGAGAGATATAACATTAGGAATTGAGGCCACAATGGGGCTGATTGGAGCGATAACTGGAATGGAATTTGAAATCAGTGGAGAGGATTTGATTTCCATGATGCCGATGCTTCAGGAGTTTGCTTATGAATATTCAGATGAAGACTATCCTTCAGCCGATTTCCAGGCAATGGAGACTTATATAAGAGGAGATGAGGCTACAGTCTACATTTTAGAGGCTGTTTCGGGAGATACCATGCAGGCTAACATGGTAAAAGAAGACGGCAAATGGAAACTGACTTTCTGGGGAGATACTATTACAGAAGAAACTGCAGACAGAATATTAATTGCCGGACAGGAAGAGGAAAAGCGCAGTTCTTCACAGGAAGAAAACGGAAAATTAAGCGAGGAACAGATCGCGCAATTATTGGGAGCGCTCCTTGGAAGCGAGTAGTTCCAGCAAAATTACTGGTAACAGTTCAGCCATGCGAAGATTCAGACGCCAGACGCTTCTTGTCCGCCACAGGCGGGCAAGAAGATGCATGGCTGAATTGTTACAATTACTGCGATTTTCAGCCGCGTTTGTGCATAAAACTTCTTACCGCTGCCTATAATGAGAAATAGTTAGTAATGAAAATAAATGGGTGAACAAGGCGGTAAGAAATGAAATTTTGGGAACGTATTGCTGTTCGGGGGCAGCAGGAAATATATTATTATGATACACATCGGGGGTTTGATGCAGGGACTCTGGCAGCACAGCTGTATGAAATGATTTTAGAGGAATTGCACAGAGGAAAAAAGGGAGTGGTATTTTTATGTATTGGCACAGATCGATCGACCGGAGACAGTCTGGGCCCCCTGATTGGGTATAAATTAAAAGGAAAGCAAAGCGCAGATTTTCAGGTATTTGGCACATTAGAAAAGCCGGTTCACGCCATGAATCTGGAAGAGTATATGCGGTTTTTGAGGGAAAGTTACCCGGATCATGCAGTGGTAGCCATTGACGCTTCAGTGGGAAAATCCGATCATGTGGGATATGTGACCCTGGGACGGGGGGCGTTAAAGCCCGGACTTGGTGTGAGCAAAGAACTTGGAGCAGTTGGGGACATTTTTATAACCGGCATTGTAGGAGGATGCGGCAATTACGATCCGCTTATGCTGCAAAGCGTACGTCTGGCTGTGGTAATGCGTTTGGCGGACTGCATCAGCGAAAGCATTTTTCTTGTCGATAAATTATGTGCAAAAGCAGCCGTAGTTTGACAAGTTTCGCAGACATTCTGTGCTATCCTTAATGGGATAGAATAGAAGAGCAGGGGGAAACGCAATGGGAGAATTGTATAATCCATTCCCGAAACTGCCGAAAAACATTCGGCAGATAGGGGAAAGAGACCAGATGGTTCGTTTGTACATTGAGGACTATGTGAATACGTATTTAAAGCGGCTTTATCCCGCGGGAGGACAAGACCTGCGGGCTGGCCTGCTTTTGGGAAGCGCAGAAGAGCATGAGGGAGTGCCCTTTATTTTTGTAGATGGGGCGCTTGAAATGGACGGTGTGACCCGCGAAGGGGAAAATGTTGAATTTACAGAAGAGGCATGGAAACGGGCCTATCAGAGCATAGAGGACAAGTTCCCGAAAAGGACGATTCAGGGATGGTTTTTATGCGGAGTGCCTGGATGCACCTTAAGTCCATTAAATTATTGGAAACAGCACACCCAGTATTTTAATGGGAAAAATCAAATCATGTATTTAAATGGCGGACTGGAAGGAGACGAAGCCATCTACATAACATCCAGAGATGGATTTTATAAACTGGAAGGCCATTATATTTACTATGAGCGCAACCAGATGATGCAGGATTACATGATTTCAAGAAAAGATAATAAACGGATCGAGACAGGAGAAAGCGATCCGGTAATCCGGGATTTCAGACAAAAAATGGAAGAAAAGAAAAACCAGACAGCAAGCCGCAAAAATACAGTCAATGTACTGGGCGGTTTGTGCAGTGCATTGGCAGTGCTGGTACTGGCTGGGGGAACAGCCATGTTTAATAATTATGAAAAAATGCGGGAGATGGAGACGGTAATTGCCTCTGTCCTTCCGGAAGGATACGAGGGCTGGGAAAGCGCGAAAAATCAAGGCATAAAGGAAACGCCGAAAAGGGAGGATGATTTCAATATAGAAATAGAGCAGGTGGCAGGCAACGTATTCCCAACCGAAGACTCTGCTGAAGAGGCTCTGCCCGTACAGGGAGACGGGATGCAAAAAGTCAGTATACAGGAAGGCGTGGAGCAGGAAACTGGTATACAGAAAGATTCCGTGCAAAAAGTCAGCATACAGGAAGGCGTGGAACAGGAAACTGCCATACAAAAAGACGCCATACAGGAAATCGGGGATCAAAAGGGTATAACCGGAGAAGCAGCACAGGATCAGGCAGCCAAAACATCCAAAGCAGAACCGCAGGAAACCAGTGCAGACAGTGTGCAGACATCGGTAAAACCTCTGGAAGCGCCTGGAGAAGGGCAGATGTACTATGCAGTTCAGGATGGAGAGACTCTGTACAGCATTTGCTTTAAATTATATCAGAGCGTCAATTCTTTAGAGGACATCTGTGCATGGAACGGGCTGGAAAACCAGGATAAGATCACAGCTGGACAAAAACTGATTGTGCCAAAAACAGCAGTACCAGAAACGACAGGAGAAGAAAAAGCAGCAGAAACCGCAGCAGAGACAACAGCGCCGTAGGCGGAAATTTTGGAAGGCAAAAAAGGTTTAAGGCTAAAAAGTAATGCGTTTTTTCTCGAAATGTTGTATACTGACAGTATGCAGCAGAACGGAGAGAGACGGAAATGAGTGATATGAGCTCCATGAGCAGGGAACGAAAAAAGCAGCAGCTGCGCAGGCAGGTAGTTGTAAATAATAATGCGGTACCTTTTCCAAAGCATCCGGGACAGTCAAAAATTTCCAGAAGAAATTCTGATTTTCAAAGTCAGACCCGTCAAAATAGTACAGAAGCAGCAGAAGAACTAAAAAAATTCCACATAAAAAAGCTGCAAAAAAGGATGATTGCTGCTGCAGTTTTTTTAGTGCTTTTGGCAGGAATATTTGGGGGAATTTACTACTGGAAAACCTATTACCGGTTTCAGGAATATTCTGTGAACTGGGAGGCGGATTTGACTGCTGGCGAGGAAGGAATTGAGAGAAGCAGCGCAAACTATGTGAACTTTGGAAAGAATGTATTAAAATATACCAAAGATGGTGCTTCCTACATAGATAATAAAGGAAAAACCATATGGGTTCAGACGTTTGAGATGAAAGCGCCTATCGCAGCAGTCAACGGATCTTTTGCGGCCATAGCGGATCAGCAAGGAAACAGCATTTATATTTTTAATGAAGAAGGCGCTCAGGGCGTTGCCACTACTTTACTCCCGATTGTGCGGATTTCCATATCAGGAAAAGGGATTGTGGCAGCCGCTCAGGAAGATTCCAAATCCAGCTACGTGTCTATGTTTAAACGGGATGGAAGTGATTTGAAGCTTACCATGAAATCCACTCTGTCAAAAAATGGATATTTGATGGATTTGAGCTTTTCGCCGGACGGGACACAGTTGATTTGCTCTTATGCTTACATAGACGGCAGCGCTTTAAGAAGCCGGGTTGTAATTTATGATTATTCAGATGAAGTAGGGGCAAATCTGCCAGATCGAATTGTCAGCGCCAATGAAGAGGCATTTGCAGACAAAGTAGTTCCGAGAGTGCGGTATTTATCAGAGACAGAGTCTTTTGCCTGTGCAGATACAGGACTTGCTTTTTTCTCATCCGAAAACAGGGCCAATCCGGTTCTTACGGTCCAAACAGAGGAAGAGCGGATAGAAAGTCTGTTTTATTCAGATAAATATGTGGGACTGGTGACAGCCAACAGCGCGGGGCCGGAGCCGGAAAAACTGGTGGTATACCGGGGCAACGGCACAAAAGTATTTGAAACCGGGCTTGATTATTCCTATACATCCGGAAATATTGATGGAGAGTATGTCATCCTTTATAACGATAATTCCTGTAAAATTTATAATATGAAGGGTGTAGAAAAATTTGGCGGAGAAATCGACTTTCAGATTTCCTATATTACAAGCGGCGGGCTGTCCAATCAGTTTATTTTGACAGGGCCGCAGAAAATGCAGGCCATAACATTTCGGTAACAGGCAATCTGCGCAGGCGGGCATCTTTTTTACTGCTTTTGCAGAATAAGAACATGCCCTGTTCTGAACAGACAGAATAAAAGTAAAGGAGCAAAAGAAAAATGGGAAAAGTATGTGTTGGAATCGATGTGGGGGGGACTACAGTTAAGCTGGGATTGTTTGAAGTGAACGGACAACTGATGGACAAGTGGGAGATCCCTACAAGAGTAGAGGATGGCGCCAAAAATATTCTTCCGGATATTGCAAAGTCTGTGAAGGAAAAGCTGGCAGAAAAACAGATTGACCAGGCAGATGTAGTCGGAGCAGGTATGGGAATCCCAGGTCCTGTATTATCAGATGGAATGGTGACTCAATGTGTAAATCTGGGTTGGAAAGAAAAGAATGCCCAAAAGGAATTGAGCGAACTTTTGGGACTTCCGGTAAAGAGCGGCAATGATGCCAATGTAGCAGCCTTAGGTGAAATGTGGCAGGGCGGCGGCAAAGGCTTCCATGATATTGTAATGGTAACGCTGGGAACCGGAGTAGGCGGCGGCGTTATTATTGATGAAAAAATTGTACCTGGAAGACATGGACTCGGCGGTGAGATTGGCCACATCCATGTTCGGGACGAAGAAACCGAGGCCTGCAATTGCGGCGGTGTAGGATGTCTGGAACAGATTGCCAGCGCAACGGGAATTGCCAGGGAGGCGCGCCGGAAAATGGCAGCTTCTGATACTCCCTCTGCTCTTCGGGAGAAGGGAGACAGTGTAACGGCAAAAGACGTGCTGGATGCAGCAAAGGCAGGAGATGCTCTGGCAGATGAAGTAGTAGAGACAGCCGCCCGCTATCTGGGTCTGGTTTTAAGCCAGGTGGCTTTAACCGTTGATCCGGAGGCATTTGTTATCGGAGGCGGTGTATCCAGAGCAGGTCAGTTTCTGGCAGATAAGATTGACAAATATTATCAGAGCTATACAGTGATTTCTCAGAATAAAGGAATTATTACACTGGCAAGTCTGGGGAATGATGCAGGAATTTATGGAGCAGCCAGAATGGTATTAGACTAAAGACCAAAGAGAAGGAACAAAGAAAAAGAAGAAATCAGGCGGCAGAGAAACGGATGGCGAATCCGCTCTCTGCCGTTTTTTGATGTTCGGTATCACAAAAAGCAGCTGGAGAGTTCTTTTCAGCTATCGGGTCTGTACAATGCCATTTACCATCCATGCACCGTCACTGTTTACAAAAGAGCCATCGGGAGTCACTGTATTGGTATAGAGTTTTCCAACAGTGTCCAGAGGGTCTTCGCTAAAACAGTAGCAGCGGCTGATTCCGTCCGCTCCAGCAATCCAGGTCCAGCCAGATGCCATGCGGGAATCTGCATTCAGATAATACCAGCCATTGTCATAAAAGATCCACTGGGAGGCAGCGCGGCTGCCGTCTGGATATTCCCAGTACCAGGAGTCCTGATCGAAAACCCAGTGTCCAGGAGTATCTGCGCCGTCCTGCGCGTTTGCGTCACTCTGTGTGGTGTCTCCAAACTGGGCATCTGTCGTCTGCGAATTGGAATAGCTTCCTGTTCCGGCTTCATCTATGCGGCATATAGGAGAATCAATCCATTGGCTGACAGTGGATTGATGGTAGCGGCTGACAGCCCGTACCCGGAAAGAATAATTGCCAGCCTGATTTATCATAGGAGAAAAATCATAAGAATTTTCAGCAGTTTCCGCAGATTGGGCAAAAACAGATTTGCCGTCTTTCATCAGACGCACTTCATAATGCTTTGCGCCAGGGACAGGAGCCCAGGAAGCGATATTGCCCTGGCCCCAGGTAAGTCCTGACGGGTCCTCCAATGAATCTGCACCCATCTCATGAAAAGAAACCGTTAAATTTAACTGGCTGCCGGTTTTTTTGACTGCCTTTACAAACCTGGCTCCCTCTCCTTCTAATTCACAGTCTGCAGATTTGATGGTCCCAAAATAGTGATCATCATCTGCAAGCAGGGTTACGACACCCTGGGGATATTTTTCAGAACTGTCAGTCTGAAAATAAAAGTCATCAATCGAATATCCCTCTTCATCTCCGCTGATTTCCATAGAGGGCCACTCTGTGCCGGCATCTAAATCAGCAGAAAAGTTCAGGGAAATTTCTTCAATCTTATCCCTGGCAAAGCAGGTCATAGGGACCAGAAGCGCCAGCAGAAGAGAAGAAGACATCAAAGCACAATATTTTTTCACATTTCTCATTGCTCAATTCCTTCCTTCCAAACCCCGTTAGCATCTACATAATAGTTATCCGGAGTCATGGTGTCAGCAAGCATTTTCCCGTCACTGCCGCAAAAATACTGTTGGTTATTCCATAGGATCCAGCCAGTCTCGCGGTATCCCTGGGCGTTAAAAAAGTACCAGTCTCCCTCAATCTGCTGCCATCCGGCCGCAGGCCAGGTACCGTCTGGATTTTGATACCAGTAATTGCCGCCAGATTCAACCCACTGGCCGTTACGGTCTGCATATGAGGCAGAACTGGCGGAAAAATCAGCTAAGTCAGTCTCGTCTACAGAGATCGTTTCGGAATAGGAATAATCGCTTTTTATCTTGGTGTCAAAACGGCTGATGGCAGAAACGCGGACGCTGTAGTCTCCAGTGCGGGTAATCAGAGAACCAATATTTAAGCTGGTGCCGGAAACAGTGGTTTTAGTTGGGTTATTTGCCTTGCCATTGCGCATAATGGTTACTTCGTAGGAACCGGCATCACTTACAGGAGTCCAGGAAACCAGTCCTGTTTCGTCCAACGTTACAGCAGATGGACTGGCAATGGAAGAAGAACCCATATTTTCAAACTCAACTGTCAAAGTCAGAGATTTGCTGTCGCCGGATTTACGGGCGGATACGTACTCAGCTCCGCCTCCAAATAAGTTGAAATAACTGTTGGAAGAGGATTTAAATGTATAACCATCGGCAGGCTTTAGCACAACTTCGGCTGTAGGATAGCGGTTGGGACGATCCGTATAAGGATCAACATACTGGATAAAAGCAGCGCTTTCCACAGAATACAAAGTCTCTTCCATAGGAATTACATCTACCTTGGGATAGGTAGTATCATTGCGCTCTCCAATGGAAAACTGGAGAGAAACATCTTCCAGACGGGCGGCAAAAGCGGCAGATGCTGCGGCTGCGGTAAAAAGGGCAGAGACAGACACGATCAGGCTTAATTTTTTTGCAGGTTTCATAAATCATCCTTCTTTCTTTTTAAAAGTTGTTATCACTATTCAGGACGGCGGCAAAAATTATCTACAAGTTTGATGCGGATGCCTTTGGCAGACTGAATATAAATTCAGTACCCACATCAGGAGTACTGATAACATCGATATTTTCGCCATGAGACTGAATAATTTCTTTTACAATGGCAAGACCCAGACCAGTACCCTTTTTATCCTTTCCGCGGGAAGTATCCGATTTATAAAACCGATCCCAGATTTTTTTAATGCTCTCTTTAGGAATGCCGATGCCGCAGTCCTTTACAGAGACAAAAACCTTTTCCCGTCGGATAGAGGTCTGGATGTAGATAATCCCGCCGTTATGACTGAACTTGATGGCATTGTCTATCAGGTTATAGAGGACCTGCTGAATCTTGCCCAAATCCGCATATACCATAAGAATCGAATCCGAAAAAGTCAGATCAAACGAAATTTCCCTTGCATTGCAGGTGCCTTCAAACGAGGCGGCTGTGTCTTTGATCGTTCGGTTAATGTCGAAATTCGTGCGGGACAGATATCCCTTACTGTCCAGAGAATTTAAAGTCAGCATCCCCTGGGTCAGCTTATTTAACCGTTCTGTCTCGGAAATAACGCGGGTTAAATATTTTTCCTGCATCTGGGGCGGTATGGTCCCGTCCAGAATCGCTTCCAGATAACCTTTAATAGAAGTCAGCGGAGAGCGGAAATCGTGGGATACATTGGCAATAAACGTCTTTTGGTATTCTTCCAGTTTGTTTAATTCGCTGGACATATAATTCAGAGTAGCGGCCAGATACCCCATCTCGTCCTGCGTATCTACTTTGATAGAATACGTCAGGTTTCCGGACGCATACTCATTGGCTCCTACAGTGATGCGGCGAAGAGGAAAATATACAATCTTTGTAAATACCAGAAGAATAATCAGAGACAGAGCAAAAATAATTAATCCTGTGATATATACAATATTTAACAGCCGATTCTGCTCAGGGATCAATTGGGACACAGGACTGTGAATCAGAATATAGCCGTAGGTATTATAATTGCCTGTAATGGGAGCGGAAACACTGATAACGTCATAGGGAAACAGGCCATAATAATTGCCGATACCGTAGGAGCGGTTTCCGATAGCCGTAGGATTAAAATTCTCGATAACCAGATTTTCTTTATTTTCATTGCTGCTGTCTGCAACAATGGTCCCATTCTGTTCTACAACCCAGATATCAGATTGAATAAAATGGGAAAGGGAATCTACCTGGGCGGAAGTCGTCTCCAAATCCTGAGACACATCAAGGTACATATTGCTTAGCTGGTCGGCGATAACGGATGCGTGGTCATACATAGTGTCTGCCCGCCGTTCAATCAGGTAGCGGTGGACCATCTGGGAGGACAGGGTGGCAATGGTGACAAAACCCAGAAGTCCAAATAACAGATATCCCAAAATAAACTTGGAATAAAGCGAATGATTCATTATCGTTTCACCTCAAATTTATATCCAATGCCCCAGACTGTGGTCAGCGCCCAGTTTTTGTGATCTTTGATTTTTTCGCGGAGACGTTTGATATGTACATCAACGGTACGGGTGTCTCCGATATACTCATATCCCCAGATATTGTCAAGAAGCTGCTCTCTGGTAAATACCTGGTTGGGGGAGGAAGCTAAGAAATACAAAAGTTCCAGTTCCTTGGGGGGCATTTCAATAGAATGCCCCATATAGGTAACAGAGTAGTTGGTTAGATTGACAATCAAATCCGGATATTCTACAAAATTGCCCTGCTGCTCTAAGGTAGGGGCAGCGGGGGCAGGAGCAGTCTGATAACGTCTTAAGACTGCTTTTACCCTTGCCACAAGTTCTTTGGAGTCAAAGGGTTTGATCATATAATCGTCAGCGCCCAGTTCAAGTCCCAGCACTTTGTCAAAAATCTCGCCTTTGGCGGACAGCATGATAATGGGAACCTGGGAAGAACTGCGGACTTCCCGGCAGACCTGGTAACCGTCAATACCAGGCAGCATCAGATCCAACAGGATTAAATTGGGTTTAAATACAGGGAACACCCGCAGGGCCTCTTCCCCGTCCCCTACGATCTGAGTTTCAAAACATTCTTTTTCCAAATACAGAGAAATCAGCTCTGCAATGTTGGCGTCATCATCTACAATTAATATTTTCTGTTTTTCTGCCATAATGCCTCCTTACTTAAATGTAACGATTGTAACGCCGGTATCTCCTTCACCAAACTCGCCTAAACGGAAATCTTTTACATATTTCAGCCGCTTTAAATGCTTGTGGACGCCGGTTTTCAATGCGCCGGTTCCGCGCCCATGAACCACGCGGACCTGGGGAAGGTGGGCCAGATAAGCGTCATCCAGATACTTATCTAATACAGGAATTGCCTCATCAACCGTCATTCCGATTAAATTGACTTCCGGCGAAACAGAGGCAGATTTGCTCATCTTGATTTTGCCGCTGCCAGTATTGGCGCGCGTTGTCTCCAGAGCAGGCCCGGAAATATCCAGTTCATTTAACAGTTCCAAATCTTTAATATTGACCAGTGACCGGAGAATCCCCATCTGAACATATAAATCACCTCTGGCATTGGGAAGGGAACTGACAGTTCCTTTTAAATTCATAGTAAGGACTTTTACGCCGTCTCCGATTTTCAGCTTTTTAGGAGAAATGGTCTGTTTTGGTCCCTTTTGCTTAATGGCCAGCCGCTGATCCGTACTTTTTAGTTTGTCGCGGAGGCGGGTGCGTTCTGCTTCTAGTGCTTTATTATCAATGCCGGACTGGGAAGCCAGCTTATTGATGTTCTTAATGGTCTGATCCGCAGTATCCTTTGCCTCCTGCAGGATTCTCTGGGCTTCTTCAGAAGCGCTGCGGATTAATTTTTCCCTGCGCTCCTCCAAACGTTCTTCTTTTTGGGTCAGACGGGCCTTTAACTGGGCGATTTCTGTCTTATAAGAAGCAATCTCAGCCTGTTCCTTTTCAATGGTCAGGCGGCTTTTTTCCAGATGGGCCAGCAGATCCTCAAAATCCTCTTCCCCGCTTTCAATATGGGTCTTGGCGTCCTCGATAATATAGTCGGGAAGGCCCAGTTTTTTCGAGATAGCAAAGGCATTGCTTTTGCCCGGAATGCCGATGAGAAGGCGGTAGGTAGGCCGCAGGGTTTCCACATTAAATTCACAGCAGGCATTTTCTACGCCTGGAGTGGACAAAGCAAAGACCTTCAGTTCGCTGTAATGGGTGGTCGCCATGGTCCGGCACTTCATATTGTGAAGGAAGGACAAAATGGCAATAGCCAGGGCAGCGCCCTCTGTCGGATCGGTTCCAGCCCCCAATTCGTCAAACAGACAAAGAGAGTTGGAATCCGCTTCTTCTAAAATACGGACAATATTGGTCATATGAGCAGAAAAGGTACTTAAACTCTGCTCAATGCTCTGCTCGTCGCCAATATCGGCAAATACCTCATGAAATACCGCCAGTTCTGAACCGTCAAAGGCCGGGATGTGAAGGCCTGCCTGCCCCATGAGCGTAAACAGTCCCACCGTTTTTAAGGAAACCGTTTTGCCGCCAGTATTAGGACCGGTGACAATCAGCAGATCAAACTCATCTCCAAGCCGGACAGTGATGGGAACGACCTTTTGAGGCTCTAACAAAGGATGGCGGCCGTCTTTAATGTGGATAAAGCCCCTGTTGTTAAACTTCGGCTCGCTGCCCTTATAATGCCGGGACAATGCGGCTTTAGCAAAAATAAAATCCAACTGGGACAGAATAACCTGATTATTCAGCAGTTCTTCGGTGTAAGGAGCAGTCTGATTGCTTAGATCTGCCAAAACAGCTTCGATTTCCTTTTTTTCCTGAATCTCCAGTTCCCGCAGATCATTATTCAGCTTGATAATGGCCATCGGCTCAATAAACAGGGTAGATCCGGTAGAAGACTGATCGTGAACCATACCGGCCACCTGATTCTTGTGTTCGGCCTTTACCGGCAGGCAGTAGCGGCCGTCCCGCATGGTGATAACAGCATCCTGTAAATAGGTTCGGCTGGAATTTAAAATAGAATTAAGCTGGGTGTGGATTTTATCTCCGATTCCCCGCATCTGCCTTCTCACATGGCGAAGTCCCGGACTGGCATCATCGCTTACCTCATCTTCTGACAGGATGCACCGTTTAATCTCTGTATTAAGAGGCGTCAGGGGTTCTAAGGCCCAAAACCGTTCTTCCAGGGAATCATCCGGAAGTTCAGAGTCTTCATGACGGCCGTAGGCTTTGGCTCTGGCGGCAACCGTAAGCTGGGCGCTGATTGCCAGAAGTTCGGTAATGCCCAGAGAACTGCCGATTTCCAGCCGCTTTAAAGAATCGGAAATGTTTCGGATACCGGAAAAGGAAATGCTGCCTTTTTGACGGACTCTGGTCAATGCATCTGTAGTCTCGGTCTGGCTTAGTATAATCTCTTCCAAATCAGAAGAGGGAAGCAGCGACTGGCAGAGGGATTTTCCCAAAGAGGAAGAAGCATATTCTGCAAGCTGCGCGGTTATCTTATTGTATTCCAAAATCTGTAATGCTTTTTGATTCATAAATACCTCCAATTCACTTGTATAAAGTATACCATAAAATTTTTTATTTACTATCTTTTTCTTGCATAAAAACTGTGAAAACCTTATAATAGGGTTAGGCCGTCTGAAGGAGGTAATATTGTGCCGAACAGTAACAGCCCTGATGCGAAAAAAGGAAAAAACACAGAGGAAAAACGTGAATTTATAAAAGAACGGATTGTAAAGCCGCCTATGACAAAGAGACAGGCAGCAGTAAAAGCCCTGACCCTTCTGTTTTCTGCGGCTTTTTTTGGTATAATTGCGGCTGTAACATTTGCAATCACAGCACCATTTGCCAAAGAATATCTGGCAGAGGAGACAAAGGTCAGCACATCCGTAACGATTCCCACAGATGCAGAAACAGAGCCTACAGAAACGGAGAGCTTGCCGGAAATGGATCCTGCCCTGGAGACCTGCTCTTCAGAAAATCTGATCGAGAGTGCGGTCAGCAAAGAACTGGAAACTCTGGAGTTTAGTGAAGAGAACTGGGATGCTTTTTATAAAACGATTCAGGATCGGGCAGCAGATGCAGAACGGGGATTAGTCACCATTACAGCCGTCAGGCAGCAGACGGATTTGTTTAACAATCCAGTAGAAACAGCAGGAATGTTTTCTGGGGCGATTATTGCAGAAACACCAAGTCAGTATTTGATTCTTACTCCAGCAGATGCAGTAGCGGACATGACTTCTATTCAGGTAAAGGTGTGCGGTGGTCAGGAAGTTCCGGGACAACTGGTAGGGGTAGATAATGTTGCCGGACTGGCAGTGATCAGTATCGAGATAGAAGGATTGGAAAAATCTTGTTTAGAACAGATAAAAGTGTTAGAACTGGGCAATTCTTATGCGATTCAGCGAGGAGAACTTTTGACAGCAGTGGGAAGTCCGGCCGGTTATCCCCAGTCCAGCGGAGTCGGTGCAGTATCTTATGTGCGGGAAAATGTTCAGATTATTGACGGCACCAGCCAGATCCTTTATGTCGATGTGCCGGGCAATGCAGATAAAGGCACATTTCTGATTGACAGAGACAGAAGGCTTGTGGGCTGGGTGACCAATGATTTTCAGGTAGAAAACAGTCGGCTGGCAGCCGTCCGCACTATATCAGATTATAAGCCTATTTTAGAAAAGCTTTCCAACGGGATTCCCATTCCTTATATCGGGATTATGGGACAGGCGGTAAGAGAAGATGAACTGGAAACAGGAATTCCGGCTGGAATTTATGTCAACCGGGCGATTAATGACAGTCCGGCCTACCAGGCAGGAATTCAGGCGGGAGACATTATTACAGAGGTAAACGGCATTTCTGTAGATACCAGACAGAACTGGCGCGAGATGATAGATGATTTGCAATCCGGAACGGTTGTTCCTGTAAAAGTGCAGAGATACAGCCGGGATGCATATATAGAATTAGAATATCAGGTAACGATCGGAGCCAGGTAAATCCACCTGGCTCTATTAACGCGGCTCCAAATGGAGTGCATCAGAAAGGAGATAACAGGAAAATGAAGTATATTAATATGTTTCGGGAGGGAAACCACGTATCAGAGGTTTATTTGTGTAAAAATAAGCAGATTCAGCTTACCAAAAACGGAAAAGAGTACGGCAATCTGGTGCTGCAGGATAAAACAGGCACCATTGACGGAAAAATCTGGGATCTGGGTTCTCCTGGAATCGGCAATTTTGAAACCATGGATTACGTGTACATAGATGCCGACGTTACGGTGTTCCAGGGAACCAACCAGTTAAATATCCGCCGCATCCGGAAAGCCAGAGAGGAAGAATATTTGCCGGAGGATTATCTGCCGGTATCTAAAAAGGATATTGGAAAAATGTATCAGGAATTGACGGCAATGATCCGCACCATCAAAAATCCTTATCTGAACAAACTGGCCAGCAGCTATTTTATTGACGATCCAGAATTTGCCAAGGCATTCCAGTTCCATTCTGCAGCAAAAAGCGTGCATCATGGCTTTGTAGGAGGACTTTTGGAACACACGTTAAGTGTTGCAAAACTGTGCGATTATTATGCGTCTTATTATCCGGGAATCAACCGGGATTTATTGCTGACAGCTGCCATGTTCCACGATATTGGAAAGACAAAGGAGCTGTCTGTATTTCCAGAAAATGACTATACGGATGACGGCCAGCTATTAGGCCATATTATTATCGGAACCGAGATGGTGGGAGAACGAATCCGCACGATTCCGGGATTCCCCCATCGTCTGGCGGCAGAACTGAAGCACTGTATTCTGGCCCATCATGGGGAACTGGAATATGGTTCTCCCAAAAAACCAGCTCTTTTGGAGGCGCTGGCTCTCAATTTTGCAGACAATACGGATGCAAAGATGGAGACAATGCTGGAGGCCCTGAATGCCGGAGGGGAAAATATGGGCTGGCTTGGGTATAATAAATTCCTGGAAAGCAATATCCGCAAAACTACGGAGAAATAATCAGTATGAAGAAAAATGAAGAATTCATTATTACAATCGAGGACATGAGCGAAGATGGTTCCGGCGTTGGGAAGCAGGACGGATACATCTGGTTTATTAAAGATACGGTAATCGGAGACGTGGTTCGGGCCGGAGCCATGAAGATGAAGAAAAACTATGGCTTTGCAAGGCTCATTGAGGTTATCACCCCTTCTGCAAGCCGGGTCAGTCCTCTTTGTGCGTCTGCCAGAAAATGCGGCGGGTGCCAGCTTCAGGCCATGGAGTATCAGGCCCAGCTTCAGTTTAAAGAGCGGAAAGTTTTAAGTGTTCTTCAGAGAATCGGCGGCTTAAAAGAACTGCGTCTGGAAGATATGGAGCCGATTATGGGGATGGAAGAGCCATGGAGATATCGCAACAAAGCCCAGTTCCCATTTGGAACGGATAAAGACGGGCGGATTATCACAGGCTTTTATGCCGGACGGACCCATGCTATCATTGAGCAGGAAGACTGTCTGCTTGGAGCAGAAGAAAACAAAAAAATTCTGGATATTATCAAGAACTTTATGGAAGAATTCCGCAGGGACGGGTTGGAACCTTATAACGAAACTTCTCACAAAGGTCTTGTGCGCCACGCTCTAATCCGGAAAGGATTTGTCACAGGCGAACTGATGGTATGTCTGGTCATAAACGGCAAAAAACTTCCTCATAGCGAAGAACTGGTAAAGCGTCTTAGAACAGTGCCGGGAATGACCAGTATTTCTTATAATATCAATATGGAAAAGACCAATGTGATTCTGGGAAGCGACCTGGTTAATCTCTACGGCCCCGGATACATTACAGACAAGATAGGAAACGTCAGCTACCAGATTTCCCCATTATCTTTTTATCAGGTAAATCCGGTTCAGACCCAGAAACTGTATCAGACTGCCCTGGAATTTGCCGGTTTGACCGGCGGGGAAACCGTCTGGGATCTTTACTGCGGCATTGGCACAATCTCTCTGTTTCTGGCCCAGAAGGCCGGAAAGGTCTACGGCGTGGAAATCATTCCACAGGCGATAGAGGATGCAAAACGGAATGCCGCCCTTAACGGCTTAGAAAATGTGGAATTTTTCGTAGGAAAGGCAGAAGAGGTTCTGCCAAAACAGTATGAAAAAAATCATATTTTTGCAGACGTGATTGTGGTGGATCCGCCCCGCAAAGGCTGCGATGAACACTGTCTTCAAACCATTGTGAAAATGGCCCCGCCCAAAGTGGTCTACATTAGCTGTGATCCCGCCACCCTGGCCCGCGACGTAAAGTATTTGGGCGAACATGGGTATGAGCTGAAACGGATAAGATGCTGCGATATGTTCGGACATTCGGTGCACTGCGAATGCGTGGTGAAGCTGGAGCGGATGAAGAAACTTTAATGACGGGACATTGTAAAGTGATAGAGGATATGCTAAATGAGGTCGTACTTGAAACGCAAAGGGAGATAGCATTGAAGCTTATCATAAATACGAAATTGTCATTGGAAGATATTGCAGAGATTACGGAGCTTTCCGTTATTGATGTGGGAAATATCGCTATAGAGCAATGCCATCGTTTATAGGATTTTGATAAAGGAGACCAGCTATGAAAAGTCAAGTATAAATTAGCCAGAAATTCATTTTTTCTGTTTCAGGTAAAAAAGGGTAACTTTAACAAAGTTCCCTAAAAGTCCTTTTTCAAAATCTATCGATTATGGTATACAGACCTCTTATTCGAGGTTAAATTCTACTTCGTCAGTAAGCATCTTTAAAATGACTCTGACAAGCTTGCCGACACAGTGCCCAATGGCATTGTAGTGGGTCCGGCCTTCCGCTCTCTTGGCATCGTAATAAGCCTTGAAAGTGGTGTTGTTTTTAACAACATTGTGAGCTGTATTCATAAGGGCATAGCGCAATGCCCTAAATATCTGCTTCAGGAAGCTTCCTTTGAAAAAGCATATATTCCTCTGAAAAACAAACTGAAACTCGAAGGAATCGATTACACTGTCAATGATGACGGCGTTCCCTGCTGTCCCCATGATGCCTCCCTTCCCATGAAGCGCGAGGGAAGCAAATCCCATTTGCGCTGCGGGCTTCCGACTATGAAATTCGTATGCCCCAAAATGAAATGGAAATGGGACAGCGCCACAAAGAAATCGAAACGCATATGCCACTGTGATCATCCATGTACCACTTCTTCCTGTGGAAGAATGATTTACATTTATCCGGAACAGAATCTTCGTGCCTATCCTGGTACAGTCCGCGGTACAGATAAATGGGATTCCACCTATAAAGTCAGAGTAAATGTTGAGAAATCGATTAACCATTTCAAAAACAGTTTTTGTGTTACCGGGCGTAAAACGCAGAATGAGAAAACGCTTCATGCCGACCTGCTTCTCGCCGGAATTACCCAGCTCATTACTGTAATGGTCGCTGACAAACTGTACAAGCATCAATATATCCGCAGCTTAAGGCCTTTGATTGCGTAAATACCTGCGATTCATACTCATTTATCAGCAGATAGCCCTATCTGTTTTGTTTTCATGTCCTGAAATTCTGTTTTTTACATACACCTCCTGAAAGACAGGCTATGCCAGATTTTTGCCTTGTTGGAATCAAGATTTCGTACTCGTTTCGCAATTACCTAAAGGTTTGTTTGGCGATAGACGTTATACCAGAAAAGGGAGGTCAATGCTCTTTTTAGTTGCAACTTCCCATAAAATCCAAACATAAAATGAGCTGGAATGAACCTTGCAACAATAGTGTGCCTGTGATAAAATTTAGGTATGATAGGGGAAGTATATGCTTCTGATAAAAACAGGCAGAGAAAGGAAGAGCAGATATTAGTAAGGATTGGGAAGAAAAGTTCAGGCCGGAAGATCTGCAGAGACTCCGTGGATTTCGCCTGATGGATGATGACTTTATGTCAAAATGTTTTGAGGAAAATATAGAGTGTACGGAGCTGGTACTGCAGATTGTGCTTGGCAGGGATGATTTGAAGGTGGAAAAGGTAACGATCCAGCATCAGCTTAAAAATCTGCAGGGCAGATCGATTATTTTTGACATCTATGCCACAGATCATGCCGGAAAAAGATATAATGTGGAAATCCAGAGAGCAGATCGCGGTGCGGGAGCAAAGAGAGCCAGGTATCACAGCAGTTTGATTGATGCCAATGTGACGGAGCCAGGAGAGAAGCTGGAAAATCTGGTAGAGACTTATGTAATCTTTATTACAGAACGAGATGTGCTAGGAAAGGGAAAACCAATTTATCATATTGACCGGGTGATCAAAGAAACCAGCGAGAATTTTGGCGATGAGGCCCATATTTTATATGTGAACGGTGAATACCGGGATGAGTCGCCTATAGGGATTTTGATGCATGATTTTTCCTGTACAGATGCAAAGGATATGAAGTATAGAGTATTGGCAGAACGTGTAAGATATTTCAAAGAAGATGAGAAAGGAGTGGCTGCTATGTGTAAGGCGATGGAAGATATGCGGAACGAGGCTGCTTTGGCAGCACGGTTAGAGGAAAGACAGCAATTTGCTAAAGATTTGCTGGAGATGGGTGAATTGTCATATGAGCAGATTGCGAAACTTTCAAGATTGACGGTAGAAGAAGTCCGCACTTTAGATGGAAAAAGAGGAGCATGATTCCATGACGGGCTATGAGATAGTGATTAGCTAGGATGAGATACAGAAGAGGGTTGCCAGAGGATGGTAACCCTTTTCTGCAACATGTTGATGATGTTGTATCATAAAAGTTGACACCCTATTCTCAAGGATTTTATTGCAAAACGCTTCATGTTTCCAGACAGGCATTTAATAAATTCCTAAAAACAAAGGCTGCCCCTTGGAAATATCAGGTACTGGCAGATGCCATGATAATGCCAGATGCGAAAGTATGTGGGCTCGTTTCAAAGAAGAATTACTTTATGGGCGTTATGACACCACCACAATGACAGTAGAACAGTTAAAACCCCTCATCTGGAGATACTTTATCAGTTATTGGAATAACTGGAGGATCTGTTCTGCTAACGGAGGATTACCTCCTATGGTTAAGCGACAGCAATACTATGCTTCACTACAGGAGGCAGCATAAGGTCGAACATTCTTGAGAAAAAAGTGTAAACCAATATTGACAATATCATTCAGTTGCTACACGTATATATGCAACTTTTGATGAAGAAGCGCCAATGCTTCGAATGGGAGTCCGGATTTTTGTCCTCACTCCCCCTCTCTTCTATTTTGAATTGGTGGGTCTCACTCTTCCTTGTATTATCTCGTGCAAATCCTTTTTGGCTTGCTGATATGTCAATGCGGGAATAGGGAGTGTGATTCCTGAAATCAACACGGCTTCAAAACGCCGGATTGCTGTAATATATAATGTATTTACCAGATATCCTCTGTGCAGCGGGTAGAAGATTTCTGGTAATTCCTTTGCAATTTCGCTGATAGAGCTATTGCAGGATATGACTCTGTCAATACAAACAAACTCTGTCTTTCTTCCCAGGCTTTGCACATATAAGAC
Source organism: Lachnospiraceae bacterium (assembly GCA_046957575.1). GTDB lineage: Bacteria > Bacillota > Clostridia > Lachnospirales > Lachnospiraceae > UMGS1370. The sequence goes on along the minus strand of JBKUOG010000012.1, from coordinate 696 downwards.
TGTATGGAGATCAACAAAAACTGTTTGTGTACCACTGCGGATAGCCATACGCTGGCCTGGCGGATGCTCCAAAAGCAGGCTGCGGACCAATCGCATTGTGCTACCATCCATCGTTAATAATTTCTCTTCTTTAGGCAGCATATATTCATAAGAATTGTGTATATGGAGAATTTTTATCTCATTGCCAATTAAGCGATAGTTTACAGTAAAATGATTGATTATTTTACTTGATCCTTTAGAACCATGTAGAATAATCTGGCCGCATACCTGCGCAGCTTGTTCACCCAAAGATGTGGGAAAATAATTTTCCTGTATGATAATCGCATGTTTTTCAAAAAAATCCTTAAAATGATTTTCTATTGAATTGCTGCCAATCAATATTGGTATTCCCGTACCAAGAAATATGCTGTCTGAAGTGAGATAGGAAAACCACACTTCTAATTTTCCGGCATAATGCGCATGAAATAACTCTTTTGTAAGTGCAGCTATTTTGTCCAGATGAATCTTTTCGTTTGCCACAGCAAAAACCTCCGATTTTCTTTTAATTCTATCAGAATATATAGCGGGTAGCAAGAGAAAACGAGTTGTTCATATCATTAAACATATTATTCGTGTAACTTGTATTGACTTTTTCTGAAAATCTTATATATATGAATAAATAAAAATTTTCAAGAAAGGCTTGACAAAGATAATGTC
>JBKUOG010000011.1:0-110058 GCA_046957575.1 Lachnospiraceae bacterium | reverse complement strand
AGGCAATATACACCAGTCCTACCGGTTTTTCCTCGCTTCCGCCATCGGGTCCTGCGATTCCTGTCACAGCAATGCAAGCATCCGCATCTGCTGCAAATGCGCCTCCGGCTGCCATCTCTTTGGCTGTCTGTTCACTGACCGCCCCGTATTTTTTCAAAGTTGCCTTTCCAACGTCCAGGCGCTTTCTCTTTGCTTTGTTGGAATAGGTTACAAATCCTTCTTTAAATACTTCGGATGCGCCAGGCACATTGACGATCCGGCCGGCCAAACGGCCTCCTGTGCAGGACTCTGCTGTGCATACGGTAAGTCCGTATTTTTCCAGCAGGCGAACTACAGTACCTTCTAAGGTTTCGGCCTCCTTTACAGAATAAACAGCGTCCTCAAACCGCTTTTTTACTTCTTTTACCACTGGTTTTAACAGCTTTTTTGCCCCTTCCTCGGTCTTGGCGCTGGCCGTAATCCGAAGGTGAACTTCACCGGTCTTGGCGTAGGTAGCAATGGTAGGATTAGTCTGTCCGTCAATTAAATCCAGCAGTTTGTCTTCTACCTGGCTCTCCCCGTATCCGCATATTTTTACCATCTGGGAGACAATCGATTCCGGCTGTCTCTTTTTTAAATAAGGAACAACCTGCTTTTCAAAAAGAGGTTTTAATTCTCCAGGAGGTCCTGGAAGAAGAATGGCCGTTTTGTCTCCCTTTTCTAAAATCAGTCCGGGAGCAGTACCGTTCTCATTGTCCAACACAATGGCTCCCTGGGGCACAATGGCCTGTTTCCAGTTGTTGTCCGGAATCTTTTTGTAAATTCCATTTTTAAAATACTGCTCTATCCGCTTTCTGGTATGGGCGTCTTCCTTTAATTCATATCCCATCACTTCTGCACAGACCTCTTTAGTCAAATCGTCTTCTGTCGGGCCAAGTCCGCCGGTTAAAATCACCAGATCCGAGCGGCCTAAAGCAGTTTTTATGGTCTCTGCCAGCCGAAGGCGGTTGTCTCCGACTGCCGACTGATAGTACATGGTCAGTCCCAAAAAGGCGCATTGTTCAGCCAGATACTGGGTGTTGGTATTTACAATATTTCCTAATAGCAGTTCAGTTCCTACGGAAATCAGTTCAGTTACCATAGATTACATGCTCCCTTCTGTCAGTACCTTGTGATTCTTAATCAAATAGTCTACTAACGATACAATCGTTAAAATAAGGGCGCTCCACAGACAAATCTGAGTTACCACAGAAAGCGCCGGAATGTTGAAAATCAGCAGCACAATGGCAATCATCTGAAATGCGGTTTTAAATTTCCCCCAATAACTTGCTGCAATGACAACTCCATTATCAGATGCCACCAGACGGAATCCGCTGATAATAAATTCCCGGCTTATAATGAGGATGACCATCCAGGCCGGAACCTGTCCCAGTTCAATAAAACAGATCAGAGCCGAACAAACCAAAAGTTTGTCAGCCAGAGGATCCATAAATTTTCCAAAGTTGGTTACCAGATTGTATTTTCTGGCAATCTTGCCGTCTAACAAATCGGTCAGGCTGGCCACGATAAAGATGACCGCCGCCACAATCCTCATGGTTTCATTGGTTCCGCCCTGGGCCATCAGCGCTGCTACAAAAAACGGGATCAAAATCACCCGAAGAACAGTCAGTTTATTTGGCAAATTCATCGTACACCTCTCCAATCAAATCGTATTCACTGGCTCCAACTACTTTTACCCGCACAAAGTCTCCGGACATGAGAAGTTCTCCTGTATTGACAAAGATCAGACCGTCTACTCCCGGCGCATCCATGTAAGTGCGGCCCACATAGGCAGGCTCATCTGCCACTTTTCCCTCGATCATTACATCCAAAATCCGGCCTACCATGGATTCAGAATGAGCAAAGGCAATCTCTTGCTGAAGTTCCATAATCTCATCTCTGCGCGCTTCTTTTATTTCCTGAGGCACCTGATTTTCAAAGGAATAGGCCGGCGTATCTTCTTCTGCAGAATAGGCAAACACACCTAAACGATCAAATTCCATTTCGTCCACAAATTCCATTAAAATCTCATGATCCTCCTTGGTCTCTCCTGGAAAACCGGAGATTAAGGTGGTGCGGAGGGCTATATCCGGAATCTCTCTGCGCAATTTTGCAACCATTTCTTTTATCTGTGCCTGATTGGTCCTGCGGTTCATTGTTTTTAAAATCTTATCACTGGCATGCTGGATGGGGATATCCAGATAATGGCAGATTTTTTCTTCCTCTTTGATAACCTGAATTAACTCATCCGTAATCTCCTCCGGGTAGCAATACTGAATCCGAATCCACTGAATGCCGGAAATGGCTGCCAGGCGCTTAAGCAGCGTTGGAAGCATCTTTTCTCCGTACAGATCCACTCCATACAGAGTGGTCTCCTGGGCCACTAAAATCAGTTCCTTTACTCCGCCTTCTGCCAAAGACTTTGCCTCTTCCACCAGTTCTTCCATCGGATAGCTGCGATACGGCCCTCTCAGGCTTGGGATAATACAATAAGTACAGCGCTTATCACACCCTTCTGCAATCTTTAAAAATCCATAATACCCGCCAGTGGTCACTACCCGCTCTGTGCTGCTTTTTGGAAGACGCTTTAAATCTTCAAAGCAGGAAACCGGCCCCTGACCGCCAAATACCCCCTCTAAAACGTCTAAAATCTCATCGTAAGAAGAGGTTCCCACAATCACATCCACCTCCGGAATCTCCTCTAAAATCTCCTGCTTATACCGCTCTGCCATGCATCCGGTAACCAGAAGAGTTTTGACAGTTCCTTCTTTTTTTAACTCCGCCATTTCCAAAATCGTATTAACGCTTTCTTCCTTGGCATCGCCGATAAAGCAGCAGGTATTGACCAGTACCGCATCTGCCTGACTTTCATCATCGGTAAATTCCCAGCCTTTTTGGCGGAAAATCCCCATCATTTTCTCGGTATCCACCAGGTTCTTATCGCATCCCAGTGAAACGCACAGTAATTTCATAAATTTAAAAACACCTCGTCTTCTTTTTGATTTTGCATGTGCAGATCTGTCTGCAGTCCAAATATATGCCTTGATGCGGAAAATGGAGCGACAGACTTTCTAAAGTTTTCATAAATAAAAGTCTTCCCGCTCCACTTCACGAAAAAGCCTGACTCCGGATTACTCTGTTTCTTCCGGAACTTCCTCTTCTCCAAGAATTTTTACTTTGGTCTTATATAATTCTTCAATTGCAACAGAGAGCGGTTTCTTGCCTGCGCCGGGAACCAACGGCTCTGCCCCGTCAATAATCTGTCTTGCCCGCTTTGCAGATGCAATGACAATGGAATAACGGCTCTGGACAACCGGCTGCTCTCCCGGCTCTACCTCTTTGTTTACTACATTAATTAAATCCGAATAAGATGGATGCAACATATCTGAAAATCTCCTTTCTGTCTTTTAGCTCATTTGGTGCAGCTGAGCACGCATATTTTCAATAAATTCTGCCTGATTGCAGGTGCGGCTGTGATGATCCTGAATCAACTGGTGCATGCGCACCGCACAGTCTTCTACTGTGTCGTTAACCAGGATATAATCATAGTTTTCAATGCCCTCTGACTCTTCGGCCGCCCGCTTTAGCCGGCTCTCAATCACTTCCAAAGTCTCTGTGCCTCTGCCTATCAGACGATCCTTTAGCGCATTGGCACTGGGCGGCATTACAAACAGAAGCAGCGCATTGGGAAACTGCTTCTTCACTTTCAGCGCTCCCTGAATCTCAATCTCTAAGATTACATCTTTTCCCGCTTCCATCTGCTGCATCACGTACTCCTTCGGTGTCCCGTAATAATTGTCCACATAACGGGCATACTCGATTAGCTGGTTGGAGCGGATCATGTCCTCAAAACGTTCTTTTGTTACAAAAAAATATTCTCTGCCGTTACTCTCGCCAGGTCTGGGACTTCTGGTGGTGGCAGAAATGGAAAGGGCATAATTGTCATACTTGTCCAGCAAAGCTTTCATAAGCGTGCCTTTTCCTGCACCGGAAAATCCGGACACAACGGCCAGTACTCCTGTTTCTTTCATATTCTGTTCCCCTTATTCAATGTTCTGGATCTGTTCCCGAACTTTTTCTACTTCGGTCTTTAACGCAATCGCTCTCTGGGAAATCTCCAGATCATTGGCTTTAGATAAAATGGTATTGGCTTCCCGGTTCATCTCCTGGGCAATAAAATCCAGCTTTCTGCCAATGCTGCCGCCCTCTGTCAATTCCTTTCTGGTGTTGCAGATATGGCTGCGCAGCCGGACAGTTTCCTCATCTACACAGACCTTGTCCGCAAAGATCGTCACCTCTGCGGCAATGCGGCTTTCGTCGATTGAAATACCCGACAGCACCTCCTGAATTTTATCCTCCAGCTTTGCCCGGTATTCTGAAACCACCTGTGGGGAACGTTCTTCCACCTCTGCTACCAGACGTTCCATATAATCCAGCTTGCCAAGCAAATCCCTTTTTAAATGCTCGCCCTCTAAAGTACGGGTATCAACAAACCGTCTGGCAGCCTCTTTTACAGCGTGAGAAAGAACTTTCCACATTTCCTCTTCATCATCCGGCGCCTGCTCCATGGTAAATACTTCCGGGCATCGGGCCAGATCGTTGACGGTCACTGTATTGGGAATGCCAAACTGATCTGCCATCCTCTGATATGCTTCCATATACTCTGCAGCCAGCGCCCGGTTGTACTTTAAACACAGGCGGCCTTCTGTATAATCCTCATAACTGATATAAACATCCACCTTCCCCCTCTGGATATAATCCTTTAACAGGGTCCGGATGCCAGCTTCAAAGTAGTTAAACTTCTTGGGCATCTTGATGCTTAAATCCAGATACCGGTGGTTGACGGCCTTCATCTCTACAGATATTTTATAATCGTCTGTTGTCTCCTCAAATCTGCCGAAACCAGTCATGCTTTTTATCATAACATCAGCCTCACTTTCGCCATGGCCTTTCTTGCCATAGATGATTCCATTATAAGGCAAAGACTTTTGCAAGTCAATAAAACATTTCAATCCTTGAGAAGTTGTGGTATAATATGAACACTTGACGAGATTTTTCACTCCAAAATACAGTTGTGCTGCGCACATCTGCTGCTGCCTTTGGCAGCTAAAACATTTTGTCATTACCATATCAGAAAGGAGTTTTATCATGGCTTTTGACGGAATTACAGTAGCCAATTTGACCCATGATTTAAAACAGGCCATCGAAGGCGGGCGTATCTCTAAAATTGCCCAGCCGGAAAAGGACGAGTTATTACTTCAAATAAAAAAAGAAGGCTCTTCTGTGCGCCTGTTAGTTTCGGCCAGTGCCAGCCTTCCTTTGGTATATCTTACCGATACCAACAAACCCAGTCCCATGACTGCCCCTAATTTCTGCATGCTTTTAAGAAAGCATATCGGAAGTGCAAGAATCATTTCCGTATCTCAGCCTGGTCTGGAGCGGATTATTGAGCTGACCCTGGAACATCTGGACGAAATGGGGGATGTGTGCAGAAAACGGCTGATTATTGAAATTATGGGAAAACACAGCAATATTATTTTTTGCAGAGAAGACGGAACCATTCTGGACAGTATTAAACACGTTTCCGCCCAGATAAGTTCTGTCCGGGAAGTTCTTCCGGGGCGGATGTATTTTGTCCCGCATACAATGGAAAAATCCGATCCATTTACCGTATCATTGGAAGAATTTACCAGCCAGATGGCCCATGCGCCTATGGCGGTGCAGAAAGCCTTGTATAACCGACTGACCGGAATCAGTCCCATGATTGCCGAAGAACTGTGTTATCTTGCTTCTATCAATCCGGACAAAGCGGCAGGCGATCTGACAGAAGACGAAACCGTTCACTTATACCGGACCCTTGCCCTGATGATGGAAGACGTAAGGGAGGGGAATTTTCTTCCAAACATCGTCTATGACGGCGACGTTCCCACAGAGTTTGCTTCCCTGCCGCTGACCTGCTTTAACAGTGAGCGGTTTTCCAGCCAGAAATTTGATTCTATCAGCCAGGTTCTTAGGACTTACTACTCTTCCAGAGAAACCATTACCAGAATCCGGCAGAAATCCGCGGACCTGCGGCGGATTGTCCAGACTGCTTTAGAACGAAATTATAAAAAATATGATCTGCAGCTTAAGCAGTTAAAGGATACGGAAAAACGAGAAAAATACCGGATTTACGGAGAGCTTTTAAACACCTACGGCTATGAGCTTTCCGGCGGCGAAAAAGAGTTTACGTGCATTAATTATTACACCAATGAAAAAGTGCGGATTCCTTTAGATTCTCAGCTATCTGCCAGGGAAAATGCCCAGAAACATTTTGATAAGTATAATAAGTTAAAGAGAACCTTTGAAGCTTTAAGCGACCTGACCAAGGAGACGAAAGAGGAAATCGACCATCTGGAATCCATTAGCGCCGCTTTAGACATTGCATTAGAGGAAAATGACCTGATACAGATTAAAGAAGAATTGATAGAATACGGCTATATCAAAAAACGCCGCACAGGGGAAAAACGTCCGAAAATCACCAGCCGCCCCTTCCACTATCTGTCTAACGACGGGTTCCACATCTACGTAGGCAAAAACAACTATCAGAATGAAGAACTAACCTTTAAACTGGCAAACGGAGGCGACTGGTGGTTCCACGCAAAAGGGATTCCCGGCTCTCATGTAATTGTAAAAGCAGAGGGAAAAGAGCTGCCCGATCGGGTATTTGAAGAGGCCGGAGCACTGGCAGCCTGGTATTCCAAGGGGAGAGACAATGACAAGGTGGAAATCGACTACATCCAGCGCAAAAATGTCCGCAAGGCAGCCGGAGGCGCTCCCGGGTTTGTAATCTACCACACCAATTATTCTCTGGTGGCAGTGCCGTCCTGCAACTTTAAGGAATTGCCATAAACGTAACCGTTCAGTTTTGCATCTTCTTGCACGCTGTAAACGTGCAAGAAGCGTCGGGCGTCCGCCCTATGAAGATTCAGACAGGAGAACTCTTATGAAAACAAGGTTTCAACGCTTTTTCCTGTCTGAATCTCTCGCATAGCTGAACTGTTACCCGTAAACTCTGTGATGTATATAAGAATACCCTTGGCGGAATCAATATTTTTTATATTTGATTCTCCACCAAGGGTGTTCTTTTCAAAAAATATTATTTCTGACTTTCCAGCCAGGCCCTTACAACATCTGGATAATTGGTAATAGCGCCGGCGCAGTCCCAGTCGCACAGCTTTTCCAGAACCCCCATGTCATTGATGGTCCATGCATTGATTCCAACTCCATGTTTTTTACAGCTTTCCAGAACATCTTCTGTCAGCTTTGATCCTCTTGGATGGTAAAACTCAAATCCATATTTTCCGCAGCAGTACCCTGCATTGCCCAGAGGATCGTCTACCAAAAATCCGCAGGGAATTTGAGGTGCTATCTTTTTGGTTTCCATCAGAGATAAAGGATTAAACGAGGAAAACATGACTTTCTCTTCCAGACCATATTTTTGGATAATAGCAATGGTTTTTTCCTCCAGTCCCTCATAAAAGAAAACACCGGTTTTCAGTTCAATATTCGTGGTCACTGTCTGTGCGGCCGCCCATCTGCAGTATTCTTCAAAAGTAGGAATGTTCACAAACCCATACTGATCTCCAAACACCGATCCGGCGTGGAATTTCTGAAGTTCCTCACAAGTATAGTCTCTTACCAGACCAGCACCGTCTGTGACCCGATCAATGGTTTCATCATGGATCACGACTACTGTGCCGTCTTTAGCAAGCTGAACATCTAATTCAATCTCATCACATCCGGCTTCTGCTGCTTTCTCAAAAGCCAGCATGGTGTTTTCCGGATATTTTCCGCTGTATCCCCTGTGGGCGATTACTTTCATAAAATAGTTCTCCTTCCTAGCATAGATTCTGAATGTCTTTAATCTGTTCTGGATCAAATTTGTATTGGTGATCGCTGGTCAAAAGGCCATTTTTCTCTTGCTCTACATCGGTAAGCTGGGTGTAGCAGTATCCGCAGATTCGGTCTGCCTGACTGACTGCCTCCATAATCCGGCGAAGTTCCTCTAAAAACTCCGAATTTTTTACAGACGTATATCCCCAGCCTTCCATATCCTCTTCTGCGATGGATATCCCTCCAAACTCGGTCAGCATAACCGGCTGTCCCTTGTAAGAAGTTCGCCCTGCAAACAGCGGTTTTTCTACGATTTCTCCCAATGTATCTACAGATTTTAAAGACTCCCTAAACCGATCCTGCTGCCTTTTATCTTCGGTTTTTCCATGTTGGTAGGAGTGGAACGCACAGATATCTGTGTCTGTCATCTCCCATCCGTCATTAGAAATCACCAGTCTGGTATCATCCAGACTGTGGGCCAGATAGTACAAAGATTTCGCAAACGATTGCTGAACTCTGCTTGTTCCAATCTGCGGAACGCCCCAGCTTTCATTTAACATGCCCCAGACTAAAATAGACGGATGATTATAATCTCTGCGGATTAGTTCCGCCCATTCTTTTGCAAAGGCAGCCGCTGCTTCTGGCGTATAGACCCAGAAACTGGCCATTGCCTCCCACACAATAAACCCCAGTTTATCCGCCCAGTAAAGGAATCTGGGATCTTCTGCTTTCTCATGTTTTCTGCATCCGTTAAATCCCATGGCCTTGGCTTTTTTTATATCGTCGATGTAGGACTGGTCATCCGGAGCTGTAATCAGACTGTCCTTCCAATACCCCTGATCCAAAACCAGTTTCTGATAATAAGGCTTATGGTTTAAATAGATCCGGCCATTTTTTACTTCCACTTTTCTCATGCCGAAATACGTCATAACCTGGTCTTTTCCATGATTTTCCTCTCCTGCTGTCATCACTGCCTCATACAGATTGGGAGCCTCCGGAGACCAGTATGCACCGGTAAAATGAAAGGAACCATTGAGCGCCTTTTTCTGAAACACATCTACTATTATAGTCTGCCGGTATTCTTTTGCAACCATTCTTCCGCAAAAGATCAAATCATCTTGAAATGAAATGGCAATCTCCACCGTACAAGGGAGGATGCTCTGCAAAGACAATTCATAATCAATCCGCACTGTTCCCTCATCAATATCCGGAGTAAAGCGGATCTGCTCAAAATGTGTTTCTTCCACCGGTTCCATCCATACAGTCTGCCAGATGCCGGTACTGGGCGTATACCAGATAAACTGCGATTCCTCTTCCCAAAACTGTTTGCCTCTGGCAATGCTTTCATCCTTCAAAGGATCCCACACCTCTACCCGGATCACCTCTTCTTCCCAGGTAAGGCTGTCTGTAACATCGAAAGAAAAAGAAGTCTGTCCGCCCTCATGACATCCGGCCATACAGCCGTTTACCCATACCCTGCAGCGGTAATCCACTGCGCCAAAATTTAAACGTATGCGTTTTTTCCTCCAGTCTTTCGGCACCAGGACGCGCCGTTGATAAACCACCCTGTCTTGTGTAATTTTCTCGCCGATTCCGCTCATTGCGCTTTGGCACACATAGGGTACCTGAATCTCATACTGCTTATCTCCAACATAAAAATCCCAGGATCCGTTTAAATTCAACCATTCTTTCCGGACAAAATCCGGACGCGGATACTCATTTCTCATAGCGTTTCCTTTCCGCAAATTTGCGAACAGTTCAGCCATGCGAAGATTCAGACAGGAGAACGTGTTGAAAGCTTGTTTTCATAAGAGTTTTCCTGTCTGAATCTTCATAAGGCGGACGCCAGGTACTTCTTGCCCGCTTGTGGCAGACAAGAAGATGCATGGCTAAACTGCTACCAAATTTTATAACCATTTAAATAAATTGTACTACTTGATTCCAGACTGTGTAAAGCCTTTTACCACGTACTTATTTGCAAACACAAAAATAATCATTACCGGGACTACTGATACCAGTGTAGAAGCCATCATAAGTCCCGGATTGGTATAATTTTCCCCTAATACCAAAGCAGCAATTCCCAGTGTAACAGTCCGATTTTCCTGGCGGTTAATCACCAGAGACGGCCATAAGTAACTGTTATACAGCCCTAAAAACGTGATAAACGCCTGGGTAATCACTACCGGCTTTACAGACGGAAGCACAATATGCCATAAGATCTGAAAGACTCCAGCCCCTTCCACCAGTCCAGCCTCTTCCAGTTCTTTTGGAAATGACAGCAAGAAGTTGTAAATCAGATAAATACACATCACTCCGGATCCGGAAGGCAGGATTAAAGGAAGCAGAGAATTTAACATTCCAATCTGTTTAAAAATGTAAAACAGAGGAAAGAAGGTTACAATCTCCGGAATGGCCATGGCCCAGACAAGACCAGCTACAATAAACCGTTTTCCAGGAACCGGCAGTCTTGCCAGCGCATAAGCCGCCAGCACGCTGGTAGTAATCCGAAGCAGCGTACCGCTTACAGTTACAATGGCTGTATTGAGCAGCCACTTAAAAATCGGCGCAGTCGATGTGCTGGTAAATAATTCTTTATAATTTTCCAGCGTCCAGGTTTTTGGAAGCAGTGTGGAGGATGTCATGGATTCCGCCAGCCCTTTAAAGCTGGTAAAGAGCATAAATAAAAGGGGAAGCAAAAATGCATAGGCCAAAACACAGGCGCACATAACCAGAAGAATCCGGCTGAATTGTTTCTTTTTCATCACAAATCCCCTCCTATTTCAGATTTTCTTTTTCTCTGGTCAGATAATACTGTCCTATCGAACAGAGAATGATGACGATTCCCATCAAAATAGTCATGGCACTCCCTACTCCCAAATCGTTCCGATCCATAATTGTAGATGTAATCATCATAATTAACGGTTTTGTAGTTTCTCCGGGACCGCCTTTTGTCATCAGCCTGGTCTGTCCATAAACATTAAAAGAGGCAATAATGGTGGTCATCAAAACAAAATAAAAGATATTTTTAATATTGGGCAGAATAATGTAGCGAAGCTGTACGAAGAACCCGGCTCCATCCATGGAAGACGCCTCATAAAGGCTGGTGTCAATATCATTTAATGCATTGACAAACAGCATCATATTATAGCCGATGGTCCACCAGACGGTTGCTGCTGTCAGGGCAATCCACACAAATGGCTGCTGCTCCAGCCAGGGGACCGGCTTATCAATTAACCCTATATTCATCATCAGATTGTTGAGGTATCCGCCGTTTCCCTTCATCAGCCATACGAACACAGCGGCTACAGCGGTTACGGAAACAGAATACGAGGCAAAATAAATCGTTCTGAAAATCCCTTTTAACCGCTCCGGAAGGCGATCCAAAAGCAAGGCCAGCGCCAGGCTTCCAAATACCAGAAGCGGAGTGGTAAGCACTACAAAAATAGTGGTATTTTTTAACCCCAAAAAGAAGGACTTGTGGTACATGGAAGAAGAAAACAGAATTTTTATGTAATTTCCCAGTCCCACAAATCCCTGATTGCCCCGAATCAGACTATATTTGGAAAGGCTCATGTAAATCCCGAATCCAAAAGGAATCAGCCAAAACAGCAGAAAAAACACCAGAAATGGGAATATAAACAAAACTGCAGTTGCTTTTTTCTTTTTCATCATAGCTCCTTTCTGCTGCCCGGCAGCTTCTCTGATCGTCTGCGGTTTGGGATATGTACATCCCAAACCGCTAAAAACCCTTAATACTCAGAAAGTTCGATTGCAATCTCGGTGGCATTTTTCAGTTCTTCCATTAATGACTCCCTGCTTAAATCTTCTGTCTGGACAACCAGGGACCACACATTGGAATTTACATACTTAACCTGCTCCCGAATATTGTAAATAGCCGGAAGAATCTGGGCATCATCAAAAATACCATAATTTGCATTAGCAACCGGATATTTGTCAGGAGACTGTTTTACCAGTTCCATTGTCTCCAAATGAATCGGCGCCTGACCGGAGTCAGCCCAGTTTAACATAATTTCCGGCTGATAGGCGAATTTCATAAACTCTGCAATACCTGCCAGCTTCTTTTCATCTGTTACCTTTGCAGATACGGCAAAGGTGTGTCCTCCTGCCGGGACACAAGGAGTATCGCCGTAAAGCTGAGGAAGAGTGCCGATTCCCAGATTTTCTCCCAGCACTTCCTTTGCAGCCGTATAATTCCATGGTCCGGTCAATGCGCAGGCAGAGCTTACATTTGCACCGCCGTCAGAATCCTTAATAAAGGTATTGAAATGGTCATTGTCCCCTAACCCAGGCGCACTTAAATGATCCTTGTAAATCAAATCATGAATCTTCATAAATGCATCGCAGACTTCTTCGGTATCCATTTTAATATGTCCGTCTTCCACCCAATTGCATCCGGACTGTCCGAGAGCCGTCATCCAGGCCCACTGGTGATCTCCTGTTAAAGGAATTGCCATTGGGTAAATGCCGGAATTTTCAGAATCCAGCTGATCCCGCAGCGCCGCCATGTCCTCGTAGGTTTTCGGAGGTTCTGTTACATACTCTTTGTTGTAATAGAACGTCTCTGCATATAAATCCAGCGGGAATGCAAAAATTCCATCATCATATTTTGCATATGTCTGGGTAATGGGATGAAAATCCTCCTCAAAAGAAAGCCCCGCCATCTCATATAAGTCTGATACTTCCCTCAAAAGTCCGTCTGCATGATAGGTGGAAATCCAGTCTGCATGAATAATCAGCATGTCAAAATCATCCGATTTAAACTTTGTGTAATGGTCTGCATCCTGAAGCTGCTCAATGTAATACTGGTCCTGAGACTGATTGAAGGCATCTACAATCTTTGTCATAAACGGACCGTCACCGCCGGTAAAACCATTAATAAATGTAATCGTGATCGTGTCTCCTGTATTTGGCTCCTGGCTGCCTTCGCTTACTCCCTGACTTTCCGACACAGCGCCCCCGCTTGCCCCGTCTGTCCCGGCAGCGGTTTCTGTATTTCCTCCCCCGCATCCCGCCAGAGAAACTGCCATTGCGCCAGCCATAACCAATGAAAGTGCTGTTTTCCTTTTTTTCATAACCTCTTCTCCTTTTCTTCTTGAATTTGCAGCGCCTGTTCATTATAATATTTCTGTAATAACTTTTGCTGCAAATACCTTTACGAAACTTTATTACATAAATTACGATATCATATTTTTACGTTTTATTCAATGCGTTTTCCGTTTTTGCTTTGATATTTGTAATAATTATACCATTTTTCATCTCAACTCTTGTGTATATTGATATTTTATTTTATAATTTATGTAATTAATATCCGCTTTTTATTACAGCAATCAAAAAATAATGTAAAAAAGGAGACTTCCTATGTCTGGAAAAACGAAAACCCCTGTCAAAATTATCGGAGAACGGGATATCGAACTCCACCTGGGAAATACAGAGCATCACCAGAGAATCGCTCAAATCGGGAAAGCATTGTCCTCCCCTATCCGGCTGAATATTTTAAATATTCTGAAAAATACTGCTCTTTCCCTTCAGGAAATTGCGGCAATCTTAAAGATTCCTGTGTCTTCCACTGCTCTTCACATCAAGATTCTGGAAGAAGCAAAACTTATTGTCACAGAAACACAGCCGGGTATCCATGGCTCTATGCGTGTCTGTATTTCCAGCATGCAGTCTTTCCACCTGGAAACCTTCGACGCAGACACTGACCTGGCTGACAATACGGTTTCTTTGGATATGCCTATTGGAAATTATTTTCAGTTTGACATTGAACCCACCTGCGGCCTTGCCGATGAGAACGGTGTTTTAGATGTATATGACAATGTCCGCTCCTTTTATTCTCCTGCCCACACCAAGGCCCAGCTTTTATGGTTCCAGCAGGGGTTTATTGAATACCGGTTCCCTAATCTGGCAAATCCTCTCTTAAACCTTCATGAACTGTCTTTTGCCATGGAAATCTGCTCCGAAGCGCCGGGATTCTTGGAAAACTGGCCTTCTGACATTACAGTGTCCATCAACGGACATCCTGTGGCAACTTATTGTTCTCCAGGAGATTTTGGGGCTCGCAGAGGGCGGCTTACCCCTTCTTCCTGGCCCAACGGCAGAACCCAGTATGGACTTTTAAAAACCTTTTCCGTCCGGGAAAACGGCGGTTACCTGGATGGAAAATTGGTAAACCAGACCTTAACCTTAGCTCAGTTAAATCTTTCCGAACTCCCCTATATCTCACTGAAAATCGAGATCAAAAAAGATGCCCGCCATATCGGGGGCATCAATCTATTTGGGGAAAAGTACGGAGACTTCCCCCAAGGTATTGTTATGAGTCTGATTTATTAATGTTTTCTGCAGATGGCTTTCTGTCCGCCCATGTAAGGCTGCAGCGCCTCCGGGATGCGGACACTGCCGTCTGCCTGAAGGTTATTCTCCAAAAATGCAATCAGCATACGGGGCGGAGCCACAACCGTATTGTTTAAGGTGTGAGCAAAATACTTGCCATCTTTGCCGTTTACCCGAATCTTTAAGCGGCGCGCCTGAGCGTCTCCTAAATTGGAGCAGCTTCCCACCTCAAAATATTTCTTCTGTCTTGGGGACCATGCTTCCACGTCAACGGATTTTACCTTTAAGTCTGCTAAATCGCCGGAGCAGCACTCTAAGGTGCGGACCGGAATATCCATAGAGCGGAATAAATCAACCGTATTCTGCCACAATTTATCAAACCACATGGGGCTTTCTTCCGGACGGCATACTACAATCATCTCCTGCTTTTCAAACTGGTGAATGCGGTATACGCCTCTTTCTTCCAGACCATGAGCTCCTTTTTCCTTGCGGAAACAAGGAGAATAGCTGGTCAGAGTCTTAGGAAGCTCTTCTTCCGGAATAATCTGATCAATAAACTTTCCAATCATAGAGTGCTCACTAGTACCGATTAAATACAGATCTTCTCCCTCAATCTTGTACATCATGGCATCCATCTCGGCAAAACTCATAACGCCAGTGACTACATTGCTGCGAATCATAAACGGAGGTACGCAGTAGGTAAATCCCCGATTAATCATGAAGTCTCTTGCATAGGAAATCACTGCAGAGTGAAGTCTTGCAATGTCTCCCATCAGATAGTAGAACCCATTGCCCGCCACTCTTCTGGCAGCGTCTAAATCAATACCATCAAAGCTTTCCATAATGTCAGTGTGGTAAGGAATCTCAAAGTCCAAAACTGCTGGTTCTCCGTACCGTTTTACTTCTACATTTTCACTGTCGTCTTTTCCAATAGGCACGCTTGGGTCAATGATGTTGGGAATGGTCATCATAATCTTTTTGATGCGTTCCTCATACTCAGTCTCTTTTTCTTCCAACTGGGCAAGGCGCTTCGCATCTTCGCTTACCTGACGCTTGACCTCTTCTGCCTCGTCCTTTTTACCCTGTCCCATTAAAGCGCCAATCTGCTTGGATAATTTATTGCGGCTGGCTCTCAAAGAATCTGCCTCCGCCTTGGTGGCGCGGTTTTTGGCATCCAGCTCAATTACCTCGTCTACTAATGGAAGTTTGGAATCCTGGAATTTATTTTTAATGTTCTGCTTTACAATTTCCGGATTTTCTCTGACAAACTTTAAATCTAACATGATCTCCTCCTGATATGTCACCTGCTGCGGTTATAGTCTGGGTAGGATTATACTACAGATCCTTAATAAATGCAAGGCGGCCCCTATCTGGAAATTAATTTCCCTAAAATCATCTCCAGGCATACCCCGTTTTCTCTGGGAATCTCCAGTTTATCCGAGATTGCAATGCATTCCCCTACAAAACGAGCTGCTTTTTTTACAGAATCACTTAACTCTTCTCCCAAGACCATGCCGCCGGCCAGAATAGAAGAAAAAACATCTCCTGTGCCGGGCCGCTCCCTTCCTGCAATCCTGGTCCTGATAAACTGAATCTTCTGATCCGGCTGGGCCACTGTGTTGGTCAGATAACTGCCTTCCAAAACCCCTGTGATGACCACCTGTTTTGGCCCCATATCCTGAAGTTTTTGGGCCATTTCTTCTAATTCCCGCCGTTTCCAGCCAGATGCCTTATAGGGCGTACCGGTCAGAATACAGGCTTCTGTTACGTTTGGAGTAATTATATCTGCCAGAGAGATTAGATGCCCCATCTTTTTGCACATTTCCTCTGTGTAGGTGGCATAGGCCTTTCCCTCGTCCCCCATAATCGGGTCAATTAACACCCTGGTGTCCGGTCCTTTAAAGGCCAAAATCGCCTGTTCCACGATTTTGATTTGCTTTGCAGATCCTAAAAATCCGGCTGCAATTCCGTCAAAGGTAAGATCCAGTTCCTCCCACTTTTTCAGATACTTGGGCATACTCTCTGTATAGTCATCGACATGCCAGGAAGAAAAACCGGTATGATTGGAAAAAATCGACGTAGGAACCGGACAGCACTGAATCTTCATAGCTGCCAAAACCGGAATGGCAACCGTAAGAGAACAGCGGCCATAGCCAGACAAATCGTTGATCATCATAATTTTTTTCTGATGGTTCTGGATTGTATTCATCAATAAATCCTCTTTTGCTTCTTGTATTTGGCGGGTGCCGCCCATTTAGTCATGGGATTCCACACAGATTAAAACGCCCTCCCGAAATTCAATTCTGGCTTCCTCCTCTGCCAGCTCATTGCTGATACACAGACTGGTGCCGATCTCAATATCTTTTTCGCAAAGCGGATAGCGAAAGCCGGTCAGGGTAATCCCCTTTACCTCCTGGCTAAAAGGCAGAAATGAGACATACTTTCCCCACAAAGTTTCTTTAAAAAAGTCCTTTCCCTCATCCAGCAGATACACTTTATTCTGCGGGTCCAAAAGATAGGCAAAAATCCCCTTCTGAAGACAGGGATACAAAAGATGGATGTTCCCAATCATGTGATCCAGACGCCCTCCGGTAGCGCCCAGCACTGCAATCTCGCCGCATCCGGCCGCCATTGCCCGGTTAAAAGCCAGTTCTGTATCTGTCTCATCTTTTTCCGGCTGATGGACTTCCCATACAATGTGCTCTTGTTTACGAAATTCGGAAAGCACTGTCTGATCCACTGTGTCAAAATCTCCTACAATCACATCCGGCAAAAGCCCAAGAGCCTTTACTGCCTCCAGCCCAGCGTCAACTGCAATTATTTTATTAAAGCTTCTTTTCTTTAAAAAATCGCCGGCAAACCTCAAATCAATGGGGCCGCCGGTAATTATCAGACAAGTTTTCATGATCTCTTAAACTGATACTCCTTAAAAATTTCTAAAAATCCGGCTACATTGGCAGCCGCATCCTGTTTAAACACTGCGGAACCGGCTACCAGAATATTGGCTCCGGCATCTAAAAGAGTTCTGGCATTATTAAGAGTCACTCCGCCGTCTACCTGAATATCTGTCTCTAACCCCTGCTCCCTTATCATGGCCCGCAGTTTTTTTACCTTTTCCACTGCATAGGGGATAAATTTCTGTCCTCCAAAGCCGGGATTTACAGACATGACAAGGACCATATCTGTAATGGGCAGAACATATTCCACCGCATTTACAGGTGTCGCCGGATTTAAGGCCACTCCCGCTTTTAACCCGGCCTCTTTAATCTGGTTGAGGGTCCGGTCCAGATGACGGCAGGCTTCTGCATGGACACAGATTAAATCTGCCCCAGCCTGTTTCATATCTCCAATATATCTTCCCGGCTCTTCCACCATCATGTGGACATCAAAAGTCTTATCCGTAACTGCCCTCAATGCCTGAATTACTGGCATTCCAAAGGAAATGCTGGGAACAAAAGCCCCGTCCATCACATCTAAATGGATATACTCTGCCCCTGCATCTGCCACTGTTTTTACTTCCTGTCCCAGCTTCGTAAAATCCGCCCCCAGTACAGATGGCGCTAATATATAGTCCATTAATATTTCCTCCTGTCTTTTTCCTTTAGTTCCTCATAAATCAAAAGATAATTGCTGTAACGGCTTTTGCTTAAAATGCCTTCCTGTACCGCACTTTTTACTCCGCACACCTTTTCTCCGACGTGAACGCATCCCAAAAATTTACATGCATCCTCATAGTGGGCAAACTCGCCAAAATAAGTTTTTAACTCCTGGGGATTCATGTCCAGATACAGAGAACTGAATCCGGGCGTATCCATTAAATAGGTTTCCTCTTCCACGCAAAACAGTTGGGAATGACGGGTCGTATGCTTTCCTCTCTGAATCTTTTTGCTGATTCCTCCAGTCTCCATAGCCGCTTCCGGCAAAAGGAAGTTGGTGAGGGAAGATTTGCCCACGCCGGAAGGACCGGCGAGAACCGTAGTTTTCCCTTTTAAGAGTTCTTTCAGCCTGGCCATACCTGATTGATCGTAAGTGCTGATAAACACTACCTGATAGCCGGCTTTTTCATAAATAGACCAGTAAGATTCCATCCGTTCTTCTTCGCACAGATCAATCTTATTAAAGCAGATCAAAACCGGCACGTTCTGCACGCCCATCATAACTAAAAACCGATCCAGAAGATTTAGGTTCGGCTCCGGATGGGTAACAGCAAATACCACCAGAGCCTGGTCTACATTGGCAGACGCAGGCCGGATTAATTCATTTTTTCTGGGAAGAATCTCATCAATAGTTCCCTCTGACTGCTCTTCATTTAAAATTGTAAATTCTACGTCATCCCCCACCAGAGGTTTGATTTTTCGGCTGCGGAATACTCCCTTTGCCCGGCATTCGTAAACCCGGCCTGCTCTGTCATGGACATAATAAAATCCGGCAATTCCTTTTATAATCTTTCCTGTCATAACCTATTCTTCCAGTTCAAAGAAGACGTCATAGGATTCCAGCACCTTTCCGGTCTGGGTATTGACCACCTCAACCTCTCCTTCTTCTACTCCGTACTCTCCAATAATCTCCGGGAACACAATGGAAATCGTACTGCTTCCGTTGACTTTATGCTCCGGAATCAGCGTTTTATATACTGTTTTTCCCTTTACAATCTGTTTTAGCTGAATCTCAATAGAAACCTGGGTACTGTCGCTTCCAGGTCCGATAATGGGATTTAAATCAAATTCTTCATTAATAGAACCCACATAGACATTTCGGCTGGCTTTGGTTTCCGTCTGGTGAACCGGCACCTCTTCCGGCCCGTAACTCACCACGTATCCGATGGCAGTCCCCTCTACTACTTCGGTTCCTGCCGGAATGCTCTGCCGGATAATGCTCCACTCCTCAATGACGTCATTGTGCTCAATCTCTACGTCTCCCGGCTTTAGCTTAGATTCTTCCAAGAGTTTTAACGCCTGATCTTCCGGGAGTCCTTCCAGAGCGGGAACCATTACCTTCTTTTCCGAAGGTCCTAGACTGATATAAAGAACAATGGGGTCTCCGCCTTTATAGATAATATCTGCCGGATCCGTACGGATTACCCGTCCCGCTTCCACAGTCTCGCTGTTTTCAGATGTCATAATCACAGAGATATCGTTGGCGTCCAGAACTGCTTTGGCTTCCGCATCTGTTTTTCCAATCAAATTCAGGGATGCAACTTCTGTCTTTCCGCTGCCCCTGCTGACAGTAATACTCACTTTTGTTCCTTTTTCTACGATTGTTCCTGCATCATCCTGAGAAATCACATACCCTTTCCTTCCGGTTTCCGAATAGGCATAGTGAATATCCGGAACCAGTGAAAGTTCTGCCAGACGAGCCTTGGCCCCTTCTTCTGTAATCCCTAAGAGTTCTGGAATATTGGTCTGGGAATCTGAGAGCACAATGGTGCTTTCCGTCCGGCTCTCGCCGCTTTCCCCTGTAGGCAGAGCGATGCCTGGACCAATCTGAAGAAGGCCGGAAATCTGGGCAATGAGAAAAATCAGCGCCGCAACAATAAAAATTGCTCCTGCAATTCCTCCTACAGAAAATAGCCGCTCCAGGCTGCGGTTTACCTCTTTTTCAGAAGTTTTCTCATTTTCCTTTTTTTCTTCATCTTTTGGATTCAAGAGAGCGTGGCGCAAATCATGAATCACCTCAGACGCAGAATCATAGCGTTCGTATGGATTTTTTCTGGTACATTTTAAAATAATTGTTTCCAGTCCAGGCGCTACTTTGCTGTTTATATGAGACGGCGGAGTAAGTTCCTGCTCCATATGGGCAAGAGCAACCGCTTCTGCATCGTTTCCGTCAAATGGAAGGATTCCTGTGACCATCTCATACAAAGTAATGCCAAAAGAATAAATATCACTTCTGGCGTCGCTGATATTGCCGCTGGCCTGTTCTGGAGGAATATAGTGAACCGATCCGATAGCATCGGAATTTTTCGTCTGCATACTAATCGCTTTGGCAATGCCAAAGTCAGCTACCTTCACTTTTCCATCCATAGAGATAATAATATTCTGAGGTTTAATATCCCGATGGATAATGTGGCGTTCATGGGCCGCCATCATGCCCTGGGCAATCTGAATAGCAATCCCGATGGCCTCTTTATTGTCCAGCTTTCCTTTTTTTGCAATGTAATTTTTCAGGGTAATTCCTTCGATAAGTTCCATCACAATATAGTGGATATCTCCATCATCCACAACGTCATAGACATTGACAATATTGGGGTGGGACAGTCCTGCAGCCGCCTGGGCCTCCATCTTAAAATTGCTGACAAATCCGGCATCTGTGCAAAATTCCTTTTTTAACACCTTAATGGCCACCAGACGGTTTAATTTGTGGCATTTGGCCTTGTATACGTCAGACATACCGCCAGATCCGATTTTTTCCAAAATCTCATATCGGTCCTGCAAAAAATCTCCGGTTTTCAGCATGTCCTCACCTCGCTTTCCGCCGGATCTGCCAAAATAACGGAAATATTATCTTTTCCTCCATTTTCATTGGCCCGGCACAAAAGGTTCCATGCCTTTTCCGAAAGAGACCCTTCTCCAGATACAATGGAATAAATCTCTTTATCGCTGACCATATTACTAAGGCCGTCTGAACACAAAAGTATCTTATCTCCTTTATGGAGCGACACTTCAAAAAAGTCCGGCTCTACTTCCGGCTCTGTCCCGATTGCCCTGGTAATATAATTCTTTTTTCTCTGATAGTCTTTACTTCCCCGGTTTAAAAGCCCCAGTGACACCATCTCTTCTACATAGGAGTGATCTTTGGTTACCTGAATCAGACCGCCGCGAATCAGGTACAGCCGGCTGTCTCCTATATTGGCCACATATAACGTTCCATCCGAAACCGTAGCCGCTACCATAGTAGTACCCATCCCCTCAAAAGACGGGTCCTTTAAAGATTCCTTGTAAAGTCTTTTGTTTACCTCTGAAATCCCCTTATTCAAGACCAGAATTTCCGACTCTCCATCTGGCTGGCGGTTTATATATGCCACCAGTTTTTCTACCAGAAAACGGGAAGCGTAATCTCCTGCGTTGGCGCCTCCCATACCATCTGCAAGCAGTAAAAGATTGGGCAGCGGACCGGTTTTCTGCTGGGAAGCGTAAATATAGTCCTGATTGGTGGACCGGACTCTTCCGGTATCCGTATATGCGCTGATCTGCATTCTGCCATCCTCCTTTCTGTTTTAAGACTGAAAATCCTGTTTGTTATCAATAAAGCTTTTGCGCAGTTGGCCGCAGGCGCCGTTAATATCCCGCCCCATTTCTCTGCGGACTGTGACAGCAATTCCCTGGCGCTCCAGATAATTTTTAAATGCTTCTATGGCTTTTTTGTCAGACTGGACAAAATCCCGCTCTTTTATGGGATTGACCGGAATCAGGTTGACATGCCCATGGTAATCTTGAATGAGATGCGCCAGGGCCTTTGCCTCTTCTAAGTTGTCATTGACCCCGCTTACCAGACTGTACTCAAAAGTAAGCCTTCTGCCAGTCTTTTCAAAATAGGCTTTGCAGGCAGCCAGAACTTCCTCCAAATGGTATTTCTTTGCAATGGGCATCAAAGTCTTTCTCACTTCGTCATTGGGGGCGTGAAGAGATAAGGCCAGGGTGATGGCCAGATTTTCTTTTGCCAGTTCATAAATTTGGGGGACAATGCCGCAGGTGGAAACCGTTATGTTTCTCTGGCTGATATGAAGTCCGTTTTCATCAGTCAAAAGCCGGATAAACTGCACAAGATTGTCATAATTGTCAAGGGGCTCCCCAGAGCCCATAACCACCACGTTGGAAACCCGCTCCCCGGTATCTTTTTGTATCTGATAGATCTGGTCCAGCATCTCAGAGGGAAGCAGATTTCTCTCCAAACCGTCTAAAGTGGATGCACAAAACCTGCACCCCATGCGGCACCCCACCTGGGAGGAAATACACACCGAATTGCCATGTTTATATTTCATCCAAACGCTCTCAATCACATTGCCGTCTTCCAATGCAAACAAATACTTTCTGGTTCCGTCTATTTTGGAAATTCTCACATCCGCCTTTTGCAGAGAGGTGAGACGGTATCCTGCATGCAGCCGTTCCCTGAGAGCTTGGGGAAGGTTTAACATCTCGTCAAAGCTGTCTGCCAGCTTTTCATGGAGCCACTGGTAAATCTGCCTGCTGCGGAATGCTTTCTGGCCTTCTTTCTCCATGGCCAGAGAAAGTTCTTCTAATGTCAGGGATTTGATATCACATTTTTCCATCAATTAGTCTTTTTCAATCCTTTCTTCGGAATACAGACAGGAAAAATCCATCGCTGCTGTGGCGGTTTGGAAGAAGCTGCAGAAATCCCTCTTTTAAAGATTCTTCTGAACACACTCCCTCCATAGTCTCTGAAATATCTGTTGGTTCAAAGGGAAAGTTCTCTAAAAACCAGTCCCGGTTGTCTTCGTTTTCCATTTTGTCAATGGTACAGGTGCTGTAAACAAACGTTCCGCCAGGTTTTACATACTCCCAGATCACAGACAGAATCTCTCTCTGAAGCCTGGCCAGTTCCCCGCAGGTTTTTCTTGTCATCCGGTATTTAATATCTGGCTTGCGGCCGATAATCCCCAGACCGGAGCAGGGAAGATCCGCAAGAACAATGTCCGCCTTCTCCTTTACCGATGGATCCGGCTTTCGCGCATCCCAGACCTTTGCCCGGATATTTAAAAATCCCAGGCGGTGGATATTTTCTTCAATCAGAGATACTTTCTGAACTGTTAAGTCTCTGGCTTCTACCATGCCGGTGCCTTTTAGAAGATCTGCCATATGCAGGCTTTTTCCTCCAGGTGCTGCACAGACGTCCAGCACAAAATCCCCTGCTCTGGGTGCTGCAGCCCGGCCCACTAAAGAGGAACTCACATCCTGTACCTGAATCAGTCCCTCTGCAAAAGCATCTAAGGTCTCCAGATAATCGTAGCCGCTTATATAGAGGACATCCTCAAACCCCGGAAGTCTTGTTGTTTTGACACCCTGGTTATTTAAACTTTCTATAATCGCATCTGCGCTGCCTTTGTCCAGATTGCAGCGGACACAGGTGGGACGCTCCTGCAAAAAAGCTTCTGCCGCCGCAAGAGCGTTTTCCTCTCCCAAATCCTGATTCCACATGGAAAGAATCCAGGATGGAATAGACAGTCTGGTTTCTTCGTCGGGAAATACTAAGGTTTCCCGGTTTCTGGCAATGGAGCGCAGCACGCCGTTTACAAATCCCCTCAGTCCTGAAAAATGGCGTTTGACTGCCAGTTTTACCGCCTCATTGCAGGCAGCAGAGTCTGGTATGCGATCCATATAAAGAAGCTGGTATGCGCCTATCCGAAGAATATTGCGGATAACCGGCTTCATCTTTTCAGTTTTTGTCTTGGAAACCTGGTTAATGGCATAATCAATCGAAAAAAGCCGCTCGATGACCCCTTCGGTCAGGCGGGTAGCCAGCGCCCTCTCTTTTTTAGGAAGATACTGGTATTTGGAAAGGGCCTGCCGCTCTACGATATGGCAGAACCCTCCTTTTTCCAAAATCTCCAGCAGCATATCAAGGGCCAGTTCCCTGGCGGTCATACCAGTCTTATCATTCATTGTCTTGTCCCCGTCCGCCAAACAAAAGCACCAGACGCAGAAGCTGCAAAATAGATCCTAACGCCGCTGCCACATAAGTCAGAGCTGCAGCGCCCAATACTTTTTTAGTGCCGTCTACTTCCTGTTTCATTAAAATGCCTGTATCTCCTAAAAGGCGAACCGCCCTGGAGGAAGCATTAAATTCTACTGGCAGGGTAATAAGCTGAAACAAAACTGCTCCTACAAATAAAAGAATTCCTATTTGAATCAAAGTGCTGCCTCCTCTTCCTAAAAGCAGACCGATTAGAATCAAAGGCCAGGAAAGCTGAGAACCAAAATTGGCAATGGGCACAAGAGCGCCTCTCAATTTTAACGGAGCATAATCTCTGGCATCCTGAATGGCGTGTCCGCACTCGTGAGCCGCAACCCCCAGAGCCGCAATGGATGTGGCTCCATATACAGACTGGGACAGATTGACTGTCTTGCTTCTGGGATCATAATGATCCGTAAGTTTTCCCCCTACCTGGCGGACTGATACGTCATAAATCCCCTGAGAATTTAAAATCCGCATCGCCACTTCTGCACCTGTCATGCCGCAGGCACTGCGCACCCTTGCATACCGGTTAAAAGTAGAATTGACTCTGGCAGAAGCCAGGGCAGACAGTATCACTCCAATTAAAACCAGGATTATCGTCGGGTCAAACCTGTAGTAGTATCCATATCCCATTTACTGTATTCTCCTTTCAAATACGGCGCCTTTCTCCACTGAAAATCCTCTTAGGAATGCGCCTGCGTCCATCCGCTTTTTTCCCTCTAGCTGAAGTTCACAAAGCTTTAGAGCGCCGCTTCCGCATGTTACAATTAAGCCATCTTTTAATACCTCGGTTATCTGCCCCGGAGTTCCCTCATGTTCTCCGTCTAAGACCTGTGCTTTCCAGATCTTAATAGTTTTGCCTTTTAAGGAAGAATAGGCACTGGGCCAGGAATTTAAAGCGCGGATGAGGCGCTCAATCGCCGGCGCATCCATGGACCAGTCAATGTCTCCCAATTCCTTTGTAATCTTTTTGGCATAACAGGTTCCTGTTTCCGGCTGCTTCGTCCTTGTAAGAGCGCCTGCCTCTAACTTTTCCAGGGTGGAGACAATCAGTCTGCCGCCTGCCAAAGCCAGTTTGTCGTGAAGGCTTTCCCCTGTATCCTGTCTGTCAATAGGCACTGCTTCCTTTTCCAGCATATCTCCTGTGTCCAGTCCTGCATCCATCATCATGGTGGTAATACCTGTTTCTGTCTCCCCGTCAATCAGCGCCCACTGAATGGGAGCCGCTCCCCGATATTTGGGAAGGAGGGATGCATGGATGTTGATGCAGCCGTATTTGGGCAAATCCAGAATGTCCTGAGAAATAATCTGTCCAAAGGCCACAACTACAATCACCTCCGGGTTTAATTCGGTCAGGACTTTTAAAAATTCCGGCTCCCGCACCTTTTCTGGCTGGTATACGGGAATCCCCAGTTCCAGCGCCCGCATCTTTACCGGGGTCATCAAAACAGCTTTTCCTCTGCCCTTAGGCTTATCCGGCTGAGTCACGCAGGCAAGAATCTGATGGCCTGCCTCTGTCAGACTGTTTAAAGCAGCTACCGAAAAGTCCGGCGTTCCCATAAAAACAATCCGCATTATTCCTCATCCTCCATCTCTTCTGTATCTTCCAGTTCGCCTTCTGCCTTTTCTACATATAGGTGTCCATGCAGGTGATCGCATTCATGGCAGATTGCTCTGGCCAGAAAGCCTTCGCCTTCCAGTTCAAACTCTTCCATATTTTCATTATATGCCCGAACTCTTACTTTATTAGGCCGGGTTACAATGCCGGATTTTCCCGGAACGCTCAAACACCCTTCCGGACCAGTCTGGCTTCCCTCCATCCAGGTGATTGCCGGATTGATGAGCACATACTGATTGCCGTCCTCTACATCAATGACCACAATCTGTTTTAAAATGCCGACCTGGGGAGCCGCAAGTCCTACTCCGCCGGTCTCATACATAGTCTCAAACATGTCATCAATCAGTTCTTCTAAGCGGGGAGTCATTTCTTTTACCGCCTTGCACTCTTTTGTTAAAATATCGTCTCCTATGGTACGAATCTGTCTGATTGCCATAACTGTCCACTCACCTTTTCTCTCTCATTTTACGCAGATCCTACGTAATATCATATTGAATGACTGTCTCTTTTGACGGATCAGCCATCTCCCATAATTCTTCCAGATAGGTCCTGATTTTTATTAGTATATCATAATTTTCAGATTTCAGATATAAAATTTTTCTGTAGATATCATTAACTTTGTAGATCGGGGCATTGACCGGCCCAATCAGGGAAACTGTCCGGATTTTCGCAGCCGCTTTTTCACTCCAATCTTTCAGTTGGTCTGCGGTCTCCTTTAACACATCCTCCCGCCTGTCCGATATCTGAATGGTTAAAATCCCGCACGCTGGCGGATATTTGAGCATGCGCCGAAATGCCATCTCCTGCTGAAAAAACAGGCTGTAATCCTGCTTTGCAGCCGCCTGAATGCTGTAGTGATCCGGCGCATAGGTCTGAATCACCACATCTCCGGCCTGCATATCTCTTCCGGCTCTTCCAGCTGCCTGAGTCAGAAGCTGAAAGGTTCGCTCAGCGCACCGAAAATCCGGGGCATAAAGGGAAGTATCCGCTGCCAGCACGCCTACCAATGTCACATTGGGAAAATCATGGCCTTTGACAATCATCTGGGTTCCTATTAAAATCTGGGCATTTCCATTTTCAAAGGCTGACAGAATTTCCTCATGGCCTCCTTTTTTGGAAGTCGTGTCCAGATCCATCCGCAGAGTGGAAACTCCGGGAAATTGCCTCTCTGCCATAGCCTGAATTTTCTGAGTCCCTGTCCCGAATCCGGCAATATAAGGAGAGCCGCAGCCCGGACACCGGTCCGGCTTAGGAATCGTATATCCGCAGTAATGGCACACCATACGTCCATCTCGGTGAAGGGTTAAAGTTACGTCACAATGAGGACATTTGATCGCTTCTCCGCAGGAACGACAGGAAATAAAGCTGGAATACCCTCTCCGGTTCATAAACAGCATAATTTGCTGGCCCTTTTCCAGCCGATCCTCTATCATCTCCTGAAGCAGTCCGCTGAATATGGACTTATTGCCTGCCCGCAGTTCTTCCCTTAAATCCACGATATGAACATTGGCCAGACGGCTGTTTTTTTTCGCCCGTTCCGTTAAGGTATACAGCCGATATTCACCCCTTACAGCTTTGTCATAACTTTCCACAGAAGGCGTGGCAGAACCCAGCACTAAAGACGCCTGATTTTGTCTGGCACGAAACCAGGCAGTTTCCCTGGCATGGTATCTGGGAGAAGTCTCGCTTTTATAGGCCCCTTCATGTTCTTCATCTATAATAATCAGTCCCAGATTCTGAAAAGGCGTAAAAAGCGCAGATCGGGGGCCAATCATAATCGAGATTTCTTTCTTCTTTGCCCGTTCAAACTGATCGTACCTCTCTCCTGCAGAAAGTCTGGAATTAATAAAGGACACGTCAGATCCAAACCGCTTATAAAACCGCATCACCGTCTGGTAGGTCAGGGCAATCTCCGGGATCAGCACAATCACTTCTTTTCCCAGTTTTCTCATATATTCGATAAGCCCCATATACACTTCCGTCTTGCCGCTTCCTGTAATGCCATGGATCAGGGAAATCCCCCGCTCTCCCTGCTGGTAACGGGCAGTAAAATCATCCACAATCTGCTGCTGTTTGGCATTTAATGCAGGGGGATCCTGCTTTCTTTTTTCTGAACGAAGAAAGGCTGCCGCCGGATTCCGGTAAATACTTTCGGATTCGATTGCCACAATCCCCTGTTTTTCCAGAGGCTTCAAAGAAGCGGATGTCAGCGAAAGCTGATGGACTGCAGTCTCATATGGAATCACATCCACTGACTGAAATGTCTCAAGCAGCCGGACTCTGGCCCGGTATTTCTTTCTTTCTGCTTCTTTTAAAACTTCATCCAGCGCTTCCTTTGACAAGAGACAGCGAATATACTTTTTTTCTTCTCCCCTGACCTTCTGTTTAACGGGAAGTACGGTTTTTAACGCCTGATTCATGGTAGAACCGTACCACTCCTTCATCCACCAGGCCAGTTCAATCAACTGGGATTCTGCGCTTACGCTGCCCTCTACCACTCCCAGGATTTCTTTTACCCTGCTTTCATCAAAATCAATTTTCTCACTTAGTCCTACTACATATCCGGTTCTCTCTTTGTTGCCGGCTCCAAAGGGAATCCGGACCCTAATCCCGGCCTGAATGTTTCCCAAAAGTCTTTCCGGAATCCGGTATGAAAAGGGATGGTCTACTTTTTCGTGGGAGATGTCAATAATAACCTGGGCATATTTTCTGGCCATGTCAGCCTATGCCTCCTTTACAAACTCTGCAGCAATGCTTCCCAGCCCCATGCTGTTGGACCCTTTAAAGAGCACGCAGTCTCCTTCTCTTAAATGAGTTTTTAAATACTCCAAAAGCGTTTTTTTATCATCAAAAGCAGAAATATCCGTCATCTGTCCGGCACTAGGTTCTGCCTCTAAAAGCCCAGTCCCAATTTCTTTTGCCAGATCTCCCAGCAGCAGGATTTCATCTGCCATATGGTCCTTTAAATGATTGGCAATATAGGTTCCAATCTCTTTGTGGTAGGTTCTCTCCTCTGGTCCCAGTTCCTTCATATCTGCCAGAACTGCTACTTTTCGCCGTCCTGGATGAATGGACATTAAGACCTCCAGTCCGGCCTTCATGGATACCGGACTTGCATTATAAGAATCGTCAATAATGGTATAGCTGCCAGTCTCAAAAATCTGCTGCCTGCCCTGATAGCCGGTAAATGCTTCCAGTGCCTTTGCCGCATCTGCCAAAGCCACATTATTTTCTCTTGCCACTGCAATGGACAAAATGGCGTTTAATACATTGTGGCTTCCCAAAACCTTTAACCGGACTTTTGTCCGCTCCCCGTCCGGACAGCAGGCAGTAAATACTGGAAATCCTTCTTCTAAGGCTACATCTACTGCCCGGTAGTCACAGTTTTCTCCTGTACCATAATAAATAGTCCGGCAGCCCGGCTTTGCAGTCCTGTCTTTTAAAAAGGGATCGTCCCCATTTAAAAATAAAACGCCGCCTTCTTTCATCCCTTGCTGAATCTTTAATTTTTCCATACAGATATTCTCCTGGGTCTTTAGCTGACCGATATGGGCAATTCCTATGTTGGTCACTGCGGCCATGTCCACTCTGGCAATTGATGCAATTTTTTCCATTTCTCCCGGCTCGCTCATCCCCAGTTCCAGTACCGCGATCTCCTCTTCCTGCTCAATCTGAAACAGGGTAATGGGCACGCCCACCTGACTGTTATAGTTTCCGGCCGTTTTAAACACCCGTTTATATCCTCCGGACAGTGCACAGGAAATCATCTCTCTTGTGGTGGTTTTTCCCACGCTTCCCGTCACGCCGATTACCGGTATCTTTATGCGGCTTCTGCAAAAAGAACCGATGTCCTGAAGAGCTTTTACGGTGTTCTCTACATAAATCCAGGCTGCATCCTGCAAGGCAGGAAATGTTCTCATCTCCTGCTCTGCTGATGCCCGGTCAGGATGTCTGGCTGTAAGGACCGCCGCTGCCCCCTGTTTCAGGGCAGGGCAGATAAACTGATGACCATCCGCCCGCTCCCCCACAACTGGAACAAACAAGGAGCCTTTTCCTGCTTTTCTGGAATCTGTTTCAATGGAGGTAATCCAGGTCTCTTTGGAACCCCATACTAATCTTCCCCCGGATGCCTTTACAATCTCTTCTGCGCTTAACTGCGGCATGACTGTACCACCTCCTCAATGACTGCCCGATCTAAAAATGGCCGGCGTACTCCGTTTTCTTCCTGGTAGTCCTCATGGCCTTTTCCAATGACTGCAATCATATCTCCCTCTTGTGCATGGGTGATGGCATAGGAAATAGCCTCTCTTCTGTCCGGAATCTCCAGATACTTCCCGCCGGTTGGAATGAGGGCTGACTTAATGTCCGAAAGTATATCCTCTGTCTTTTCAAACCTGGAATTATCGGCTGTCAGAATACACAGATCTGCCATCCTTCCTCCCATCTCTCCCATCGCATATCTTCTGTCTTTGGAGCGGTTTCCTCCGCATCCGAACACGCATACCAGACGCTTGGGATGGTACTCCCTTAAAGTCTTTAAAAGACTTTCCATACTCACTGCATTGTGGGCATAGTCTACGATTACAGAACACCTGGGAGAACTGTGCACAAGTTCCATACGGCCGTTTACCCGCAAGTGTTTTAGCGCCTGCTCCGCCTGATTTTTGGGAAGTTCCAAGAAACTTGCCACTGCAAATGCTCCCAATGCGTTGTATACATTAAATCGCCCTGGAACTCCTACTTTAACATCTGCCTCATACCTGCCTTTGATATCAAACTCTGTTCCCACAAAGCCATCTTCTGCCACACAACGGATATTGTCTGCAAAGAAATCGCAGGAGGTCTTTAGGCTGTACTCATAAACCGGACACGCTGCATATTTTCTGATTTCCTCAGAATGGCTGTCATCCCGGTTTAAAATCCCGACTTTTGCCATGGTAAAAATCTGGGACTTCCAGTATAAGTATTCTTCAAAGGTTTCATGTTCATTGGGGCCAATGTGATCCGGAGAAAGATTGGTAAACAGAGCATAATCAAAACAAATCCCGTCTACCCGGTGCATTTTTAAGCCTTGAGAGGAAACCTCCATGACTGCGTACTCACATCCGGCCTTTGCCATTTTGTCAAATGCTTCCTGGATGGCAAAGGATTCCGGCGTGGTATTGACCGTCGGCCAGGTCTCATGGCCAATCACAACTCCTGTGGTTCCAATTATTCCCACCTTTTTTTTGCATGCTTCTAAGATTGCCTTGATCATATGAGTTGTGGTCGTCTTTCCCTTTGTGCCTGTTACGCCAATGGTCACCATTTTTTCGGCTGGATAACCGAATCTGGCAGCAGAAAGGCAGGCTAAGGCCCTGCGGCCATTTTCTACCTGGATGACCGTAACATCTTCCGGAACCGCTACCGGATGCTCTACCACCAGTACTTTGCAGCCAGATAAAAGAACATCCGGAATAAACTGGTGGGAATCTGCATTTGCTCCTTTCATGCAGACAAACACTGTATGTTCTGCTGCCTTTCTGGAATCATAAATTACTTCTGTTACTTCCTCATCCAGGTTTCCCTGAAGAAGGGTATAAGAAATTTTTTCAAGCCATTCTCGAACTGCCATAGTTCCTCCTTTAGAATAATCCGGTGATTACTCCCTTTTCATTTACATCAATATTGTCTGCAGCCGGTTTTTTGGGAAGTCCGGGCATGGTCATAATGGCGCCGGTAAGCACGACTACAAATCCTGCTCCGGCAGATACATAGGCGTCTCTTACCGTTATGTTAAAGCCGGTAGGACGGCCCAGTTTTGCCTGATCATCTGATAAGGAATACTGGGTCTTTGCCATGCAGACCGGAAGGCTGCCAAATCCCATTTCCTCAATCCGCTTTAGCGCTTTCTCTGCTGCTGGTGCATAGGAAACTCCATCTGCTCCGTAGATTTCAGCGGCAACTGTATGGATCTTATCTTTTAAAGACATTTCATCCGGATAGAGCACATGGAAATTGCTTTCCTTTCTCTCTAAGGTATGAATGACTTTTTCCGCCAGTTCCACACCGCCTTCTCCGCCTTTTTCCCAAACCTCAGAAAGGGCAAATTCACAGCCTCTGTCTTCGCAGAATTTCTTGACATATTCATACTCTGCCTGTGTATCTGTGATAAAGGAATTTAAAGTTACTACAACAGGAACTCCGTATTTCTGCAGATTTTCAATATGTTTTTCCAGGTTTACAATTCCTCTGGAAAGAGCAGTCAGGTTTTCCTCTGCCAGATCGGCTTTTGCCACACCGCCGTTGTACTTTAATGCCCGGATGGTTGCCACCAAAACAACTGCGTCCGGCTTTAATCCCGCCTTGCGGCACTTGATGTCAAAGAATTTTTCTGCTCCCAGATCTGCACCGAACCCTGCTTCCGTTACCACAATATCCGCCAGCTTTAAAGCTGTCTTGGTTGCTCTTACACTGTTGCATCCATGGGCAATATTGGCAAAGGGACCGCCATGAACAATGGCTCCTGTGTGCTCCAGAGTCTGGATTAAATTTGGCTTTAAGGCATCTTTTAACAGAGCGGCCATAGCACCTACTGCATGAAGCTGGGCAGCCGTAACCGGTTCTCCTGCAAAATTATATGCAACCACGATTTTTCCCAGACGCTCCTTTAAATCTTTCATATCATCTGCCAGACAAAGGATTGCCATAATTTCGGAAGCAACTGTGATCACGAAATGGTCCTCTCTTACCATTCCATCTCCCTTTGCTCCTAAGCCTACCACAACGTTTCGCAGTACCCGGTCATTCATGTCCAGACAACGTTTCCACAAAATCTGCCTCGGATCAATGCCAAGGGCATTTCCCTGCTGAATATGGTTGTCTAAAAGAGCGGCCAGCAGGTTGTTGGCTGAGGTGATGGCATGAAAATCTCCTGTAAAATGAAGGTTTAAATCTTCCATAGGGACTACCTGGGCATAACCGCCTCCGGCAGCACCGCCTTTCATGCCAAAACAAGGCCCCAAAGAAGGCTCCCGTAAGGCAATAATGGCATTTTTTCCTACTTTGGCAAAGGCCTGTCCCAGTCCTACAGACGTGGTGGTCTTTCCCTCTCCTGCTGGAGTGGGGTTGATGGCTGTTACTAAAACCAGCTTGCCGTCCGGCCGATTTTTGATTCTCTCCCAAAGTTCATCGCTAAGCTTTGCCTTGTACTTTCCGTAAAGTTCCAGCTCGTCCTCCATTACTCCATAATTTGCAGCCACTTCTTTAATAGGCTGCATAACTGCTTCCTGTGCAATTTCAATATCGGTTTTCATCCTTCATCCTCCTGTATGTTTTATTCTCAACCGC
The DNA here is from genome assembly GCA_046957575.1 of Lachnospiraceae bacterium. GTDB lineage: Bacteria > Bacillota > Clostridia > Lachnospirales > Lachnospiraceae > UMGS1370. Next base: position 77,174 of record JBKUOG010000011.1, on the reverse strand, counting down.
CCAGTTCCATCAGTTCTTCAAACTGCTCCATGGACATGAGGACCTTCCGCGGTTTTGTGCCTTCTTCCTCTCCTACTACTCCGGCTTCCGCCAGCTGATCCATAATGCGGGCCGCCCGGTTAAATCCAATTTTAAACACCCGCTGGAGCATTCCGATAGAAGCCTTGTCTTTTTCTATGATAAATTTTGCCGCCTGAGCAAAATACTCATCCCTGCTGTCGCCGCCTCCTGCACCGCCCTGGGGGCCTTTTGCGATCTGCTGCTCCACATCCGGGCTGTACGGAGTTCCCAGTTCCTGTTTGCTTAAAAATTCGACTACCTGGGCTACTTCGCTGTCCGAGACAAAAGCGCCCTGAACACGCTGAGGCTTTGGCATACCAGACGGATAAAACAGCATATCGCCCTTTCCCAACAGCTTTTCCGCACCGTTCATATCAATAATAGTCCGGGAATCCACTCCTGATGAAACGGCAAATGCGATTCGGGACGGCACATTGGCCTTGATAAGTCCTGTAATAACATTGACAGACGGCCGCTGGGTAGCAATGACCAGATGAATGCCTGCTGCACGTGCAAGCTGGGCCAGACGGCAGATAGAATCTTCTACCTCTCCTGGTGACACCATCATAAGATCCGCCAACTCATCTACAATAATAACAATCTGCGGCATCTTTTTCGGTTTTTTATCATCCTCAATATCCTGAATATTTTCTACGCGGGCATTGTACCCTTTTAGATCCCTGACTCCGTATTCTGCAAATTTCTTGTAACGGTCTGTCATCTCCGCCACTGCCCAGTTTAACGCCCCGGACGCTTTTTTCGGATCTGTCACAACCGGAATCAGCAGATGAGGAATGCCGTTGTAAACGCTTAGCTCTACTACCTTTGGGTCAACCATAATCAGTTTTACATCATCTGGATTAGCCTTGTAAATAATGCTCATGATCAGTGTATTGATGCACACAGATTTACCGGATCCGGTGGCGCCGGCAATCAAAAGGTGGGGCATCTTGGCAATATCGGTGACTACAGTCTGTCCGCCAATATCTTTACCTACTGCAAAGGCCAGCCGGGAAGAGTGATTTTTAAATTCTTCTGATTCAAATAAATCCCTTAAGTATACAATGTTGTTTTCTTTATTGGGCACCTCTATTCCCACTGCAGATTTGCCGGGAATCGGCGCTTCAATGCGGATATCCGCTGCTGCCAGGCTTAGTTTGATGTCATCTGCCAAAGCCACGATTTTACTGACCTTCACTCCCTGTTCCGGGTGAAGCTCATACCGGGTGACAGATGGCCCGCAGCTGATATTGGTAACCGTCACTCCCACACCGAAATCCCGCAGCGTCTGCTGCAGTTTAATTGCCGTATCCTTATATTCCTGTTCGGAAAAGGCAGTGTTTTTGTTCCCTTTTTTCAAAAGGCTGGTAGGCGGGAATATGTATTCTTTGTGGACTTCCTCAATTTTTTCCTTAGCTTCCATGGCTACCGCTGCCTGGGAACTGCCTTCTTCTTTAACCTCTTCCCTCCGCTTTTCCAGCTTCTTTTGGAGAAGTTCGGTCTCACTCTCAATTACTTTTCCAGTAGCAGTGACCACTCGTTTTTCCCCTTCCGGCACAAAAACAGAGTCCATAAGCGGCGTTTCCTCTTCGTCCATAATAATGGAAGAAGGCACTTCCTCTTTTACAGGCAAAGCGTCAAACTCCCCTTCATAATTGATGCCATGGTTTTCTTTGTCCAGACGATACTCATCTCCAGTTTCTTGCAGCAGATCCATCTCTGTCAGTGTGCTGGTATTTTTAGGCGCAACAAATGAAAGGGAACCATTTCCTGTTTCCAATCCATCTTCCTCAAAAGGCGGGATATCCAGTTCTTCCTGAGACACTGTTTTTTCTTCTGAGTATGCGATTTTCCCGGTAAATACATCTGCAGAAGAAAAAACCGGATTGGGTTTTTCCTGTTTTGGCTCTGCCTCTTCTTCCTGGTTTATCTCCTGCTGCTCCTCTTTCCATTTTGTCTGCCTGCTCTCCAGCTTTTTGTCTTCTTCTGCCCTCTTTAGCATCTCCTCTAAAGACGGCGGCTCAGGAACTGGATCAAACATGGAACGGATGGGCGCATCAGTACATAAGGGCGCATCGGCCGGATCGTCTATTTTTGTGGCATTTAAATCTACTCCGCTAACCCTCTGTTCTCTCCGAATCCGTCTTTCCTCCTGCCGCTCCGCATGGATTTCCCGCCGTCTGTCTATATCCTCTTTTGCATAATGATACGCCTTGTCTCCTCCGTTTTTCATAGCTTTTACGACAGATTTTTCTGTAATGCAGACAACGCAGATAATCAACAGGGCAATTAATACCACATAGGCGCCTGCCTTTCCTATTACCGATGTCAGACCGCCTGCCAGAAGACCGCCTGCCAGACCGCCTCCCTTTCCGGTAGCGGCAGATAACTGATAATATTGTAAAAATCCTATCTCCCCAGTCTCTTTTCCCCCGAAAAGAAGCTGGAAAAAGCCGCACAAAATAAGCGCAGCGCCCACAGCCGCGCAAAGTTTCAGCGTAGCCCGCACATTTCCTCTGTTGGAAAGAGCAAAACAGGTTCCAATAAATAGGAAAATGGGAACCAGATATCCCACGCTTCCAAACAGACCAAGCTGTGCGCTTTTTAATACCTGGCCTACTGCGCCGCACAAATTAAAATTGCTTAAAAACAGTAACACTGCCACTACAAAAGAACTGATAATAAAGACCTCGGCCCGTATCACCTCTGCTCCCTCATCATATTGAGGTTCTGGAGATTTTTTTGGACGCCCTGGCTTTCTCGTATTGGTTTGTGATGGTTTCTTTGTCTTTTTCGTTTCTGACACGAAATGATGCCTCCTACTATCTTCCTAATCAGGCAAAAACCAAATTTGCCCATTGTTGATAGTATACAAAAATTTCAAAAAATTTGCAAGTCTGCGGTTATGTCTCATCCTCTATCATCTGATGAAGTTTTTTTAAGGCTTCTTTTATTCCGCCTACTTCCTCAATCAATCCTGCCTCTACTGTCTCCCGTCCCACCAAAACCGTACCTAAATCTCTGGTCAGCATTTCCGTATTGTGCATCAGCCGCTTTAATTTTTCATAACTGATTCTGGAATGGGAGGACACAAAACTTAAAATCCGATCCTGAATCATGTCGAAATACTCATAGGTCTGAGACGCTCCTATGACCATCCCGCTCATTCTGACCGGATGAATCATCATCGTTCCTGTTGGGACAATAAAGGAATAGTCGGAAGCCACTGCCAGAGGCACCCCAATGGAGTGACTTCCCCCCAACACCAGGGATACGGTCGGAATGCTTAGAGACGCAATCATCTCCGCAATCGCAAGTCCTGCGTCCACGTCTCCTCCGGATGTATTTAGCAGCACCAGAAGTCCCTCTACTTCTTTGTCATCTTCGATTTCCGCCAATTTGGGAAGCACATGGTCGTATTTTGTAGCTTTGCTGTTCCCTGACAGATTTTCATGGCCTTCCACTTCCCCTATGATGGAAAGCAGGTGGATATTGTGGCAGCTTTTGCTGTTTTTAAGGCACATCTGCCCCAAATCTTCCATTATCTGATTTTCTTTTTCTTCTACTTCTTTTTTCTCTGTCTCTTTCTCCGGTTTAGGACTGCTCATACCTGTCTCCTTTCATGGTTTTCTTCCTGTTAGTGTGCGCCGAATCCCACTGATTATGCAAAACAATCCTTCTGTACAATTTTCCCTTTTTGTAGTAAACTGTAACTATTCAAATTAATAAACACAGGAGGTTTTTCATGGAAAAAATAAAAATGACCACTCCCCTGGTTGAAATGGATGGGGACGAAATGACCCGAATCCTCTGGAAGATGATTAAAGAAGAACTCTTACTTCCTTTTATTGATTTAAAAACAGAATATTATGATTTAGGTCTGGAAAACAGAGATGCTACCAACGATCAGGTAACTATCGACTCTGCCCTGGCTACCAAAAAATACGGTGTTGCTGTAAAATGCGCTACCATTACTCCTAACGCAGCCAGAGTAAAAGAATACAATTTAAAAGAAATGTGGAAAAGCCCCAACGGAACTATCCGCGCTATTTTAGATGGAACCGTATTCCGCAGCCCTATTGTGGTAAAAGGCATCGAACCTTGTGTAAAAAACTGGAAAAAGCCGATTACCATTGCCAGACATGCATACGGCGACGTATATAAAGGCGTAGAAATGAAAATTCCGGCAGCAGGAAAGGCCGAGCTGGTTTATACAGCAGCCGACGGAACAACGCTTCGGGAAACCATCCACGAATTTGACGATCCGGGCATTATCCAGGGTATGCATAACATCTCCGCTTCTATTGAAAGTTTTGCAAGAAGCTGCTTTAATTATGCATTAGATGTGAAGCAGGATCTGTGGTTTGCGACCAAAGATACCATTTCCAAAAAATACGATCACACCTTTAAAGATATTTTCCAGGAGATTTTTGATGCAGAGTATGCAGAAAAATTCAAAGAAGCTGGCATTACTTATTTTTATACCTTAATTGACGACGCCGTAGCCAGGGTTATGAAATCCGAAGGCGGTTACATATGGGCCTGCAAAAACTACGACGGTGACGTTATGAGCGACATGATTTCTTCTGCCTTCGGTTCTCTGGCCATGATGACATCGGTTCTGGTTTCTCCAGAAGGATATTATGAATACGAAGCAGCCCATGGTACGGTACAGCGCCACTACTACAAACATCTGGCCGGCGAAGAAACCTCTACCAACTCTGTTGCTACTATTTTCGCATGGTCCGGCGCTTTAAGAAAGCGCGGAGAGTTAGACGGCAATCCAGAACTAATGGCATTTGCCGATAAGCTGGAGCAGGCTACCTTAGACACCATTGAGAGCGGTTCCATGACCAAAGATTTAGCCCTGATTACCATCATGAAGCATCCTACCGTATTAAACAGCCAGCAGTTTATCCAGGCAATTGCAGCCCGTCTGGCATAAAACAATCTCTACGTCACGAAAGGTGCGCAAGCATATTGCCTGCGCACCTTTTTTGTCATCCGATTATCTGTTCTATGATGATTAGTAATTAATTCCGGTAACCTTTAATTCTCCGTCCACTACGCCGAAAATAACGTTGGCAGAAGAATCGCCGGAAGATAATGTAAATCCTGCTTTGCTTGCTTCTAATGCAGTCTCATCTGCTCCGGTTACAGACTGAACCAGTTCGTCTGTGAAAACAGCGTCTGCTCCTAATGCAAGGAAGTCCTCTTTTGTCTCAACTCCCTTTACACCTTCTAATCCTACATATACTGGGTAAGAAGTCAGCTCTGCAAGAGCATCTAAGTCTTTTGCTTCTACTGCTGCCTTAATGTCTTTTCCCATTGCAGCTACGGTTTCCATATCTACAGAGAAATTATCCAGGCCAGCCTGCTCTGCTCCGGTAGATTCGGAAGCTTCAGAAACTTCTGCGTCTGCATTCTCAGACTCTTTTGTCTCTGTCTCTGTCGCACTCTCCTCTTCAGAAGATTCTGTCTCTGTGCTTTCGCTTTCTGTCTCTTCCTTAGTTGCCTCGGTTGTCTCAGCCCCTTCGGTTGCCTGGGAAGCAGAGGTATCTGTAGTAGTCTCTGCGCTCTGACTGCATGCTGCAATGCCTAAACAAGCTGCTCCAATGGTAACTGCTAATGCCAATTTTCTCATAATAATCTCCTCTTTTCTTTCTAGCAAAACTTATGTTGTCGTGTTACAAGGTGGCATTATAACGCAGCCCGTTTTCTTTTTCAATACAATTCCAAATCTTTTATAATATTGTAATATTCCTTATGATTTTTTTAATATTATCTTTGGTTTTTATTCATAAGTACTGTTAATAATCTTTCCGTAAATTTATTTATAAGAAGATAGAACTCATCCTGTTTTTGTGAAAAACAGCGAAAATTATCTGTTTTTTTTGAAATAATTTTATCAAAATAAAAATATAGTATTCTGTTTCATTTTGTGCTACACTGATGCTGTACTTAAGTTTATAAACTTTTATGCGGAGGTCAATATGAAGAAATTATACGAAGGCAAAACCAAAGATGTATTTCAGTTAGACAACGGCAATGTATTATTAAAGTTTAAGGACGACTGCACCGGAAAAGACGGCGTATTCGATCCAGGCGAAAATTCTGTAGGTTTAACCATTGAAGGAATCGGAAAGGCCAATTTAGAGACCTCCATCCATTTCTTTGAACTGTTAAAAGAGGCTGGAATCAAGACCCATTATGTAAGCGCAAACTTAGATGACGCAACTATGGAAGTTCTTCCTGCTACTGTATTCGGCAAAGGTCTTGAGGTTATCTGCCGTTTAGTTGCAACCGGAAGCTTCATCCGCCGCTACGGCGCATACATTGAAGATGGTACCGAGCTTCCAGGCGGTTATGTAGAGGCAACTTTCAAAGACGATGACCGCTGCGATCCGCTGGTTACCTGCGAGGGCCTGGTTGCTTTAAATGTTATGACTAAGGAAATGTTCGAGTCCATGAAGGAGCAGACTTTAAAGATTACCAAGATCGTTGCAGACGACCTGGCTAAGAAGGACTTAAAGCTCTATGACATCAAGTTTGAGTTTGGCTACAACAACGGCGAAGTTATCCTGATTGACGAAATTGCCAGCGGCAATATGCGTGTTTACAAAGACGGCAAGATCGTAGATCCAATGGAACTGACCTCCATTATCTTAGGAAAGTAATCTGTCTATATTTTATAGGGGCGCTGCATTCGCAGCGCCCCTAGCCATTTCAGCTGTCATCTCACAGCACATTTATCTTTTCTGCCGCACAGTGCTTTTCCAAAGCTGTCACAAGCCAGTCCCAGAAAAACCCCTATTAAAATTGCAGCAATTGCTCTTATATCCCCTTGTGATGCAAAGGTTGAAAAAGAACCGATAAAAGCTCCCGGTACAAACCCAAGGATACTGCTGTTTCCAGCCGCACACATCAGAAACGTAGTAAGGAATGTCAGAAACAGCCCTGCCGCCTGACCAGGTATGATTCCGGAGAAAAGAAGGGAAAGGGATGCATACAAAATTCCGCTTCCCACACAGGCAAAGGTCTTCGGCAGACTTTTTATCCCTTTTCCTGGTGCCGCAAAGTATGCCGTACATCCGGCAAAGCCTGCCCATCCAGGTAATTTTAAAAGACCTGCTGCTGCCATCCAAATCATACAGAGAAACGCTGTCGCAAATGCGCATTTGTAAGTATCTCTGCAATGTCCGGAAGTATCTTTCATATTATCACACCTTCTTATCCTGCGGGCTTCCCATTCTTCCTGGCTTCATTACCACTTCTCCCTTGGAAATCGCATGAACCGGACAAATCAGCGCGCAAAGGTGGCATCCTACGCACTTATCGGTATTGCAGTTAGGCTTACGGGTCTTTTCCTCCCACTCCATAGCCTGATGTGCGCCGTCATAACAGGAAATCACACAGCGCCCGCATCCAATACACTGTTCTTCATTAATCTTTGGATATACAATATAGTCTCTGTCCAGATTCTCTGCCGGGATAATATTCTGGTTTGCCAGTCCCACCAGCTGACTTAAATGTTCCACTCCCTGTTCTTCCATGTAATGCATCAGGCCATTTTTCATGTCCTCGACAATCCGATAGCCGTACTGCATAATCGCAGTGGTAACCTGCAGGGTAGAAGCTCCCAGAAGAATAAACTCTGCAGCATCTTCCCAGGTCTCGATTCCGCCAATTCCGGAAATTGGAAGATCCTCCAGGCCTTCTGCCGTTCTAAGCTGCTGAAGGAACCGAAGGGCAATGGGCTTTACTGCTTTTCCAGAATATCCGGAAACAGAAGATTTTCCATTAATAATTGGCATACCAATCTTCCGGTCCAGATCCACGTCCGTAATGGATTTTACTGTATTTATCGCAGAAATGCCGTCTGCTCCGCCTTCCAGACAGGCTTTTGCGACTCCAACCATGTCGGTAATATTCGGCGTCATTTTTGCCAGAACTGGAAGAGAAGAACCTCTCTTTACTGCTGCGCAGTATTTCCGGCACAGTTCTGGATTGGTTCCTACATCAGAACCCATATCATGGGACGTCATTTGCGGACAGGACAAATTCATTTCTATCATATCCGCACCGGCTTCTGTTACAAGGCGCGCTAATTCTACCCAGTCTTCCTCATTGGTTCCCATAATGGATGCAATCAGAACCTTATCCGGATATTCTTCTTTCAGACGCTTTACATCCGCCAGGTTTTCTTCCAGAGGGTGTTCTGCTATCTGTTCCATATTCTTAAAGCCGACAAACGGCGTTCCTTCTTTTGTAAGCGCTGCAAATCGCGGAGAAACCTCGTCAATCAGGAAATGCTTCGGACCAATGGTCTTAAACACAACGCCGCCCCATCCGGTATCATATGCTTTCTTGCACATATCGTAACAGTTTCCTACCGGAGATGAAGATAAACAAAATGGATTTTCAAAATGAACTCCCAAAAAATCAATGGACAGATCCTTGTTAATCATAAACGGCTCCCCCTTTCCTGCAGGCTCTTGTCAATGATCTGCGCAGCTTCTTTTCCTTTTCTCACAGCCCAGACAACCGTCTTATCTCCCAGAGCCAGATCTCCTGTTACAAATACTTTGGGATCTGCAGTCTCATATCCTTCTGCCTCTCCTTCTTTTTCCTTTCGTTCCAGGCCAAGACCGGCAAGATCCGGCTTCTGGCCAACTGCCAGAATAATCTTATCCGCAGTAAGCGTAAGCTCTGCATCCATATGGCGGTGCTTAAAGGTTACCGTCTGTTTGTCTGCATGTTCCGGAACATAGCCGTCAATAATAGTAACCCCTGCTTTTCTCGCTCCTTCCAGTTCTTTTTCAGAAGCCAGAAACTCACACAATTCTTCGTACGCTACGTCGGTTACCCGCTTTGTGCCAAGGCGCTTTAAGGTGGTGGCCGCATCCATGGCTACATCTCCTCCGCCAATTACCAGAGCATGATCCGGCGTCTCTTCGTTTCCTCCGTTTTCTTTTACTCTTGCTAAAAATTCAACTGCAGTCTCAGCATATTCGTTTCCTTCAAACATAGGAAGCATTTTTCCAGCACTAAACCCAACTGCTGCTAAAACTGCATCATATGTATCTTTTAATTCCTCTATGGTACGATCCCTTCCTATGCAGACCTTGCAGTAAAACTTTGCGCCCAGTTTTTCAATCCGCTCTATTTCCCGATCCACAACTGCATTTGGCAGCCGGTATTCCGGAATTCCATATCGCAGATAGCCGCCAGCTTTCTCTGCTTTTTCAAAAATATCGACTTCGTATCCAAGTTCCAGCAAGGACGCTGCTGCCTGAAGTCCAGACGGGCCGCTTCCGATTATGGCAATCTTCTTTCCGTTCTTTTCGCCCTTTTTCAGGATTTCCATTCCGACTGTATGTTCAAAATCTGTTACAAACCGCTGGATTCCGCCAATATCAATCGGGCGGTCAATTCCGCATCTGGAGCAGGCCTGCTGACAGTAACGCTCGGTCGGACAAACCCTTGCGCAGATGCCGCCAATCGCATTATTTTCCCGAATCGTCTCGGCTGCTCCCTTTAAATTGCGAAAACGCACGCTCCGAATAAATTTTGCAGGATCGGTTCCCGCAGGACATGCCGCAGAACATGGTGCATCCAAGCAGAGCAAACATCTCTGTGCCTCCTCCATGACCGTATCCATGGTGTAAAACGGTCCTACCTCGTCTGAATATGTTCTGGTCATTCTTGTCTCCTTTCTTCAACTGCTGTTGAATAGCTTACGGCAAAACCCTGCAGATGTTCCGCCGCCTTCCCAAAGACGTCTTCTGTTTACGTTTTAAGCATACTCCTTTCCGGACGATATATCAATAGCTAAAAATTAACTTTTTGTAAAATTTTTATAACTTTTTCTCGTCACATTTTAAATTATATGTATATTCTGCACTAAATATTCCGGTGATTTTACTGCTTATAAAACAGGTATTTTTTGTATCAAATGATTCTTTAAGGAATCCATGATTTTTTTATCCATATTTTTTTCGTCCATTAAATATGTTCTGCCTAAATACTGATACTTCATCACGCCAAATGCGTGGTACGGAAGAAGTTCATATATAACCTTTGCCTCTCCTCTGTTTTCAGCAATAAAATCAATAATCTTCTGAATCTCCTCCGGCGTGTCGTTAAATCCAGGAATTACCGGTGTCCGGACTATAATGGGTTTTTCCGGAAATGTTTTGCAGAGTATTTGGAAATTCTCTTTTGGAAGTTCATTTCCCACTCCCGTAAACTGCCTGTGTTTTTCTGTGTCCATAGACTTTAAATCGTAGTGGATCACGTCCAGACGGCGAAACACCGGTTCTGCCTGTTTCCAGGAAACGCATCCTGTCGTCTCTATGGCGCTGGTCAGGCCGCTTTTTCTGGCCTGATCTAACAGTTCTGCGGCAAATTCTGCCTGCAAAAGAGGTTCCCCGCCGCTTAACGTCAGGCCGCCCCCACTTCTGCTGTAGAATCCGTCGTCTTTCAAGACTTCCTCCAGCACTTCTTCCGGGGTCATCCATCTTCCTGTCCGCTCAATGGCCTTAGAAGGGCAGACCTCTGCGCAGTCCGTACAGTCTCCGCAAAGCTCTCTTAAAAAAACCGGACGGCCATCTTCCATCTGAATTGCCTGTTTTTTGCATCCTTTTTTACACAGACCGCACTCATTTTCTCCAATGCACCGGTCTTCCCTGAAAAAGAACTGGGGATTTTTATGGATTCCTTCCGGATTGGAACACCAGCGGCAGGCCAGGGGACAGCCCTTTAAAAATACAATACTCCGGATTCCCGGCCCGTCATGAACACTGAATTTTTGAATGTTAAAAACCATTCCTTCCATTTTGTCCCTCCAGTCTTATAAGATGCCAATCAGTCTCCAGTAAGGCAGAGCCACCAGCATGGTAAAGGCAATTAGCAGCAGCGATTTTGTCAGATACACTTTGACGAAATCCTTCATCTCAATTAAGTTGTAGGAATAGCCGAATTTGTAGGCAATGTATTCATATGGAAATACAATCAAATTCGTAGAAATGCTGATGGTGTACCACACCGGAAGCGGATTGATGCCAAGTTCTACTGCAATCTGGGTAAGGGGAGCTGTAAAGACTGCCAATACTGCCAGAGGCGGCATAATAAACAGGCCGAAAAATCCCATCAGCAGGATAATCAGGAAAAATCCACTGACACCCATCTGTGCAAGAAACGGGGTCAGCATCGCGCTGATCATGTCGCTCATTCCTACCGCTACGCCTGCGCTTCCTACGCTCATACAGGCGGCCACAAAAAATACCATACTGTAATTGGCTTTCCGGATATCTTCCTGGGTTGCAAATCCGATTCCAGGGAAATACATGATACAGCATACCAGAACAAAGCACCAGGCCATCTGGATGTGATGCAGGTTTGTAGTCATAATCAATGCAATCAACAAAACAGTTACTGCTACCGCCCTCTTCTGATCGCCTGTCATCGGCCCAAGAGAACGATATTTTTCTTTAAAATATTCCCGGGACTGCATCTTTCCTTCCGGTTTTAACAGCCGGTATGCCACGACTGCTGCAATTACCAGCCAGATTAAAAATACTGCATTATCCCTCAGATAAATAAAGAAGCTCATATTTCCCATAGAAACACTGCTCTGGGTTCCGGCAATTAAATATAAATAGGGATTCAGGAAAAATTTAATGGTTGTATAGGTTCCCAGATAGGTGTATACCAGCAAAAGGGCCGTCTCTTTGGACTTTTTCCATCCCATTGCCTGACAGACGCCAAGGACGAAGAAAAACAGAGGCACATGAGCGTTTCCTCCCGGAAGGGCCAGAGACAATATCAGACCCAGTCCCAGAATCAGGATTGCCAGACGCTTAAATCCGCCGCCAAGCCGGACAATGGACGCATAGGCGATCCGTTCTAACAATCCGGTACGGGTCAGGGCATTGGCAATAATAAAGACTGCCAGAAACATCCATGGCGTCGGCTGGGACCAGCCATGAAATACCACTTCTGCCGGAGCTACTTCAAACAGGACGTATCCCACCGGGAGAAGAATACAAGGAATCATAGTCGGCATCAGATCAAATGCAATCAGCATAATGCAAAATACCGTAATTGCCAGAAATTCTTTTAATGGAAGCGTGTACACCTCGCTGACCGGTATCAGCAGTGTTATCGCCGTAAGGATCAGGACTGCCGCCCATTTCAATATCTGTCTGCCCTGTTCCGATTTTAAGGTTGCCTTAACATTCATCCCAAACTACCTCCCCAACTAGAAATTTCTCGTTTCCTGGTTGAAAAAACCAGGATTTCGTTATAAAATAGACAATATTATGATAAAAAAAGGAGCAGCCCCTATGCGTCTTGAACAATTTGAATCTCTTATCGAAATTGCAAATTCCAATTCCATCAGCATTGCTGCACAAAATTTATATATCAGCCAGCCTGCTTTAAGCCGTTCCATCAAAGGGCTGGAGGACGAACTGGGCATCCCTCTTCTTTCCCGCACCGTAGACGGCGTCCGGCTGACACCGGAAGGAGAAGCCCTGATTCCCTATATGCAGACTGTTATGGCTGACCTTTATTCTTTAAAGCAAAAGGCCCGTCAGCTCAAATCCTCTCCTGACCAGGAAGCCTTGTCCGGAACCTTTCAGCTTTATACTATTCCGGTTATTGCAGATTCCCTCCTGCCTCTTCTGTTAGAAGAATGCAGTCACCGGTTTCCAGCCATGAAAGTCCATACTTCGATGCTCAGTATGAGCAAGCTTCCGGATCTGATTATCCCAGAGGACGCAGACCTGATTCTGGGCATTAATATTTCCGGGCTTTTGGATTCCAGCATCCAGAAAAGCGGTCTTTTCATGGAGCCTTTATTTACCGGCAATTCCTATCTGGTTGTAGGAAAAAACCATCCTCTTGCCCACAAAAAAATTACTACCCGCTCTGAAATGCTGGAACAGCAGCTGATTATCCACTACAATGGGTTTGATCTGGATCTGCTTTATGACGCCCTGTTGGACACTCCCCATCCGGTTAATGTCCTGTTTCGCAGCAACAATACCCGGCTGATTACTCAGACTCTGGAGAAGCAGGAAGTGGCTCTTCTTACCAACAACCTGCTTCTCCAGATGGATTACATTAAAAATCCCAATCTCAGCGTCATTCCCATCAAGAATTCCAGAAATCAGTACTTCTGCCTGTTTCGGGAAGACCATCCCCATCTGGCCTTTATTCAGGAACTGATTGACAGCTTAAAAGCCATCCGCACCGGCCCGTTGTTTCTTTAGAACATACCGCCGTTGGTAGTAATGACCTGTCCGGTTACATAGGAAGCCTCGTCGCTTGCCAGAAAGAGTACCATGGCGCTGTGCTCTTCTGGTGTTCCCAGGCGGTTTAACGGGCAGGACTGCATCATCCGTCCAGTTACATCCGGTCCTGCCATTTTAGTAAACTGTTCAAATCCAGGGGTTTTAATTCCGCCCGGCGCCACACAGTTTACGTTTACGCCAGCCCCTGCCACTTCTACTGCCAGGTTTCTGGTAAATGCAACCACGCCGCCTTTTGCCGCTGCGTAGGCAGGGCTATGGGCGCTCATATTGGAAACTCCGGCAATGGATGCAATATTGACAATCTTTCCGTAATGCTTTTCTTCCATGATTTTAAGAGCTTCTCTGGTGCAGTAAAATACTCCGTTAAGATTAATCTGGATATTGGTCTCCCACTCTTCATCGGTCAGATTTTTGGTAATCTCCAGAGAGTATTTTTCTCCCGGCAGAGTTGTCAGATTCAGGAAGTTTTCCCTGTCTGTCTTTCCATTTCCCTTATGCATTCCTCTGCCGCCGGTTACTGCCGCATTGTTAATCAGAATATCCAGGGTTCCAAACTGCTCCAGAATCTCAAGGTACATGTTCTTTACATCCCCGCTGTTTCCCACATCACAGCGGACTGCCATTACGTCCCCGCTTATTTTCCGGAATTCCTCCAGGGCCGCCTGGTTCTTTTCTTCATTTCTTCCGCAGAATGCTACTTTTGCCCCTTCTTTTAACAGTCCTGCTACCAGGGCTTTTCCAAGTCCGTTGTTGCCCCCGGTTACCAGGGCAACTTTTCCATCAAATCTTCCCATTGTCTTCTCCTTTTTTCTCTTTACACTGCCATCTCGGCCCGCTCAATAATTTCGTCTTTTAATTTCTCGGATAAGTCGTTAAAGTAAGCGCTGTATCCTGCAACGCGGACAATTAAGTCTTTATAATGCTCCGGATGCGCTTTCGCATCTATGAGGGTTTCTTTATTAATAACGTTAAACTGGATATGCCACAGCTTTAAGTCGCACCAGGTCCGGATAAAGCTGACCAGTCTGCGGGTTCCCTCGTCGCCTGCAACTGCGCTTGGAGATAATTTAATATTTAAAAGTCTTGCCGCACGCTCTTTATTTCCGCTCTGCTTTACATTTTTATTGGAAATCATAATGGCAGTCGGGCCGCTCTTTTCTGCTCCATGGGACGCGCTGACACCTTCTGACAGGTAATCTCCTGCCTTTCTTCCATCCGGAGTAGCTCCTACTACCATTCCGGCAGGAACGTGATTGGTAACCGGCACAATCCGGTTGACAAAAATTTCTCCATGAAGTCCCCTGTTTGCCGCCAGGAAATCTGCTTCTACCTTGTCCACTTCCCGGCCGATTTCATCGGCATAAGCGTCGTTGTTTCCATATTTCGGCGCATTTAACAGAAGCTGGCGGATCACCCCGTATCCTTCAAAGTTGGCGTCTAAGGCGCTGCAGAGTTCGTCCATAGTAATTTTCTTATCGTCATATACCAGCTTCTTTACTGCGATAATGGAGTCAATCAGGGTTGCATATCCAACATTGTCCATAAAGATCTCGCGGAAGCTTCCTGGCACATAGCCGTTAATGTCGCAGGCTGCATATCTGCACGCCCCTACAAACAGGGAAGTTAATGGAGCTGCCAGCTTGGTTGGCTTTACCAGATCTCCTACCATCTGCTGGATGCAGACGTTTCGCATAATAAATTCATGCTGGGTCTTATAAGCCTGGAAAAATTCGTCATAGGTTTTAAAGGTTCTGGGATCGCCGGTCTTGGGGCCAATCTGACGGGTTCCAAACCGTTTTAAACGGCCGTTGTTCATGGTCAGTTCCATAACTGCTCCCAGATTAATCGAAGCACATCCGTTTATGTAGGTTTCTCTGTTTACGACTCTTGTTTCTGTACAGCCGGATACTGCATAATTTAACGCTTCCGGCATGGTTGCTCCCTTCTGCACATAGAGAGGAACGATTTCTTCATCATTAAACAGCTTCGGGAATCCCTGGCCTTCCTTAATGATTTCCGCACAGGCAAATAAAAATTTCTCTGGTGTTCTGGAATGTACTCGCACCGCCAGATCCGGATAATGGGTAGGGAATCCGCTCTTGGACTCCAGAATCAGATAGGACAGTTCGTTGGTAGCATCTTTTCCCTCTGGCGTCTGTCCGCCGATGGTTACCGTCTCAAAGTGGGCATAGGCTTCAAACAGGCGGGAACTGGACTCCGATACAATGGTACGAATCATCTGGGACAAATTCAGCCAGTAACACTCCAGCAGCTCTTTCGCCTGGGCGCGGGTCAATGTTCCATTTTCCAGATCTTTGCGGTAATACGGAAGAAGGTGCTGATCCATGCGTCCGTTTCCAAGAGCGCCTCCTACGTTTTGTTCCAGACGGACTAAAATCTGTTGGAACCACTGCAGCTGAAGGGCGCTGCGGAAATCTCTTGCCGGATGTTCGCAAAGCCATTCACAGTTGTCTGCAATCTGAAGCAGCTCCTGTTTTCTTACTGGATCTGCCGCCTGTCCGGCTGTCTTTCTGGCTTCATCGGCATACCGGCGAATCAAAGTGCTGCAGCCCTTGCAGCAAATCAGCGCTGCTTCCCAGAATGGTCCTTCTTTTACATAGGAAGCCGGTGTTTTCTTCGCCTCTTCTAATCGTTCTTCTGCAATCTTACGATAACCGCCAAAGCCGTTTTTCAGCAGGAATTCTACGTCATAGTTGTAGTTTAAGCTGGAACGTACGGTAGTGGACTGGGCAATGATAAACTGCTGTACGCTGAAATTGTTTTTATCTTCTCCAAAAATCAGCTTTCTGGTTTCTTCCGGCAGCGCCTGGACGTAAGCCTGGGCATAGCTGCTGTCCTTCCAGTACGGATAAATCTCTTCTTCAATAATCTTGTAGTCTTCTTCTGTTACCAGATACGGGCTGATTGGACGGTTTGCCGCATTTTTCAGCTGCAGCAGAGCTGGTCCGTCATTTTCCGGATACAGCGTACCGAAACGGCCAATGTCTCCGGTCATCTTTCCTACAATTAATTCATAATCCGGTTCTACGTAAACCGGAATGTTTTCGGTTACGTGCAAAAATGCCTTTGCCCACCGGATCAGAAGGTTTTCGCCTTCCGTAGCGCGGAAAGACTCAGTAAACAGTCTTGCGCGGTTAATATCCATTTTTATCGGCTTGCTGCGCACGATTTCGTTAATTTTCAGTGTCCGCTCTCTGCCTTCCGTCTGGTATTGGTTAAGCTGAATCCATTTTTCCTGAGCCGTTAATGCTTTCTGACAACATTCTGACATAATCTGGTTCCTCCTTTTTATTATCTGACTATCCATCATCATCCATCTTTCTGTCTGTTAGATTTATTATACCAGTTTTGTCTTATTTTTAACAATACTGTCTTGGCATAATGCAGGGAAGGCCATATGCAGAAAAGGTATAAAGGCAACAAAAAAGACGCTGCTTCATAAATGAACACTCATCTATGAAATAGCGTCTCTTTCACATTTTAATTTCGTTGAAATTAGTCCTCAACTTTTACGATCTCACGCTTGTTGTAAGAACCGCAAGCCTTGCAAACTCTGTGAGGCATCATTAAAGCGCCGCACTTGCTGCACTTAACTAAGTTTGGAGCACTCATCTTCCAGTTTGCTCTACGGCTATCTCTTCTAGCTTTAGAAGATTTATTCTTTGGGCAGATAGACATGGTTTACACCTCCTTAAACTGTTTAAAAATATCCTGGATAACTGACATTCGAGGATCCAGCGACTGCTTTTCACAATCGCAGGTGCCTCTGTTGAGATTGGTGCCACATCTATTGCAAATCCCCTTGCAATCTTCCTTGCAGAGAACCTTCATAGGCAAATTCAACAGCAGTTCATTGAGAACCAGTTGGTCCACATCCAGATTGTAACCGCTTATATAGGGTTGTT
Organism: Lachnospiraceae bacterium; assembly: GCA_046957575.1. Taxonomy (GTDB): domain Bacteria; phylum Bacillota; class Clostridia; order Lachnospirales; family Lachnospiraceae; genus UMGS1370. The sequence goes on along the minus strand of JBKUOG010000011.1, from coordinate 59,869 downwards.
CATCCAACGCTTCTACCCGTTCCTCTTCAGTCTGGTTTAAATCCAGCTCCTGATCAATCTCCAGTTCAAAAGGCACTATTATTGGCTCTAAGCATCTGGAACAAGGCATGGACAGACTCAGTCTGGCGCTCCCTTCCATATGCATCTTCCGCTCTCCCTCATTGACAATGGTCAATGAAATGGGGCCTTTCTCCACAATCTCACACACACCATCTGGGGTGGGACACTGTGTCATCTCAAGATCTGGGGTATAGGTCTTCATCTTTCCTTGGCAGGAAAACAACTCTGATAAGTTAATCAGCATATTAATCTCCTAATACGCACCTCTGCTATTATACAGACACACTGCTATTTTGTCAACAAATTTTTGAAACATCTTCCCAATATTTACACTAATGCCAGAGTTTCTCTTGCAATTGCCAGTTCTTCGTTGGTTGGGATTAACATTACTTTTACCTTGGATGCCGGAGTAGAAATCACTCTCTCCTCTCCCCGCACATTGTTGGCCTCTTCGTCAATCTCAACACCTAAATAGCCCAGATACTGGCAGATGTCATTTCTGGTCTTCACATCGTTCTCTCCTACACCTGCAGTAAAGGCAATGGCATCTACGCCATTCATAGCCGCAGTGTAAGCACCGATATATTTTGCAACCCGATACTTAAATGCATCCAGCGCCACCTCTGCCAGATGATTTCCCTCTGCTGCGGCCTTTCCTACATCGCGGAAATCGCTGGAAATGCCGCCGCTCATACCTAAGATACCGGACTTCTTGTTGAAGATGTTTAATACTTCGTTGATGTCCTTGTTCTCATGGTTGCAGATATACTGAGCAACTGCCGGATCAATGTCACCGCTTCTGGTTCCCATGATCAGACCCTCTAATGGAGTAAGACCCATGCTGGTATCTACGCACTTGCCGCCGATAGAAGCAGATACGCTGGCGCCGTTTCCTAAGTGGCATACGATAACCTTTGCATGTTCCGGATCCAGTCCGCCGAACTTAATTGCTTCTGCAGATACGAATTTATGGCTGGTACCATGAAAACCATATCTGCGCAGGCCGTATTTTTCCTGGTATTCATGAGGAATTGCATAGGTATATGCTTTCTCAGGCATCGCCATACCGAATGCAGTATCAAAAACCGCTACGTTTGGCTTGCCAGGCATCGCTGCTTCACATGCCTCGATACCGATTAAGTTTGCCGGGTTGTGTAAAGGTCCTAAGTCAAAGCACTCGCGGATCACTTTCTTTACATCGTCATTTACTACAATGGAATCGCTGTAAACAGTGCCGCCGTGCAGAACCCGGTGGCCGATTGCTGAAATCTCATCGGTGCTGGTAATTACGCCATGGTCCTTGTCCATTAATGCGTCCATTACTAACTGAACCGCTACCTTGTGATCCGGCATCGGGCTTTCTACTACGTATTCGTCCTTGCCTGCCGGCTTATGGGTCAGCTTGGAACCGTCAATGCTGATTCTCTCACATAAACCTTTTGCCAGTACGCTTTCGTTTTCCATGTCGATTAACTGATATTTTAAGGAAGAGCTTCCGCAGTTAATAACTAAGATTTTCATTGTATGTTCTCCTTTAAGCTTGATTTGGTCTGATTATTTTACGATCTCGCCGTATACTTCTCTGCCGCAGCCTGCTGCATTGGACTCGTCAGTGTCAATGTGCATAGCCAGAGCGAATTTCGGGCTTACACGAACTACTACGTCGCCAAATACCAGGCTTCTGCCGTCGGTATCAATCTTAACGGAAACAACGTCTTTATCCTTTACGCCTAATTTTTCAGCATCTTCCAAAGTTGCATGGATGTGACGCTTTGCAGCGATAACGCCCTCGGTCAACTCAACTTCGCCGCAGGGACCAACTAATTTACATGGAGCGCTGCCTGCAACGTCGCCGGACTCTCTGATGGGAGCTGCTGCGCCGATAGAACGGGCATCAGATAAGGAAAGTTCTACCTGATCAGCATTTCTGACTGGCCCTAAAATAGAAACTCTCTCCAAGGATTTTTTAGGGCCTACTACGGTTACTCTTTCTTCGCAGGCAAACTGGCCTGGCTGGGACAAATCTTTCTTATGGGTCAGCTCGTGGCCCTTTCCAAACAGAATCTCCAAAGTCTCCTGAGTTACATGTACGTGACGTGCGGATGTTTCAACAATAAATTTCATAATCCTGTCCTCTCCTTAATTTTGTATAAATTTAATCAACATCATAGTTGTGTGATTCTATCTTCTATTCTAGGAGATTTGTCATTATTTTTCAAGTACCAGTGGGCCATACTTTGCATTTTTTGCAAAACATCCGCTAAATTTTTTCAAAACGATCCACGTCTGTTACAAAAATCGTTGCGCCGCCGATCTCTACATTCATAGGCATAGTCCCGTAATTGACCATGGAAGTTCCGGACATATAGGGTACGTTGACCGTAATCTTCTGCCGCTTGCCGCATTCTTTTTTAATAATATCAATTACTTTATCCACCTGTGCATCCTCCGTACCGATTAGCAGAGTGGTATTTCCTTTTTTCAGAAATCCTCCGGTCGTAGAAAGTCTGGTAATACTAAAATGATTTTGGGTCAGTTCATTTACCACATCATCTTCATTATCATTTCTTACAATTGCGTATACTAATTTCATTGTGATTCCTCCTGACATAAAATGATGGTTCTAGTATATGCCATTTAGAAGAAAATCACAAGTAAAAAAACATATTCAGTGAGACTTGAAATTCTCACTGAAGTCGAATATGATGTAAGCGGGCAAAAAGATGCATGACTGAACTGTTACAATATGATGATACTGTCAACTATTTTTTTACGAAAGGATATTCCCATGAACGTTACCGGAATTATTGCAGAATATAATCCCTTCCACACCGGCCACGCGTATCACATAAAAGAAGCAAAGGCGCAGACTGGGGCAGACTTTATTGTCGTTGCCATGAGCGGCGATTTTGTTCAGAGGGGAGGTCCTGCCCTTTTTGACAAATATACCCGCGCCCGTATGGCTCTTCTTGGGGGTGCCGATCTGGTTTTAGAACTTCCCGCTGCCTTTTCCTGCAGTTTTGCAGAAGATTTTGCAGCCTGCGGCACCGCCCTCCTGGATGGGCTTGGCGTTGTCAACTGTCTCTGTTTTGGCAGCGAACATGGACATACAGAGGATTTTATGGATGGCGCAGCATTTCTTTTGCAGGAATCCAGCGAATATTCTTTGCTGCTTCAGGAAGAGTTAAAACGCGGATCCACCTTTCCGGCAGCCAGACAGACTGCCTTAAAAAAAGTCTGTGCCAAACATGGACCTGCTTCCTTAGTCTCCCTTATATCCTCTCCCAATAATATTTTAGGGTTGGAATACTGCAAAGCTATTCTCCGGCAGAATGCTGCTCTGCGGCCTTTCACTATCTTGAGAAAAGGCGATGGCTATCACGATGTCATTTCCCATGGAGAATTTGCTTCTGCTACTGGTATCCGGGCCGCACTTTTAAATGAATTCCCCTATGGACTCCCGGATGGATGTGAGGTAGCTTCCTTTAGCGCTCTGACCTTTCTGCCTGATTCGGTGAGGGAGGTATTCTGCCTTTCAAAACCGTTATGGCCGGAAGACTTTTCTTCCCTGCTAAACGAAAAAATCCTGGACATGGCTCAGAAAGAGGACCGGGGCGCCGCTGGTTTTAGCCGAATTTCTGACATTTCCCCGGATATGGCTCTGCGGCTTTCCCGCCTGTCTTTAGACATCACCGGATGGGAAGGGCGAATCCGCCAGCTAAAAACCAGGCAGTATACCTACACCCGCATAAACCGCGGATTGACTAGACTTTTGCTTAACATCACAGAGGCACAAACCTTTTGCTGGAAAAAACAGGGATACACCCCTTATGCCAGAGTCCTGGGATTTAAAAAGCAGGCAGCTCCTCTTTTTTCCGCCATCAAAAAAAGCAGCCGGATTCCTCTAATTACAAAACCCGCTGCTGCTTTTTCTGTTTTATCTGGTCCGGCCTTAGATGAATTTCAAAAAGATCTGTACGCCAGCCACTTATATCAAAGTGCTTTCTGCCAGCGGTATCCGTCTGCCGGGTTTGACGCTCTGGATGCCGAATACGCTGTTTTCAAAAATGAGTTCAACCGGAAACTGCTGGTCCTAGAGTAAAGGCGCTGCCAGACGCAGCAGGCAGTCAAATCCCCTTACTGCTGCGTACCTCTCTCCCTCATACTCCTTTGTCACTTCCCTGGATGCCTGGAACGTCTGATGAAAATCCTGAACCATGTCTTTGACTGCAGGACAGTCATAGAGCAGCACTCCATTTTCAAAATGATGGTATAAACTCCGGTAGTCCAGATTGATGGTTCCCACTACGCCATATTCTCCGTCTGCTGTCATCTGCTTGGAGTGAATGAATCCAGGGGTGTATTCATAGATCCGCACGCCCCCTTTGACCAGCCCTGCATAGTAAGAGCGGGTTACCCGAAACACCATTTTCTTGTCCGGTATCCCTGGGGTAACAATCCGCACATCCACGCCTCTTTCTGCTGCCTGCGTCAGTTCCCTGCGCATTTCATCACTGATAATCAAGTAAGGAGTCGTGATATATAAAAACCGTTTTGCCCCTTTTATCAGATTTAAGTATACATTTTCTCCTACCTGGCGGTCATCTAAGGGACTGTCGGCATAGGGCTGCACAAACCCGCCTTCACAGTTCCTGCCTTTGTCCTTTGCAAAATACGGCTGGCCTGATGTATCTTTTGCGCTGTTTACAAATCCGTTCCACATCTCCAAAAACATGGTGAGAAGACTATCTACCCCGTCTCCTTCCAGGCGGATTCCGGTATCCTTCCAAGTTCCGTAAGGATGAGTCAGATTAAAATATTCGTCGGCCAGATTATATCCGCCGGTAAACCCGACCTTTCCGTCAATAATAGTAATCTTTCTGTGATCCCGATTGTTCATAAAAATCTTCAGCACTGGAAATACCGGGTTGAAAACTCTGCACTGGATATTTTTTTCCTTCATCCGCTTAATAAAATCCAGATTCAGAAAACCTACGCTTCCTACATCATCATACAAAATCCGAACTTCTACGCCCTGGGCCGCCTTTTTTTCTAAGATCTTCATAATCCTGCCAAAAGACTGGCCTTCTTCAATGGCATGATACTCCATAAAAATATATGTTTCTGCCTTTTCCAGTTCTAAAAGCTGATCTTCTATCCCTTTTTCCGCAAAATCGTAGAACTTCACCTGGGTATTTTGAAAAACTGGATAGCCTTCCTGTCTGGAAAGGTAACGAAACTGATTAGCCGCATACAGATCCGTCTCTTCTAACGCATCCATAACCTTTGGATCCTGTTTTAAAAATCCCATCCAGCGCTTATGTTCTGCTCCAAACCGCTCTCTGTCCCGTTTTGTGGCTCCCCTTCTCCCAAACAGGAAAAATACACAGATTCCAAATACCGGAAATACCAAAATCAAAATGATCCAGGGCATTTTAAAAGCTGCGTTTTCATTTCCGCTGTTAATTCGCAGGGCTAAAATCAAAGCCAGCAGACCGGTTATTGCCGCAATTGCAGTCGAGTACCGGTTAAGCCGGATGGCTACCAGTACAATCCAGTAAACCTGGAGGGCAAACAAAAGTCCTGCAAAAAAGACCCTTGTAATACTGTTTCTTACATTTGTTTTTTCTTCTGCTCTCATATTTTTAATCACTTATATTTCCGGTTCCATCAGTTCCCGATACAGTGCAGGCATTACGTGAAGGAACTCTAAAATCTCTTTTATCTTTGCCTGATTCTCTTTTTGCAGCCCCTGGTACACTGCCCGTATTAAAATATTTTTCGGAGTGTGTTCCATATCAATAAATTCCAGAAGCTGAGTCCGATACCCTTTGTTCTCTAAAATCTCCGCCCGCAGGGCATCTGTATACAAGGCTGCCATCCGCTCTTTGATAATGCCATAATGAAGCACCGGATCAAGCAGATGGTTCTTTATCTGCTTATTTAGTTCGTGCTGACAGCAGGGAACGGAAAGAATCACTTTTGCGCCCCAGCGCACTGCCTTTGCCAGCGCGTAATCCGTCGCCGTATCGCAGGCGTGAAGAGTCACTACCATATCTACCTGGCTGACCCCTTCATAGCTGGCAATGTCCCCATGATAAAACTTTAGCGTATCATAGCCATATTTCCTGCTTAACTGGTTGCAGTGATCGATGACGTCCTGTTTTAAATCCAGTCCGATAATACGGATGGGATATCCCATCTGAACCTTCAGGTAGTAATACATGGCAAAGGTAAGGTAGGACTTTCCGCAGCCAAAATCAATAATGACACTTTCTCTGGACTTATCAAGCCTTGGCAGAATGTCCTCGATAAATTCTAAAAAACGGTTGATCTGGCGGAATTTATCGTATCTGGTCCGGACAACGTTCCCCTCTGTAGTCATGACTCCTAAATCCACCAAAAACGGCACTGGCGTCCCTTCTTTTAGCACATACCGCTTGGTCCGGTTGTGCGACAGGGAAAGAAGTTTTTCCTGTCTGGAAGGAGCAGCCATCTTAGGAGACAGGGCACTTTCTGCCTCCTGCCGTTTTTTCGCCTTTACAGTCATCTTTCCCTTTTTGCTGACCAAAACCTGAAGGGTTCCCAGACCGGAATTTCCTTCCATCTGTTTAAACTGACTAACAAGCTGCTGCCCGATGTACTCCTTTGCCTGCCCGGTTTCCAGATTTTTGTGAAAAGCCTGCTTTCCCAGAAATTCCTCTGCCTGAAATTTTAAATCTCCCTGAATGACCACAGGACGAATCTGAATTTTAAAAACTTTATCCTTTTCTCTGGGATTACTTAACACCAGTTTTTCCAGATCTTCATTTAAAAATTGGTCCAATGCTTTTGAAAGCTGTTCATCCATATTAATTTTCCTCTTCCACCCAGGCACTCCTAAGAAGATCCGGGCGCTTTTCTAAATGGGCATAGTCATTAAACCGCTCCAGGCTAAACCGTCTCTCCTTCGCATCCCAGGAAAGTTCTGTAATGCTGCAGTTTTCTAAGTTTTTTCCCAAAATCCGCCATCTGGCCAGATTTAGCCCCAGATAGTATGCGCTCATACAGCGGATTACACCTCCATGCGTAACCACTGCCACCCTTTCGTACCCGCTTTTTACTATTTCCTCAAAAACCGGAAGGGCCCGACGCACCACATCTGCTGCGCACTCTCCCCCAGGATAGGCAAGATCTTCTTCCATCTTTGCCATTTGAATCTTAAAATCCTTAAAGACGACCGCAATCTCTGCATCTGACATTCCTTCCATATCTCCAAAGGAGATTTCCCGAAGCTTTGGACAGACGATGTGCTCTGCATTCCAGTACAGATTGGCGGCCTGGGCAGTCTGAACTGCCCGAATCAAATCGCTGGAATATACTGCCTGAATCTTTTCCGGAAACAGGCGCTCTCCTACCAGGGCCGCCTGGCAAAATCCCGCTTCAGACAAATCTGCGTTGACATTGCAAAGTCTGCTGCTCTGACGTCCATGGCGAATCAAATATATCTTCATCCAAATTACCCCTAGTTTTTAAAACTGTGAATGGGAGCAGGAATCCGTCCCCCTCTGGTAACGAATTTTTCGCAGGAATACGGATTGACCGGCATCACAGGCGCATAGCCCAGCAAACCGCCGAATTCGACTGTATCCCCAACAGTCTTTCCAATCACCGGAATAATGCGGACTGCTGTTGTCTTCTGGTTGATCATGCCGATAGCCGCCTCATCTGCAATAATTCCTGCAATGGTAGTATCTGGAGTATCGCCGGGAATGGCAATCATATCCAGGCCCACAGAGCAGACACAGGTCATGGCTTCCAGTTTTTCCAGAGTCAGAGCGCCTGCGGAAACTGCATCAATCATCCCCTGATCCTCGCTGACCGGAATAAATGCGCCGGAAAGACCTCCTACATACGAAGAGGCCATAATCCCGCCTTTCTTTACCTGATCGTTTAGCATGGCAAGAGCTGCGGTTGTACCCGGCGCGCCGACCCGTTCTAATCCCATCTCCTCCAGAATCTCCGCCACGCTGTCCCCGATAGCAGGTGTGGGAGCTAAAGACAAATCAATAATGCCGAAAGGCACATGAAGACGGCTGGCTGCCTCCTGTGCTACAAGCTGTCCCACGCGGGTAATCTTAAAGGCAATCTTTTTAATGGTCTCGCAGAGTACTTCAAAGTTTTCTCCTCTGGCCTTTTCCAGCGCAGTTTTTACAACGCCTGGACCGCTGACTCCTACATTGATAATTACATCTGCTTCCGTCACTCCATGGAAAGCGCCTGCCATAAACGGATTGTCATCTGGTGCGTTGCAGAATACCACCAGTTTGGCGCATCCTAACGAATCCCGATCTTTTGTTGCTTCTGCCGTCTCCTTTACAATCCGGCCCATTAGCTGTACGGCATCCATGTCCAGTCCGGTTTTGGTGGAACCCACGTTTACGGAACTGCACACCCGCTCGGTTTCCGCCATCGCCTGAGGAATAGACAGCATCAGATTGCGATCTGCAGTGGTCATTCCTTTATTGACTAACGCCGAATAGCCGCCGATAAAATTGACCCCTACTTCCTTGGCTGCCTGGTCTAAGGTCTTTGCAATAGTAACAAAATCTTCCGCACTTTTGCAGGAGGAAGCGCCTACCAGAGCAATGGGAGTCACTGAAATCCGCTTATTGACAATGGGAATCCCGAAATCTCTGGAAATCGCCTCTCCTGTGGAAACCAGATCTCTTGCCAGAGTGGTAATTTTCTTATAAATCTTCTCATTGACAGTATTTAGATTGCCGTCTGCACAGTCCAGCAGGCTGATTCCCATAGTAATGGTACGGACATCCAGGTTTTCCTGCTCTATCATTTTGTTGGTTTCATTTACTTCGTAGCTATTAATCATCAGTCTTCCGCCTTTCGCCTTATTTAGATTCTGTGCATCTTTGTGAAAATTTCTTCTCTCTGGCACTTAATGGTAACGCCCATCTCTGCTCCGACTGTGTCCAGCCCTGCTGCCACATCTTCAAAAGAGGCTGTTGCATTCTGCATATCCACAATCATCATCATGTTGAAAAACTCCTGGACAATGGTCTGGGATATGTCCAGAATATTTACATGATTCTCTGCCAGATATGCGCATACCTTGGCAATGATCCCTACTGTGTCTTTTCCTACTACGGTAATGATTACTCTGTTCATGTTGTTCTCCTTTTTACCTGTTTTTATTTTTTGATACTGGATTGCTTTGCACTGCGTGCTTCTGGAACCCTGATATCACTAAATGCAGATTATCTCTGACATCTGGTTTCTTCCTGCCACGCTGATGGAAAAATCCACTGCACTGTAAGGAGTCTCCCCTTCTGTGATCTCTAAACGGACTGTCTCATAGGCCAGCTCTTCGTAATTATTTTCCTTGCTCAAATGGCCCAGGAAAATGTGTTTTAATCCGTCATGAAGGATCTGACACAGCAAACGTCCTGCGTTTTCATTGGATAAATGGCCATGATCGCCTAAAATCCTCTTTTTTAAATAATACGGATAAGGACCGGTTTCCAGCATCCGCACATCATGGTTGGACTCTAAAAGAAGGGCGTCCAGATTTTGAAGGTTGTCAATAATGTACTGGTCATAGTGCCCCATATCCGTTGCGACTGCTACTGACTTTTTGTTGTTTTGAATCCGGTATGCTACCGGATTGGCCGCATCATGGTCCACCCGAAAAGGATGGATCTTTAAATCTTTCATTTCAAAATCTGTATCCGGCAGAATCGGCGTCAAAAGATCTGTGTCAAAATTTCCCAGCGAGGAACAGCGCTCAATCTCCTCCAGAGTTTCTTTTGTCCCGTAAATGGGCTTTTGGTATTTTCTTGCCAGCACTCCCAGTCCTCTGATATGATCGGAGTGTTCATGGGTGACAAAAATCCCGTCCAGTTCGCTGCCCTTAATTCCAATCTCGTTTAATCCCTGTTCAATTCGTTTGGCACTGATTCCTGCATCAATTAAAATGTGGCTGTTTTCTGTTCCTGCATAAATGCAGTTTCCGCTGCTTCCACTTGCAATACTCACAAATCTCATGATTTTATACATTCCTTTTTATTATCGGCACGCAGAATAGTCTCTATCTGCCTTTTGGTATCTTCAAACAATCCGTTATTGTCAATCACTTTATCACAGATGGCCCGAAATTCTGTTTCGCTTTTTTGACTGGAAATAATTTCCAGACATTTTTTTCTGGAATACCCCCGACTTTCCATCAGACGTCTGATCCTTGTCTCTTTTGCAACAAAAATATACCAGATTTCCCCATACTCTTTTTTCTGCTCCCTGCCCATAAGAGCGGATTCTACAATCACCAGTTCTTCCCCGGCTGATTCTGTCATATCTTTTATGGCAGCCCAGGTCATGGGATGGATAATCCGGTTCATGGTCTTTAAGGCATCCGGGTCAGAAAAAATCAGATCTGACAATTTCTTTCGATCCACACTGCCGTCTGGTTTTAAAAAACCTGTTCCCAGCGTTTTTGTCACCTGCTGATATCCAGAACTTCCCGGCTCCATCAGACTGCGGGCAACCTCATCGGCTAAAATCACCTTCGCCTGAAACTCCTGTTCTAATAATTCCAGGATGCGGCTTTTCCCGGAACCGACTCCTCCGGTAATCCCAATTATCCGTTTCATTTTGCGCCCCCTTTTATGTATCCGGTAAATTACCGGACGCCGGACCATTTTGCCTGTCCGGCGTCTTTTGTATCTGTTTACCGCTCTTCCACTGGTATATATGGTACATTTTCTCCCACATATCTGGTTGCCGGACGCATAATTTTCCCATCGTAAAGTTTGTTCTCAATATTGTGGGCAATCCAGCCTACCAGACGGCTGGTCACAAACAGAGGCGTATAGAGTTCTCTTGGAATTCGCAGCATGTCATAAGCAAATCCGCTGTAGTAATCTACATTGGTGGGAATGACTCTGTGCTTGTCTTCCATAATCACCTCTTTTACACATTCTTCAAACAGACGGTAAAAGTAAAATTCCTTCATCTTGCCCTGTTCTTTTGCCACTTCCTCACAGAATCCCCTTAAGAGCTCTGCCCTTGGATCTGAAATGGTATAAACTGCATGGCCAAATCCATAAATCAGGCCGCTCTTATCATAAAGTTCTTTGCCTGTGATTTTTCGGATAACCGACTTTACTGCCGCTTTATCTGTGGTATAGCCGATCAATGCAATAACTTCATCCATCATCTCAGATACTTTTAAATTGGCTCCGCCATGACGGGGGCCCTTTAAGGAGCCGATAGATCCGCAAATCGTAGAATAAATATCCGTATTGGTTGAGGAAATCACCACATTGGTAAAGGTAGAATTGTTACCTCCGCCATGATCCGCATGAAGCATTAAGAGTACATCCAGCAAATTAGCCTCCTGCCTGGTAAACACCTTGTCCTCGCGAAGCATATAAAGAAAATTTTCCGCAATAGAATATTCCTTTTTCGGGTAGTGAAGGACCAGACTTTTCCGGTTAAAGTAATGCTCCTTGCTCATGTATTCGTAGCAGATAATGGAGGGCATCTTGGCAATCAGGTTTACGCCTTTTATCAGAGTCTTGTACTCATCAATGTCATCTGGTTCCTCATCATAATTGTAGAGAGCCAGCACCGCATGCTGAATCTTATTCATCAGATTTTTGGCCGGAGTCCTTAAAATATTGGTCTCCAGAAATTCGTAGGGAAGTTCATACATCTCTTTTACCACTTCACAGAACCGGTTCAGCTCTTCTTTTTTGGGAAGGTAGCCGAACAGCAAAAGGAAACACACTTCCTCATAGCCATGGGCCGGCCGTTTGTTGGCCACCAAATCCCTTATGCTGTATCCTCTGTAATACAAATCTCCCGATGCATCGGTCTTTTTGCCATTTTCCTGGGTGTAGCCGACTACATCTGAAATTTTAGTAAGGCCGATGCACACACCGGTTCCGTCTTCATTGCGAAGACCTTTTTTGACATTGTATTCTGCAAAAAGCTGATTGGGAATATCCGTATAATTCTGGGATTTTCCAAAAAACTGCGCAAGATAATTGTTTTTCACACTAGTCCCTCCTTTTTGTCCTAATCACCAAGCATATTGCGGATGGTCTTGGGCTTGCGGTAATTCCAGGTAGAAATCTTAATGCCGCTTCGCCTGCTGGCCGCATGAACAACCTGTCCGTTGCCAATATACATCGCTACGTGATTTACTTTTCCTTTGCTGTCTGTGTAGAAAATCAAGTCTGCCGGCCGCATCTCGCTGGAACTTACCGCCTTGCCCATCTGTGCCTGGGAGCCGGAATAGTGAGGAAGAGCGACTCCGAATTTTTCATATACCTTCATGGTAAATCCGGAACAGTCTACTCCATTGGTCAGGCTGGTGCCGCCCCATACATATGGATTGCCCACAAACTGCAGCGCATAGTTGACAATCTGGTTGCGCAAAGATGCTGACGCATTGGCTGCTTCCTCCAATGGGGAGAACTTAATCGCTTCGTTGAGGGCGTAGCGCACTTCTACATTGTTATCTCTGGTGGACACATATGCCTTGTCCACACTGCCTTCCTCATCGCCGGCATCCAGCTCGATCTCTACCCATCCGTCTAACTGGTTTAAAACCGGATACCGCTCTTCTTTGGAAATCTGAGTCCAGATAGACGCATCAGTAGAAGGTTCTGTCCGGACATTTAACATATCTGTGTTGACAATCGCCATCAGAGTCGCGGTTCCGGTGGCAATATCCTTTGCTTCCTGGCCTGTTGCCGTATATTGAGGATCTGATGAAATGTATCCGGTAATCTTGCCGGACTTAATCTTATACCATCCTTCAGTCGAATCATCCAGAATCTCGCCGGCCGCCTTACTGGTCATCTTACCAATAATCTTGCCGTCCGGACTTGGCTCTTCCCGGACATTTAGATAGGTATCCACTTTGGAAATTACCAGATTGTTGTACTGGTTAATGGCCATGGCCTGAAGATCCAGCTTCTGGGCCTCGTTTAGCATATACTGCACCTGTGCATAATCAGATGAAATATATCCTTCCGGAATTTTGATCCATCCGTCCAGTTCTTCTTCCACAGCGTACCTCTCGTCTTTAATAGCGGCCCCTATTACATTGGCCGGATCAATCACCGGCTCCTGACGGATATTGACGCTGTCTCCGGTAATCAGGGCCATTTTCTTAACCAGTCCCAACGCTTTTTCTCTGGCCTCTTCTCCGGTCAGAACATAGGCGTTGCTGATATAGCCGGTCAGTCCGCCGGAAGTAATCTGATACCAGTCTCCTTCTGAAGATACAATCTCGCAGGCGCTGTCCCCTTCCAGTTTGCCGATAATCTTACCGTCTGCTCCCGGAGTCTCCCTGATGTTTAAATATCCGGATACCTGGACAATTCCCAGATTCTCATAAGAATCTACTACTTTCTCTGCCTCTGCCAGCCGCTCGTTTTCTGCAGCCTCTTCCAGTGAGAGAGGACTCTCTTCGGCAGAACTTTCTGTCTCTGCCATCTGTTCTTCCTGAACGGCTTTTTGATTATCTGAAGAAGCTGGCTCTTTCTTTTTCATCATAAAAATACCGGCTCCAATAAGGAGTCCAATAACGACTGCTGCAATCAACCCTATAATCATATAGGAAATATTCAATCTTCGATTGCGCCTCCGTCTTGCCCTATTGAGCCGGCTGATATAATCTTTATTGTCTAGCATATTCTCATTCCTTTTCTCTGTCTTGCTTATCAATCGGTGGTTACCAAACTGATGCTAAGTATACCACAGAGACATAAAAATGAAAATACCCTTTTTATTATCCGTTTGTCACTGGAAGCTGTACAGTAAAGGTCGTGCCATAATCCAGACGGGATTTGACTTCAATGGTTCCGTTATAATACGTGACAATATGTTTCACAATAGAAAGTCCCAGCCCCGTTCCTCCGGCCCGCTTGCTTCTTCCCTTTTCTACCCGGTAAAACCGCTCAAAAATCCTGGGAAGGGATTCTTCCGGAATGCCGAACCCATTGTCTTTTACCTGGATAACGGCCATCTTTTTTTCTTTATCTTCTTTTACAACAATCCAGACTTGTCCGCCCTGGCGGTTGTACTTGACCGCATTGCCAATGAGATTGCCGATCAGTTCCCGCATCTGTTTTCCATCTGCCCACAGGCAAACCCTGTCGCAGTCCTGATGGACATACACCTGGTTTCCGGCCATAACCGGCTGAAGCCCTTCCACTGTTTCGTTTACAATAGATGCCAGATCCACATTGGAATAATTTAACACTGCCTTGTGAGATTCCAGCCTGGAAATCATTAAAATATCATTGATCAGGCTGCTCATATTGGCCGCTTCTTTCCGGATACGCCGGATAAAATCCTGGCGCATGGCTTCATCCTGCACAATTCCATTTTCCAGCAGTTCGGCATATCCCTGGATAGAGGTTATAGGCGTTTTTAATTCATGAGAGGCATTGCTGAAAAATTCTTCCCGAATCTCCCTCTGCTGATTCAGCTGCTTTAAATAATTCCGCACATTGTTGCTCATGGTCTCTGTGGTTTTCCCGATGATGTTGATTTCCGGATATTCACAGGGTTCAAAGTGAAACTCTTCTCCGTTTCCTTTCAGCTTTTCCATTTCGCCGGCAATCTCCCGCAGCGGCCGGGTAACAGAAGAGACAAAATGTTCCGTAGTCAGGCAGGATGCGATCACTGCAGCCGCAAAGCTGAGCCAGGCAGCCGGAAGCAGCATAGGCAGAAATTCTTTCAGCCCCGAATATGGAGAAGAAAGGCGCAGAACCACATCCCCCTGCTGGGAATAATAAGCTGTATAGACCATATACTGTTTCATCGTCATGGAACGCCTTTCAGCAAAACCGGTGCCCTTTTTTAAGGCTGACTGAATCTCCGGCCTGTCCAGATGATTTTCCATATCAGCTTCTTTTTGGCCTTCTGTGTCAAACAAAACGGTTCCATCTTTTGCTACAATGGTAATCCGGCTGTCATTTTGGCCAAACACTTTATCCATTTTCGCAAGCTGGGGTTCTAAGTCTCTGGAATAATCCAGAAAACTGTCAATGGTTTCCAGCGCATAAATCATATTTTCGGTGAATTTCCTTTGCAGTACGGTGCTGCAGGCTATATAGAAAATAGCGCTGTTGAGCAAAAGAGCCAGCACCAGAACTTTTATGAACTTTCTCAGAATAGTCTTCTGCATGGTCTCCCTCTTATACCTCTCTGGGTTCTACCAGGCGGTATCCGACTCCTCTCACAGTAGTCACATAAGATGCCCCTTCTTCTCCCAATTTTTGACGCAGAGTCCTTACATGCATGTCCAGCGTCCTGGTTTCTCCTGCGTACTCATATCCCCAGACATGATCTAACAGTTCTTCCCTGGTGACTACCCTGGTCCGGTTCATGCACAGATACCACAGCAGTTCAAATTCTTTTAAAGTCAGTTTTACAAAATGGCCGTCAAAATACACTTCTCTTACAGCCCGCTTAATCACCAGTTTTCCAATTTCCACCTGGTCATTGTCCTGCTTGGCGCTGCGGCGCAGCAGTCCCCTGATACGGGCCGCCAGTTCCAGAACGCCGAATGGTTTTACCATGTAATCATCTGCGCCGCTGTCCAGACCAGTCACCTTGTCCATCTCCCGCTCTTTGGCTGTCAGTAAGATAACTGGAATATGAGCCAATTCTTCTTTTTTGCGGATTTTCCGGATAGCGGATACCCCGTCCATTCCAGGCAGCATCCAGTCAAAGATTGCCAGATCCGGCGGAAGTTCCTCTATCCGCTCTAAGCCCTCTTCTGCTGTCTCAAAGCATTCTGCCGCGTAGCCGAATCCCTCCAGGGCTACTTTTAACAGGTTGCGGATATTTTCATCATCTTCTATGACATAGATCCGTTCCACGCTGCTTCCTCCTTCACATAGCCGGCAATATTTACTGCATGGTCAGAGATTCTCTCCAGATTGCTTACTGCGTCTAAGAATACAATGCCATTTTCAAAGTTGCACTGCATCTCGGCAAGGCGCTTCATGTGATTTTCTCTTAAGTCTTCTTCCTGACTGTCCACTTCTTCCTCTTTGCGCAGCGCCTGGCGGACCAGGGTCATGTCGTGGTTCTTTCTTGCGCCGATTGCGCAGTTTACGGATTCGGTTACTGTCTCAATCAATGTCTCCATTTCCCTTGCAGCTTCAGCAGAAAAAACCAGTTCGCTCTTTTTCTTTTCTTCTGCCAGTTCTGCCAGGTTCTCGCAGTGATCGCCGATTCGCTCAATATCATTGATACTGTAAAACAGGTTCTTAACAACCAGATGCTGCTCTTCATTTAAGGAGCCATTGCTGATACCCACCAGATACCCGGCCAGCAGTTTCTGCATCCGGTTGATCATCACCTCATTTTCAAAAACTGCTTTTATGCTCTCATCCTCTCCGGTTAAAAGCGCCTTTCCAGCCAGATTCAGATTCTTGACAGCCATCTCTCCCATGGAAACCACTTCGTTCTGAACCTGCTCAATGGCCAAAGATGGGGTTTCCAGCAGACGGTTGTCCAAATGACGGGACATCTGATCGTCCGGAGCTGTTTGTGTACTGGAACTTTTCTTCTCGCCAAGCATCAGTCCGGACAGTTTTACCAGCACGCCTGCAAATGGGAACAGGATAATGGTATTGGTTACATTAAATACGGTATGGAAAATGGAAATCTCCACACTGCTGATAGGAGATGCCGCCAAATCCGGATTAAATGCAAACACTGCTGTCATAAGGATTCCGAAAATAATGGCTCCCACTACATTAAAAGAAAGATGGATGGCTGCTGCTCTTTTTGCGGTGCGGTGTGCGCCCACACTGGACAAAATTGCGGTAATACAGGTACCGATATTCTGGCCCAGAGTAATAAAGATTGCAGACTGCCAGTTTACCACGCCGTTTAAAGCCAGAGTCTGCAAAATACCAACAGATGCAGAGGAACTCTGAATAATGGCAGTAACCAGTGCGCCTGCCAGAATACCAAGCAGTGGATTGCGCCCCAGTACAGCAAAAATATTAGCAAATATAGGCGCATCCCGATACGGCTCAATAGAAGAAGACATAAAACTGAGACCGATAAATAAAAGACCGAATCCGATCAGAATCTCTCCAGCTTCTTTTTTCTTGGAATCTTTTGCAAACATGATGACTGCTGCTCCGATACCCACTAATACCGGTGCAAAAAACTCCGGTTTCAGCATCTCACCCCATTCGCTCATAGATACAATCCAGCTTGTTACAGTGGTTCCGATATTGGCACCCATAATTACGCCCACTGCCTGTGTCAGATTCATCAGACCTGCGTTTACAAATCCTACAATCATAACCGTAGTTGCAGAAGAGCTCTGGATAATCGCCGTAATGCCGGCGCCCAGCAGCACTCCCATTAAACGGTTAGAGGTCAGCACCCCCAACAGTTTCTGCATTCTGTGACCTGCCGACTTCTGCAGGCCGTCCGCCATCTGATTCATTCCGTACAGGAACATACCCAGACCGCCAATGAACTGAAATAGCACTCCAATCGCTTCGATGTTCATACTTTCCTCCAAATTTTTCCCATGTATTATGGCAAAGCGTAGACGTTCTCTGCCATTGTAATTTTTACTTTAGCAAAGCTTTGTAAAGTCTTTTGGTAGCAAATGTAAAATCTATGTAAAATCATCTTCTTTTATAAGCGTTCCCGATATACCCGCAGAACATTCCTATAAAATACATCTTCTATTTTCAAGGCCGTAAATCCGGCTTTTTCCATTGTAATTTCCGGCTTTCAGCTTCTCCAGATCAATCTGAAGCGGACTGGACGCCAGTCCAATTTCTTCTCCCGAACATCTTCTGCGGTAAATCTCCCCAATGGTATCGCAGTGCATATCAATTACCTTCATGTTTTTCTTCTCCTCTGTATGTAGTAGATGCAAGCTCTTTCACTTCGTCGAGATTAAATTCAATTTCCGGAAGCAGTTCAAAATAAAAATCCGAGTACTTCTCTGCCAGGGCTACAATACACCGGTTTTGAAGCCACTTAAACCTGCGGAGGGAAAGTTCATCTTTTTCTAATGTAATGTATGCGCTGATCCACAGCTTTCTGCCGGTCCGTACGATCTCATAAGAAAGTTCCGAACAATTGCTTTCCCTGATAATGGGTTCTACAATGTCCTTAATTTCCTGAACCGTTTCTTCTTCCGGGGAAATCAGCAGCAAATCCCTGATTCCGGTAATAACCGTCTTGATAGGAACTGGCAGCATAATCATCGATAAAATAATGGTAAAAATAGAGTCCAGATATGGTGTAAGCTTTGAAAACCAGGCAAATGGCACAATGTAAGGCAGAAGAAACGCTGCGGTCATTCCCAGAGAAATGATGCTGTCGATTTTCCACCCTTCCATTTCAACCGTTACAATGGGAGAATTCATGTTTTTATTTTTCTGTCTCAGATACAGGGTCACTGCAATGCCCAGAATGCAGGCCGACAGTTCAAACCAGGCAACGGTTTCAAACTCTACCGTCCTTCCGCCATGGAGCAGGATGTGAATACTGTTGGAAATCAGGCCGACAGTAACCGCTGTCATGGTAATGCCCTTAATGACTAAAAAGAAGGTTTCCATCTGCATATGGCCAAAGGGATACTTTTCATTGCTTGGCTTATACAGCAGAGGAATTAAAAAAACGGAAGGAAGCAGCATGAAAAACTCAATTCCATCATACACCGCGTCCAGAAGAACAGCCTGGGAGCCGGTTGCAACTGCCATAATCAGTTCCAGGATAACAAAAAACAGATTCCCGTAAAGAGAAACCGTCATTGCTTTTTTCTCTTTTTTCGAAGTTTTCTTTCCAATTCGCATTCCTACCACCTATCTTTCACGCATCTGCGTTTCCCGTAGTATAACATACTTAAAAATAAACCGCAAGAAGCCCCGCCTGGATGGGCGGGGCTGAAAGGTCTGGTTATTATTCACTTCTCAATGCGTCAATAGGGTTTAATTTTGCCGCTCTGCTGGCCGGCATATATCCGAAAAGCAGGCCGATTCCCACAGACACGCCAAAAGAAACTGCTACTGCTCCCAATGTGGGACTGGCTGAAATTCCCATGGCCTGCCCCACCAGTCTGGTGGCAATAGCTCCAACCAGGATTCCAATCAGGCCGCCGATGGAACTGGTCACTGCCGCTTCAATCACAAACTGCTGCATAATAACCCGTTTTTTGGCTCCAAGGGATTTGCGGATGCCGATTTCCCTGGTGCGTTCGGTTACGGAAACCAGCATGATATTCATGACGCCGACGCCTGCTACTAACAGGGAAATCCCCGCAATACCGCCTAACATGGCGGACATCATGGCAATCTGCTCATTCAGGGAATCCAGCATCTCGCTGTTGGCCATAATTCGATATAAATCATCGGTTTTAAAAATTTCCATCAAAAAGGCGTCCAGCAGATTTTTACAGGTATCGGTGTCTGACACATCTTTTGTAGCAAATACGTAACTGCCAATGCTGGCATTTCTGGACATTTTTACGGCTACAGTATAGGGCATCCATACGAAATCGTCGGTTCCTCCTTCTTCCAATTCATCATCGTCCTGACGTTCTGCCACTCCCACAATCTTGAAAGCGGATCCTCCGATTTTCAGCGTTTCTCCCAAGGCTTTTTCCGGACTTCCATATAGTTCGTGCGCCACAAAATAACCGATTACGCAAACCTTTTGTCTGCTTACAAGATCGGAATACTGGATGTTGCGTCCTGCTTCCAGCTCATATCCCTTTAAATCCAGATATTCTTCGCTGTAGCCTCCTACGCTGGTGGAAGAAAGGCTGTCCGTTCCATGCTTTACGGTCGTAGATATGGTTACCTGGGGGCTCATCTGGGCAAACACATCCCGATGTTCTTCATAAAATCCATACATCTCTTCATCATCTACAGAACGGCTGTCAATATTGGTAACCCGGACCGTCATCTGATTGACTCCCATGCTGGCAAAGCTGTCTACTACCGTAGACATATAGCCATTGACCACGCTGACCAGAATAATTACCGAGGCAACGCCGATAATAATCCCCAGCATGGTCAGAAAGGATCTCATTTTATTGCCCCATATACTCCTAAGTGCCATTTTAAAGGATTGAAGCATACTCTTTTACATCTCCGTCAAAATTAATTTTTCCATCCTGGATCCGGACTACCCGCTTTGCCTCTAGTGCAATGGAACTGTCATGGGTAATCATCACGATGGTGTTGCCTTCCTGGTTTAACTGCTTTAAAAAGTCCAGTACTTCCCTGCTGGTTTTGGAATCCAGGGCGCCGGTAGGCTCGTCGGCCAGAATCAGCGACGGATCTCCTGCCAGGGCTCTGGCAATGGAAACTCTCTGCTGCTGGCCTCCGGAAAGCTGGTTGGGCCGGTTCTGGTATTTTTCCCTCAGTCCCACTTTTTCTAAAGAAGCCAGCGCCCGTTCTCTCCGCTCTGCCGCCCCTACTCCGGCATATAACAGCGGCAGTTCTACATTTTCTAACAGATTCAGCTTGGGAAGCAGGTTATACTGCTGGAAAATAAACCCGATCATTTTGTTGCGGATTTCTGCCAGTTCATCGTCTTTCATATCGCTGACATCCTGGCCTCCTAAAAAATAGCTTCCCTCTGTCGGCACATCCAGCGCTCCGATAATGTTCATCAGCGTAGATTTTCCGCTTCCTGATTTTCCCACAACCGCTACGAATTCCCCTTTGCAGATGGTAAGGGAAATGCCGTCATTGGCCCGTACCTCTTCGTCTCCCATCTGGTAAATCTTATAAATATCCTTTAATTCAATTAATGGGGTTCCTTTTTTCTGATTTTCCATAGCGCCTCCTATCTTCCGCCTGGGCCGCCGCTAGGACCGCCCCCGCCTGGGCCTCCCATGCCGCCAGGAACCGCCATCTGCATCATAACTCCCATCATATCAGATTCTTTGCTGGATTCATCTACATAGACCTGGTCTCCTTCCGACAGTCCTTCTGTAATTTCTACATAGGTATCGTTTGTAAGGCCGGTTTTTACCTGGACTGCCCGAAATCCTACCGGAACTCCATCTGCAGGTTCTGTTATTGTATCGTCTTTTACATAAACCTGATTTCCTCTCATTAAGGAATCCACTGGTATGGTCAGTACGTCTTCTGCCTGGTCAATAATAATGGTTCCGTCTACATTCATACCTGGAAGCAAATCTCCAGATTCCTCTAACGTTACCGTTACCGGATAAGTCGTAACTCCGTTGCTGTACGTGCTCTGCAGGCTCACATTGGTAACCGTTCCGGAAAAAGTCTGTCCCTCAAAGGCATCTGCTGTTACCTCAACTTCCTGTCCTACCTTTACATTCTGAATATCCAGTTCATCAATGGACATCTCAAAGGTAAGAGATGACAAATCGTAAATAACCGCTAATGTAGTATCCGAACTTCCAGATCGGGTAATGTTGTCTCCCACTTTCGCCGCTTTCTGGATAACCTGGCCGGATATGGGCGCCGTAATGGTATAATTTTCCAGGCTGTCCTGGGTGCTTTCCAGCTTATTCTTCGCCGTCTCCAGCCCTTCCTCTGCCTGATCCAGCGCATTTTTATAAGTTTCCAAAAGATCGGATGCAGATTTTGACGTAATGCTGAAAATCGGCTGGCCTTCGGTTACATAATCGCCCTCGCTGACTAACAGCTGTTCAATCTCTGCGCTGCCATTTCCGGAAAAGCTGGCGCTCATGGTTTTATCTACAGCGACAGAAAAGCTTCCTTCTTCACTGCAGGCAAATTCCCCTACTTCCGCTGTGGCCGTCATGTCGGTTGTCAGACCGCCTGGATTTGCCACGATTATGGTCACATAGCGCACCAGCCTGCCGCCTGCCAGAGTTTCGTCCATACTGCTGACTGTAGTTACCTGACCGGCCAACTGTTCTCCGGTTCCGCTTAAGGTTACAATGGCCTGGTCTCCAACCTGGATCATAGCCGCTTCTTCTCTTAAAAACGGCAGCCGCAGCTTCATCATGGCGTCGCTGTAAATATCTGCGATCTGGGATCCATTATTAATTTTGTCGCCAGCTTCCACATACAGGTTTTTGATATATCCGGTCTCGGTTGCTTTATAGGTATTGCCGCTCCACTCTGACTGGGCTTCGCTGTAGTCCTCTTTGGCGCTGTCATAGGAACTTTCTGCCCTGGAAACGGAGTTGGTGGCAGAACTCAGCTCCGAGTCAATGGAAGATGGATCGATCTGATAGAGAATTTGTCCCTTTTCCACCTGATCCCCTTCCTCAAAATCTGCCATTGTCACTTCCCCTTCTACCAGGGACGTAATCGTATAGGTATCTTTTGCCGCCAACGTGCCGGAAGACGACAAGGTAGACGTAATACTCTGTTTTGCAACTGTGGCCGTCCGGTTTTCCTGTGCCGGCGCTGCCGCTGCCTTTGCTTTCTGTCTGAAAACCATGATTCCTGCAAGAGCCGCTGCAACCAGTACCAGCGCTGCAATGAGAATAACGGTTTTATTTAGCTTTTTCCTTTTTCTGCTCTTTTTTTCCATCCCTGTTCTCCTGTCTTATAATTCCAAGAAATCTACGACCCGATAGGTCGGTTCTCCATCTGCATTGGTGGTTTTTTCACAAATCAGCACCACATCATCACCGACCTTTACTGTCCCGTACATGGAAAATGCGTATTGGAGTTCGGAAGAAGTCAGGGTGTATTCTGCCTGGGGATCTTCCTCATCGTCATTGTCTAAAAGCACTGCACTTGGGATCATCACATCGGAAGAATTATAATAGATATGGGTAACTTCACCGCGGACTACCACTCTTCCTGTATCTTCATCATCACTGTCAGCAGAATAATACCAGACGGTTTTGGTATCGGAATTCCAGTAAATCACACCATAGCCGTCATTGGCCAATGCGCTTTTTACGGTTTCTTCATAGGCGCTTTCCCCATTTAAAAACCAGCTGGCTTCTGAGGTATCAAACGGAATCACGCTGGACAGTTTCTGGGAACGGCGCACCAGCTTCGGACCTTTTAAGCTGTTGTCTACCATATTTAACGGATTAATTTCTCCATCCTCGGTCAGCTCGCATCCCAGAATACTTCCGTAAATAGTATTGGAATCTTTCGGCTTTGTCCGAAGCAGATTGTAAAACAGGTTGATGCAGTCCTTTTTATTTAAAACCTCTCCGCTTTCCCGGTCGATTCCTTCTCCCAGCTCTAAGAACTGGAATTTGGCGCTTCTGGCATGAACCTGATCGCCGGTAAAATCTTCATTGGTATAACCCAGCATGGCCAGAACAGCCCGTTCTGCGTCCTGCATGGTAATGTATTCATCTGGTTTAAACTGACCGCCCAGGTATCCGCTCATCCATCCTTCTTTTGCTGCAATCCGGATGTAGGACGCGTATTCGCTGTCTTTTGGAACATCGGAAAATACGGATACGCTGCTTTCGCTGCTGACTGTACTTCTGTAATCCGATGCCCGGACCAGCATTTTAGCAAATTCCCCTCTGGTCACGCTGGCTCCTGTACTGTAAGAATCGGTAATGCCGGACAGCTCAATTACCCGCTCTCTCATATCGTACCCGACTGCGGCCTGGGATTGTACCGGCACCATCACAGAAGCGGCTCCTGCCATCATGGTCAGGGCCGCATAAAATTTTCTCTGATTCATATAAAGCTCCTCTCCTATTCATTCCTAGGGGTAACTTTAACAGAAGAATGTGTTCATTTTGTGATTTTCTGGAAAAAAATTACAAGATGATTTTTGTTGTGATGGCTAGGGGGAACTGGTATAATTAGGAGGAGCAAATAGCACAAATACTTTCTGGGCCTATACGCTTGGAGTTGTCGGTTTTGGAATTGTTTCAATAGGATGCTTTGGGAAGGATAAAAACAACTAGAAGGGAATTGGAAAATCGGAAGTTTAGAGGTGAACACATGAAAAAATATAAATGTCCATGTTGTGGATATTTTACTTTTGATAGCAAACCAGATGGTAATTATGATATTTGTCCTGTTTGTTTTTGGGAAGATGATCCAATAGCTTATGATGATCCAAATGAAGAATGTGATTGTAATCGAGTGAGCCTAAGCCAAGCGAAAAATAATTATGCTGAATTTGGTGCTTGTCATAAAGATATGATTAGTCATGTGAGAAAGCCTAATATAGATGAACTCACAGGGATTGAATAATTCTCATTTATTGGGAAATTAAGCAAAACAAAATCGGGATTTTAGGAGAAAACGGAATATGTGGCAATGTCCAAAATGTGGTAGAGAATTTAAAAGAACAAATCAAGGTCATTACTGTGGGAAAGCGCCTCAAACAGTATTAGAATATATAGATTCACAACCCGTAGAAACACACACACACCCTTAACAGAAATGATGACAATATTAAGAAACAGTGTTCCGGGTGTAAGCGAGCGTATATTATGGAGTATGCCATATTATGAGAGTGAAGGAAAATCCATCTCATTTTCTGCTTGTAAAAAACACATCAGTTTTTATGTAGGGGTTGAAGCGATCGAGAGGTTTGCATTGGACTTGGCCAAATTTGCTACTAAGAAAAATGCAATATATTTCCCATACGATAAAGCATTGCCTGCAAACCTGATTGAAAGTATTGCGAAATGGTGTTTAAGTTAATATCATAACTTCCAGTTTGGAGATGAAACATTAATGGATTTTCAATTAGATTATCAAAATCGCAAACCCTTATTTATAACATTAGCAGGATTGCCGGGAACAGGTAAAACCACCTTGGCAAAATCATTGGCAAAAAAATTATCTCTGGTATATCTTCGTTTAGATTGTATAGAGGTACCATTTTATAAATATAATGCCATCGCCGGATCAAACGGGGAAGGATATGATGCAATAATCAATCTTGCAAGAGAAAATCTTAATTTGGGGTTAGGTGTAATCGTTGATACAGTCAATCCATTGCATTTGACTAGAAAGTTATTTCGAGATTTAGCTAAAGAGTCTAATGCAAATCTCTTACAGTTTGAGCTAAAAACAAAGGATCTGTTGTTACATAAAAAACGAATCGAACAACGAAAATCCGATATAGTTGGTCATAATCTTCCCACATGGGATAACGTGCTAAATATAGAATATGAGAAGTGGGATGAAAGCGTGGATGGCTTGGCAACAATAATTTTTACAGATAATGGAGAAAAGGCTTTGAGTGAATGTTTAGAGGTGATACGAAATCACTTAGATTAATAGAAATCCCAGCTTTCAGAACAGAACGAAGAAGAAGCAGGAAATCTGAAAGGTCTCCTGCTTTTTCTGGCGCCATTCACCATTAATCCTCTAATGCCTGGCGAAGGTCTTCAATAATATCGTCTGTATTCTCAATGCCGACACTTAAACGGATTAAGGACGGATCCACTCCTGCCTCTGCCAACTGCTCGTCATTTAATTGCCTGTGTGTATGGCTGGCCGGATGAAGCACACTGGTTCTTGCATCTGCTACATGGGTAACAATGGCCGCCAGCTTTAACTTATCCATAAATGCCTGGGCGCCCTGTCTTCCGCTCTTTAATCCAAAGGAAATTACGCCGCAGGAACCGTTTGGAAGGTATTTTTCTGCCAGTTCATGGTACTTATCTCCCTCCAGTCCAGGATAGTTGACCCATGCCACGTCTTCTCTGCTTTTTAAATAAGAAGCAACCTTTAATGCGTTTTCACAATGGCGCGGAATCCGAAGATGAAGGGTTTCCAAACCAACGTTTAATAAAAATGCGTTCTGCGGGGACTGAATCGATCCTAAGTCTCTCATAATCTGGGCAGTTGCCTTTGTAATGTATGCTTTCTTTCCAAAACGTTCTGTATAAATAACCCCATGGTAAGAATCGTCTGGCGTAGTAAGTCCTGGGAACTTTTCTGCATGGGCATTCCAGTCAAAATTGCCGCTGTCTACAATACAGCCGCCAACGCACATTGCATGTCCATCCATGTACTTGGTGGTAGAATGGGTTACAATATCAGCCCCCCACTCAAACGGCCGGCAGTTAATCGGCGTTGCAAAGGTATTATCTACAATCAGAGGAACTCCATGTTTGTGGGCAAGTCTGGCAAATTTTTCAATATCCAGGACAACCAGCGCCGGATTTGCAATGGTTTCTCCAAATACCGCCTTGGTGTTTGGACGGAAAGCCTGTTCCAGTTCTTCTTCTGACGCGTCTGGATCCACCAGGGTTACTTCAATCCCCATTTTTTTCATGGTTACGGTAAACAGGTTAGACGTACCGCCATAAATGGTGGCTGCGCTGATTACATGGTCTCCTGCGGAACAGATGTTAAATACTGCGTAAAAATTTGCCGCCTGTCCGGAAGAGGTCAGCATGGCTGCCACGCCGCCTTCCAGCTGGCAAATCTTCTCTGCTACTGCATCATTGGTAGGGTTGGCTAAACGTGTATAAAAATATCCGTCTTCCTCCAAGTCAAACAAACGGCCCATCTGCTCACTGGTCTCATATTTAAAAGTCGTGCTCTGGTAAATCGGAAGCACCCGCGATTCTCCATTCTTTGGCTTCCATCCGCCCTGGATGCAAATTGTGTCAAGGGATTGTGTTTTCTCCATTGCTTTTTCCTCCTGGTTGTCTCTTTTCTATGCTTTCTGCATTTAGCAACAGTGTACCACAAAAACCGCATATTGAAAATACTAAAAACTTAGGCTATAATCATTTCAGTTTCAATTTGAATAAGGAGGATCTTATGGCACCATCGAACGTTTATTTTACAAACATGAGAACAACTTTAAACGAAAATCTGCTTCAGAAGCTGGAACGCCTGGTCAAAAAAGCCGGAATGCTGGACCAGATTGATTTTCACAACAAATTTACAGCAATTAAAATCCATTTTGGAGAACCAGGAAACCTGGCTTATCTTCGTCCCAATTATTCAAAAGTTCTGGCCGACCTGATTAAAGCCCAGGGCGGACGGGTCTTTTTAACAGACTGCAATACCTTATATGTAGGCCGCCGCAAAAATGCCCTGGATCATCTGGATGCAGCTTATGAAAATGGATACAATCCATTTACGACCGGATGTCAGGTGATCATCGCCGACGGTTTAAAAGGAACCGACGAAACCCTGGTTCCTGTTGACGGCCAGTATGTAAAAGAAGCCAAGATCGGCCGCGCCTTAATGGATGCAGATATTGTTATTTCTTTAACTCATTTTAAAGGCCATGAGTCTACAGGATTTGGCGGTGCGTTAAAGAACATCGGCATGGGCGGCGGTTCCAGAGCTGGAAAAATGGAGATGCACAGTGCCGGAAAACCGCATGTAGAGCAGGATGTGTGCATTGGCTGCGGTATGTGCAAAAAGAACTGTGCCCACAGCGCCATTACCATCGAAAACCGCAAAGCTTCTATCGAGCACAGCAAATGCGTTGGCTGCGGACGCTGTATCGGCGCCTGTCCCACTGATGCCGTTTCTCCGGACTACGATGAAGCAAATGATATCTTAAACTGCAAGATTGCCGAGTATTCCCTGGCCGTTTTAAAAGATCGTCCAAACTTCCATATCAGCCTGGTCGTTGACGTTTCTCCTAACTGCGACTGCCATTCTGAAAATGACGTACCTATCGTTCCAAACATTGGTATGTTTGCATCTTTTGACCCAGTAGCCCTGGATATGGCCTGTGTGGACGCTGTTAACCGCCAGCCGGTTATGGCTGGAAGCATCTTGGCAGAGCAGAACCACTGCCATCACGACCACTTTACCGATACCCATCCGGAAACCAACTGGGAAAGCTGCATCGACCATGCAGTAAAACTGGGACTGGGAAGTAAAGAATATCATTTAATTGAGATCTAAACCGCATCGGCCGCCCTGTCCTGCAAAACTGCAGGAGGGCGGCCGATTCATATAAGCCTCTCTTCCAGAATCCCAAACGCCTCTTCAAACGAAATCTCGTCCAAATCCAGAATCTGAATCTCCGGATCAGTCCACATCCAGGCATTGTGGGCGGCCTCTTTCTTTTTCAAGACACCGATTACGTTTTTATGGGTATGAATAGCTTCTTTTAGCAGATTCAGATACTTCTGTTCGTCTTTTTCCAGAATTCCGATTTCATCCAGCACCAGAATACGTTCCGGATATTCCAGGCTTTTTTCTAAAATTTCACAGCCAAATCCATCGAACATTCCTGGTATTACTTCATTATACGTCTCATGCTGAATAGAAAACTGCCGGTCATTTTTTTCCACTTCTACCAGCGCGTGCAGACAGAATCCGGCCCGTTTCCCTTCTTCATAGATTGGAAGGGTACAGAAGCCGCAGACCGGAAGTTTATACTGTTCTAAAAATGTGCGGATACAGGTGGATTTTCCAATCTGTTTCTGACCAGTTAAAAAAATCTTCATGAAAAGTCCTCCGTTAGAAAATGATAGAATTCATTATACGTCCATTTCTATCAAATGCAACTATTTTATCTCATTTAATGAGATTTTTCATAATCCGCCTTTTTCGTTATAAATGCCGATCTGCAAAGTCCAGATAGCAGTTCCAGTCATACTCGTCCAGTTCGTGAGGGCCTGTTTTTATATGATGGCCAATATGGCGGATACATTTAAAAATTCATTTTAAATATTTTGCTTGTCTACTTGACAAGGGGCTGATCATAGTCGGTGCTTTTGCATTGTTCCCTTTATGAAACTTATTGTCTGTAGACTTATTATGTTCGCAGACGGATAATAGTTTTCATACAAGGGGGTATTTTAACATGGATTTACTTAACGTATTTGCGGATAATGTTCGCCAATATCGTCTGATGCAAGGATTATCTCAGGAAGAACTTGCTGAACGAGCAAATCTTCACAGAACCTATATTAGTGCCGTTGAAAGAAAACAGCGTAATATTTCGCTAATCAATATTCAACGTATTGCTGATGCCTTACATGTTGAACCATATAAACTGCTTTTTTATGGAGGAGAAACAAATGTTTAATGCAAAGCGTTTATTACTTTATAGTAATTATATTTCTGCTTTGAATTATTTTAAAGCTAATCCAAAACAACTGATTGACCTTGAACATTTCATTACAGAATTGGTAAACACTGAAATCCGTATAAACTATCAAGAAATAAAAAGGGATTACGATGAAGCATCTTACTTGAATGCTTTTTGGGCCAATTATCCGCCTGAAGATAGAGGTCGAGCGCCGATTGGTGATCAGGTTCCGTGGATTGAAGTGGGAGAACATGCTGTTGGGCATAAATTAGATCGCATCATCGGAACGAAGTATAATATTTCTGAAGTCGGTCTACCTTCTGGTGCTGATAATCGTTTTGTGATCTATCATAATGAAATTGATAAGATAACAAATGGATTTACAAATTGCGCTTTTGTTTTTTTGGATATTAAATCCGTTGGCCCAAGAGATAATTTTGAACATACAGTGTTATCCCCATATCAAGTATCGGGAGATGGCATCTGGACATCACCTGATACAAACATGACTAACTCTCCAATGGAAGCTAAAGGAAAACGAACATCCCACACGTTTTTCCCAGCTATTTCTCCGATTTATACTCTTACAAATGGTGGTATTGCTCCTTCAATACATCTTTTTGTGAAGCCTGTTTACAAGATGCTTAGTAACCCTCAAAAAGGACAGCCATTAGAAAGTATAAAAAATATATGTGTCCCAAACGGGATCCTTCTTTGTTTAAATCCAGGCTATTTAAAGAAATATCAAGGATTGTTCTTTCCAGGGAAGGATGACAAAGGTAAAGATCCAAAGAAAATTCGTGCTCGTGTATCTTTTGAGATACTAAAGGTTATTGACCCTTGGCGAGTACAGGAATTCAAGTAGGCTTATTTTTATGGGTTTTCTTATTTTTATGGGTTTTTAAGTCCACAATCGTATAATGACATTTGTGCAGTTTGTGAAAGATATTCATTAATGTTCTTTTCTGCAAGCTGCACATATTTTTTTTCTTTATCAATACCTATGTAATGCCTTTTTTCTGCAATTGCGGCGATAGCAGATGTTCCACTACCCATAAAACAATCCAGAATAACATCGCCTTCATCAGACAAAAGTTTTATCACCCTCCTTGGAAGCTCCAACGGGAACTTGGCTTCATGATCATCATTTCGCTGAACAGAGCGAATGTTCCATACCGCTCTACTTCCCCATTCGGTCCACTCTTCTTTGGATAATCGCTTTCGGTCAACCTTTGTGATTCCTGGTTTCCAGAAAATATAGAGATATTCAAATTCATCAACAGCACGATATGAATTTGTTGTCCAATTACTGTTTGCCCATGCAGCATCTTTTACCCAAATTCGTCTGTCATAAGGATAAAGGCCTGCCTCAATTGCCATTTCTTCCAGTAATCCGCCAACAATTTTAACTCTTGTCTGAATGTTATATTTGCCACCTCGAATATTATTACCATGCAAACGACGGTCTATCGTCTGCTCACTACATCCAAGTAATTTAGCTAATTGATGCCTATTCATCTCCGGATGCTCAGCGGCTGCCTTCTTCACGTCCTCTTCGGTTATTTTGCATTTTCTCATGCTTACATTATTTGCCTGTATGCGAGGCATGTTTTCGTCCGGAAAACATAAAATGTCACCGATATTTACTACTAAAAAACCTCCGGGCTTTAAGACGTGTAAATGATTTTTTATAGCTATGTGAAGCATAGTAATCCATTCTTCGTACGTCTGGCCGCTCTCATATTGCTTTCCTACATGATACGGTGGCGACCAAACGCTCACGGCTATGGAATTGGGTTTGATTTTCGTCATAATATCTTCTGCGGTCCCACAATAAATCCTATCAAAATCAAGATATGTCATTATCCTTATCTCCTTCGTTATGTACAAAATCCATTATATCCTCAATATGGCAATTCAATGCGGAGCAAATTTTTTCAAGAGTATCTAATGATACTTTCTCGTTTTTACCTAATTTTGCAACTGCATTTGTGCTTATATGTGCAGCTTCTTTGAGTTGTGATTTATTAATTTTTTTATCTATTAATAATTTCCATAGTTTTGAATAATCTACAGACATTTCTCTATTTCATCTCCTTTGTATATAGTCGAATTTCCTCCTAATAATATCATCTGCATCTATAAATATCAAGATATTCTTGATATAATTCAAGATATACAATATAAATCTAATTGATAGTATCAGCTTACCATAGACCTACCATAGAATGAGTACAATCAAACAGACTACTATTTGACACGCTTGTAAGCAAATATCTGTTCGCCCATTATATAATCTCTTAATTCCGTATTGTTATTATGAATTGCGGTCAAAACATCGGATGCAGACCCGACATTCTGACCGCAAATCAACCATAAATGCTACATTATTCTGACTGGCTCTTGAAACCATTTTGCCGGGCCTTCAAGCTCGCTTTCTGTCTGCGTTCCTCGCTGTACGACGGTTGCAGACGGATAGACAGGCGGGATTTATCCAGAATATAAGACACGCCGCCCTGCTCAAAGGTTCCATCCAATCGGCAGAGGGTAGGGTATTTCTTGGAGAATGCCGCCAGTCGCTTTCTCAGTCCGGCATTGTAGGTGTAAATGCTGGCTGTACTTTCTTCCTCGTTAAAAAGGATGATGGTTTCTTTCTCAATCTTCGTCAATCTCGTCATCGGCAACCTCCAGACTGCTTTCATAGATGTTCTCTACAACTCGTTTGTGGTAGAAGTAAGTTTCCATCTCCAGACGCATCATGTAGAAGAAGCAACGATACCACTTATCGCAGTCCTCATCATTCAGCTTGACCGTCAGTGAGAAGAAAAACTTCTTTGTCGCTGGATCGTGTTGTGGTATACTAAAGTTGTAACATTCCGTTCGGATAAACTAGAAGAAAACGAACAAGGAGAACTTACCATGACAAAAAAGTACAGCGAAGAATTTAAAAAGCAGATGGTACAGGAATATTTAAAAGGTACCAGCTATCCAAAACTTTCAAAAGAATACCATGTTGCAAAATCCACCCTCGTAGGATGGGTAAAAAAATACAGCGAAGAATGCCAGTTTACAAAGCCACAAACCTCTCCCTCTTTTTCAGAAAATGCAAAGGAAATTCACGAGCTTCAGAAGCGTATCCACGAACTGGAAAAGGAAAATCTTTTCTTAAAAAAAGCAGCGGCATTCTTTGCAAAGGAAATCGATTAGAGGCTTATCGATTTATTGATGAACATAAGGATTTCTTTGGGCTTCGCTGGTTATTCAAGCATTTTCATATTTACCCAAATGCTTATTATAACTACCGTAAAAATCGAAAGAAATCCTTTCAGGAACAGCGACAAAAAATTTTGTAACAGATGAAAAGGATTTACTATAATAATAACCGGATTTTAGGACACAGACCTATGAGAATTTTTCTGAGAAGACAAGGAATTTCTCTCAGTAAGACCACCGTCCATAAATATATGAACCAGATTTTAGGGCTTCATGCAATCGTTATGAGAAAGAAACCGTCATATATGCGTGGAACAAAAAATAAGATTTTCCCAAATCTTTTAAAGCAAAATTTCCATTGTACAAAACCAAATCTAATCTGGTGTATGGACTTCACCTATATCCGTATGGGGAACGGAAAAATGCGTTATAACTGCTCTATTCTTGACTTATATGACCGCAGTGTAGTTGCCAGTTTAAATTCGGACTATATCAATACGGAACTGGCAAAGGCAACTTTAGAGAAAGCACTGCTGGCAGAAAAGCCTGCAAAAGGATTGATTTTACATAGTGACCAAGGCTGCCAGTTTACATCTTGGGATTTTATCCATTATTGTGAAAGTAAGGGAATTTGTCAAAGCATGAGTAAGGCAGGCTGTCCTTATGATAACGCACCGATGGAGCGTTTCTATAATACACTAAAAAATGAACTGATATATCCCAATCATTTTTATGATGCAGCCAGCTTAGATGAAGCACTAAACCGCTATGTGTATGTATGGTATAATCATGTCCGCCCTCATTCATACAATGATTGGAAAACACCATTTGAAGCTAGATATGCTGGGTAATTTTTTCGAACAAAGCGTTACAAAAATGCTTGATTACAGTTCCAAGAAAACGGAGCAGCGTCTTGATCACCTATTCACCTAAATATACCGCTTATCAGAAAGAAATCCGTGAAAAACAAATCGAGCGTGCAAAGGCAATGATCGCCAATGGGAAGCATTAAAAAAATCGGAAGAATCCAAATGATCCCGCAAGATTTATTGATAAAGCGGCCGTTACAAAAGATGGAGAAATCTCAGATATCCTGTATTTTTTGATGAGGAAAAGATTGCAGAAAAAGCACAAGGACAAGGATTTATGCCGATTTATGAATCTACCAAACTGACAGATGCATTACACAAGGTAGCTGGATTTGAAACAGACTATGAATTTATTACTAAACGAAAAATGAAAGAAATTCAAAAACTAAGCAAACAGCCGCCTGAAAGATCATAAAACTATATTTTTTATTCCTTTCAAAAAAGACTATATAGTAGTCGCGATCCATCCGTTGTACGGGTGGCCGCGACTCGTAATCGTATTCTTCTTTAGCGATCCTCTGGAACCACAGAACGCAGGAATGGCAATGGCACTGCTTCTGGTATTGTTTGGCTTTGGCTTGAAGCTTCTTCTTTGCCGCCGGTACTATCGCGCCTATCCCGCTGTTTCTCTTTGCCGGTGTAAAATTTCGCACCCTGATGGCCATTTCCGCCATTGCTCCGGTTCCATTTTTGGTGTTTTGTCTGGTATTTGCTCCGGTTCTGCTGTTTGACGACCGGCCTGCAAATGCCACTCCTGAATGGAATTCCATGCATATTAAGGTACCCCTGATTCCTGCCCTGCTGATCGGACTTCTCTATATGGGACAGGTTCACTACATCTGGGATGGATTGATTCTCCAGGAGGCAGATAACAGCTGGCTCTGGCTGATACGGTTCCTGGCATTGAGGACGACGACTACACGCTTACCATTCAGATGGATAACGGAAAGGAAGCTACGATTGCCGTACTAGAAGAAATTTATGAACAGGCCATATGGCGAACCGCTGGATGTCTGCCATCGGGAAAGCCCACTGGGCGTCAGCCTGTTAGACATCCATGCACCGAAAAAGAAAAAACAGCAGTAAGAAAGGAGGCCTGCAATGGAACAAAAAGCAAAAAGAACCCGAACCATCTACGATGATTCACTGCCCCGAATCTTTCTCTGGTCGGGACTTACGGTGTTTGTGATACTGGTAATCGCCTGTGTAATCATCGGGGCTGTTATATTTTTTAGTAATTACAATCAGAAGGAAGGGCAAAAGATAATCCTTGCCTGCCTGGCTCTGGCAGTGCCTGGTTCCTATGGATTGCCCCTGATTAGTCTCATCAAGGTCTGGAACCAGGAACGCGCCCTGGGAATTTACTGGAAAAACCGGACGGATCAGGATCGTCCGGAATGGGAACGGGACTGGTATCTGGCCTATGACAGAGGCGGCTTTATCCTGATTCATAGAGCCTATATCCAATGCATCACAGGATCAAAAGAAGAGCTGGAAGACACTGGAAGTTATGCCAAGGGAACCGTTTACCGCACCACATATGAAGACATCAACGGAACTCACCATTCGCTGAAATTTTCCTCGGAATCCGGATCGGAACAATTTCAGAAGTGGTACAAAAAACAACCGTTTTAGACTGATTAAACAGGAAGTTCTGGATCAGTATAGGCGAATTTCTATTTCATTCCGCCTCAAACGATACCGGCGTAACGGCATAATTCTTTCTATCTCCACCTGTGCCGCAGGCCAGCGCCTCAATGGCTCCGATGTTTTCCCGCTCTATCGGATAGATAAGCTGCAGTCGGTCTCCTTCCATTTTTGAATTCAGAGGCCCCCTATAAGTTGCTGGCTCGTCCCAGCCTTTCTTTTTTAAGAGAACTACATTCTTTCTGGAAAATGGAGCCAATTCGTCTTCGCTGCCTTCCAGGCATAACAGCAGGGCATTGGAATAGACTTTTGCCTCAGTAAGCGTGATCTGTTCTCCATTCATTCCCATAACGTCCAGATTCATCGGGATTTCTTCCGGCTCTTCCGGAGGTTTGACCTGGTAGCGCAGGTCGTAGCTGGAGCCGTTGCAGGAAGCGTGAATTACAATTTCGGACACCTGGCCGTCTGTGTTCCAATATTCAAACTGGATGACAGTCTCTTCTCCTCCGCCCCATCCATAAGCCTGATTTTCCAGCGGCTTTCCATTTTTATCCAGAAATTCCACCTCCATCATCAGCTGATTATTTTCTTCATCTGACGTATAGATTGGAGGCTGCACCCTTCCAGTGCCGCCTTCCCGCATGACTAATCCTAATTTCATGTATTCTCCCAGATACTGTTCTTCTGCTATATCCAGATAATTGTCAGCAGGAATCTGCTCTTGCCGGCTGTCTGATTCCGGTTTGGTTTCACCAGGGCTTTCCTGGACAGCCGGTTCGGTTACTGTTTCCGGAATGGCAGTTTCTGCTTCTGTAGAAATCACTGCCGGTTCTTCTGGTGTTTTACTTCCAGTAAAGGTGCAGGCTGCAAGCAAGACCGTACATCCTGCCAAAATTACGGCTGCTGCCGCAGAATACTTTTTTCTGGATGCCAGGTTTTTTATTCTTTCTTTCATCGTCTTCCCTCCGCTCTCAATGGTCGCTCCCGCATAAAAAAACTGGCTGGCGGGGTTCTTATGCTCCAATATGTACAACAAGGTACGCCCATAGGGAATCCGTTCCGTTTCTCCCAGCAATCGGATCGCTGCTTCATCGCAGGCCAGCTCGCAGTCCTTTTTAGACAGCATGGCGGCTGCCCATACAAAGGGATTTACCCAGTAATAACATAACAGGCCGACTCTGACAAGTCCCCAGATCTCATCTTTGTGCCTGGCATGGCAAAGCTCATGGGCCAAAATATGGTACAGCCTTCTTTTTCCTTCTGGCGAGTTCTCCTGTGCCATTCCTTCCGGCAGATAAATAGAACGTTCCCCCAGATAGCACAGATAGCAGGGAGACGAAACTTCTGGTGTTTCATAAACGGGAAGCTTTCTAATATTCTCCTGCAGTCCCTCTGAATCTCCTTTGTCTGGAAAAGCATCTCCCGACAGGAACAAAAACCTTCTATGGTTTTTTAGTCTTTTTGCGAACCGGGTATTAACCGCCAGAAACCAGATTCCTAACGCGGCTGCGCCGCTTATCCAGACTGCCATGATGAGAAGCTGCCAGTCGATTCCAGCCGCTTTTTCCAGCGGTGTCACTGGGGTATCATAGGTTTTTACGACTCCGTACATGATATTTTCTGCTAAATCAGCAGCCGCGCTGTTATCAATTACCCTGGATTTTACCTGCTCTGCTGCATTCATAACGCTGAACCGGCTGGTAAGCTGTCCAATAAGCTGATTCAGAGGATAAAACCAGGGAATTACCAGACGGGCTGCCGCCAGTCCCCACAAGCTGTATAAAAACAAGGGCCGGATCCTGCCTTTTCCAAAATATCGAATCAAGCAAATCGAACCAATCAAGACAGAAGATGCAATTAAAGTCTCAATCATAAAATTCCTCCTCTGCTTGTTCTAAAATCTGATAGAGTTCGTCTAACTCTTCCCTGCTGACTTTATTAGAAGAAATCAATGTGTTTACCATGAGGCCCAGACTGCCGTTATAAACCCGTTCCAACAGTCCGCTGGTTTCCTCTGCCGCCACCTCTTCCCGTCTGATACAAGGGTAAAATTCCTTTGCTTTTTGCCCTTCCTCATGGCGGACTGCTTCTTTGGCCTCCAGCCGGTTCAGCATCGTAATGATCGTGTGCTTGCTCCACTGGGTCTTTTCATACAGTTCTTTCGTCAGCTGAGTAATGGTCTTAGGCGGATTCTGCCACAGCGCCTCCATCAGCTTCCACTCCCCATCTGACAAATTAATCTTTTCCATGAAATCTTCCTTTCTCTATAAAGGTATACGTATGTGTACCTTCATAATACCATCTGGGTACACAAGTGTCAACCTTTGAAGTCAAAAAAACGCATTCGAGGCAGCGAAAAAGTCTTGCCTGGAATGCGTTTTATATCCTGTTTCCGTTTAGTATACCCTTCCTGTGAAAATCGCTACTGTTCTTGGCCGCATAACATAAGAACCGTCAATTCTGGGTTCTTTCCCTCTCGGATAAACATATTGTCCTGCCTCATCTCCATAGGTATCGACACTGAGATGCCATATTCCCCTGTGATTCAGGTTTGGCAGTGTAATGGTCACTGATTCCCAGTAGGTATTAATGGCCATATAAATAATGTCGTCTCTTCCTTTTTCTCTGTCATATCCGGCAAAGCTGACGGCAAATGTCCTGGTATTTTCCGGCAGGTTGGTATTTTCTGCATTTACATCATGGGAATGGAGCGGTTCCATGCCACAGACTGCATCAGGGAGACGCTTGCGAATCGCCGGATGTTCGTGGCGGTAATGAATCATAAACTTGAAAAATTCAAATAACTCTCTGTTTTTTTCCAACAGGCTCCAGTCCAGCCAGGAAATCTCGTTATCCTGGCAATACCCATTGTTATTGCCGTACTGGGTGTTGCCGAATTCGTCTCCTGCCAGGAACATGGGAGTTCCCCTGCTGCACATCAAAACCGCACAGGCATTGCGAATCATCCGGTAGCGGAGTTTTAATACTTCCGGATCCGTGGTTTCGCCTTCTGCTCCGCAGTTCCAGCTTCGGTTGTCATTGGCTCCATCCGTATTGTCCCATCCGTTTCCCTCATTATGCTTCTCATTATAGGAATACAGATCATACAAGGTAAAACCGTCATGGCAGCTTAAAAAATTAATACTGGAATTATATCCTGCATAGTTTTTATCGTGCTCTGGATCAAAACCACCGTACAAATCGCTGGAACCGCAGATACTCCAGGCTGCTGTCCAGGAAAACCAGTTCTCTCCTTTCAAAAATCCCCGGATCACATCCCGATACCTTCCGTTCCACTCTGCCCACCTTTTGCTTGCCGGAAAACTTCCTACCTGGTACAGTCCGCCTGCATCCCAGGCCTCTGCAATCAGTTTGACGTTGCTCAGCACCGGATCATAAGCCAGTGTACGCAGCAAAGGTGGATTGTTCATAGGCGCGCCTTTTTCATTGCGTCCCAGAATACTTGCCAGATCAAAACGGAATCCGTCTACCCGGTAGCTGACTGTCCAGTAACGCAGGCATTCCAGAATCATCTGCTGGACGATTGGATGGTTGCAGTTTAAGGTATTGCCGCAGCCGCTGAAATTATAGTAATTGCCATCCGGCGTCAGCATATAGTAAACCTGGTTGTCAAATCCTTTAAAACAGAATACCGGCCCTTTCTCATTTCCTTCTGCAGTGTGGTTAAATACCACATCCAGAATGACCTCAATGCCATTGTCATGGAGAGCCTTTATCAAGGTCTTTAATTCCGTGCCTTCATGGTTGTATTCATCCGAAGCCGCATAACTGGTATTGGGTGCAAAAAACCCTACGGTATTATATCCCCAGTAGTCTAGGAGCCTCTTTCCGTCAATTTCCCTGGAATTCATGGTTTCATCAAACTCAAAGATCGGCATCAGTTCCACTGCATTGATTCCCAGTTCTTTCAAATATGGGATTTTTTCCATAAGGCCGGAAAATGTGCCCCTATTTTCCACTCCGGAACTGGGATGCTGGGTAAAGCCCCTTACATGGAGTTCATAAATAATCAGATCGCTTAATTCTCTGGAAGACTGGGGCATACTTCCCCAGTCAAAAATATTTTTTACCACCCTCGCATGATAGGTTTTCCCGCCTTCCATGCCCCAGACTTTCCGGCTGGTAACGACTCTGGCATACGGATCCAGCAAAATATTGTCCTTGCAGAACAACTGTCCTTTCTGGGGATCGTAAGGGCCGCTGATGCGGTAAGCGTATTCAAACTCTTCAATATCCAGGCCAAATACAATCATAGAATACACATCACCGATTTTATAAGACTCTGGAAAAGGAAGGACTGCATATGGTTCTTCTTCATCTCTATGAAACAGCAAAAGTTCGCATCCCGTCCCTTCCCTGGTATGGACAGTAAAATTAACGCCGCTGGCTAAGGCCATTGCCCCGTTTACATCAAACAGGCCGGGGCGGACGTCAAATCCGGCAATGTTGTCTGTCGGGTTAATCGGGGTCTGAACATCTGCTGTATATTTCTGACTGTAAAGTTTCACTGGCAGCGCCTCCTCATGGTAAATGGCTAATTCATGTATCGCTTCAATGTTCTGCTGACCCTTTTATAAACTAAACGGGTAATGACGGAAGTTACCCCGCATTTAATCAGGTTAAAAGGAACAATACCAAACAAGGCCAGCGTAAGGGTATTTTTCATCAGCGGATTGACTGCCCCGCACATGGCGACAATCTCTTCCATGCTCATTCCCATCAGCTTTACATAGAATGGGAAAATCAGCAGCAGATTGCTGGCAACTGCTGCAATAGAGCAGAGAATGGTTCCTGCTGCCATTCCAATCTCTCCTGATTTTCTGGATTTGTGATGATGGTAAATCCAGGCGGCAGGTACTGCATAGGCGCAGCTTAGCAGGAAGTTGCTGACTTCCCCGGTCAGCATGGTACTGGTTCCCATAAAGGCCAGCTTGACCAAAAGCTTTACCAGAATAATCAGAACCGCTGCTCCCGGCCCCAGTACAAAGCCTCCGATTACCTCTACCAGACCGGACAAATCAAACTCCATAAAGGGCGGCATAAAGGGCAGAGGAAATTTAAATAGCATCAGCACTCCGGACAAAGCCCCTAAAAGTCCAATCATTACCAGTCTTTTTACATTTGTTACCTGTTTCATAATAAAGTCACCTTTCCGCTTTGGGTCGGCGTCTTTAGAAGAACGACAAAAAGCCTGGGAATACAGTAAGCCCAGGCATCATCTCCAAAAAACGTCTTTTCTCATCCGGACTATACCGTCGGTGCCGGAATTGCGCCGGCTCAGCCGTTTTATCAAACGGGTCATGGACTTTTACCATCGGTAGGGACTTTCACCCTGCCACAAAGACTTATTATATTTTACGGCCTTTATTATACTACTGCCCACACTGGTTGTAAAGGCCTTCTTTTTTCAGCACATGGCAAATCAGATCTTCCACACTGTCAAAAATTCCGGAAGCTGCCTGCTTTGCCGCTTCGCAGCCCCTTGTAATGGTATAGCCGTTAAAATCGCGGATCATATCCACGTCGTTTCCGCCGTCGCCTACAACAAATAAAGGCTCTCCTTTTCTTCCTTCCAGTTCCAGATACCGGCTGATTCCAACGCTTTTGCTGATTCCGGCCCTGACAACATCAATGCTTTTCTGATTGTAATATGCGGTCAGTTCTTCTCCCATCTGCTGGTTGATTTCCTCTGCGCAGGCCGCCGCGCTTTCTTCATCCGCGCAGCCTAAGCTGAACTGCCAGACCGTTTCCATCTGAAGCAGCTCTTCCAGGGAAATGTGGGGCGCTTTCAGCTGGATTCCGAAAATCTTTGGATCCTTCATGCGGACGGTAAAAGTCCCCTGGGAAGAAATCGCAAAAATTCTGGGAAGATCGTCTACTGCAGGAAGCTTAAAAAACTCTTTTACCGCGTTTTTATTCATCGGACTGTGCTCGATCACAGTACCGTCCAACCGGTAAATCGTGGCCCCGTTGTTGCAGATTAAAAAATCCAGGGGCAGGTGGTATTCATGGATGGGAAGCAGTGCCATTTCGTAAGAACGTCCGGTTATCAGGCCAAACTGATGGCCTTTTTCCCGCCATTTCTTTACTGCTTCCAGGTTTCTAAGGGTCTGTTCTTCGTCCACATGGAGTGTTCCATCGTAATCGCTCGCAAGTATCATTTCACTTGTCTCCTTTATTTTATGTAACAAATGTGCTATGATAGATTCTATGAATTTTCAAAAGGAGGTCTTTCATATGCACTTACCGAAAAAAGTCTGTGTCTTTGTCCATAATTTGTTTCTGTTTGCTGGTCTGATTATTCTATTTATTGCAATCTTATGCACCGAGCTTATGACCGTTATGGGCATCGGAGCTATGGGCATGGCGTTAATCGGCCTGGCTTACGGATTTGTAGCGCTGTTCTGGCGCTGTCCTTCCTGCAAAAAGCGTCTGCCCTGGAAAGAGGGAAAACACCAGGTTTCTTCCTGTCCCCACTGCGGCCACAGATTAGACTGATCCTTAATTGGCCTTCCGGTTAATAAACTCTGTCCGGATCTTGGAGTATACAAATTTCTGGCTGCTGTACAGCCCGTAATATCCAGACAGGGTAAAGGATACTGCTATAATTACCGCAAAATATGGCATGGCGTCATACCCAAACAATTCTAACGCGATCATCAGAGCTGAAACCGGACAGTTGGTTACCCCTACAAATAAGGCTGCCAGACCGCAGGCTGCACATAAAGACGGAGCAAATCCTGCTGCAATTCCCACAACACATCCAAAAGAAGCCCCTATCGACATGGTCGGCACAATCTCGCCGCCTTTAAATCCTGCACCCAGGACAATGGCGGTAAATACCATTTTCAAAAGAAAGGTTTCCCAGCCTGCCTGCCCTTCCATAGCCCGTTCAATGATCGCTGTACCGCTTCCCAGATATTCACTGGTTCCTAAAAGCTTTGTAAGCCCGATAAAAATAACGCTGGCTGCTGCAATCCGGATATAAGGATTTTTCAGATATTTCTGGTATAAATGCTGAGCCCCATGAAGGACGATGCACAAAAGAATGCTGACCAGGGCACACAAAATCCCCAGAAATACAATAAATAATGCTGAGGTTCCTGTAAAAGCAGGAACTTCCAGAATGGTAAAGGCCTCTGGTTTTGTTCCAAGAAAAATGGAAATTCCCGCGCCAATAAGAGACGAAAACAGACAGGGAACTAGTGCCGCGTAGTACAAAACGCCTACACTGATGACTTCCATTGAGAAAATTGCCGCAGCAACGGGCGTTCCGAACAACGCTCCAAATAAAGCGCTCATTCCGCACATCACTACGATTTTCCGGTCTTTTTCATCCAGTTTCATGACCTTTCCCAGCAGATTTCCCATACTTCCGCCAATTTGTAAGGCTGCGCCCTCTCTTCCAGAAGAGCCGCCGACCAGATGGGTCAGAACCGTTCCCACAAAAATCAGAGGGGCGGTTGCAGGGCTCAAATCGGTTGTAGAGGAAACCGCAGTCAGCACATCATTGGTTCCTTTGTTGTCCCCTTCTTTTGCCATCTGATACAGGACGACTATCAGAAGACCTGCAAACGGCATCAGGTACAGCGTCCAGGGGTGGGTCTGCCGGAAGCTTCCCGCACAGCCGACGGAGTGGGAAAAAGCAGCGCCCACTACTCCTCCCACACTGCCCATCAGGCAGGAAATCAAAGTCCATTTTATAAAATAAAAAATATTTGACGCCAGCGGTGTTTGTTTCTCACTCATTATAGGTGCCTTTTCCTTTTACCAGCCTTGGCCGGTATCCCTTTTCATTTAACGCCTGTAAAATTGCCTGTTTATGGGCAGTTCCAAACGCTTCCATGGTAATGCGAAGCTCTACTGCTGCATTGCGGTTGATGCTGACAAACTGGTTATGCTCCAGCTTGATCACATTGGCCTGCTGTTCTGCAAGAAGGGAAGAAACTTTTGCCAGCTCGCCTGGCTTATCGGGCAGAAGAACCGATGCGGTAAATACCCGATCCCTTAAAATCAGGCCGTGCTGGACAATGGAAGCCATGGTAATCACGTCCATATTGCCGCCGCTTAAAATAGAGACAAT
Source organism: Lachnospiraceae bacterium (assembly GCA_046957575.1). Taxonomy (GTDB): domain Bacteria; phylum Bacillota; class Clostridia; order Lachnospirales; family Lachnospiraceae; genus UMGS1370. The sequence goes on along the minus strand of JBKUOG010000011.1, from coordinate 16,996 downwards.
CTTTTTCTTCTGGACATTTAAATGCTTTAAGGCAGCTACGGTTAAAAGGCCGGAGTTTTCTACGATCATCTTGTGGTTTTCTACCATATCCAGGAATGCCACAATCAGCTCGCTGTCGTCAATGGTAATGATGTCATCTACATTTTCTTTGATATAAGGGAATAAAAGGTCTCCCGGCGTCTTTACTGCCGTACCGTCTGCAATGGTGTTGACAGAAGGAAGTCCCACCACGTGTCCGGCTTCTAAGGAGGCTTTCATGCAGGCAGCTCCTGCAGGCTCTACTCCGATTACCTTAATCTTTGGATTCAGCATTTTAGCCAGAGTGGAAACGCCGGTGCACAGTCCGCCGCCGCCGATAGGAACCAGGATGTAATCAACAGTAGGAAGCTCTTTGATGATCTCCATGGCAATGGTTCCCTGTCCGGTTGCTACTGCCAAATCATTAAAGGGGTGTACAAAGGTACCGCCGGTCTTTTCTACCAGTTCGTAGGCATAACTGCAGGACTCGTCAAATACATTGCCCTCTAACACCACTTCTGCGCCGTAGCTCTTGGTGTGGTTAATCTTAATCAGCGGGGTGGTGGTCGGCATAACGATAGTAGCCTTAATGCCTGCCAGCTTTGCCGCATAGGCAACGCCCTGGGCGTGGTTGCCTGCGGAAGCTGTCACCAGTCCTCTTGCCTTTTCTTCCTCGGACAGGGTGCTGATCTTATAATAAGCCCCGCGGACCTTGTAAGCGCCGGTGTACTGCATATTTTCCGGTTTTAAATACACCTTGTTGCCGGTCTGGTTGGAAAAATACTCACTGTAGACCAGCTTGGTTTCCTGGGTTACCTGGCTTACGATTTCAGATGCTTCTTCAAATGCCTCTAATGTTAATTTTTCCATAATGATTTCTCCCCTTCTTTTTTCCTGTCCTAATTTTTGTCTGAAACGTTAAATAAGGCGTTTACAAAATCATCTGCATTAAATTTCTGGAGATCGTCAATGTGCTCGCCTACCCCGATATATTTCACCGGAAGTCCCAGCTCAGACTGGATGGCTACGGCAATTCCGCCTTTGGCCGTTCCGTCCAGCTTGGTCAGAATGATTCCCGTAATGTCTGCTACTTCCATAAACTGTCTGGCCTGGGCCATGGCGTTCTGGCCGGTGGTTCCATCTAACACCACCAGGGTCTCCCGGTAAGCGTCCGGATACTCTTTGTCAATAATCCGGTTAATCTTTTTTAACTCTTCCATCAGGTTTTTCTTATTGTGAAGGCGTCCTGCCGTATCGCAGATCAGCACGTCTGCATGGCGGGATTTTGCTGCGGCAACTGCGTCATAAATAACTGCCGCCGGATCGGATCCCTCTTTCTGGGCAATGATTTCCACTCCTGCCCGGTTTGCCCATTCTGTAAGCTGCTCAATGGCGGCTGCCCGGAAGGTATCAGCTGCGGCCAGCATTACCTTTTTGCCGGAATCTTTTAACTGTCCGGCCAGTTTTCCAACCGAAGTAGTCTTTCCTACCCCGTTGACGCCAATAACCAGCACAACGGATTTCCGGTTTTCAAACTCATAGGCGTTTTCTCCCAGATCCATCTGGGCTTTGATGCTGTCGATTAAAAGCTGCTTGCACTGGGCCGGCTCTTTGATATGCTGCTCTTTTACCTTGTGCCGCAGATCTTCTACAATGGCCATCGTGGTCTGGATGCCCAAATCTCCCATAATCAGGGTTTCTTCGATTTCCTCATAGAAATCGTCGTCAATGGCAGAAAACCCGCTGAAAATCGAGTCAATGCCAGATACAATGTTGTCTCTTGTCTTGGTAAGACCTTCTACCAGACGGCTGAAAAATCCTTTTGCCATACTCATACTCCTTAATTTTCTAAATCTGCTTCGATTAAATTGACAGAAACCAGGGCGGAAACGCCCTTCTCCTGCATGGTAATGCCGTAAAGCCGGTCTGCAGACACCATGGTGCCTCGCCGGTGGGTAATTACAATAAACTGGGTGTTGGCCGTCAGCTTGTGAAGGTAGCCGGCAAACCGGTCTACGTTGGAATCGTCTAAAGCCGCCTCAATCTCATCCAGAAGACAGAAGGGGGACGGCTTTAAGTTCTGGATTGCAAACAAAAGCGCAATGGCCGTCAGGGCCTTTTCCCCTCCGGAAAGCTGCATCATATTCTGCAGTTTTTTGCCTGGCGGCTGGGAGATAATCTGGATGCCAGCTTCCAGGATGTCTTCGCCTTCCATCAGTTCCAGCGTGCCTCTTCCGCCTCCAAACAGTTCCTTAAACACCTTGTCAAATTCTTTGCGGATCAATGCAAACTGCTCTTCAAACTGCCGCCGCATTCCCGTATCCAGTTCCTCGATGATCTGAATCAGGGTCTGTTCTGCAGTCACCAGGTCGTCGTGCTGGGTTTTCAAAAATTCATACCGCTCCGACACCTCTTTGTAATCCTCAATGGCGTTGACGTTGACATTTCCAAGTCCTTTTATCTGGGCTTTTACCCCTTCAATCTCCTTTTTCATCTCCGGTACAGAAGTAAAGGTTTCATCCCGCAGTTCTTCTGCCCCGGTATAGGTCAGTTCATATTCATTCCACATATAAGATGCACAAGATTCAAGACGTTCTTCCAGTTTTTCCTTTTGGGACTGAAGGCGGAACAATTCCTTGTCTAAATCCGATACCTGCCTGGACAATTCCTCTCTCTTTTCAAAAAATCCTTTTTGCCGTCTGGCCGTCTCTTCCTTTTCCTGGGAAAGGTCAGAAATTTCCTGATTTAACGTTTCCAACAGCCGATCCCCGTCCAAAATCTCCTGCTCAATCCGGGCAATCTCCTCTTCTTTTCCCAAAATGGCAAGTCCGCTTTCCCCGCTTCCTTTTGAAAGGCCGGACAATTCTTCCTTTACCTTTCGGATTTCCTCATAAACTCTTCGGATATTTTCCTTTAGGAAACTGTCTTTTTGTTGAAGTCCTGCTGTCTCCATCTGGACAGCCGCCAGATCTTTTGCCAGAATTTCCCGCTCTTTGCGGCAGTTTTCCAATACATCCGAAAGATTTTTGATCTCCTCCTGGCACTTTTCTCCCTGTTCTTCCAAGTGGCTGGTTTCTTCTTTTAATCTGGCTCTGCTGCCTGAAATCTCTTTTGCCTGTTCCTCCAGCTGTCTGTGCTCTGTCACCATGTCAGAAGCAGATTCTGCGATTTCTGCTTTCCTGGCTTCCAACTGGCTGATTCCAAGGCGGATAGTATTCTGCTCCAGATACAGAGCCTGTTTCTTTTTGCGGCTCTGCTCCAAATCTCCATTTAAACCTTTTAACCGTTCTTCTTCAAAGACCAGGCTTTCATTGGTCTTGTCGATTTCCATCAGAACCTGTTTGCAGGATTTTTCCAGTTCCTCAATCTCCCGCTTTCTTCCCAACAGATTACTGGTATTTTTAAAAGCACCGCCGGTCATGGATCCTCCGGCGTTTAACAGTTCGCCCTCCAGGGTGACGATCCGCAGAGAATACTGGTATTTTCTGGAAAGAGCAATGGCATTGTCAATGGTATCTACTACCACAACCCGTCCTAACAGATATTTTAACAGTCCCTCATACTGTCTGTCTGCCTTTACCAGCTGATTAGCCAGACCCAATACACCTTTTTCTGTCAGGGCTTTTTCCTGAGTAAAAACAGTTCGGTTTCCAATGCTGGTCAGTGGAAGAAACGTTGCCCGGCCAAATTTATTTTTCTTCAAATATTCAATCAGGTTCTTGGCTGTCTCTTCTGAATCAGTAACAATGTTTTGAATACTTCCTCCTAAAGCTGTCTCAATTGCCACCTCATATTTTTTTTCAGATGTAATCAAATCCGCTACTACGCCATGGATTCCCAGGACCCGATCCTTTACTTCCATAACGCGGCGGATGCTCTGTCCATACCCTTCGTAGCGCTCTGCCAGATTCCGCAAAGATTCCAGCTTGGTATTGGTTCTGTGATAGGTCTGCTGGTATTCTGACAGCAGAGCGTTAAGCCGTCTGACTTCACCGGATGCAGACGTTTCCTGCTCCTCCAGTTCTGTCTCATTAAGCAGAGCTGTCTGAATGGCCTGGTCAATTTCTTCTAACTTCGCCTGCTGCTCTGCAATCTGCTCGTCCTGAACCGATTCATCGCTTTTGCTTTTTAAAAGTTTCTGGCTCACCTCGGCCCGCCGCATATTGACCTGCTCTAACATTGCCTCATATCTCTGATCTCTGGCATTTACAGATGCTTTTTCATTTAAGGTGTCAATCACCGACTGCTTCATGGCTTCCAGGGTGTTTTCTGTATCTCCAATCCACGTATCTTTTTCCATCAAAGCTACTTCTGCCTCTCTTTGGCGTTCCAAAGCTTTTGACACCTGAAGGGACAGTTCCTTCTTTTCTGTTTCGTATCCTGAAATCTCCCCTTCCCTCTGAGCAATCTCTGTCTTAATAGATTCCATTCGATGCCGGATGTGCTCTGCATTCATCCGTTCTGTATTAATCTGTTCTTTTAATACATTAATCTGGCCTTCTAAATTTCCCCGCTGCAGCCGTTTCTGGGCCTGGGCACTGCGGCTGGATGTCACTTTTTCATCCAGAGCTGCAAGAGATGCATCCAGGGCATCGTATTCACTGCGAATGGTTTCTGCCTCTTTTTTTACTCTGGTTAAATCCTCAGACACGATCTCCTCGTTTTGAGAAACCGAACCAATCTGCTCTTTTACCACACTGGTTTCAGCGAGAAAAAGATTGACATCCAGATGCTTTAATTCTTCTTTTAACCGCAAATACTCTCTGGCTGTTAAAGACTGCTTTTCTAACGGTCCTACCTGCTTTTCCAGTTCGCTTAAAATATCATTTACCCGAACCAGACTCTGGCGCTCATCCTCCAGCTTTTTCTGGGCAATATCCTTGCGTCTTTTAAACTTCACAATGCCGGCCGCCTCGTCAAACAATTCTCTGCGCTCTTCCGGCTTTCCGCTTAAAATCTTGTCAATCTGCCCCTGTCCGATAATGGAATAGCCTTCCTTTCCAATACCGGTGTCGTAAAACAACTCATTAATGTCCTTTAACCGGCAGGGACTTCCGTTAATTCGGTATTCGCTTTCTCCAGAGCGGTAAAGCCGTCTGGAAACCGTCACTTCGTCATACTCAATGGCAAGCTTATGATCCCCATTGTCTAAGGTAATGGCTACATAGGCAAATCCCTGGGGTTTTCGCATCTCGGTTCCGGAAAAAATGACGTCCTGCATGGACGCGCCGCGAAGCTGTTTAACCCTTTGCTCTCCTAACACCCAGCGAACCGCATCGGCTACATTGCTTTTGCCAGACCCGTTTGGCCCCACAATTCCGGTAATCCCATTGTGAAACTCAAAAACAATTTTGTTGGCAAAGGACTTAAAGCCCTGAATTTCAATACTTTTTAAATACATACGTCACCTGCCTGCAAAGAAGCTTTTGATTTGCCTTTTAAGGTCAAAATCGCCTTATATGCAGCTGTCTGCTCGGCTGCCTTTTTCGTTCTTCCAGACCCCCGTCCAATCTCCCTGCTTCCCAGTATAGCCCTTACTTCAAATACTTTGTTGTGATCCGGCCCCTCTTCTTTCAAAATCTCATAAGAAAGGGGCTCCTCTCCCATACTCTGCACCAGTTCCTGCAGGATAGTCTTGCTATCATAAAAGAGCTGCTTGTGCTCCATATCATTTAATACAAAGCGGTAAATAAACTCTTTTGCATTAGCAAGACCACCATCCAGATAAATCGCGCCGATTACAGCCTCTAACGCATCCGAAACAATGGACTCCCGCATTCTTCCGCCAGTAGCGTCTTCTCCTTTTCCCAAAAGCAGATACTCTCCTAAGGAAATCTCCCTGGCGCAGTAAGCCAGAGTAGGTTCACAGACCATACTGGCCCTGGTCTTGGTTAAATTTCCCTCAGGCATGTCCGGAAACCGGTGAAACAAAAAATCACTGGACAGCACTTCCAGCACAGCATCCCCCAAAAACTCCAGACGTTCATTGCAGCACAGCTTGTCCATCCTGTGCTCATTGGCATAAGAACTGTGGGTAAGGGCCTGGGTGAGCAGCTTTTTATCGCAAAACTGATATCCAATTACCTGCTCCAAATTCTCTTGTGTCTGTTTCATCAGATCCTCCTTTTATTAAGTGAAAAAGAGGCCGCGCCACTGGACAGCCTCTTTTGCCTTTCATTTCTTAGTTTATTGCATTTTTAATCTGCTCTACAGCATCGCCTACAGAAACGATATGCTCAGCGGCATCATCTGGAATTTTAATATCAAACTCTTCCTCAATGCCCATAATAATCTGGAAAATGTCCAGAGAATCAGCGCCCAAATCATCTACAAATGTAGAAGTCATGGTTACCTCCTCCGGCTCAATATTTAATACCTCAGCGATAATGTTCTGCAGTTTCTCGAATTCCATGTTGCATCCTCCCTAATTTGATTCGTTGGTCTCTGCTGCGAGACTTTTTTTAATTTTTTCATTGATACCCTGTTCCTTAAAGGTAACACACTGAATAATGGAATTGCAGACCTCGTTGGCTTTGGAATTGCCATGGGTCTTTACTACCAGGCCGTTTAATCCCAGCAAAGGCGCTCCGCCGTACTGGCTGGCATCAAACGCTTTTAAAGTTTCCTTCAATGCCGGCTTTACAAGAAGGGCTCCTATCTTGCTTTTTAGGCTGGTCATCATACCAGATTTGACTTTGCTGATAAGAGTGGCGCCTACGCCTTCATAAAGCTTTAAAATAACGTTTCCCACAAAGGCTTCGCAGACAATCACATCCGCTTCCCCATGAGGAATCTCTCTGGCCTCAATACTGCCGGTAAAGTGAATATCCCTGCACTCCTTTAAAAGAGGAAAGGTTTCTTTTACCAGAGCATTTCCCTTTTCTTCCTCTGCGCCGATGTTGACAATGGCCACTTTTGGGTTCTTTACCCCTAAAACGTGTTCCATGTAAATGGATCCCATGCGGGCAAACTGTACCAGATGAGACGGTCTTGCATCCACGTTGGCTCCACAGTCAATCAGCAGGGAAACGCCTTTTTCTGTTGGAATCAGAGGCGCAAGCGGCGGCCTCTCCACTCCCTTAATCCTTCCGACAATTACCTGGCCGCCTACTAAAATGGCCCCGGAACTGCCGGCTGACACAAAGGCATCCGCTTCGTTTTTTTTCACCAGATTCATTCCCACAACAATGGAAGAATCCTTTTTTCTGCGGATGGCATGAACCGGCGGCTCTTCGGTGGCAATTACCTCAGATGCGTGGACAATCTCAATCTGGTCATGGGGATATTCCTTTCCGGCCAGTTCCTTTTCCACATCTTCTCTGCGTCCTACCAGGACTACCTTGATATCCTTTCGTAAACGGACGGCAGCGACTGCTCCGGCCACCATCTGGGACGGCGCATAATCTCCGCCCATAGCGTCTACCGCTACTGTAATCATATGTGATTCTCCTTTCGGCTAATCTACATCATAATATACTAGATATTATTATAGAAATCAATATTATTTTTCATAGATTTTCCAGTTAAAAAATTTTTCTTGCAATCTTTTCTGCTTGGCTGTACAATATGCTCAGATTCCGATAAATGGAGTCAATACGCGGCGTACCCGCAAAACGGGATGCCAGCAGGAGGGAAACAATTGAATAAAAAATCAACCAAACAGATACCCGTAAACAGCCATGTGCTCTATCTGACCCAGACAGCTCTTTTGACTGCGGTCATGATAGTTATGGCATTCACTCCCTTAGGCTATATTCCTCTGCCTTTTATGAATGCCACGACCATGCATATCCCGGTGATTATCGGCGCCTGTCTTCTGGGACCTAAAACAGGAGCCGTCTTAGGCGGAATTTTCGGCCTTACCAGTGTGGTAAAAGCCACCATTCAGCCCAACATCACCTCATTTGTATTTACTCCCTTTTACAGTTTCAGTCCTCAATTTCATGGCGGAGTAAACAGCTTAATCGTGGCCATTGTCCCCAGGATTTTTATCGGACTGATTGCCGGACGGGGCTTTTTGTTCTTAAAAAAGCACACAAAAAACCTGTCGCTTTCTCTGTTTATCTCCGGATTTCTGGGTTCTCTTACCAATACAGCAGGGGTTATGTCCCTTATCTATCTGCTGTTTAAAGACCAGTATGCAATGGCAGGAGGGACCAGTCCTTCTATGCTTTCCGGCGTGATTATGGGCGTCATCGGTATAAATGGAATTCCGGAAGCTCTCATTGCTGCCATTTTAACTCAGGCAGTAACAAGAGCCCTTTTAGTTTTTAAAGCCAGGGAGGTATGTTCATGAAGTCTGTTAAAGAAATCCCATTGTTAAGCATTGGAGGCTTTGCAGTCGGCCATGCCCAAAACGAAGAGGCTGCCACAGGATGTACGGTTCTGCTGTTTGACCGCTGCTCTCCTGCCGGAGTGGATATCCGGGGAGGCGGCCCTGCCTCCAGAGAAACACCTCTGTTAAGTCCGCTGGCTGCTTCTGAAGGTATTCACGCCCTGCTTTTATCCGGCGGTTCCGCCTTTGGACTGGATGCGGCAGGAGGCGTGATGCAGTATTTAGAGGAACGAAACATTGGATTTGATGTAGGAATCACAAAAGTCCCTCTGGTGTGCCAATCCAGCCTTTTTGATCTGATCATCGGAGACAGCAGAGTCCGTCCGGACAGCCAGATGGCCTATGAAGCCTGCATACAGGCAGAACTTTGCAGAAAAATCATAAAAGAAACCGACTCTTTTCCCTTTTTAGAAGGCAATGCAGGGGCCGGATGCGGCTGTACAGTCGGAAAATACCGGGGACCAAAGCGCGCCATGAAAAGCGGCATCGGAGGATTTGCCGTTTCTGTCGGCCCCTTAAAAGTAGGCGCTGTCATGGCAGTCAATGCCCTTGGCGATATTTTCGATATTGAAAATGGACAGCAGGTTGCCGGTCTTTTAAATGAAACCCAAGACGGCCTGCTGTCCACAGAAGATGAATTTTTAAAAGATGTCTCTGCAATGCCGGATCTGTTTACAGGAAATACTACCATCGGCGCTGTGCTGACCAATGGCGCCTTTACCAAAGCCCAGGTAAACAAACTGGCTTCCATGGCACAAAACGGACTGGCACGCACCATCCGTCCGGTTCACACCACCGCTGACGGTGATTCTGTCTATGCAGTATCTGTCGGCGATGTTCCCTCTGACATCAATGTAGCTGGAACTCTGGCCTCCTATGTGGCAGGTATGGCTATTAACCGGGCGGTAAAAGCAGCCCGATCCAGTCATGGATTTTTGTCAGCTTCGGATCTTAATCTGCAGTCTCTTTAGGAATATTCAGTTTGAGTTCTGAAAATAAAGCCCATATATAAGGCGCTCCAAATACATTCAGCTTTTTGGGGCCATGGATGGTTTGGCCGTTATCTGCTTTCAGCTTTTCATAAGCCTTTTCCACTGTGGCTCTGGTAATAGACTTGGAGCGCCTGTCTACAAACATTTCTCCGCCCCGGATCGTATACGTGAAGCTTAAGCCTTTTGCCGTATAAAACACCTGGTTCTGGTGTGACTCCAAAAGAGGCCATATCTTCTCTGTATTCAGCCAGTCATGTCTCGTTTCTTCCATCCTGCTATCTCCCTTCTGTCTCAAAATATTCCTTTACCAGCCTTACTACTGTACCAGAAAGAAGGAATACCGCAATCAGGTTGGGAATGGCCATAAGACCGTTAAATGTATCTGCAATGCTCCACATCAGTCCCAGATCCATGGTAGCTCCCAATATGGCTACCAGAGAATACGCCACCATAAACGGCCGGATAAATTTGGAGGAGAATAAAAATTCTACGCATCTTGCCCCATACAGCCCCCAGCCGATAATGGTGGAAAATGCAAAGCAGCACATCGCCACTGCTGTAAAAATAGAAACCCAGTTTCCATAAGAAGCTGTAAATCCCTGAATGGTCAGTTCTGCGCCTGCATCCATACCGTAAGGCACTTCTATGCCGCTGCACAAAACCACAAGGGCAGTCAGGGTACAGATCAGGATGGTATCCATAAACACCTCAAAAATCCCAAAAAATCCCTGCTTTACCGGCTTTCTAGTATCCGCGCAGGCATGGGCAATGGATCCGGTTCCCAGTCCGGCTTCATTGGAGAAAATCCCTCTGGAAACCCCTTTCTTCATGCTCAAAAACAAGCTTCCTACCGCGCCTCCCGTAATAGCCTCCGGATGAAAGGCGCCGTAAAAAATAGATGCAAATACATGGGGAATTCTCTCAATATTCATAAACACGACTCCGAGAGCCAGTACAATATACAGCAATGCCATAAACGGCACCAGTTTTTCTGTTACCCGTCCAATGCGCTTAATTCCTCCTAACAACACCATTCCCACTAAAACTGCCAGGATAATGCCCATAATCAGATTGCCTGTTTTTGTAAACTCTTCTGAAATCACACCATAATTAAAAAGGGCTGAATTGATTGCCGCAATAATGGTATTAACCTGCGTGGCATTGCCTGTTCCAAATACTGTAAAAATCCCGAACACAGAAAACAGCACTGCCAGAAACTGCCATTTCTTCCCCAATCCGTTTTTTATGTAATACATAGGACCGCCTGTCAGTTCCCCGTTTTCATTGGTTTCCCGAAAATGAACGGCAAGCGTTACCTCTGAAAACTTGGTGCACATTCCCAAAATGGCTGACACCCACATCCAGAATACAGCCCCCGGACCTCCGATTGCAATGGCTCCGGCTACACCGGCGATATTTCCAGTTCCCACTGTGGCTGCAAGAGCCGTACACACTGCCTGAAAAGGCGTTATGGCTCCGTCAGAGGCTTCTCTTTTCCGAAATACTCTTCCGATAGTGGTCTTCATTGCATAAGGAAAACGGCGGATTTGGATAAAACGAAGGCGCAGGCTTAAATACAAGCCAACGCCGATTATGCAAATCATAGCCGGAACTCCCCAGATAAACTGATTAACTGCGCTGTTTACAGCTTCGATTGTCTGCAGCATAACGACTCCTTATCATTTGTTCTTTCTCTCTTCATACACTTCATTCAGCCAGTGAACTCCCTGTTTAATCCCTTCTTCATCAAAGGAAAACCACTCCTGCCGGATAAATTCCGGCTTTGTCGCGTCAAAGCTGTAGGGCTCCGGCCAGGAGGAGGTTAAAAGCCCTGTTTCCTCCCGGCTCTCCTCCCCCGACTCCACTTGTCTGGACGCCATTTCCATCCGAAAGCGCATCCCTTTAAAGCTGCCAGTAAATTTGGCTTTTTTTAAATACGCAATTGGCATAAATTCGCTTCTGTCAAGCATGATTACCTCCCCAGACACTGCTGTCTGTTAAACATCAGTGGGCGTCAAACCAGTTTGCTCCTTCTTTTGCATCTACCTCCAAAGCCACTGACAAGTCCGCTGCATGTTTCATTTTGTCTTCCAGAATGGCTTTGACCTCTTTTGCCTCTGACTGAAGGGCCTCTATCAGCAGTTCATCATGAACCTGAAGCACAATCCTGGATTTTAGTCCTCTGCGCACCAGTTCCTGATCTACCTGAATCATGGCAATTTTCATAATATCTGCCGCCGTTCCCTGAATCGGAGAATTCATAGCCACCCGCTCTCCAAAAGATCTCTGCATAAAGTTGGCAGATTTTAACTCCGGAATCGGACGCCGTCTGCCAAACATGGTTGTGACAAATCCCTGCTCTTTTCCATCGGTTACCTGCTGGTCTAAAAACTGCTTGACTCCCGGATAAGTCTCAAAATAGGTGTTGATATAATCCAGTGCTTCCTTTCTGGATATACTCAAATCCTCGCTTAATCCAAAGGCGCTGATGCCGTAAACAATGCCGAAATTGACCGCCTTGGCGTTGCGGCGCATTAACGGAGTCACTTCCTCTAACGGAATGTGGAATACCTGGGATGCTGTAATGGCATGAATATCCTGAGCAGACCGGTAGGCTTCAATAAGCCGCTCATCTTTCGACATATGAGCCAGAATCCTCAGTTCAATCTGGGAATAGTCTGCATCAATAAAGACACAGCCTTCTTTTGGCACAAATACCTTGCGGATTTCTCTTCCCAGTTCCATCCGGACCGGAATGTTCTGCAGGTTTGGCTCTGTACTGCTGATTCGTCCCGTCGCCGTAATGGTCTGGTTAAATTTGCCATGAATCCTCTCGTCTTCCCCGATAAAAGCTGCCAGACCTTCTGCATAAGTAGAATACAGCTTGGTAAGCTGGCGGTAATCCAGCACTTTCTGGACTGCCGGCACTTCCGGGGCCAGCTTTTCCAATACGTCCGCCGCTGTAGAATACCCGGTTTTCGTCTTTTTGCCGCCCTTTAACTGCATTTTTTCAAACAGCACTTCCCCTAACTGCTTAGGAGAATTAATGTTAAAAGTCTCACCTGTGGCTTCGTAGATTTCCTGTTCCAGCTTATCAATGTTTACTTTTAACCGGCTGCCGTAATCTTTTAATTCCTGGCGTTCTACCCTTACGCCTGCTGTCTCCATCCGGTAAAGGCTGTAAATTAACGGCATTTCAATCTCCGAAAACAGATCCGCCATACCCGTTTCCGTCAGTTTCCCCTCTAATACCGGGGCCGTCTTCCACAAGGAGTATCCCATGAAACAGACACAGTCAAAGGCCTTTTCCTCTTCTTCCAAAAGCGCCTTAAAAAGCGGTGTTTTTCCCAGCAGATCCGACTGGGAAGGCAGGGTCATGCCGCCGTAATCTCTCGCCAGATCGTCATAGTCATAGGTATCCTTTAACGGATTTAGCAGATACCCTGCCACACCTGCATCTCTTACTCTCTCTCCCCATAACAGGTTTAAAAACGGAAGCTGGCTCTTTAAATCCAGCACCCACACCATGCCGGTTTCCCGACGGCACAAACCTTCTAATTTATCTGCCAGATATTCTCCGGTCAGAAGTCCCTGGGCAGGCAGAAAATAAGAGTCTTCTTTTCCATAGCACAGGATGAGTCCTGCTATCCGGCCTGCATCAAAAATTTTCTCCCTGCCTTTATCATGGCCGATTATCAACTGAGCGCCGATTATCTCTGCTTTCGCCGCTTTTTCTAATACCTGTTCGGCCTGCGAAAAGTCGGTTACGACCTGAAAATGCTGCCTTACATCAGATTCTTCCTGATTGTTTGGAATATTCGCAAATCGGGCCAAAATAGATTTAAATTCCAGCCGTTTCATATATTCATAAGCTTTTGGCGTATAAAGATTTTCTATCTCTGCATCTTTATAAGAAAATGAAATGCCGCACTGAGTACAGATCGTTGCAAGTGTCTTGCTCATCTGTGCCAAATCATAATGCTCTTCCAGCGCTTTTTTTGCCCTGGGCGGTTTGATCTCTTCTAAATGGGCATAGGCATTTTCAATGCTGCCGTAAGAGGATATAATGGCTGTGGCCGTCTTTTCTCCAATGGAAGGAACTCCTGGGATATTGTCGGACGCATCTCCCATCAGGGCCTTCACGTCAATAAATTCCATCGGCGTTACACCGTATTCCCGTTTTACATCTTCCGGATAATAATCTTTTATCTCCGTTCCCCCTCTGGATGTCTTGGGAATCCGGATCTTAATGTGCGTATCAGAAAGCTGAAGCAAATCCCTGTCTCCAGACACAACGGAAACTTCTATGTCTTCTCCTGCAAGACTCTTTGCCACTGTTCCCAAAATATCGTCCGCCTCAAATCCGGCCAATGTTAAAATCGGAATCCCCATAGCGGATAACACTTCCTTCATCAGCGGAACCTGTTCTCTCAATTCTTCCGGCATCGGTTTTCTGGTTCCTTTATACTCTGCATACATTTTGTGGCGGAAAGTAGGTTCTTTTAAATCAAACGCCACAGCCAGGTGATCCGCCTGCTCTTCTTCTAAAATCTTAAGCATAATGTTGAGAAACCCGTATACCGCATTGGTGTGAAGTCCCTCCGAATTAGTCAAATCCGGCACTCCGTAAAACGCCCTGTTTAAAATGCTATGTCCGTCAATCAATACTAATTTATCCATTTCATCCCTCATCCTGAACTTACAATACTCCTAGTATCCGAAGCTGCATAATAATCATCACCCCAAGGCTCATCACCATCAGCGTATCCACCGAATACCTCACTGCCTGAAACATGCGGCGGCGGCGGACATGCTGTCTGGACTGAGCCAGAAGTTCATCCAATTCTCCCTTAATATTGTAATTATCCGCATCTGAGTCCAACTGCCGAATGCCGGAGTCTACTGTAAAATAGATTTCCAGTTCTTCCTGGCAATTTTCACATATTCCAATATGTTCTAAGAACTCTTCTAACGTCTCCTCGTCCAACTCCCCATGAATATAAGAGGTAACCAGACGTTCCGCTTCCTGACAATTCATAGTATGACCCCCTATCCGTTTTCCCACTCCCGCATAAGGCAAAAATACGTCAAAACACATTTCCGCGTGCCCATCTTTGCTCCCGCGTAAAAAAAAGACCCGAAAGCCTATCTCACAATAAGCCTTCGGGTGCCCCTGCCAAGGAGTGCCGGCTGCGGGACTTGAACCCGCACGATGTCGCCATCAATGGATTTTGAGTCCACCTCGTCTGCCATTCCGACAAGCCGGCTCGCTTAACAACGAATGTCATTATACCATAAGTCATTCCATTTTGCAAGCACTTTTTCTTCGGGCATAGCGGATCAGAAAGAGCGATTATTCCAGTGCTTTCCGGAGATAGTTCAAAAAAGCCTTTTCAGGTACTGATTTTGGAATCAAACAGCATCCTCCTTATCTGATGTTTCTCTCTTCCAGTTCATCTCCCAGCGCCTGTACTTTTGTCACATCTAAAATAACTGCCGGTGAAATCTCCTGAATCAGCCCCGTATAGGTAATGGAAATCAAATCTCCCTTCTGCAGATCACTTAATGTAATCGGAATCCCTCTCCAGGAAACTTCGGTCTCTTCTGTAATGCGAAACTGAAATCTTCCCCTCTTATTGATATCATTCATTTCCAGTCCCTGAACCACCAGTTCAGAATCCCTTATTTCCTCAATGACTGCATAAAAGGTTTCGCTTTCCAATGGTTTCACGCTGCTTTTTCCAGCATAATATCCGCCTGCAAATAAAACAGCTGCAGCAAACAATCCCAATAAAATCCGATACGCTTTCCCTTTAAATCCCTTCATAAGCCGGCTCCCTTCTTATTTTCTAGCATCAGTATAGCACTTTTTCTGACGAAAACCAGCTTTCAACGTTTTTTCCTGTCTGAATCTTCGCACGGCTGAACTGCTTCAGAAAATCGTAATGATTTCTTCTACACGCGCCTGCCTATCTATGGTATAATATGAACACTTGACGAGGTATTCCACGAGTCTAGTGAGAATATATACCTGCCCACTTAGCGAGGTCTTGTCGAATTAGTGGACAGAGTATAATACTTATGAAAAGGAGCTGCTATGAATAAAAAACTGATTATCGGCGTTTCCGCCGCTGCTGTAGCTGCTGTTGTAATTGGCGCTGCTGCTGCCCTGATGACCTCTTCCACACCGGAAAAGATTGATTTGTCTACTACCCATACGACTGAGGCCCCTACCGAGTCTGCCAAAGAACCAGAGACAACGTCAGCGCCGGAAACCACTGCCCCTGAGACAACTGCTTCCAGCACGGCCAGCGTTACCTCTTCCATGGAGACCTATACTTCTGGAAAAATTTCCATTCAGTACCCTCAGGTAAACGGCCTTGACGATTCAAAGCTTCAGGATTCCATCAACGAAAATCTGAAAAGCAACGCATTATCTGTCATAACTGGATATGAAGCTGACGAGACAAAAGACAGTATGACCGTAACCTGTGAAGTAGTTTCTGTTGACCGCCGCAGCATTACTGCTGTTTACACCGGCACTTATACAGCCGACGGCGCCGCCCATCCAGTCAATCTTTTCTACAGCAATACCGTAGATTTAAAAGACAACACCAATCTGGGACTGGGCGATTTTACTGATTCCTATACCATGGCAGGATATGTATTAAGTTCTGATGTAACCTTTTTAGGACTGAATGACGAACAGACGAAAGCCGTCTTAGAATACCGCCAGGGCGTAACCATGGAAGAACTGACCGATACCTTTAACCAGGCTGATTTTCCTATCCAGCAGGGCGTTGTATGGCCGCCGTCCTTCAGCTATGAAAAGCAGGGCGATATTTTCTTCTCCCTGCCGGTTCCTCACGCATTAGGCGATTACGTCATTGTCCGTTTCGTGCCTTCTACTAAGTAAGAAACCCCCAAAAAGTTGCATCACTATTTTCAAGAAAGGATCTGTTTGATATGAAAAATGTAGTTATTTTTGATCATCCATTAATCCAGCACAAAATCTCCCGATTGCGTGACAAAAACACTGGAACCAACGAGTTCCGCAGTTTGATTGAAGAAATTGCCATGCTGATGGGATACGAGGCTTTACGGGATCTTCCTCTAGCAGATGTAGAGGTGGAAACTCCCATTGAAACCTGTATGACTCCCATGATTGCAGGACGTAAATTAGCCGTTGTTCCCATTCTGCGCGCCGGACTTGGTATGGTAAATGGAATCCTGGCTCTCACCCCTACTGCCAAAGTCGGACACATTGGCCTATACCGGGATGAAGTGACCCATGAGCCTCACGAATATTACTGCAAGCTTCCAGATCCAATCGAGGAGCGTACCATTATCGTAACAGACCCAATGCTGGCAACCGGCGGTTCTGCTGTCTCTGCCGTTGATTTTATCAAAGCCCATGGCGGAAAGAAAATCAAATTCATGGCCATCATCGCTGCTCCGGAAGGATTGGAACGGCTTCAGAATGCCCATCCGGATATCCAGATTTATGTAGGACATTTAGACCGCTGTTTAAACGACGCTGCTTATATCTGCCCTGGACTGGGAGATGCCGGCGACCGGATTTTCGGAACGAAATAAAAGTCGCGGCCACCCGTACAACGGGTGGCTCGCGCTTCGGCTATAAGCCTTTGTT
>JBKUOG010000010.1:0-111022 GCA_046957575.1 Lachnospiraceae bacterium | reverse complement strand
GCATGAAAAGTACCAGATATATGAGCATCTGTTTATCCGCACTCAACGGGTTCAAGTCCTGTTGCCCGCACGAACAAACCATTGTAAATCTTGACTTTTTTGAGATTTACAGTGGTTTTTTGTTTTTAACAGGCCTGGAACTACGCGCTAAATTTTTCTCTGATTTTGACAGAATCTAGTGAAGGGAGAAAGTCTATGAAACACCGATTGACAATGAAAAAAGAGACTAATATTACAGTGGAGGAGGCCTCCTGGAATTATAATACCCTTCGATGTATTCAAAAACAGAGAGCTGAAGCTCCTGCAGTGAGTGATAGGTTCTGCAGTTTGTTTCTTCCTTTTTGAGATATTTGAAAAAACATTCACAGCACGCATTGTCAAAAGGATATCCCTTTTTGGAAAATGACTGTACAACATTAAGAGAATCCAAAAAGTCCAGAGGACAGGCAACGATTTTTGCATTAAAAATGAGGTGTAAGCAATGTAGGATTGCCGCACCTCATTTTGTTATGTATAAAAGAAGAGTTACCAGTTCTTTACAGTATCGATGGCGTCTTTAATGTCCTTATAAAGCTGAACCAGTTTCGGATCATCCAGAGCCACTGGCAGGAAGGGAAGTCTTGGGTCGCCCATTGGACAGCCGTCTAAAGAAATGATTCCCTTTACAGCTCCATGCATGGACGGGAATGAACAGAGGCGGTAGATTAAAGGAGTCACGATGGCCTGCACATCATGGGCCTTTTCCCAGTCGCCGCGGGCGATCAGTTCGTCGATTTTCATATATAATTCTGGCATTGCGCCGTAAGTGCCGCCGATACCAGCATCTGCACCCATAATGCGTCCGGCTACATACTGTTCGTCCGGGCCGTTAAATACGATAAAATCTTTTCCGCCAGCCAGCTTAAAGCGCAGGATATCCTGGGCTGGGTCGGAAGAACACTTAACACCAGCTACCCGCTCATTTTCCAGCATCCGGTTAAACAGCGGCATGGACAAATTAAAGCCGGTTAACTGCGGAATATTGTAAATGAAGAACGGAAGATCGGCTGCATTTGTGATTTCGGTCCAGTGGCGGTAAACACTTTCATCTCCCAGTCGGTAATACACACATGGAACTGCAGAGGTCGCATCAGCGCCGATTTTTTCAGCATGAGCAGCCAGCTCGCAGGAGTGACGCGTATCGGCACATCCTACATGGACAATGATGTTCATATCATTGCCGACTTCATTGACAACAGTTTCCGCTACCAATTTGCGTTCCTCGCTGTCTAACAGAAATCCCTCTCCGGTACTGCCGCAAACATACATCTGCTTTACGCCTTTATCGCGGAAATAACGGGAAACTGCTTTTACAGCATGTACATCAACACTTCCATCTGCCTGAAACGGCGTGTTGAGTGCTACGGTTACGTGTTTGAATTTGTTAATATCATACTTGGACATGGTATACCTCACATTCCCCTTTAATAGATTTACGCTGTGCAAGTTGGATTTCTTGCCAGATAGTATAGTTTCTATGCCAATCATATCATTATTAGTAGGAGAAATCAACAAAAATAAAAAAAATTTTTGCTTAGATTTTACGGTTGAAAATAATTTTTTGACGTGTTATAGTTAAACTACCAAGAGGAGTGATTATAAAAGAAAAAATGGAGGAAGTATTTATGAACCAGAAAAAACAGGAAATTCTTGATCAGATTAAAGGAGGGCTGGTAGTATCCTGTCAGGCGCTTCCAGAAGAGCCGCTTCACAGTTCTTATATCATGTCCCGCATGGCCTATGCGGCATTGCTAGGCGGGGCAGCGGGAATCCGCGCCAACACGATACCAGATATCGAGGCAATTAAGGAAACCGTAGATCTGCCGATTATCGGAATTATTAAAGAGGTTTATGGGGACTGCAATGTATACATTTCCCCTACCATGAAAGAGATAGATGCTTTAGTAAACTGCGGAGTGCCTATTATTGCCACAGATGCGACACAGCGCATGCGGCCGGATGGAAAGACCCTGGATGAATTTTTTGGCGAGGTTCGGAACAAATATCCGGATCAGCTGTTTATGGCAGACTGTTCCAATTATGAAGAGGGGATCCATGCGGCTCAGATCGGTTTTGATTTAATCGGAACAACGATGAACGGATATACGGATTACACAAAAGGAGCAGAACTTCCCAATATTGAGTTAATGGGACAGCTGGCAAGAGACTGCGGCAAACCAGTGATTGCAGAAGGCGGGATCTGGCTTCCGGAACAGTTAAAGGCTGCATTGGATGCCGGCGTGTGGGCAGCAGTAATCGGCGGGGCCATTACCAGACCGATGGAGATTACAAAACGGTTTGTTTCTGCCATCCGGTAGATGGGAGAGATTGCCATGAAAAAAATAGCAGCATTAGATATTGGCGGGACATCTATTAAATCAGGAATCTGGACGGGAGAGACGATTCTGGAACAGAGGGAATGGGATACCCATGCTAAAAACGGTGGGCCCTATGTTATGGAGCGGGTAAAAGAGATCCTTCACAGCTATGGAAAGTTTGACGCCATCGGCATCAGTACTGCCGGGCAGGTGGATTCCCAAAAGGGCTGTATTGTCTATGCCAATGAAAACATTCCGGATTATACGGGAATGCAGATACAGACTATACTGGAAGAGGAATTTTCAGTTCCGGCAGCAGTGGAAAATGATGTTAATGCAGCGGCAGTAGGAGAAGGCCAGTTTGGAGCGGGGGCGGACAGCCGCAATTTTTTGTGCATTACATATGGTACCGGAGTAGGAGGGGCCATTGTGATTGACAAAAAACTTTACAGCGGAAGTTCCTGCTCGGCTGGAGAATTCGGCGGTATCCTGGTCCATCCTGAAGATCGGATTTGCGGACAGCCGTTTAGCGGCTGCTATGAAAAATATGCATCCGCAACCGCTTTAGTAGCAATGGCACAAAAGATAGATGAAAGCCTGGATAATGGCAGGAAAATCTTTGCCCGTCTGGAAGAAATGCAGGTTCGGGCAGTGGTGGATCGCTGGATTGATGAGATTGTATGGGGACTGATCACAGTTATTCACATTTTTAATCCGGAAAAGGTAATTCTGGGAGGCGGCGTTATGGCGCAGCCATATATTTTAGAGCAGGTAAAGGAAAAAACAGCCAGGGAAATTATGAGCAGTTTTTGCGGAGTAAGACTGGAAGCAGCAAAGCTTGGCAATCAGGCAGGACTTTTAGGAGCTGCATATTTGGCCGGACAGAAGATTGGCTCATAACAGGATACAACAGCACATAAGATGCTATTCCTAAAGACAGAAGAGTTTGAGACATGAGAGGCAGGAAGGGGCATAGAAAATGAATGGAGATTTTTTAACAAAGGTAAAACTGGCATATAATCAGTTTACAAAAGCAGAAAAAAAGGTAGCGTCATACATTTTGCAGAATCCGAGAGAAGTATTGTTTATGTCGATTACGGATTTGGCGGAAGCCTGCGATGTGGGAGATACCAGCGTATTTAGATTTTGCAAAACCATGGAGTTAAAAGGATATCAGGAATTTAAGATGATGTTGTCTTTAGGGCTGCGGGATCAGGAAAATAACGAAGGGGAATTTACGGGAGCAATCAGCCTGGCAGATTCCTTTCCAGAACTGGCGAAAAAGGTTCTGAACACCAATGTAAGCGCACTGACAGAGACGTATTCTCTACTGGATGAGACGGTTTTTTCAAACGTAATTGATGTGCTTCACAAAGCAAAACGGATTTATTTTTTTGGAGTGGGAGCCAGTCTTTTGACTGCTTTAAAGGCAACAAATAAGTTTCTTAGGATTGAACCTAAGGTATACTGTATTCAGGACAGCCATATGCAGGCTATGGCGGCTTCCATGCTGGGACCGGAAGACGCTGCGGTGCTGTTTTCTTACTCAGGCGCTACGAAAGATACGATTCATCTGGCAGAACTCGCAAAAGGGGCGAAAGCGTCTGTTATCTGTATTACCCGCTTTATGAAATCCCCCCTGACTTCCTATGCGGATTTTACCCTGCTGTGCGGGGCCAATGAAGGGCCGCTGCAGGGAGGATCGACCTCGGCTGAAATCAGCCAGTTGTTTTTAGTGGATATGATGTACAGCGAATACTACCGCAGATACTTTGATATGTGCAGTAAAAATAATGAAAAGACTTCCGGCGCTGTTATTGACAAACTCTGCTAGTTGAGATTCGACAAAAAACAAAAAGAAAAAAATTTTTTTTAAACAAGATTGACAAAATAAAATTTTCGTAATATAATGACGATAACAGCAAAGATGCGGCAGACTTAACAAAAAAACAGTATTTGCTGCATCTTTTTTGTAAGAAGGTGACAAGTTAAAAAGGAGGAAACAGGAATGAAAAAAATGATGGCCTTGGGACTGGCAACCGCTTTAACTGCTACTACACTTGCTGGGTGCGGCGGCGGACAGGAAGCAGATGCAACTACTGCAGCACCTGCAACTACTGCAGCACCTGCAACTACTGCGGCAGCTACGGGAGCATCTAAAGCAGAGGAGGCAGCAGAGCCGACAGAGGCAGCAAAGGAAGCAGAAGGAGAGCCGATTGAACTGGTATGGTGGGCGTTCCCGACCTTTGGTGTAGATACAGGATACGAGCAGGAGCTGGCAGATGCATTCCATACAGCAAATCCAAACATTACAGTTAAGGTAGAGTACATTGACTTTACTTCCGGTCCTGATAAGCTGACAGCAGCTCTGACTTCAGGAACTGCTCCTGATATTTTATTTGACGCTCCAGGCCGTATTATTGAGTTTGGAAACGCAGGCTATTTGGCGCCGTTAGATGACATGTTAGAGGAACTGAAACCAGATTTGACCAGCGAGTCCCTGGTAGAGACCTGTGTAGGTGCAGACGGAACTGCCTATATGTATCCGATTTCTTCTTCTCCATTTTATATGGGACTTAATAAAGAAGCTTTAGAGGCAGCAGATGCTCTTCAGTATGTAAACTTAGAAGGCGACCGCACCTGGACAACTGATAATTTTGTAAAGATGTGCGAGGCTCTTCGCGATGCAGCTCCCACTCAGGTTCCGGCAATTGTATACTGCGGCGGACAGGGCGGCGACCAGGGTACCAGAGCGCTGGTAAATAACCTGTACAGCTCTTCCATAGTAAGTGAGGACGGCAAATGGAATATTGATGAGAACGGCGTAAAGGCTCTTGAATTATTAAAGAGCATGTATGACAGCAAGGCATTGGATGCAGGCTTTGATATGGCTGCCGCTGATGAACTGCAGAAATTCCAGCAGGAAACCTGTGCAATGACATTCTGCTTCGGTACTTCCAATGAAGTTACCTACGCTTCTGAAGACTTTACTCAGATTGCAGTTCCATTCCCATCTGATGACGGTACTCCTTCTCTGGAGTATCTGGTAAATGGTTTCTGTGTATTTGATAACAAAGATGAGGCTCGTATTGAGGCATCTAAGGAATTTATCAAATTCGTATGCGATGACAAAGAGTGGGGACCAAAGAGCGTTGTAAAGACCAATGCATTCCCGGTTCGCAAATCTTTCGGCGATTTGTATGAAGGCGACGAGCATATGGCATTGTTAGCTTCCTGGAGTCAGTATTATGGACCATACTACAATACCCGCGCAGGCTTTGCAGCAATGCGTCCGCTGTGGTTCAACATGCTTCAGCAGGTATTCAACGGTACAGCTCCTCAGGAAGCAGCAGATACATTTAATGCTTCAGCAAACGCTTCATAATTAAGGTGTGTTTTGGCACTCCCTCTCTCTGCGGGTGCGGGGGGAGGGAGATTTTTTGTTCCATGACAAAAGAATCTTACAGGCGAGAATCTTTATTATCTTATCAGGAAGGGGAAGGTTATGGCAAATAACAGAAAAGAAAAGGCGCCGGCGCGCAGCCGGGCGCTTCAGCGCAGAGAAACCATAGTTTCGTACTTGTTTTTGCTGCCGGCACTGTTTTTCTTTGTCGGCTTTGTAATTACTCCTATGGCAATGGGCGTTATTACCAGTTTTACAGATTCCAGTTTTATGAACCCGGATGGAAAATTTGTGGGACTTAAAAATTATGCGAGACTTTTTCAGGATAAAATCTTTTTAAAATCCGCAGTCAATACGATTATTATTGTAGTAGTATCCGTTCCTGCAGTTACAGCATTTTCTTTATGGGTAGGCAACAGCATTTATAAAATGAGTTCCGGTTTCCGCTCTTTTTACCGCTGCGTATTTTATTTGCCGGTTGTCACCGGATCGGTAGCTGTAACCGTTGTATGGAAATGGATGTTTGATAAATATGACGGTCTTTTGAATTATATTATCAAAGGTTTTGGCGGCGATCCTCTTCCCTGGACTTCCGGGGAATCCATGGCGCTGTGGTGTATTATTCTGATTTTATTTACCACATCCATCGGCCAGCCCATTGTCCTGTATGTAGCTTCTTTGGGAAATGTGGATTCTTCTTTGGAGGAAGCGGCTAAGGTAGACGGAGCCAATTCTTTCCAGGTATTCTGGAAAATTAAATGGCCGTCCATCATGCCGACAACTCTTTATGTGGCTGTTATCACAACTATCAACAGTTTCCAGTGCTTTGCACTGATTCAGCTGCTGACTTCCGGTGGCCCTAACTACAGCACCAGTACGGTTATGTATTTGCTGTATGATATTGCCTTTAAGACCACCAAGGAATTTGGATATGCAGATGCCATGGGCGTGGTTCTGGCAATTGTAATTGCGCTGTTTAGTGCCATTCAGTTTAAGCTTATGGACGGCGGAACAACCGAATAGGAGGTGAAAAAATATGACAACAAAAAAGAATACCTGGTCTGTGTATAGAATTTTGACAGTTGCAATTCTGGCTGCGTTGGCAGTATTTTTCATCTTCCCGCTGTACTGGATTGTGACCGGATCCATAAAGCCAAAGAGTGATATTATCATTAAATCCGGCGAAATGGTAAAATGGATCCCTACAACGGTTACACTGGATAATTATGCCAGACTGTTTAAGAGTGAGACAGAATTATTTGGCATTGGCATGCCGATGGCGATTCGTTGGCTGTTTAACAGTATTTTTATTTCAGTTGTGGCAATGGCGCTGACCTGTATCACTGCTTCACTGGCAGGTTACGTGCTGGCAAAGAAACGTTTCTGGGGAAAGAGCGTAATTTTTGGATTGTTTGTCTGTGCGATGGCGCTGCCAAAGCAGGTTATCCTGATTCCGTTAATGGAAGAGATGTCGAATCTGGGATTGCTAAAATCTGTCTGGGGGTCGATGTTTGCAGTCATTTTTCCGGTAGTAGGATGGCCGTTTGGAGTATTTATGATGAAGCAGTTTTCAGAAAACATTCCGACCTCTTTGCTGGAGGCAGCCAGAATCGACGGCGCAGGGGAACTGACCACCTTTTTGCAGGTAGCATTTCCCATTATTAAGCCGGGATTTGGCGCATTGGCAATTTTTACTTTCATCAATTCCTGGAATGAGTATCCGCTGCAGTTGGTTATGCTGACTCAGAGCGAGGCCAAGACCATTTCTCTTGGTATTGCCAGTAAGTTAAGTGAGATGTCCAACGATTATGGACTCATTATGGCAGGCGCAGCCCTTGCATCCGTTCCGATCATTTTAGTATTCCTTCGTTTCCAGAAATATTTCACCCAAGGCATTACCATGGGTGCAGTAAAAGGATAAATTCACATATTCAGATAAGATATCTGGCGGCAAAAACCATGAGGTGCCTTTTATAAAGGTACTGTCATGGTTTTTTTCTTCTGGCAGATGAAAAGGTCATAGAATCTTTTCTAAATCTATTGACAAATCTGTCTAGATATTGCAAACTACAATAAGTGGTTTTAAAAACCAGATTAGAGACGGAGGATTTGTTATGGTCAGGATTGTAACAGACTCTTCTGTTTTGTATACAGAAGAGGAAGCAAAAGAGGCGGGATTTGATGCAGTACCCCTGTGCATTCATATAGGAGATATGGAGGGCAGGGATTTGCAGGTCGATATGCAGGATTTTTACAGACGGATTGAATCAGGAGAGATTCCGATGTCTTCGCAGCCGCCAGTTGGAGAAGTTGCAGAGATATATGAGAGATATCCGGAGGACGACATTATTAATATTACAATCGCAGATGGACTGTCTGGAACTTACCAGGGGGCCTGCTGTGCAAAAGATATGGCAAAACATCCTGACAGGATTGCTGTGTTTAACAGCAGAACCCTGTGCGGCCCGCAGCGTTATATGGCAGAGACAGCCCAGCAGATGAAGGAAGAGGGGAAAGAGACTTCAGAAATTCTAAGATGGCTTGAAACAGCAGCAGGAAAGACAGAATCCTTTTTGATTCCGCAGGATTTTTCTTTTTTAAAACGGGGAGGAAGACTGACTCCGATGGCGGCAGCTCTTGGTTCAGTTCTCAAATTGAAACCGGTAATGAAGCTGACAGAGGATGGAGCGCGCCTTGACAAATTCTGTGTAAAGCGGACTTTGCTGTCAGCAGTGGACAGCATTATTACATACATGAAAAAAGCGGGCGTTGGCCCTGATCATATTTTATACATTTCTCACGCTGCTGCCCCAAAAGATGCAGCACAGATTCAAATGAGAATGGAGCAGACATTTGCAGGACTTGAGGTTCATGTACTGGAGCTGAGTCCTGTATTTGTAGCGCAGGGAGGACCAAGATGCGTAGCAATCCAGTATATTGAGCGTCTGAAATAGAAATTTTTATTTTTTTCTTGACCTTATACTAACTATAAGCCTTATAATACAGCTGCAAAAAACAAATAAAAGCAGCTTTTACAGGGCTTAAAATGGTGAGGAGGTTTTCTATGATGACAATTAAGGAAGCGGAACAGACAGTTGGAATTACCAGTCAGAATATTCGTTACTATGAAAAGCAGGGCCTTCTGACTCCGGCCAGAAAGGCGGAGAACTCTTACAGAGAATATTCAGATGAGGATATCCGGCATCTCAAACAGATTAAACTATTTCGGAAGCTGGGGATGCCCATAGGAGATATTAAGCGGCTTTTGTCAGGAGAAGTATCTTTGGAAGATGCGATTACAGCGCAGATCTGCAGGCTGCAGACAGAAAAAGAGACAGTAGCGGCAGCCCTGAAATTCTGTGAAAAAATACAGGAAACTCAGCTTGTGGAAATGGATGAGGATTTATATCTGAATCAGATGAATGAAGAGGAAAAGAAAGGTTCTGTGTTTGCTCAGTTTGTAGACGACTATGTGCAGGTAATGAAAGCGGAGATGGCCAGAGAATTTTCTTTTATGCCGGATGCCAGGTGTGATACGCCTAAGGAATTTGTAGAAGAATTGGAAAAATACGGAAAAGAAAATGATCTGAATATTGCCATTATTCGGGAAGGAATGTCTCCCAGAATGATGATCAATGGGGTGGAGTATTATGCCTACCGAACCTCTTCCAGATTTGGTATTGTCATCCACTGTAAAATGGCGCATCAGGAGGATTATATGCCAGAGGGAATGTCAGAGAAAAAGTACCGAAAATACAGGGCGCTTTCGCTGACTGCCATTCCGGTACTGATCTTTTTAGTAGTCGCATGTATCATATTTGCAAGCAGATCGCCTTCAGCAGAAACCTGGCTGATGGTTCTGATTATGGGCGTGATGCTGATTGCAGATTCCTGTTTTGTGTATTACTGTTATGGAAGAAATTTCAAATAATCGTGTACAAAACTTAAATCCATCCGCCGTCCAGACCAATTACTTCTCCAGTCAGGTATGCATTTTTGTAGCCCAGATGATAGACCAGATCCGCTACCTCTTCCGCCTTTCCTAAACGGCCAGCGGGAATCTCCTCTACAAGGGCAATAAAATCAGAGTCTTCCATCCATTGATTCATTTCTGTATCAATAGCGCCGCATGCTACAGCGTTGACCTGGATGTTGCTGGGGGCCAGTTCTTTTGCCAGGGCTTTGGTAAAAGCATTGATGGCCCCTTTTGTAGCAGAATAGGCGACCTCACAGGATGCACCTACATTGCCCCAGACAGAAGAAATATTGATGATTTTGCCCTGCTTTTTGGATATCATGCCTGGGATTGTCAGCTTACAGCAGTTAAAAACAGAGTTTAAATTGGTATGGATAACCCTGTCCCAATCCTGGACAGACATATCCTGAAGAAGGCCGATGTAGGAAACGCCGGCATTGTTGACCAGCACATCTAAAACGCCGAATTGTTTGCGGATTAAATCAAACAATTCCTGACAGTCTTTCATATTTCCCATATCCCCCACATAGGCCAGACAGGAAACCTGATAGGATTCGATTTCTTTTTTGGCCTGCATCAGGCGCTCCTTATTGTGGATGCAGCTAATGACCACATTGTATCCCTTTTTCGCAAATTTGACCGCAATGGCCTTTCCGATTCCGCGGGAAGCGCCGGTAACCAACACAGTTTTTTGTGCCATAATTCATCACCTCTTTAAAGAGAGTATAGCACATTTCCGGCAGCTTGTAACAGAATTGTAAGAAAAAAATTTTGAATTATTTCGTGCACTTGTGCTATACTGAGTAGGAGACAAAAGCATGCAGTACAGATATGAAGAGAAAGGAGCGGCATATGGCGCAGAAATATGATTTGGTAATTGTTGGTTCAGGGCCGGCTGGCCTGGCGGCGGCAATTTATGCAGAGAGAGCCAGAATCAGCACTCTTGTAATAGAAAAGGGAATGGTCAGCGGAGGACAGGTGCTGACCACATATGAAGTAGATAATTATCCGGGACTTCCGGGAGTAGGCGGATATGATTTGGGAACGAAATTCCGGGAACATGCAGACAACCTGGGCGCTCAGTTTGCAGAGGATGAGGTGATCCGGATTGAGGATGAGGACTCCGTCAAACGGGTGGTATGCGGACATGAGACCTATGAGGCCAGAGCAGTGATTCTGGCAACCGGAGCCAGCCACAGAAAACTGTCAGTGCCTGGTGAGGAAGAACTGGCTGGTATGGGGGTTTCCTATTGTGCAACCTGTGACGGCGCTTTTTTCCGAAAAAAAGTGACTGCGGTAATCGGAGGCGGCGATGTGGCATTGGAAGATGCTGTGTTTCTTTCCAGAATGTGCGAAAAAGTGTATCTGATTCACCGCAGAGATGAGTTCCGCGGTGCAAAGAGTCTTCAGGAACAGGTATTTTCTAAAGAAAATATTGAGGTTATCTGGGATACGGTTGTAGAGCGGATTGCAGGCTCTGATAAGGTAGAAGCTCTAAAGATCCACAATGTAAAAAGTGGAGAGAAGAGAGAACTTTTGGTAAACGGCGTATTTGTCGCAGTGGGAATTACCCCGGCCAGCCAGGCATTTGACGGACTGGTGGAGATGGATCATGGTTATATCAAGGCAGGAGAGGATTGCTGCACATCTTGTCCGGGCATTTTTGCAGCAGGCGATGTGCGTACAAAACCTCTGCGCCAGATTATTACGGCTGCGGCAGACGGAGCCAATGCGGTGACCAGCGTTGAGCGGTATTTTATGGAAGGATAGACAAAAGAAGGAGATTTACATGAAAAACTGGAAAAAGGCAGCATTGGTTCTTTCTTTTTGTCTGCTTTATGCCAGCGGGATTTCTATGCCTGCGCTGATAAACTCTGATACAGATGCACAGCAGATTCCCCAGGCAGTGATAAGCAAAAAGTTGGCGCCCAATGTATCTGTTCAGGCTGGTGGATATGAGAATGTGGCGGTTTCGCAGGTTTCCGGCTATGTAAATGTGCGCAGCGAGGCCAGTACAAATGGCCAGATTGTGGGGAAAATCTATAACAACTGTGCTGCTACTATTACAGAGACGGTTTCCGGCGAGGGCGGAACCTGGTACCGTATTCAGTCAGGAAGCGTGACCGGATATGTCAAGGCCCAGTATTTTGTGACCGGAGCTGCAGCCGAAGCGCTGGCAAAAGAAGTGGGAGTTGAGTATGCTACGATCAATACCGCCTCTCTTCGCCTGCGCAAGGAACCGAACCTTACCAGCGAAACCCTTACCCTTTTAAGCCAGGGTGCACGCTACGAGGTGCTGGGAACCGAAAATAATTTTGCGAAATTAGCAGTGGATACAGACCTGACCGGGTACGTGTCCATGGATTACATAAAGACGGCAGTAGAGTTTCAACAGGCAGTTTCTCTGGAGGAAGAGGCAGCGAAACAGGCAGAAGAGGAAAGGCGCAGACAGGAGGCAGAGGCAGCGATTAATGAATTAAACGCAGTGCTGAATGCAGAAACAGCAGGAGGCAGTCAGTCCCAGACAAACAACTCATCCGGGCAGTCGGCCACAACCGCAGTAGGGGTCAACGGCACCATTGCGGCTAATCCTATGGGAAGCGGAAATGATGTGTCAGCTCGGGTGCCAGTGCTTCAGACGCAGGGGACACCTGCAAAATCGGGAAATTCCAGCAGTCAGGGAAATTCTGGGGCAACGGTTCCGGCTGGTCCGGGAGGTTCTGGCAGCAGTGGTGCTGGAAACATTCAGGGGCCGGGTGTATCTTACGGACCCGGAGGAAACGCTTCGGACAAAGTGGTATCTGCTACCAGAACCGCAGTGGTGGCTTATGCGAAACAGTTTTTGGGAAATCCATATGTATATGGAGGGACCAGTCTGACGGACGGTGCAGACTGCTCTGGATTTACCATGAGTATATACAAACATTTTGGCATTGATATCGGCCGTACCTCCAGAGATCAGGCTGATAAGGGCCGGGAGATTTCCCAGTCAGAGATGCAGCCGGGAGATTTGCTGTTTTATGCCAGCGGGGACTATATTAACCATGTATCCATGTATGTAGGAGGCGGACAGGTTATCCATTCCAGCACACCGGCTACAGGTATTACTCTGGCCCCTGTGGACTATCGGACCCCCTGTAAGATTGTGACATTTTTGGATTAGACAGTTTATGCTTCCCAGCGTCCAGATGCACCGCAGGGGAGAATTAGGCCGTTTCCTGTCACTGGAAGTCCTACTTCCTCGGCATGTACCTTTCCGCCGAAAACTGGAAGGATTTCAGTGCCGATCATATAGGAAAGAACAGAAGGAGCAAGACCAGTGGTGTAGGAGTTGATCAGGAAAAACAGCGGTTTGTCGGATAAAAGCCGGGTGCAGAGTTTGACAAAAGGATGGATGGACTCTTCAATTTTCCAGATTTCCCCTTTTGGGCCTCTTCCATAGGAAGGCGGGTCCATAATAATAGCGTCATAATGATTGCCCCTGCGGATTTCCCGTTCTACAAATTTAACACAGTCATCTACGATCCAGCGGATGGGAGCATTTTCCAGACCGCTGGATTTTGCGTTTTCTTTGGCCCATCCTACCATGCCTTTTGATGCGTCTACATGGGTAACGGCTGCTCCTGCCGCTGCTGCTGCTAAGGTGGCGCCGCCAGTGTAAGCAAACAGATTCAGTACCTTAATGGGACGGCCAGAGTTTTGGATCTTGTCTCCAAACCAGTCCCAGTTGGCTGCCTGCTCTGGGAACAGACCGGTGTGCTTAAAACTGAATGGTTTTAAATTAAATCTCAGTCTTCCATAAGAAATGCACCACTGTTGGGGAAGGTCGAAAAATTCCCATTCCCCGCCGCCTTTGCTGCTGCGGTGGTAGTGCCCGTTTGGCCGTTTCCATCCCCGCTCTTTTTTTGGGGTGTCCCAGATGACCTGGGGATCGGGCCGGATTAAAAGGTAATCTCCCCATCTTTCCAGTTTTTCACCTTTAGAACAATCAATTACCTGATAGTCTTTCCAATTATCTGCAATCCACATAATGTAATCTATCCTTTCTTGCTGCAATGTGCGCTTTGCTGTCTTGTATTATACCCAACAGCTTTGGGAAACGTCAAGCAAATGCGGCAAAGGGCAGGTAAAACCTGTAAGAGGGGGAGGAATTGTAATAGAAATGAAAGATTATAATGGTTGAATATTTAGAAAATTCCTGATACAATAAATAAAAATATGGCTGTGTACGAATGCCTGGAGTGGTAAGTTAGAGAAGGAGTGGTTGGATGAGGACACGCAGAAGAATGGTGATAGCTGGGCTGGCGGCAGCTTTAACAGTCGGCAGTGCAGCAGTTGTATACGGAGCTGGCTGGCAGAAGGCATCAAACGGCGCATGGGAATATTACAGTGATTCCGGAAACAGGGAGACAAATGTATGGCGCAAGGGCGCAGATGGTCTCTGGCGCTATGTAGACGGAAGCGGATATATGGCTACAAACAGATGGGTAGATGATACTTATTATGTAGATGATAACGGAGTTATGACTGCAGGACAGTGGAGACAGATGGAGTCTGCATCCAGCTATCATAATGGTACGGTATGGTATTATTTTAACAGCGATGGCAAGAGAGTAGAAGAAACCTGGAAGAAGATTAATAACAAATGGTATTATTTTGATGAAGACGGTGTAATGCTTACTGGCTGGCTGCTAGATGACATGTATTATACAGATGCAAATGGAGCCATGGTTACAGGCTGGCAGAGGCTGACTCCTCCGGATGGAGATGATGATTACTACTATGGAGAGGCTAAAAATGAGCCGGTTGAAAACCAGAACGAAGATGGAAAATACTGGTATTATTTTGGAAATAACGGCAAAAAGGTAGTTCCGGATGATATGAATGGTTCAGATTACCAGGAGAAAAAGATTAACGGAGCGTATTACTGTTTTGACGCCAATGGACAGATGCAGACCGGCTGGTGCAATATAAAAGGCGATTCTTCTATTGAAAGTTATAAGTATTATGATGAAAATGGACAGGCGGTAGTCAATACTTGGCTGTCTCTGGAAGCGCCAAAGGAGTTTGATGAGTACGGCGAGGTGGAATGGTATTATTTTACCAGCAATGGCACCCCGAAGGCCGGGCCTCCGGAAGGGGAGGCGACATCTAAGGATTTGGTCCGCATCAAGGGACTGACATTTTTGTTCAATGAAAAGGGCAATCCGATTTATGGCCTGCACAAGATAGCGGCCAGCAGTAATGCAGATGATTATACAGCATACTATTTCGGCACAGACAAGATGCACTGCGCCATGCTGACTGGCAAGCAGAAAGTAGAAGAGGGGGATGGACTTGTTTCGGAGTATTTCTTTTTGGATTCTGGAAAGGGATACACAGGAGTGAGGGATGGAAAACTCTACTACATGGGCAAACTCCAGACTGCGGACAGCGGAATCAAATATATGCCGATTACGCTGACGACCGGCGGAACCAGCAAGAATTATCTGGTCAATTCTTCTGGAAAAACCGTAAAAAATACAACGGTCCGCGATGCAGAGGGGACCAAGTACAAGACTGGCAGCAATGGCATTATATTAGAGGTCAATGGCGAAGGGGTTGACGGCGAAACTTTTAACAGCCCGATTGAGCCGACCTGGTGGAACGAGTAACAGTAAAAAACCGCCGTACCCGCTTCTATCCTTAGGATAGAAGCGGGTACGGCGGTTTTTTCGAGGAGGAAGTATGGAATGAGGGGCGTTAGCAATAAAAGGGAGAATACAGCATCCTGTATGAGTGTTCAAAGACTGTTTGGCCTGCTGAATCTCCTGGTTATGCCTGCAATACCGGTTATGGCGCTGAATTTGTCTTCCGGATACGCTATGAACTGGAACAGTGTTATTTCTATATTAATACCATTTTTTATCGGAATGATTTTGGGCAATCTGGATGATGAGATAAGTAAGATGCAGAGATAGGGAAAAAATGCTTATTTAACGGGCCTTCGCCCTATGAAGATTCAGATAGGAAAACTCTTATGAAAACAAGTTTTCAACGCTTTTTCCTGTTTGAATCTTCGCATGGCTCAACGGTTACAAATTTTTGTATACAAATTTAAAAAAATGCTTGCATTTTGGAAAAAACTATGATATCCTGAAAAAGCTGTGGCATGATAGCTGTGAAGCGTGAGGTTGCTGTCTGATTTGGACAGGTTTTCCGTGGAGCGAATGTCAAGTTAGAAAACTGGCGACAAGTCACTGTACCAATTTAACATCTGCAACAGAAATGAAAGGCAGCATGAGTGTGAGTTCTGTCAGGACACACACGAGAACGTGTACAGTCACCGCTTGTCGTACTTAGAAGTAAAAGTGCGAAAAGGAGGCGACTTTTTTTATGGCAAGTCAAGTAATGAGAATCACATTAAAGGCTTATGATCATCAGTTGGTTGATCAGTCTGCAGGAAAAATTATCGACACTGTAAAAAAGACAGGATCTAAGGTGAGCGGACCGGTGCCGCTGCCAACCAAGAAAGAGGTAGTTACTATCTTACGTGCAGTACACAAGTACAAAGATTCCAGAGAACAGTTCGAGCAGAGAACCCACAAGAGACTGATTGATATCATCACTCCAAGCCAGAAAACTGTGGATGCATTATCCAGACTGGAAATGCCTGCTGGTGTCTATATTGACATCAAGATGAAAAACAAATAATTAAGGAAATATCCTGAAGGGTTTAGATAGATTCTGGACTGTTCTAGGATGAGCGCAGGAGCGCTCCGCTGTAGAAAAGAAACAGGAGGTAAGAAAATGAAGAAAGCGATTTTAGCAACCAAAGTCGGAATGACCCAGATCTTCGACGAAGACGGCGTGTTGATTCCGGTAACTGTTCTTCAGGCAGGTCCTTGTGTAGTAACCCAGGTTAAGACCGAGGAGAACGATGGTTACAAAGCAGTACAGGTTGGTTTTGTTGACAAAAGAGAAAAGTTAGTCAACAAGCCGGTTAAGGGCCATTTTGATAAGGCTGGCGTATCCTACAAGAGATACGTAAGAGAATTTAGATTTGACAATGCTGAAGAGTACTCTGTAAAAGATGAAATCAAAGCAGACGTATTCGCAGCAGGCGATAAGGTAGATGCAACCGCTATTTCCAAAGGCAAAGGTTTCCAGGGCGCAATCAAGAGACATGGCCAGCACAGAGGACCTATGGCTCATGGTTCCAAGTTCCACCGTCATCAGGGTTCTAACGGTTCCGCAACCACCCCAGGACGCGTATTCAAGGGCAAGGGAATGCCTGGTCACATGGGCAGTGTAAAGGTAACGGTTCAGAACCTTGAGGTTGTTCGCGTAGATGCAGAAAACAACCTGATTCTGGTTAAGGGTTCTGTACCTGGACCAAAGAAGTCCTTAGTAACCATTAAGGAAACCGTAAAGGCTTCCAAGTAAGCTTTTGCATAGGAAAGGAGGAACACACAAATGGCAAATGTAGCTGTTTACAATATGGAAGGTAAAGAAGTTGGCACCTTAGAGTTAAACGACGCTGTGTTTGGTGTAGAGGTAAACGAGCACCTGGTACACATGGCAGTAGTAAGCCAGCTTGCAAATAAACGTCAGGGCACCCAGAAAGCAAAGACCCGCTCCGAAGTTTCCGGCGGCGGCAGAAAGCCTTGGAGACAGAAGGGAACCGGTCATGCAAGACAGGGTTCAACCAGATCCCCACAGTGGACCGGTGGCGGCGTAGTATTCGCTCCAGTTCCAAGAGATTACACCATCAGACTGAACAAGAAGGAAAAGAGAGCAGCATTAAAGTGCGCTTTGACCAGCAGAGTAAACGACAACAAGTTCGTTGTTGTAGACGAGTTGAAGTTTGATGCAATCAAGACCAAGAACTTTGTAAACGTTTTAAACAACTTAAAGGTAAACAAAGCTTTGGTTGTTCTGGATTCTAACGATCAGAACGTAGTTCTGTCCGCTAGAAACGTAGAGAATGTTAAGACCGCTCAGGTTAACACCATTAACGTATTTGATATTCTTAAGTACAACACCGTTGTTGCTACCAAGGCAGCAGTTGCAGCAATCGAGGAGGTGTATGCATAATGGCAGATATTAGATATTATGATGTCATCCTCAAACCGGTTATCACCGAAAAGAGCATGAACGCTATGGCAGATAAGAAGTATACCTTTCTGGTACACATGGATGCCAATAAGACTATGATTAAAGAAGCTGTTGAGAAAATGTTCCCAGGAACTAAGGTTGAGAAGGTAAATACCATCAACATCGACGGCAAGGCTAAAAGAAGAGGTATGGTAGTTGGAAAAACCGCCAAGACCAAGAAAGCAATCGTTAAGCTGACCGCTGACAGCAAAGACATCGAGATTTTCGAGGGTCTGTAAGAAACAGCATGCAAAGAGTGAGTTCGCAGGGGAAATCCGGAACAGAAGTTCCTCGGCCGCGGGCAGCCGCCCGCACATCGCTGTTTTGAAAATCTGCTTTTGTGCAGGCACAATACAGTTTTTCAAACCGCCTCTGTCCCTGCTCGTTGCTTACGCGCAATATACGATGAACATTATATCGTGATAAATTAGTTAAAGGAGTAAAATGTCATGGGAATTAAAAAGTATACAGCATATACACCTTCCAGAAGACATATGACCAGCTCTGATTTCTCTGAAATCACCAAGACAACTCCGGAAAAGTCCTTAGTTGTATCTTTAAAGAAGAACGCTGGCCGTAATAATCAGGGTAAAATCACCGTAAGACATCATGGCGGTGGAAATAGACAGAAATACAGAATTATCGACTTCAAGAGAAATTCCAAAGATGGAATTCCGGCAACTGTTATCGGTATCGAATACGATCCAAACAGAAGCGCAAACATCGCATTAATCTGCTATGCAGATGGTACCAAGTCCTACATCTTGGCTCCGGCTGGATTAACCGACGGCATGAAGGTTATGAGCGGCGAGCAGGCTGAGGCAAAGGTTGGAAACTGCCTGCCATTAAGCGCGATTCCGGTTGGTACTCAGATTCACAATATTGAATTATATCCTGGCAAGGGCGGCCAGTTGGTTCGTTCCGCAGGCAACTCTGCTCAGTTAATGGCAAAAGAAGGCAAGTACGCGACCTTACGTCTTCCTTCCGGTGAAATGAGAATGGTTCCGATTATCTGCCGCGCTACTATCGGCGTTGTAGGCAATGGCGAACACGCTCTGATTAACATTGGTAAGGCTGGTAGAAAGCGTCACATGGGTATCCGTCCTACTGTCCGCGGTTCCGTAATGAACCCCAACGACCATCCACATGGTGGTGGTGAAGGTAAGACCGGTATCGGACGCCCAGGCCCAAGCACTCCATGGGGCAAGCCGGCTCTTGGCTTAAAGACCAGAAAGAAGAACAAGCAGTCTAATAAGTTAATCGTAAGAAGACGCGATGGAAGAACCATCAAATAATTGAAGGAGGTTAGAACATGTCTCGCTCACTGAAAAAAGGACCATTCGCAGACGCGCATTTATTGAAGAAGGTAGAAGCGATGAACGCATCCGGACAGAAGCAGGTTATCAAGACCTGGTCCCGCCGTTCTACCATCTTCCCGATTATGGTTGGTCACACAATTGCAGTACACGACGGAAGAAAGCATGTTCCGGTATACGTTACCGAGGATATGGTTGGTCATAAATTAGGCGAATTCGTTGCCACAAGAACTTACAGAGGACATGGCAAGGACGAGAAGAAGTCTGGCGTTCGCTAATCGAGAAGATCTGAAAGGAGGTTTTTAAGTCATGGCAAAAGGACATAGATCCCAAATTAAGAGAGAAAGAAATGCTAAGAAGGATACCAGACCAAGCGCAACACTGTCTTACGCTCGCGTATCTGTTCAGAAAGCATGCTTCGTATTAGATGCCATCAGAGGCAAAGATGTGCAGACTGCACTTGGTATTGTAACCTACAATCCCAGATATGCTTCTAGTTTAATAAAGAAACTGTTAGAATCAGCAATCGCTAACGCTGAAAACAACAACGGAATGAACGTTGAGAACCTGTATGTAGAGGAATGCTACGCAAACCAGGCTCCTACAATGAAGAGAATTCATCCAAGAGCACAGGGCCGCGCTTACAGAATCGAAAAGAGAAACAGCCACATTACCGTTGTGCTGAATGAAAGATAAGGAGGCAAATCATGGGACAGAAAGTTAATCCGCACGGACTTAGAGTCGGCGTAATTAAAGACTGGGATTCCAAGTGGTACGCAGAAGCTGATTTTGCTGATTGCCTTGTTGAGGACCACAAGATCAGAGTATTTCTGAAGAAAAAGCTGTACAGCGCTGGCATCTCCAAAATCGAGATCGAGCGTGCATCTGATAGAGTTAAAATCATCATCTACACCGCAAAGCCAGGTGTTGTTATCGGCAAGGGCGGCGCTGAGATTGAGAAGTTAAAAGCTGAGGTTCAGAAGATGACCTCCAAGAAAGTCTTCATCGACATCAAGGAAGTTAAGAGACCGGACCGCGACGCACAGTTAGTTGCAGAGTCTATTGCACAGCAGTTAGAGAACCGTGTTTCCTTCCGACGTGCTATGAAGTCCACCATGTCCAGATCCATGAAGGCTGGCGTTAAGGGCATCAAGGCAGCCTGCGCAGGACGTTTAGGCGGCGCTGATATGGCACGTACCGAGTTCTACAGCGAAGGTACTATTCCGCTGCAGACTTTAAGAGCAGATATTGACTATGGATTCGCAGAAGCAGATACCACCTACGGCAAGGTTGGCGTTAAGGTTTGGATCTACAAAGGCGAAGTCCTTCCAACTAAGGGCAACAAGGAAGGGAGCGATAAATAATGTTAATGCCAAAGAGAGTAAAACGTCGTAAGCAGTTCCGCGGTTCTATGTCCGGAAAAGCATTAAGAGGCAATACCATCTCCAATGGTGAGTATGGTCTGGTTGCTACTGAGCCATGCTGGATTAAATCCAACCAGATTGAGGCAGCCCGTATTGCTATGACCCGTTACATTAAGCGTGGCGGTAAAGTTTGGATTAAGATTTTCCCGGATAAGCCTGTAACTGCAAAGCCGGCTGAGACCCGTATGGGTTCCGGTAAAGGTTCTGTAGAATACTGGGTAGCAGTAGTAAAACCCGGTCGTGTTATGTTCGAGATCGCTGGTGTTCCTGAGGAAGTTGCTCGCGAAGCACTGCGTCTTGCTATGCACAAGTTACCCTGCAAGTGTAAGATCGTTGCGAAAGCAGATTTAGAAGGCGGTGATAACAGTGAAAAGTAATAAGTATGTAGAGAGTTTAAATGCAAAGACCGCAGCAGAGTTAAACGAGGAATTAGTTGCTGCTAAGAAAGAACTGTTCAATTTAAGATTCCAGAATGCAACCAACCAGTTAGATAACACCAGCAGAATCAAAGAAGTTCGCAAGAACATCGCTCGTATTCAGACTGTTATCACTGCTAAGGCTGCTCACTAAGTGCAGAAAGGAGCATAATTACCGTGGAAAGAAATCTTAGAAAAGTGCGTACCGGTAAAGTCGTAAGCAATAAGATGGACAAGACCATTGTGGTTGCTATCGAAAACCATGTAAAGCATCCTGTAATCGGTAAGATTGTTAAGAGAACTTATAAATTAAAAGCACACGATGAGAACAACGAGTGCAATATTGGTGATACCGTTCGTGTAATGGAAACAAGACCGCTGTCCAAGGACAAGAGATGGAGACTTGTAGAGATTATCGAAAAGGCAAGATAATAAGGAAGGAGTAATCAGGCATGATTCAGCAGGAAACCAGACTTAAGGTTGCCGACAATACTGGTGCAAAGGAACTCCTGTGCATCCGCGTTATGGGCGGTTCAACCAGAAGATATGCGAATATCGGTGATGTCATCGTTGCTTCCGTTAAAGATGCAACACCAGGCGGTGTTGTAAAGAAGGGCGATGTTGTTAAGGCTGTAGTAGTACGTACCGTAAAGGGCGCACGTCGTAAAGACGGTTCTTACATCAAGTTTGATGAGAACGCAGCAGTTATTATCAAGGACGATAAGACTCCAAAGGGAACCCGTATTTTTGGACCGGTAGCAAGAGAACTTCGTGAGAAGCAGTTTATGAAGATCGTTTCTCTGGCTCCGGAAGTATTATAAGAGGAGGTGTCCACTGTGAATAAAATCAAAAAAGATGATTTAGTAAAAGTTATCACCGGCAAAGACAGCGGGAAACAGGGTAAGGTACTCCACGTGGATACCAAGAAGAACAAAGTTGTAGTAGAAGGCTGCAATATGGTAACCAAGCATACCAAGCCAAACGCTGCAAATCCAAACGGCGGCATCGTAAATCACGAAGCAGCTATGGATATTTCCAATGTTATGCTGGTAGTTGACGGAAAAGCAACCAGAGTTGGATTTACTGTAAAAGACGGTAAGAAAGTTCGCGTTGCTAAGGCAACCGGAAAAGTAATTGAGTAATTACAGAGAGGAGGAACATCAATTGGCTAGATTAAAAGAGACATATCAGAATGAGATCGTAGATGCTATGATCAAGAAATTTGGATATAAGAACATTATGGAAGTGCCGAAGTTAGACAAAATCGTCATCAATATGGGCGTCGGCGAAGCAAAAGAAAATGCCAAGGTTTTGGACTCTGCTGTAAGAGATCTGGAGATCATCTCCGGTCAGAAGGCTGTTACCACCAAGGCAAAGAAGTCCGTTGCAAACTTCAAGATTCGTGAAGGCATGGCTATCGGATGCAAGGTTACTCTGCGCGGCGAGAGAATGTATGAGTTCGCAGACCGTTTAATTAACCTGGCTCTTCCACGTGTACGTGACTTCCGCGGCGTTAACCCTAACGCATTTGACGGCAGAGGTAACTACGCATTAGGTATTAAAGAGCAGTTAATCTTCCCTGAGATTGAATACGATAAGGTTGACAAGGTAAGAGGTATGGACATCATCTTCGTAACCACCGCTAAGACTGACGAAGAAGCTCGTGAACTGTTGACATTATTCAATATGCCATTTGCAAAATAATCAGGAGGAATAACCATGGCAAAGACTTCTATGAAGATTAAGCAGCAGCGTCCTGCAAAATTCTCCACCAGAGAATACAACCGTTGCAGAATTTGCGGCCGTCCGCACGCTTATTTAAGAAAATATGGTATCTGCAGAATTTGCTTCCGCGAATTAGCATATAAGGGCGAGATTCCGGGCGTAAAGAAAGCTAGCTGGTAAGAAAAGGAGGCAAACCAAATGACTATGAGTGATCCGATTGCAGATATGCTTACAAGAATCCGTAACGCTAACACTGCAAAGCATGATACAGTAGACGTACCTTCTTCCAAGATGAAGCTGGCAATTGCTGATATTCTG
Source organism: Lachnospiraceae bacterium (assembly GCA_046957575.1). Taxonomy (GTDB): domain Bacteria; phylum Bacillota; class Clostridia; order Lachnospirales; family Lachnospiraceae; genus UMGS1370. The sequence continues at coordinate 87,951 of JBKUOG010000010.1, read as the reverse complement.
GTAAAAGAAGGTTATATCAAGAAATATGAGTTAATCGAGGACGGCGGTTTTACCACCATCCGCATCACCTTAAAGTACGGTAAGGATAAGAATGAAAAAATCATTACCGGTTTAAAGAAAATCTCCAAGCCAGGCTTACGTGTATACGCTGGCGCAGAGAATATGCCTAAGGTATTAGGTGGTTTAGGTATCGCTATCGTTTCCACTAACCAGGGCGTTATGACCGACAAGGAAGCTAGAAAAGCAAATGTCGGCGGTGAAGTTTTAGCATTTATTTGGTAATAAATAGCAACTGAAAACAGAGAAGCCGCACATGGCTTCTCCGAAAATCTAAGTAGGAGGAATTAGGCATGTCACGTATAGGAAAAATGCCAGTTGCAATCCCGGCAGGCGTAACTGTAACGATTGCAGAAAACAATGAAGTGACTGTAAAAGGTCCAAAGGGCACACTGAGCAGAGTGCTTCCGGCTGAGATGTCCATCAAAGAAGAAGATGGCCACATCGTAGTTACCAGACCAAATGATTTAAAGCAGATGAAATCTTTACATGGTCTGACCAGAACTCTGATCAACAACATGGTTCATGGCGTAACAGAAGGTTATGAGAAAGTTCTGGAAATCAACGGTGTTGGTTACAGAGCTTCCAAGCAGGGCAAGAAGTTAGTCCTGAACTTAGGCTACTCCCATCCGGTAGAGATGGAAGACCCGGAAGGCATCGAGACTGTGCTGGAAGGTCAGAACAAGATTACTGTAAAAGGTATCAGCAAAGAAAAAGTTGGCCAATATGCTGCTGAAATCAGAGATAAGAGAAGACCTGAGCCGTACAAGGGCAAGGGAATCAAGTATGCTGATGAAGTAATCAGACGTAAAGTTGGTAAGACTGGTAAGAAATAAGTAAGGAGAGTGTAAAGATGGTTAGCAAACAGTCAAGAACCGCAGTTCGCGAAAAAAAGCACGCTAGATTACGCAATCGTTTTTCTGGTACAACCGAAAGACCTCGTTTAGCAGTGTTCAGAAGTAATAATCATATGTATGCTCAAATTATTGACGATACAGTAGGCAACACTTTAGTTGCTGCTTCTACAGTAGAGAAGGCTGTAAAAGCTGAACTGGAGAAGACCGACGACGTAAATGCTGCAGCATATGTAGGTACTGTAATTGCCAAGAGAGCATTAGAAAAAGGAATCACCGAAGTTGTATTTGACAGAGGCGGTTTCATTTATCAGGGTAAGGTTCAGGCATTAGCAGACGCAGCTCGTGAAGCTGGCCTGAAATTCTAATAGAGAGGAGAACGAACATGAAGCGTACAATCATTGATGCCAGTCAGTTAGAGTTAAATGACAAAGTAGTGGCAATCAAACGTGTATCCAAGACCGTTAAAGGTGGACGTACCATGAGATTTTCCGCTCTGGTAGTAGTAGGAGATGGCAAGGGACACGTTGGCGCAGGCTTAGGCAAAGCCGGCGAAGTTCCGGAGGCAATCCGTAAAGGAAAAGAGGCAGCAATCAAGAACCTGGTAGAGATCCCGATTGATGAGAATAACAGTATTCCTCACGACTTTATGGGCAAGTTCGGCAGTGCATCCGTACTGATGAAGAGAGCTCCCGAAGGTACTGGCGTTATCGCCGGCGGTCCGGCACGTAACGTACTGGAGTTGGCAGGAATTAAGAATATTCGTACCAAGTCTTTAGGTTCCAATAACAAGACCAACGTTGTACTGGCAACCATCCAGGGCTTAACCAGCTTAAAGACCCCTGAAGAAGTTGCAAGACTGCGCGGCAAATCTGTGGAAGAAATTACTGAATAAGGAGGATATTGAACATGGCAGAGAAGTTAAAAATCACATTAGTAAAATCCCCAATCGGTGCTGTTCCCAAGCAGAGAGCAACTGTTGAGGCTCTTGGTTTAAAGAAGCTTCACAAAACAGTTGAAATGCCGGATAATGGCGCTGTTAGAGGTATGATTCAGTCTGTACGCCACTTAGTAAAAGTGGAAGAGATCTAATAATAATCAAGCAAGGAGGTGCAAGTCATGGAGTTATCTAATTTAAGACCTGCTGAAGGCTCTAAGCACAGCGATAATTTCAGAAGAGGACGCGGACATGGTTCAGGCAACGGCAAGACCGCTGGCAAGGGCCATAAGGGACAGAAAGCACGTTCCGGCGCTCCGAGAATCGGTTTTGAAGGCGGCCAGATGCCGTTATACAGAAGATTACCGAAGAGAGGTTTCACCAACATCAATTCCAAGAATATCGTAGGTATTAATGTTAATGCATTAGAGAGATTCGACAACGATGCAGTAGTTACCGTTGAGGAATTACTGGCTACCGGTATTATCAAGAATCCTCAGGATGGTGTTAAGATCCTTGGAAATGGAGAATTAACCAAAAAGCTGAATGTAAAGGCAAACGCTTTCTCTGAAGGCGCTAAAGCTAAAATTGAAGCTTTAGGTGGAACCTGCGAGGTGATCTAATCTATGTTTCAAACACTGAAAAACGCATTCAAGGTCAAAGAGATACGGAACCGGCTTCTGTATACCTTTGGAATGCTGATAGTGATTCGGTTTGGTTCACAGCTCCCGGTACCGGGTGTGAACCCGACCTACCTGAAAGATTTCTTCCAGAACACTATCGGGCAGAACCTGGGCTTTTTCAATGCGATGACCGGCAACTCATTTGATAACCTGTCAGTATTTGCATTGAGCATTACTCCCTATATTACATCATCCATCATTATGCAGCTTTTGACCATTGCAATTCCGAAATTAGAGGAAATGCAGCGGGACGGCGAAGATGGAAGACGGAAGATTATGGAGTATACCCGTTATGTGACCGTTGCTCTGGCTTTGATTGAATCTATTGCCATGGCAGTTGGATTCGGCGGAAAGGGCCTGCTGATCGAATACAATGTATGGAGTGTGATTGTAGCAGTTGTTACCATGACTACTGGTAGTGCATTGTTGATGTGGATTGGCGAACGGATTACAGAGAACGGTGTGGGCAATGGTATTTCCATCGTCCTGCTGTTTAACATTATCTCCAGTGTACCGAATGATGCGAAAACTCTTTTTACCCGCTTTATGCAGGGAAAGAGTGTGGCAGTTGCAGTCGTTATAGGATTAATGATTCTGGCTGTTTTAGCTGCTATGGTAGTATTTGTTGTTGTATTAAACGGCGGCGAGAGAAGGATTCCGGTTCAGTATTCAAAGAAGATGCAGGGCCGCAGGATGATTGGGGGACAGTCTTCCCATATTCCGTTAAAGGTCAATACTGCAAGCGTTATTCCAGTTATTTTTGCTTCTTCTTTAATGTCCATGCCGGTTGTAATTGCATCCTTCTTCCCAGTTGACTATAATACCATCGGCGGAAAAATTTTGTTGGTATTAAGCTCATCTTCCTGGTTCCGTCCAGAGATGCCTGCTTACTCCATTGGTCTGGTACTGTATATTGCGTTAATCATTGTGTTTGCGTATTTTTATACTTCCATTACCTTCAATCCGCTGGAAGTTGCCAACAATATGAAGAAGGCCGGCGGCTTTATCCCAGGTATTCGTCCTGGTAAGCCTACGTCCGATTATCTGAATAAGATTCTGAATTATATTGTATTTATCGGCGCATGCGGGCTGACTATTATTGCCTTAATTCCGATTATGGTATCCGGTCTGTTCTCCGTTGGAAACATTGCATTTGCAGGAACTTCTTTAATCATCATCGTAGGTGTTGTATTAGAGACCTTCAAGGCAATTGAGTCCAAGATGCTGGTACGTAATTATAAAGGATTTTTGAACGATTAAGTTACGGAAGAAGCACCCTGCAACGGGTGTTTCTTCTGGTATTACGAAGTAAAAAGGGGGATTTACAATATGAAACTTATCATGTTAGGGGCTCCTGGCGCCGGAAAAGGCACACAGGCAAAGAAAATCTCTGCAAAGTACAAAATTCCGCACATTTCCACTGGCGACATTTTCCGGACAAATATCAAAAGCGGCACAGAACTGGGCATGAAGGCCAAAGCATTTATGGATCAGGGACAGTTGGTGCCGGATGAGATTACCATTGGAATGCTGCTTGACCGAATCAAGGAGACGGACTGTGAAAACGGCTATGTGCTGGATGGTTTTCCAAGAACTATTCCTCAGGCGGAAAGTCTGACAAAAGCGCTGACAGACCTGGGAGACAAAATTGACTGGGCAATCAATGTAGACGTGCCGGATGAAGACATTATCAGCCGTATGTCGGGAAGAAGAGCCTGCTTAGGCTGCGGCCAGACTTATCATGTGGTGTATAATGCGCCAAAGCAGGAGGGTATCTGTGATGTCTGCGGCCAGGAATTGATACTGAGAGAGGATGATAAGCCGGAAACCGTTGGCAGGCGTCTGGAAGTTTACCATGAGCAGACACAGCCGCTTATCGACTACTACAGAGCAGCCGGTGTTCTGGCCGAGGTGGATGGTACACAGGATTTAGAGAAAGTATTTCAGGACATTGTTAAGATTTTAGGAGCATAAGATTATGGTATCCATTAAATCTGAAAGAGAAATTAAACTGATGAGGGAAGCCGGCAGAATCCTTGCCCAGGTTCATGAAGAACTGGGCAAAGCGATTCAGCCTGGGATGAGCACTCTGGATATAGACAGACTGGGAGAACGCATGATCAGAAGTTTCGGATGTATCCCGTCTTTTAAAAACTATAACGGCTATCCGGCTTCTATCTGCGTATCTGTAAATGATGAAGTGGTTCATGGAATTCCTAATAAGCACCGGATTCTCCAGGAAGGCGATATCGTAAGCCTGGATGCAGGGGTAATTTGGAACGGATATCATTCCGATGCGGCCCGCACCCATAAAGTTGGAGAAGTCAGTCCGGAAGCAGAAAAGCTAATTCAGGTAACCAGGCAGAGTTTTTTTGAGGGAATAAAGTTTGCTAAAGCTGGAAATCATCTCAATGATATTTCCTCAGCGATTCAGAAATATGCGGAAAGTTTTGGCTATGGCGTTGTCAGGGATCTGGTTGGTCATGGAATCGGCACAAACTTGCATGAAGACCCGGAAGTTCCTAACTTTTCCCAGAACCGAAAGGGAATTCTCCTGAAACCGGGCATGACTCTGGCAGTAGAGCCCATGATCACTGCTGGCCGGTATGATGTTGTATGGCTGGATGATGACTGGACAGTCGTAACCGATGACGGTTCTCTAGCTGCTCATTATGAGAATACGATTCTGATTACCGATGGAGAACCAGAGATCCTGTCTCTGTTATAAAATCAGGAATTTCTTCTGCTGGTAAGAGCATTTCTGCCGGCAGATAGAGATTCGTATAGTTAAATAGAATATAAGGAGGAAGCGTGGAATGTCCAAAGCTGACGTAATTGAAATCGAAGGAACCGTAGTAGAAAAATTACCAAACGCCATGTTCCAGGTAGAACTGGAAAACGGCCACAAGGTACTTGCTACTATCAGCGGAAAGCTGAGAATGAACTATATCCGTATTCTCCCAGGCGACAGAGTAACCCTGGAAATGTCACCATATGACTTATCCAAGGGCCGCATCATCTGGCGAGACAAATAGAGGACGGCGGAGCCGTCCGATACCCAAACAGAATGAAATGGAGTTTGGGTTTCCCGTACCGACAAAGCCGTCCGATACCCCAAACGCAGCACGTTAAAAATATTCAAGATTAACAGGAAAAACTCTTGCATTATATAGAAATAGATGGTATAATGCTTTAGCAACTCTGTTGGTCTATAGAAAGGAGAATTACTGTGAAGGTTAGAAGTTCTGTAAAACCGATTTGCGAAAAGTGCAAAGTCATTAAGAGAAAAGGCAGTATCAGAGTAATTTGTGAAAATCCGAAGCATAAGCAGAGACAAGGTTAATTATTAATTTAGGAGGTGTAATACGCACATGGCTCGTATTTCAGGTGTTGACTTACCAAGAGAAAAACGTGTTGAAATCGGTCTGACTTACATTTACGGCATCGGCCGCGCAAGTTCCAACCGTATCCTTGCAGAAGCAGGCGTGAATCCAGATACACGTGTAAAGGATCTGACTGATGATGAAGTAAAGAAACTGGCAGCAGTTATCGCTGAAACTCAGACTGTTGAAGGTGATTTACGCAGAGAAATCGCTATGAACATCAAGAGACTGCAGGAAATTGGCTGCTATCGTGGTATCCGCCACAGAAAGAGTCTTCCGGTACGTGGGCAGAAGACCAAGACCAACGCAAGAACCCGCAAAGGTCCGAGAAAGACTGTAGCAAACAAGAAAAAGTAGAGCACTTAGTGCGAACTTTGTTCTTTGACCTTAACGAGGTATTGCTGAGTTTAGGGAAAAGAACTACATTATGAAAACTGGTAACAGGAATCGGGTTATATGTTTTAAAAACAGGAATAACGGATTCTAGGAAGAAGCAAAGAAAGTAGGTTAGTTTAAAATGGCTAAAAAAGTGTCCACTGCAAAGAAAGTGACAAAAAAGCGTGTAAAGAAAAACGTTGAACGCGGACAAGCACACATCCAGTCATCTTTTAACAACACGATCGTGACTTTAACGGATGCACAGGGAAATGCCTTATCATGGGCAAGTGCTGGTGGTCTGGGATTTAGAGGTTCAAGGAAATCTACTCCATATGCGGCTCAGATGGCAGCAGAAACTGCAACAAAGGCAGCTCTTGTACACGGTTTAAAATCAGTAGATGTTATGGTAAAAGGTCCTGGTTCAGGACGTGAAGCAGCAATTCGTGCCCTTCAGGCATGCGGCTTGGAAGTAACCAGCATTAAGGACGTAACTCCGGTACCGCACAACGGATGCCGTCCGCCGAAGCGTAGAAGAGTCTAATCTTAGGAGGTAAAAAAAGTGGCAGTTGATAGAGTTCCTGTTCTTAAAAGATGTAGATCCCTTGGCCTGGATCCAATCTATTTAGGAATTGATAAGAAATCCAATAGAGATTCTAAAAGAGCAAATAAAAAGATGAGCGAGTATGGTCTCCAGTTAAGAGAGAAGCAGAAAGCAAAATTCATCTACGGTGTATTAGAGAAGCCTTTCCGTAACTACTACGAGAAGGCAGCCCGTATGAAAGGCCAGACTGGTGAAAACCTGATGATTCTGCTTGAGAGCAGACTGGATAATGTTATGTTCCGTATGGGACTGGGCAGAACCAGAAAGGAAGCCAGACAGATTGTGGATCACAAGCACGTTTTAGTAAACGGCAAGTGTGTAAACATTCCTTCTTACTTAGTAAAAGCTGGCGATGTAATTGAAATCAAAGAGAAATACAAATCCGCACAGAGATACAAAGACATCCTGGAAGTAACCGGCGGACGTATGGTTCCGGCTTGGCTGGAAGTTGAGCAGGAAGCTTTAAAGGGTGTTGTAAAAGAACTTCCTACCAGAGATGAGATTGATGTTCCTGTAGACGAAGTGCTTATCGTCGAGTTGTACTCCAAATAAAAAATCCATCATTGCTTTGGTCTGTCTATGGGACAGGCCAGAGCATGGTCTTTATTCTGAGTATGTACCCTCGATTATATAACCCAGAAGGAGGGGCTGTTAGTGTTCGATTTCGAGAAACCAAACATTGAAATTGCAGAGATTTCAGAAGATAAGAAATACGGAAAATTTGTAGTAGAACCGCTTGAGAGAGGCTACGGCACTACATTGGGAAATTCTCTGAGAAGAATTATGCTTTCTTCTCTTCCGGGTGCAGCAGTCAGTCAGGTGAAAATCGAAGGCGTTTTGCATGAGTTCAGTTCCATTCCCGGAGTAAAGGAAGATGTGACTGAAATTATTATGAACATCAAGAGCCTGGCGATCCGGAATACCAGCGATACCAATGAACCTAAGATTGCGTATATTGAGTATGAAGGTGAGGGTGTAATCACTGGCGCAGATATCCAGGCGGATGCTGATATTGAGATTATGAATCCCGAACAGGTGATTGCTACCTTAAGCGGCGGCACAGACAGCAAGTTCTACATGGAACTTACAATTACTAAAGGCCGCGGCTATGTCAGCGCTGACAAGAACAAAACCGAGGATATGCCGATCGGTGTAATTGCCATCGATTCTATCTATACTCCGGTTGAACGTGTCAACCTGGCTGTAGAGAATACACGTGTAGGTCAGATTACGGATTACGACAAACTGACTCTGGATGTATTTACAAATGGTACCTTGGCTCCTGACGAGGCAGTCAGCCTTGCAGCAAAGGTGTTAAGTGAGCATTTGAATCTGTTTATTGATCTTTCTGAAAATGCCAGAACTGCAGAAGTTATGGTAGAGAAGGAAGACAATGAAAAAGAAAAAGTTTTAGAGATGAATATTGACGAACTGGAACTTTCCGTTCGTTCTTATAACTGTCTGAAACGCGCCGGCATCAATACCGTAGAAGAACTGTGCAACCGCACTTCTGAAGATATGATGAAGGTTCGTAATCTTGGCCGCAAGTCCTTAGAGGAAGTGTTAGCCAAGTTAAAAGAGTTGGGACTTCAACTCAACCCAAGCGATGAATAATAGAAAGGCCAGATTTTCAGGCATGCTTTCTCATTTCTAATCATCCTGGGATATAACTAATTTATGGATCAAAAGCATACTGTCAGTAAGACCGAAGAAGCGTGGCAGTGTGTTCCACAAATGGAGGAAAATTATCATGGCAAAGTATAGAAAGTTAGGCAGAACTTCTGATCAGAGAAAGGCCCTGATCCGCAATCAGGTTACCGCTCTTATCTACAATGGCAAAATCAGAACCACTGAGGCCAGAGCTAAGGAAATCCGCAAAGTTGCAGAAGGTCTGATTGCTATGGCTGTTAGAGAAAAAGACAACTTTGAGACCGTTAAAGTTACCGCTAAGGTTGCCCGCAAGGACAAAGACGGCAAGAGAGTAAAAGAAGTAGTAGACGGTAAGAAAGTTACTGTATACGATGAAATCGAGAAGGAAATCAAGAAAGATATGCCTTCCAGATTACACGCCAGAAGACAGATGTTAAAGGTTCTGTACGGAGTAACTGAGGTTCCGACTCAGGCAGCCGGCAGAAAGAGAAACACCAAATCTGTTGATTTAACTGCAAAGTTATTTGACGAGATCGCTCCAAAGTACACCTCCCGCAACGGCGGCTACACCAGAATCGTTAAGATTGGCCAGCGTAAGGGCGATGCAGCTATGGAAGTTCTTCTTGAGTTAGTATAATTCAATACGATGATATAACAGGTCACCGCATTTGCGGTGGCCTGTTTTGATGGGCGGGTTTCGTATGACATTACCAAAAATTTCCGCACATAAAACAGGGTTGACAGAAAAATGTCAGAATATTGTAAGTTGACGATCCTACAACCTGAGACGTATAATAAAGGCAGATAAAGGAGGCGGGGATATGAGCAGGTTGCGTAAACTTATCCAGACAGTTGTGTTAGTGTCAATTTTTTCTGCGGTTTTGGCTCCATCCGTTTGGGCCAGAACAGTGATAAGCAGCTTCGGAGTGCATGTAAAGACCAATTTGGAGGCAGGAGATTCATTGCCCGATATAAGCATTGGGAATAATGGAGATACCAATTATGTGTATTCCACTTCGTCCAAGTATGATGTCGTGGATGTAGAGTGGTCTACTGCCAAAGATAAGACTTTAAAGATTGGAGATACTCCTAAACTTAAGATTTATCTGGAAGCATTGGATGATTATTATTTTCGCAGCAGTTACAGTTCCAACAATGTGTCAGTAAGCGGGGCAGAGTTTGTAAGCGCCAGAACCAGCGGCGGCCGTATGGTATTGACCATCAGCACAAGGCCGGTAAAGGGGCAGTTTGATCCGCCGGCAGATGCCTATTGGGACGGTTCCAGAGGCCAGGCAAAATGGGAAGCGCCGGATGAGCGGTACGCTTCGTCAGGAGCCTATGATGTGTATCTGTACAGAAGCGGAAGTCTAGTTAAAAAACTGGAAAACTATCAAAGAACTTCTGCAAACTTATACCCATATATGACTAAAAGAGGGACTTACACATTTAAGGTCCGGACAGTTCCTTCCACAAGCAGGGAGGAAGATTACGGAAAGAAGAGTGAGTGGACAGTTTCCGATGAAGTGTATTTGGATTCCGATGAAGTATCGGATGGCAGCGGTCAAAATATGGAGGATGGTATGACCAACTCCGGCGGTATTACCAATGTGGGATGGCAGGTTAATAATGGGTACTGGACATTCCGGTATCCGGATGGCTCTTATCACAGAAACGGCTGGCTGAATGTAGATGGCCATTGGTATTTGTTTAATTCAGAAGGCATTATGCTGACAGGCTGGCAGCAGATTAATAATATCTGGTATTATTTAAGTCCTAATGAGGGTGGACCTTACGGCGCAATGCAGATAGGCTGGCTGCGCGAAGGAAATGCATGGTATTATCTCAACCCCAATCAGGGCGGTCCGGAAGGCGCTATGTGTACTAATTCATGGATTCAGGTAAATGGAAAGACCTATTATGTCAATGCTAACGGCGTTATGGCAGAAGGCTGGAATCAGGTAGGAGGTCAGTGGTATTATTTTTATCCTGGCAGCGGAGAAAAGGCAGTTAATACGGTAATTGATGGATTTCCAGTTGATGCTCAGGGCATCTGGCACAGAGAGAGTATGACTAGATAAAAAGAATAATTGGATTTATAAGGGGCTGGCAAATGTCAGCCCTTTTTGTCAGTATCAATTCATAGAAAAAACATAATTTTATTGTAAAATAGTGTTGAAATCAAAAAAGTGCAAAAAGGGGTTTATAAAAATGCAAAAATTTAATAAAGCAGCAGGTATAGTGCTGGGGCTGATGGTATCCATGGGTATTTCCATGACAGCATACGCCAGTGTTTCCAGCATTTCGATTGAAGTAGAAAATGTAATCAATGAGGGAGAGGACTTGCAGGAGCCGAAGATTTATGTGGAGAGCGGAGACTGTGAAATCACAGATATCCAGTGGTCCAAAGACGTATCAAAATGGAAAGCAGGAAATAAGGTAACGGCAACGCTGACTCTGGAAACAGAGGATTCATTTAAGAGTTCTTACAATGCAGATTCCTGCAGGGTAACAGGAGCCAATTATTCCAGTTCTTCCAGGATAGATGAGAATACCATGAAAGTCCGCCTGACCTATATTCCCAGAGCTCAGCTTGGAATACCTGAAAAAGCCGGATGGAGCAGCAGCCGTAAAAATACAGCTGTCTGGGAAAAAGTTCCCTTTGCACCGGCCTATCAGCTTCAGCTTTTGCGAAATGGAGACATTGTAAAGACTTTGACAGTAACTTCTAATACGGCCGATTTGTCTGAATTTATGACAGAAGAAGCCGATTATTCCTATAAAGTCAGAGCCATTGGAGAGACGGATGCAGACCGCTATTACTTGTTAAGCGGGGAATACGCAGAGTCAGAAGATATTACCCTGGAAGATTTAGGTCAGACAGACGGAGAATGGAAAACCTATCCGGATGGCGAAACCTATTTGCGCACAGACGGAACCTCTCCATCTGTACAGTGGGAAAAGATAGGCGGAGACTGGTATTATTTTGATTCCAATGGCTATAAAACAACGGGTTGGCAGCAGGTTGGAAGTGAGTGGTATTATCTGGGACAGGATGGCAGGATGAAGACAGGCTGGCAGGAGACAGACGGAAAATGGTATTTTCTTGGAGAAGACGGCAGGATGCAGACAGGCTGGATTCAGGGTACTCCCGGAATCTGGTACTATCTGTATGAGGATGGCAGTATGGCGGTAAATACAGTGATTGACGGCAAGTACCCGGTGGATCAGAACGGACAGTGGAAATAAAAAAGGATCGCACTTGACTACTGTAGGATTATCTAATAAAATGAAACAATGTAACAAGAGGGAAATGGTTCGCTGTATGGGAAAGGACAGATATGGGAATTATCAAGGCGGCGCACGTCTTTTTTGATTATATAAAACGAGATGAAGAAGAAAATGAAGAAGAAGTTAACCGGGCGATTGACGATTTAAGTCTGGACATTGAAAAAGGGGATTTTGTAGCAATTCTGGGCCACAATGGTTCTGGAAAATCCACGTTTGCAAAACAGGTAAATGCCCTGCTGATGCCGACAGACGGCACGCTCTGGATTTCCGATATGAATACCCAGGATGAGGACAAAATCTGGGAGATCCGCAAAAAAACAGGGATGGTTTTCCAGAATCCGGATAATCAAATTATTGGAAACATTGTAGAAGAAGACGTAGGATTCGGGCCGGAAAACATCGGTGTGCCTACGGATGAAATCTGGAAGCGGGTAGACGACAGCCTGGAAGCAGTAGGCATGACTGCCTACCGGAAGCAGTCTCCCAACAAACTGTCCGGTGGCCAGAAGCAGAGAGTTGCCATTGCGGGAGTAATGGCCATGCGTCCCCAGTGTATTGTGCTGGACGAGCCAACAGCCATGTTAGACCCTAATGGCCGCAGCGAAGTTATCCGCACGGTAAGGGACTTAAATCAAAAAGAAGGAGTAACCGTCCTTCTGATTACCCACTATATGGAAGAAGTAATTCATGCAGACAGGGTAATTGTCATGGATGACGGAAGAATTGTCATGGATGGAACTCCCAGAGAGATTTTTTCCAGAGTAGAAGAGCTGAAGCGTTACCGTCTGGATGTGCCTCAGGTTACGGAGCTGGCCTATGAGCTGAAAAAGGCGGGACTTCCGATTCCGGATGGGATTTTGACCCGCAGGGAATTAATGGAGGTTCTTATTCCGCTGTTTGCAGAAAAATATCCGGATAAGGTAACTTTATAGGCAGGATTTTATACATAGAATTTTACACATAGGATGTTACAGGTGACTACAGCATGGGAATCAAAGCAGTAAATTTGAATTATATTTATGGCCAGGGAACTGCATTTGAGCAGTACGCTTTAAAAGACGTAAACTTTGAAATACCAGACGGCCAGTTTATTGGTCTTATCGGTCATACCGGATCCGGAAAATCCACTCTGATCCAGCATTTGAACGGGCTTTTAAAAGCAACCAGCGGCGAATTGTACTACAATGGGGAAAATATTTACACACAAGGCTACAATATGCGGGAACTTCGCAGCAAAGTGGGACTGGTATTCCAGTATCCAGAACACCAGCTATTTGAAGTAGATGTATTTTCCGATGTGTGTTTCGGGCCTAAAAATCAGGGATTGCCAAAAGAAGAGATTGAAGACAGGGCAAAGAGGGCATTGAAGGCAGTTGGTTTAGATGAGAGTTTCTATACCCAGTCCCCCTTCGAGCTGTCCGGCGGCCAGAAACGTCGGGTTGCCATTGCAGGCGTACTCGCTATGGAGCCGGAAGTGCTGATATTAGACGAACCAACGGCCGGCCTTGACCCCAAGGGCAGAGACGAGATTTTAGATCAGATTGCAGCTCTTCATAAAGAAAAGGGAATGACCATTATTCTGGTTTCCCACAGCATGGAAGACATTGCCAGATATGCAGACCGGCTGATGGTAATGAACCATGGGGAAAAAGTGTTTGATGGGACTCCAAAGGAAGTATTTAAGCATTACAAAGAATTGGAGACCATGGGACTTGCAGCCCCGCAGATTACGTATCTTGTACAGGATTTGAGAAAACATGGCGTGGAAATTGACGATGAAATCACGACCGTAGAGGAAGCGCGCCAGGCAATTTTAGCCCTGCTGAAATAGGGCTGCATTAGGAGACAACATGATTAGAGATATTACAATCGGACAATATTACCCAACAGACTCCATTGTCCACCGCCTCGATCCCAGAACCAAACTGGTAGGGACAATGGCATTTATTATCACCCTTTTTCTGTCAGACAGCATTTGGGGATATGTTCTGGCTACGGCTGCGCTGGCTGCGGTTATTCGGCTGACAAAGGTGCCGTTTCGTTTTATTGTCCGCGGATTAAAAGCAATCGTTGTGCTGCTGCTTATCAGTGTCAGCTTTAATCTGTTTCTGACAGACGGAGAAGTGTTGGTAAAACTGGGATTTTTAAAGATTACCAGGGAAGGCGTGGAAACGGCAGCATTTATGGCAGTCCGGCTGATTTACCTGGTAATTGGTTCTTCTTTGATGACGCTGACTACTACGCCCAATGAACTGACAGATGGTATGGAAAAAGGTTTGGGATTTTTGAAACGGTTCCATATGCCAGTCCATGAAGTGTCCATGATGATGTCCATTGCCCTTCGTTTTATTCCGATTTTAGTAGAGGAAACGGACAAAATTATGAAAGCACAGATGGCAAGAGGAGCTGATTTCGAAAGCGGAAATCTGATCCAGAAGGCAAAAGCAATGGTACCGCTTCTGGTGCCGCTGTTTATTTCGGCATTCCGCAGGGCGACGGATCTGGCTATGGCCATGGAAGCCCGCTGCTATCGGGGCGGAGAAGGCCGTACCAAGATGAAACCATTAAAGTATGCCCGAAGGGATAAGATTGCGTATGCAGTGTTTGCAGCTTATACAGCGCTGGTATTAATATTGAGGATGGCAGTATGAAACGTATAAAACTGGTGGTGGCCTACGATGGCACCAACTACTGCGGCTGGCAGCTCCAGCCCAATGGAATTACAATAGAAGAAGTATTAAACAAGGCTCTGTCAGATTTGCTGAGAGAGCCCATTGCTGTTATAGGGGCAAGCCGGACTGATTCCGGCGTACACGCAAAGGGAAATGTAGCAGTATTTGACACAGAAAGCCGGATACCAGCAGATAAGATTTGTTTTGCTTTAAATCAGCGGCTTCCGGAAGACATCCGGGTACAGTCTTCAAAAGAAGTGCCTCTGGACTGGCATCCCCGTAAACAGAACTGCGTGAAAACCTATGAATACAAGATTTTAAACCAGAAAATCGATATGCCGATTGGCCGCCTGTATGCTCATTTTTGCTATTTTTCATTAGATTTGGAAAAGATGCGGCAGGCAGCATCGTATTTAGTAGGAGAACACGATTTTAAAAGCTTCTGTACGGTGCGGACGCAGGCAGAGGAAACTGTCCGGACGATTTACAGCCTGACTTTGGAAAAGAATGAAGAAGGGCTGATTACCATGCGGATCAGCGGCAGCGGATTTCTTTATAATATGGTGCGGATCATTGCGGGAACCCTTTTAAAAGTAGGAATGGGGATGTACCCGCCGGAACACGTGGAAGAAATCCTGGATGCCAGGGATCGCCAGGCAGCAGGCGGGACAGCTCCGGCCAAGGGGCTTACATTAGTGAGCCTGGAATACGAGAAAACCCTGTGTCCGGAAATCTCCATCGAAAATAAAGACTGGAAGTACCGTATGATCCAACGGGAGATACCGGAAAAGAAAAAAGGGTACGTGATCATTGACCGGTGCAGAGAACAGGATTTTGACCGGACGGTAACCCGTCTGGTTCACCAGTGCTACCGGAATGGCGCCAGGGAAATTTTTATTGCAGACAGGGAAACGGGAAAAAATCGCCTGAAACCAGGGCAGAGATACGGCTATTATTGTCTGGAAGAAGGCTATCAGCTCCTTCAGATGGAAAAGGACTTGATTTTAGAAACGGATAACGGGAAAACGTCAGAACTGCAGCTGGTTCCTTTGAAACAGTCAGACTGGCTCCAGTGGATTTCCATGTATCATGCCTGTTTTTTTGAACTTTCCGGTTCGGCAACCTACGACGAAACAGACATCAAAAACGAACAGGCAGAGGGAAGCCAGTTTTTCTGGCTGATGAAAGGAGAAGAACGGGTTGGCTTTGCCGTCCTGATAGAAAAGAAAGAGGGATTGTTCATTGATATGCTGGGAATTGAAAAATCCCGTCAGGGACAGGGGCTGGGACGTCAGGCCATAAGTGCCATGGAAGAAGCGGCAGCATTTTCCCATTTTTCCCATCTGGAACTGATGGTGGCAAGCACCAATCAGCCGGCCATCTCCTTGTACCAGTCCTGCGGTTTTCAGATATCTGGAGAGGGAATTCCTTTTTTCAGAGCCAGAGATTCCTGGCAGAATGAAGAAGGAGAATAAGAAATTTTATTAAAAATTCAAAAAGCCTTGAAAATCCCTTGAAATAAAAGGATTTTTCCGGAAAAATGGGTTGACAGGCTAGATGGAGTATTATATAATGTATAACTGTGACGTTGCGAGAAAATGCTTGACCAAAGCCCCGGAACAGGCATTTTGCGATAAATGTTTCAGATATTTTGAGCGAATTTAACAGGAGGTCAACCAATGAAAAGTTTTATGGCTAGTCCAGCAACAATTGAAAGAAAATGGTACGTAGTTGACGCTACCGGATATACATTAGGCCGCTTAGCTTCTGAAGTAGCTAAGGTTTTAAGAGGCAAAAATAAGCCGATCTTTACTCCTCATATGGATTGCGGCGATTATGTAATCGTTGTAAATGCAGAGAAGATTAAAGTAACTGGCAAGAAGTTAGACCAGAAGATTTACTACAACCACTCCGATTACGTAGGCGGTATGAAAGAGACCACTCTGCGTGAGATGATGGCTAAGAAGCCAGAGAAGGTAGTAGAGTTAGCAGTTAAGGGTATGCTTCCAAAGGGACCTCTGGGAAGAAGTATGTTAGACAAGCTTCATGTATACGCAGGCCCGAACCATGAGCAGGCAGCACAGAAACCAGAAGTTTTAACATTCTAATTTTAGAAGATTTGGAAGGAGGAAATTGTAATGGCTAACGCAAAATTTTACGGAACTGGCAGAAGAAAAAAATCTATCGCTAGAGTATACTTAGTACCAGGTACTGGTAAGATCACTATCAATAAGAGAGACATCGATGAGTATTTAGGTCTGGAGACCTTAAAGGTTATCGTTCGTCAGCCACTGGTTGCAACCGAGACCACTGATAAGTTCGACGTATTAGTAAACGTACACGGCGGCGGCTTCTCTGGACAGGCAGGCGCAATCCGTCATGGTATTTCCAGAGCACTGCTTCACGCAGACGCTGATTACAGACCTGTATTAAAGAAAGCTGGTTTCTTAACCAGAGACCCAAGAATGAAAGAAAGAAAGAAATACGGTCTCAAGGCAGCTCGTAGAGCTCCACAGTTCTCCAAGAGATAATTTCTCTGTTGCAGGACAGACAATTTCAAACAGTATTTGCAATCCTCTCAGGACTTCGGTCTTGGGAGGGTTTTTTATTGTGTATTTTTAAAAGCAAATGTGATAAAATAACTGTATTCTAAAATATTGGAGGGAAAATTATGGAGCAAACTTTTTTGACGGATATGGAAATAAAAAAAGTTCGTCATTTACAGAACATTTTGATTCCTTTAGATAAAGATAAAAGAAAACATTTGATTTTAACGGGCAAGAATGGAAGTGGAAAAACAAGTGTATTGGAGGCATTAGCCAAAGCGTTTGGATTTATTATTTCAAAGCCAGCATTTCCTGAGGAACTAATTTATCAGAATTATGCGAATAGTAGAGAAAGAGTAGATAAATTAAACTTTTTAAGACAGAATGATAATTCTGAGGAACTAAGAAGGCAGCTCAATGAGGCAGAAGAGTCTTTGAATCTTTGGAAATCTGAGCAGCAAAAAATGGATACGGGTCTTTCCTTAAACTGGACTTCTAAAGCTTTACTAGAAAGAAAATATGCAGAAGGAAATTTTGTTTTTGCATATTATAAAGATGAAAGGGAATTCCAGGTAGAAAGATACAAAAATATTGAAAAAATACAACTTCAGGATAAGTATAGTATTACGGACAATCCAGGTGCAAAGCTTACGAAATATCTTGTAGATTTGAAAGCAACACAGGCCTTTACGAAGGAACATGAAAAATTTGAAAAGATTGACAAATGGTTTTATGCATTTGAAAATATTTTAAAAACAATTTTTGAAGATGATAATCTTAAATTAAAATTCGATGATGAAACATTTCAGTTTTCTATCTGCGAGACTGGCAGAGAACCATTTGATTTTAATACAATGTCTCGTGGATATGCAGCAATATTAGATATCATTAATGATCTGATTATGAGAATGGAAGCAAAGTCAGGACTTCGGACAGAATTTAATATGGAAGGAGTTGTATTGGTTGACGAGATTGAAACTCATTTACATTTAGAACTGCAGAAAAAGATACTGCCTGTTTTAACAACTTTGTTTCCTAATATACAATTTATTGTTACGACACATTCTCCGTTTGTTTTAAGTTCTTTAGATAACGCTGTTATATATGATCTTGAAAATGAAATACTCGTAGAGAATGGACTAAAAAATTTGCCCTATGAAGGAATTGTAGAAGGTTATTTTAAAGTGGATGCGCTGTCCAAAGAATTGCGGGAAAAATTTGAAAAATATAAACGATTAGTTGAAAAGAAAAATTTATCAGATGAAGATTATGAAGAAATCGATCGGTTGGAATATTATTTAGACGAAATACCAGATTATCTTGCAAAAGAATTGACAGCAGAATATAGCCGCTTGAAATTAGAGTTTTCAAATAGGGGGTAAGGACAATGGTTAAAATAGAAAGGAATCCTGTTCCGCCTCCATCGCTGGCTATTGAAGTAGAAAAGGCTAAAGGAGTTTATAATAAGCCAGACGTAATACAAAGATTAAAAGAAGACTCGAATGATAAGTGTTATATTTGTGAGCTGAAAGGGTTGTCAGATCCAGAAGTGGAGCATTTAAGACCACATCATGGACGTAAAATTCCAGGGAGGGTTTTTGATTGGAACAATTTGTTTTACGCGTGTCCACATTGCAATAATATAAAAAAAGAAACAAAATATGATGATAAGATTATAGATTGCTGCGTTGAAGATCCAGAAATTATGATAGAGCAATGCTATGAAAATGGCCATGTGAAAGTACATAATATAGTGGCTGACGAATGTGCTGCTATGACTGCAGAATTGATACAAGATTGTTTTGAAAAACGTAATACAGGGATTCGGGAAGCAGCCTGTCAATATAGGATTGACCGTTTGGCAGAAGAAATGAATGTTTTATATAAAACGCTGGAAAAGCATAAAAGAAATCCGGAACTGCAACATTATAAAAGAAGTTTAAAAGCTGCATTGAGCAGAACCAGTATATTTGCGGCATTTAAAAGAAATTATGTAAGAAAACATATTGGGGATTATCCGGCTCTAGAAGAATTTCTAGTGTGATTAAGAGATAGTAAGGAGCAATAAGGAGACTGTAGATGAAAAACACAAGCGAGGTAAAAAAGTTTTTAGAGACACATCGCGATATAGAGTTTTCAGCAGCAAAATTTGAATACTCTATATATGCATATGGAGAACAAAGTCAAAAAATAATTGATTATGCAAACAGCCAATGTCCCAAAACAGAAAAAGATTTGGAAATGGAAAGAATCATTGCAGATGCCGAGACTCCCGAAGAGTTATTAAAACTGATGCGTAAAGGGTTATCAGGAGCAAATAGAAGTGCATTACGAGAAAAAATAGTGGAACATGAACAAGAACTCATGCCAATGGTAAAAGAAAAATGCATACGTAATAAACAGGATATTTTTATTGAGAATGCGGTATACTTTTTTATGAAGAGTAAATGTAATTGCTGCGATTGGATTGCAGAAACATATTCACAGTTCCAGAGTGAATATTTGAAATCTCTGTTTTCCAAAAAGGATTTGGAAAAACGCAGGTGCTGTGATACAATACAAATAGATAAATTCTGGTATAGATGTTACCGGAATTTTCCTAGAAAGGTATGAATTTGGAATGAAAAAGAGAAAGTATTTACAGCGTCTGATTGCAGTCATGGTATTGGGACTGATAGTTCCGGCTGTTTTAGTATTTAATATTTTTTGGGGATATGCGTTAAATGGATGGATAAAATCCAATGAGGACTTTTATCATACCACGCTAAATACATATATTACGTTGCTGGATAAAAAAATACAGGGTTTGGAGACTTTTGCAGCACAAATCAGTGCAGAAAGCCGAGCGCATGACAGCATACTGCAGGAGGGAGGAACGTCATTTTCGGAGAACCCCTATCAGACTTACCGAGCAGTTAGAGAATTGGACAAAAGGTATGACCGCAGTGACGTTACTGAATGGGGGATCTATTTTTACGATAGTGATAGGATTATTACTTCTAAATATTCATATACACCAGAAAATTTTGTTTATAAATATACCGGAAAGAGTCTGGCAGATGCAGTGTGTGCCGACTTTTTCTCTGAAAAAAGGTATTCCTTATTAGAAACATTATTTGATTCTACAAATACAGCAGAAACAGAGGACGGCTATTTGTTTGTAGGAATCTGTACAAGAATGGGACAAGAAGGAGAAAAGGCACTTGTTTTTTATGTGCTGTCTCCGGAAGATATTAGTGATTCTCTTACATTCGTAGGTGACGAAGGGGTAACGTTTTATCTTAGAGACCAGGAAACCGGAAATGTTTTGCTGCGGTGGGGAGATGTTCCGAAAGAAAACGCAGGAGAGATTTTGAACCAGGATGAATGGCAAAAAAAGTCAGGAGTAAAACAGAGAGTATTATACGATATGAAAAGCGCTTATCCTGAGCTGGAAGCAATCGCATATGTCTCTGATAATTCGATTCAAAATCATGTAATAGAGTGGTTCGGCGATATGAAATGGATGCTGATCTGCACAGTTGCAATTTTGCTGATAATCAGTACAATTGCCATATATATTTCCTATAAGCCCATGTACGAGCTGACCAGTGAATTTGACTATGAAGGGGGCAGCGAGTTTGAAATTATTCGTCATAAACTGGGAGATCAGGTAGTGCGCATCAATGAGCAGCATATGCTGATTCTGGATTTGTTAATCAATCATTTGATTTATGGCGTTCCGATAGCAGCAGAGCAGCTTACTCAGCTCGGTATTGGGGAAGATATGCGTTACTACTGTGTATTTCTTCTGGAAGGTTATTCGTTTGTCAACAGTGAGGTAGATGGACTGACAGATAAGATAGAAGCAGAGCTTTGCGTAAGGGTGTTTGTAACAGACTGGCAGGAAGAAAACAGCAGTGTAATTATTGCATTTTTAAGAGATGAAGATATTTCAGAACTTCAAGAAAAACTGGAGTATTGGCTAAAGGAACGATATGCAGAAGAATGTTCTTTATATACTGGCAAAGTATATGATAAATTGGAAAACATCCAGCTTAGTTTCCGCTCCTGCATTGAGCAGATGAAAAAGAAAAATGGAAAGAAACAAAAAGAAAAAGTAGATACCAACACATTGACTCCTAAAAAAGAGCAGCAGAAAAAAATGCTGGAGGAAATTTTGGCATATCTTGAAATCAATTACCGGGATTCCAATTTAAGCCAGATACAGGTGGCAGATGTATTCCATATCTCCAACTATACACTCAGCAGACTCTTTAAGAATCAGGTTGGGGTAGGGTTTTCAGAATATCTTGCTGCAAAACGGCTGGAATATGCAAAAGAGCTGCTGCTTACAACTGCGTATTCTGTAAAAGAAATAGCTGCTATGTCGGGCTTTACCAGTGAAAACTATTTTTCAAGAACTTTTAAATTATATGAAGGAGTTTCGCCTTCTAATTTTAGAAGTCAGTAAACTTACAATCTAGTAAAGTTTTGCAATCCCAGATTTTCGAAAAGAGAATCTGGGATATTTTTTGTTGTCGATTATCCGGAAAAGCTGCCAGTGGCAGGTTTTTCTGGTCAAAATAGGTTGGACTATTTTGCAAAAGCGTAATTTTGGCGAAAAAGACAAAAAAAGTATACACTTTTGAAGCATTGTAATAAGGGAT
Source organism: Lachnospiraceae bacterium (assembly GCA_046957575.1). GTDB lineage: Bacteria > Bacillota > Clostridia > Lachnospirales > Lachnospiraceae > UMGS1370. The sequence goes on along the minus strand of JBKUOG010000010.1, from coordinate 66,253 downwards.
TTGGTCGAAAACAAGATAGGATAAAAACGAAATGCACAAAAAAAAGGTATACTATTTTGCAAAAATGTCAAATTTACCATTGCCTGCAAAAAACGCTTCTTGATAGATAGAGAATTTGATGATAATTTTTATGTGCAAAACAAAAATCCAGGTCGATTTTAAAAGAAACGTAAAAAGAAGTGTAAAAAGGAGTGGAGGTATGAAACGACTATTTAAAAATGCAGGTGGCGGTAAGAAACAGGCATTTAGTAATGCAAGAGGAATATCGAATGTACAACTGAGGTCGCAAATATGGAAGAGCCGGGATTATTATTTAATGCTGCTTCCGGCTGTTATATATGTCATCCTGTTCAGTTACGCACCGATGTATGGATTACAGATTGCGTTCAAAAATTATAAGGTATCTTTGGGAGTGGCAGGAAGTCCTTGGATTGGATTTAAAAATTTTACAGACTTTTTCCAGAGCTATTATTTTATAACCCTTTTAAAGAATACATTGGTGATTTCTCTTTATTCATTGTTAATCGGATTTCCGATTCCAATTATCATTGCACTGATTTTAAATGAAATGAAAGGCAAGTTTAAGAGCTTTACCCAGACGATTCTGTATGCACCGCATTTCATTTCCATGGTTGTACTGGTAAGTATTCTTAATTCTATGCTGTCTCCTTCACAGGGTGTTGTGAACACAATTTTGGAAATGCTGGGAATGGAACGAAACTATTTTATGGCAAATCCGGATTACTTCCCGCATCTGTATGTGTGGTCAGGAGTATGGCAGGGAATGGGATGGAGCGCCATTATCTATCTGGCAGCGCTGTCAGGAGTTGATCCGACTCTCCATGAAGCGGCAGATATGGATGGTGCGACAAGACTTCAAAAGATTATCCATATCAACATACCAGTAATTATGCCTACGATTATTATTATGCTGATTCTTAGAATGGGACAGATTGCATCGGTAGGTTATGAGAAAGTTTACCTGATGCAGAATAGTATGAATATTGAGACTTCAGAGATTATTTCTACCTATGTATATAAGAGAGGTATTTTGAACAGCAACTATAGCTTCTCTGCAGCAGTAGGACTATTCAATAACGTAGTTAATGTTATCCTGGTACTGATTGCAAATAGGATTTCTAAAAAAGTAAGTGAGACAAGTCTGTTCTAAGTAAGACAGAAAGGGGAATGGAGACATGAAAATAAGAAGAAAAATAAAACCATTTGATGTCTTGGTTTACACAATTGCAATCTTTCTGATTTTAATTGTGGGATATCCGCTGATTCTGGTTCTGTCGAACTCGGTCAGTTCACCTGAGATGGTTGCAACCGGACAGGTTCTGCTGTTTCCAAAAGGATTTACCCTGGAAGGGTATAAGGCCGTATTTTCAGACAGCAGTATTTTAACAGGATATGCGAATACAATTTTTTATACGGTTACGAAAACTTTACTCAGCTTGATTATTACGCTGCCAGCAGGATATGCGCTGACAAAAAATACCATGCCGGGCCGCAAGTTTTTTATGACAATGTTTATGATTACAATGTATTTTTCCGGTGGATTAATTCCTACATTTTTACAGGTGCAGAAATATGGACTGTATAACACCAGATTAGCAATTATTTTGCTTGGTGCGTTTAGTGTTTATAACTGCATTATTTGCCGGTCATTCTTCTCATCTATTCCGCATGAATTGGAAGAAGCGGCTGAAATTGATGGATGTTCCCCAATGAGGACATTCTTCCAGATTATTTTACCATTGTCCAAGCCTCTGTTGGGAGTTATGGTATTGTACGTTGCAGTTGCACAGTGGAACTCTTATATGGACTGTCTGATTTATATTCAGGATGATTTTAAGCAGTCTCTGCAGGTAGTACTGCGCCGGATTCTGGTTTTAGCCCAGTCTGCATCCTTGATGGAAGATGCAGGGGAGTATGCGGCTGCAATGGCGGATCGAGAAGCACTTTTGAGATACTCTGCAATGGTAGTTTCATCTGTACCGCTGCTGGTGGTATATCCGTTCCTGCAGAAGTACTTTGATAAAGGTGTTATGATTGGTTCTGTAAAAGGTTAATGTGCCAGAAAACGGTAATTAGCATAAAACGAAAATGATTGTCATAAAGGTGGCAGAAAGGAAAAAGTTATGAAAAAGAGAACTTTAGCGGTAGTTTTGGCAGCATCTATGTTGATGACCGCTTGTGGCGATGCTTCGTCAGCAAACGGAGGAGAAAATGGACAGGGAGCTTCAGAAGCAGGAAGCGCTTCAGCAGAAAGGGTTCCTGTAGAAAATTATGTTCCTACTTATCCCATTGTTGAAGAGCCGATTACTGTGAAAGGACTGGTTGTAGGACGTGATTTAAGTGTCAGCAAAGACAGACTGGTTTGGGAAAAAGTAGAAGAAGTTACTGGAATCAATATTGAATGGATTAATATTGACGCGGAGTCTTTATCTACTTACCTGGCAGGCAATGATTGGCCGGATTTCTTCCATACAGATGAGTTTACAACCAGTCAGGTAAATGATTACGGAGTTTTGGGCGGCAGATTTGTAAATTATCTGGACTATTTGGATATTATGCCGAATCTGGCAAAGACTTATGAGGACTATCCGGAAGCTTTGGCAACTTCAACACAGTTAAATGGAGAAGTATATAATCTGTTCCAGGTTGGTGGTCCGACCTCTACAGGAACCACAGCCAGACCTCATGTAAGAATGGATGTATTGAAAAACGCAGGTATTACAGAACTTCCCAAAACAGTAGACGAGCTTTATGACCAGCTGGTAATCTTGAAAGAGAAAAACGGAGAGCCTGGTATGGTCTATGATGTGAGATTCGATGTTGGTATGGTTCCAATGCTGTTTGCAGCATTCGGACCTCTGCACAATTTGAACATGGATGATGATGGAACTGGAAAAGTGGTATATTCACGTGTAACAGACCAGATGAAGCACTATTATGAATTCTTACATAAATTATATGAAGAAGAGCTGATGAATCGTGAATGGCTGACTCTGGACAGCACTTCTTTGGATCAGCTGGCAAAATCAGGAAAGGTTGCTTATATTACAGGAGCAGCAGCTCAGAAACTGTCTGAACAGGATTTGGGCGGTGATTGGGAGAATTTAGGAACAATGACCCCTCTTACCAGCGAATACGATGATACTCAGACTCTGGCAGGCCGTGTTGATTACAGAGCAGTATCTGGTATGTATATTAACAAGGAAAGTCAGTATGTAGAAGAATTATGTAAGATGTTCGATATTGCTTTTGCAACAGAAGAAGTTGTAGAAGGAACTGGTTTGTATGGACAGACATTTACATGGGGATTTGAGAACACAGACTGGGTATTAAATGATGACAATACCTATGATCAGATCGTTCCAGAAGAATTTGGCTCTTTCTCCGAATATCAGGAACAGCTTCTTAGATGGAAAGATTTCGGAAGAGCAGATACATTTGGTTCCGCTATTACATCTACAGTCGGCAATGCCCAGACAAGACAGAAGGGCTATGTAGAAAATGTAATTCCTTATCAGATTACCGAACATGTATTTCCGGCAGAGCCTCTGGGAATCTTGAAGTTTTCCGATGAAGAGCAGTATATTATCGACAATAAGTATGCAGATATTACTTTGTATGTAGATGAAATGCAGGCAAAGTTTATTACTGGCGTGGCAGACATTGAAACCGAATGGGATAAGTATGTTGCTACTTGCGAACAAATGGGATTAAATGAGGTTCTGGAAGTATATCAGGCTTCTTACGACAGATGGAATGAGGCTCTGAATGCCTTAAAGTAAGCGAACAGAGTGCTCTGTGGATTCGTTCACAGAGCACTTTTTCAAAATAAATGGAATCAGACAGGAGGATGACTGGACGTGAAAAAAAATATTGCTTTATTCATATTAGATCAGCTGACATGGAGAACACTGCCGGCTTACGGAAATGATTTCATCAAAACTCCTAATATCGATAGGATTGCAGAAGACAGTCTTTGCATTGACGGCTGCTATACAACCTGTCCGCTTTGTCAGCCATCCAGGGCATCTTTTTGGACCGGGCGCTATCCCCATGAGACAGGGGTACTTTCCAACGGGAAAAAGTGGCCGGAGAAGGGGATTGCCCATGACCTGCCTACTATTGGAGAGACCTTTCTAAAAGCAGGATGGCAGACCGTTCATTTTGGGAAAACCCACGACCAGGGGGCTTTGCGCGGATTTGAATGTGAACCGGAAAAAGAAAAGCAGATTGGGGAAGAGGATAAGGCATTTCCGCTAAATGTGGACAGTTTCAGAGATGCATATACGGTTAAAGCTGCCTGTAATTTTCTGGAAAAACGACAGGATGAAAGGCCGCTGTTTCTGGTAACAGATTTGGTAAATCCTCATAATATCTGTGGTTGGGTTGGCGCAAACAAAGGGGTACATAAAGGAGAACAAAGTCCTTTGCCGCTTCCGCCGCTTCCGGAAAATTTTAATTTTGATGATATTGAAAACCGGCCGTTAGCCGTTCAGTATATCTGCTGTACAAATAACCGCCAGGCTCAGGCCGCAGGCTGGACACCAGACAATTTCAAAGAGTATCTGAGGGCTTATTACTATTATTTGTCTTTGGCAGACCGTTCGGTGGGGGCGGTTTTAGATACTCTGGAACAGAATGGATATACCAGTGAAAATACGCTTTTTATCCTTATGTCCGATCATGGGGACAGTATGGCGGCTCATGGGCTTGTGACAAAACAGGTGCATTTTTACGAGGAAATCACCAGAGTCCCTATGATTTTTAAAGGAGCAGGAGTACAGCCTGGTAAGCAGGAGGGAATTGCCTCCCTTCTTGACTTATTTCCGACTTTGTGCGGATGGGCGGGGATAGAAACGCCTAAAGGATTGCAGGGAGTTGATTTAAGCAGCGTACTGAAGGGCGAAAAACTGCCTGAACGGGAATATGTAGCTTGTGAGTGGCACACAGAATGGGGGTATACAGTTTCGCCAGGACGTATGATACGGACGGAGCGTTATAAGTATACCCGATATATAGAAGACGAGGCAGAAGAATTGTTTGATCTTGTAAAAGATCCTCTGGAAATGAAAAATGCAGCAAAAGATCCTGTGTATGCAGATGTTTTGAAAAGGATGCAGGAACTGCTGCAGCGACACGAAGAACGGACGGGGGATCCTTTCGAAACGCTGCAGTGGAAGGCAGATAAACGGTGGAGAAGCCATTTGGCAGGCTATCAGAATCACTGCGGGATTGCAGCACCTATGGCAGACCAACAGAACTAGGGGGAAATGATAGGGAATGATTGAAATTTCAGAAATTCTAAAAGATGGAATTACAGTAAAAGATGTGCTTGAGAATTTGAAAAAGAGGGAAAAGCAGTTTCAGAAGGGCTGTTCCTTTGCAGAAAGAGGAAAAATCATCAGAGAAAAGTTTCCTGATATATACAAAGCCAATATGGAAAATGCAGAAAACTGTCTGAACGGAAAGATGATTCTTCCTGGTTCATCAGAACTTCACTTTATCGGAAATCCAGTGAAATGGCGTGAAAACATTTTCGGCTATGACGAGTATACGTACCAGCTGAATCGTATGGTGCACTGGAGAACTATGGCAGAGGCATATTCCTATACAGGCGACGAGCGGTTTGCAAAAAAAATTTTAGAAGAATTTTACCAGTGGATAGAGGAATGTCCCTGCCAGCCTTTATATAGACCAGACGGAAGCCTGGCTGTGGAAGATTTTGGCGGCTGCAAATGCAATCAGGGAATCTGGCGTTCTCTGGAAGTGGGAATAAGGATGTACCGCACCTGGCCATATCTGATTCATCATTTGCTGGATGGCGGCTTTATTGATGAACATTTTCTGGAGGTTTACCTTAGAAGCGTCTATGAACATGCCTGCGTTTTGTATCAGGTAACGCCGATTATCTGGCCAAATGCCGATCACAACCACTATTTAATGGAAAATAACGGATTGCTGTATCTGGCGTGTATGTTCCCGGAATTTAAAGATGCCCAGATTTGGAAAGAACATGCAATTCGGGAGATGGAACGCAGTATCAATGCACAAGTGACAGAAGGCGGCGGCCAGATTGAAGGCTGTGCTTCCTATCATAACGGAAGCATTTATTGGTTTGCACTGCCGGTACTTCTGGCAGACCGGTATGGGTTTGAAGTATCGGACAATTATCGGAAACGGCTGAAAAAAATGCTGGAATATTCTGTTCACGCTACCAGGCCATGCGGCGGCAACAGTTCATGGGGAGACAGCCATACATATAGCGGAACACTGTCAATGGGAGCGTTTTGTTATTACTTGGCATTCAAAGACAGTTCCTATATGAAAAATGCCGTATATTACTATAGTATGGAAGATCTTACGGCGCAGATTGCAAACTTAATCTGGGAAGTGCCGGATCTGTTCGACCTGGCAAACCAGTTAAAGAATCTGGAAGAGAAAAAATGTCCGCCGGACTTAGAAACCGTAAACTGGCAGAAAGGGTTAAAGCAGGCTTTTTTACGGACAGACTGGTCCAGGGATGCGAGTTATGTTATGTTTGGATGCCGGACTCCAGTACAAAATCTCCATGCCCATATGGATCCGGCTGGATTTGAATTCAGTGCTTATGGAAGGGTACTTTTGGGAGATCCGGCTATTTACTATTATAAAGACGATGAAAACCGCAGAAACTTAAAGTCGGCTCACTGGCATAATTGCCTTACGTTAAATCACGAGGATCCATGGGAATACATTACAAGCTGGGCATATGGGGAACAAAAGCAGGGAGACATTTTAAATGTATCAAAGGATGACAGGCTGATTTATGCAGTTGGCAGGCATTTCAACTATGAACCGGCAGTACACAAAAGAGCAGTAGCGCTGATAGATGGACGAATACTGGCAGTGATGGATGTTTTGGAAGATGTGCCGGAAGATACCAGTGTACAGATTAACTTCCATATGGATTCACCGCTTGTAATGGCAAATTCCGAAAAATCCTATGCAGTAACACTGGACAACCGGGCAAATATAGGAGTATATGCAGATAAGAGGTTAAAGCCCGCTCTGGTTCCAGCAAAAATATCTACTAAAAATGATGTGTGGCACGATACCATGATTGCCCGTTTTGGAGCAGAGCACTTAGAAAAAGGAAGGCACGCATTCTTATGTGTTGCATATCCAGCTGCTGCCGGGGAAAAAGTTCCAGAAGCAACAGAAATTTTTAGTAAGTTTACAAAAGACGGAAAAGTACAGTTTGGCTTTTGTGCAAATCAGCGCAGCTATAAACTGGAGCTTTCAGAAAATATTCTTTTTTGTGTGGGGGATTAGAAGATGATGACAATACCGATAGACGAGAGGGCAATTACGGATGAAGAAGTATTGTCCGCATTTGATTTCGACTACCCAGGATTGGAACGAGTAAAAGCTGCTATGGATGCGCAAAATATTGAGAGCGCAAAGGCAGAGCTGGTACGTTATTTTGAAACGAGAACAAATGTCCGGTATTATTACGATTACCGCCAGCTTCCATTAAGACCTGTAGAAACAGACACGAATCCCTATCTGTTTCAATCTTCTATGGGACTGAAGGGAAGTTTGAAGGAATTTATCCTTTTTGCAGGAAATAAGATGATGGAGCATATTTATGTACGGCCAGGACGTGAACGGAAGGAATTAGATCTGGGAGCATCTTATGAAAATATGCCTCATTTTAACTACTTTGAGGATCAGGGAAAGAAGCACCGCACAACCCTGGACATCTTTGTAAGAGGAATCTTTGCAGAATATTTAAGCGTCCTTTACCATGAAACAGGAGATCAAAAGGCAGTGGATTATACAGAGGAGTTCCTTCATGTGTTCTGGGAGAATTATCCTCTGAACGTGGCTTATACCCAGCCGGACGTCTCTCATTTTTCCAGAATCGAGGAACGGGATGTAATGAGTGTGGGCTGGCTGGTCCTTAACTATATTACATTGCTTTATACCAGAGTACCATATGAGATGCATACAGAAACGGCATTTGAACTTATTAAGCATCTGTGGTTTTTAGGAATGCAGTTTCGAAGATTTGATACAGACAGTTATCGGAAATATAATCACCATATGTGGGAACGTGGTATTGTACCGTTTATCGTAGGAACGCTTTTCCCGGAGATTCCAGCTTTTTCGGCAATGAAGGAACGGGGCTCAGAGGTGATTCGTCTGCATATCAGGGACGATTTTAATGAAGAAGGCGGATACAATGAGCACAGTATTCCATACTGGTGCGGTGCAGCTCTGGCAGAGATGATTTGCCGCAGTGTCTATATAGCACGTCTGAATCACGAAGAATTATTGGATGAAGACACCTGGGGACGCATCAGTAAGAGCTTCGATATTCTGGCAATGATCAGCGCGCCGGGAGACTGTTATCCTTCTCTCGGAGATAATGGAGGATCTTCTATTAATCCAGTGCTTCAGTCTGGAGCGGCAGCCTTGGGAAACCGCTATTGCGAAGAACTGCTGGAATACCGTATTGGCGGAAAGCGTGAGGAGAACCACGAGATTCCATTGGATTACTGCAATGACAGAGCTGGATTTTTCTGCTCAAAAAGCAGTCTGGGTCCAGATGCCAACTATATTTTAATGTCAGCCAAGGTAAAATGCGGAACTACAGGGCATAATCATATGGATCTGCTTTCCCTTTTTATCAACATCCATGGACAGGAACTGATAGGGGAACCATATGCAAGAGAGCTGTATCATACAGCATGGGTCGGCAGTGAGCAGAGAGGTTATCTATATAATATGGAATCTCATAATACGGTGCTGGTTTATGGTGAACCCATTCAGCCTGACAGCATTTATGCTTCAAAGTGGGGAGTAATCCGTCCGGATACGCCGATCACCCGGTTTGAGACAGAAAAGGAAGGGTGTTATGCAGAAGCGTATCATGATGCATATACCCACTGCAGACATGTGAGAAAGATTTTATCCTGCAGAAGCAGAGGATTCCTGATTCGGGATGAACTAATCGGAGGAAACCGGATGCAGAAACCCAACGTTCAGCGCTGGCATTTATTTCCGGATGTAAAGTACGAACAGATAGGAACTTCAGGAGTTCTTCTTGAGAAAAATGGTGCAAAGGCATTGCTTTTATGGGGCGGGACACCAGTTCTCCGGTTTTGGAAGAAAAAAGAATTAAGCCCAATGATTGTAAAAGAAGAGGCAGATATTGCGGCAACAATAGACGTTGAATTTATGGAAGGGGCATTTAATCCGGCAGGAGGGCTGGAATCAGTAACCCAGGATCTGCTGGTTTTGGATGTTACAGAAGAGATTCCGGATCTCAGAAACATAACGGAATTGTGTGGACAGATGCTGGAAGATGCAAAAAAAGGCAAATTAGCAGCAGCATTAGAACAGTTTTCAAAAATAAAGTGATAGGAGTGGAAAGGTGAACAGTTATTGGAAAAATTTACTGGAAAAAATAGACAGTAAAATAGAAGCAGAGTGCATAAGGCTGGGAGAACAGATTCCCTACCGCACAACAGATGGAGTATACGGAATTGATTATGCCCAAAAAGATATTTATTGGTGGACAAATGGATTCTGGGCAGGAATTTTATGGAAAATGTACCATGCTACGGGAAAAAATGTGTACAGAGAGCGGGCTGAAGCGGTAGAAAAAAACCTGGATAAAGCGCTGTATGGCTTTGTTGGGCTGCATCATGATACCGGTTTTATGTGGCTTCACAGCGCAGTTGCGAATTACCGTCTGACTGGTTCCGAAGAGTCACGAGTACGCGGACTGATGGCAGCTAATATTCTGGCAGGAAGATATAACCCCAAAGGGGGATATCTGCGCGCATGGAATCCGGAATGTGTAGAAGAAGGCGAAGACTGTACAGGATGGATTATTGTAGATTCTATGATGAACATTCCGCTTCTTTACTGGGCGTCCAAGGAGCTGAAAGATCCAAGATTTTATTATATTGCCAAAAATCATGCAGATACAGTAAAAAGAACGTTAGTAAGAGAAGATGGCTCTGCTGGTCACATTGCCTGCCTGAATCCGGATACTGGAGAATTAGAAAAGATTCTTGCAGGACAGGGGTATTCAGATACATCCTCATGGTCAAGAGGACAGTCATGGATCCTTTACGGTTTTGCCCTGTCTTATCGTTATACGCAAGATCCGGCCTACCTGGATATTGCCAAAAAAGCAGCACATTATTTTATTTCCAATATTGCCCTGACCGATCATATTCCGCTGTGCGACTTTAGACAGCCGGCCATGCCGGAATACCTTGACACATCAGCGGGACTTTGCGCAGCCTGCGGTCTTCTGGAACTGGCAGAGTATGTAGGGGAAAATGAGAAAATGCTGTACATAAAACATGCAGAGCAGATTGTGAAAAATACAGCAGAAAAGTATTGCTGTCTGGATCCGCAAAAGGATTCCATTGTTCAGCAGTGTAAGGTGGATTACCATAGTACCGGAAGCCAGCAGACCGATCTGATTTATGCAGACTTTTTCTTGATAGAAGCAGTTTTGCGGATGTTGGGAAAAGACTTTCTAATCTGGTAATAGAAAAAACGAAAGATTTCTGTTCTCTTTTTCCCACTTTTTTAAAAACAGCGAGACATAAGCGCAATTTTACGCTATAATAGGCGTTATATGCATCTAAATGACTTACAGAAGAAAGGGGAAGAAAGAGCGATGGACAGAGAGAAAGACCAGAAGAGACAAACAAGTGAGAGAGCAAGTTTTTCGGGAAGAATGGGCTATGTGCTGGCTGTTGCAGGATCAGCAGTCGGACTGGGAAATATATGGAGATTTCCGTATTTGGCAGCGAAATTTGGCGGAGGAATGTTTTTATTAGTCTATTTAATTCTCATGCTGACATTCGGATATACGCTGATTGTCACAGAGACCGCGCTGGGGCGCATGACCAAGAAAAGTCCGGTAGGCGCATTTGCGCACTTTGGAAAAGGGAAGGCATTTAAGATAGGAGGATGGCTGAACGCAGTTATCCCTATGCTGATTGTGCCTTATTACAGCGCAATCGGCGGCTGGGTTATGAAATATCTGTTTGAGTATCTGAGAGGAAATGCACAGGTTCTGGCCCAGGATCAGTATTTTACCAACTTTACCTTAAATGGAGCCAGTATGGAGATTTGGTTTCTGCTGTTTGCGGTTTGCGTGGTTGCTATTATTATGGCAGGCGTAGAGCATGGTGTGGAAAAGGTATCTAAAATCATGATGCCTCTGTTGGTAATTCTGGCAATTTTTGTAGCGATTTATTCGGTTACCCGTCCGGGAGCCATGGAAGGTGTTAAATATTTTCTGCTGCCGGATATTAAAAACTTTTCCTGGATGACAGTGGTGGCAGCAATGGGGCAGATGTTTTACTCCCTCTCCATTGCAATGGGAATTTTGTACACCTATGGTTCCTATATTGGAAAGGATGTAGACATCGAGCAGTCTACCAGACAAGTAGAGTATTTTGATACCGGTATTGCCATGCTGGCAGGACTGATGATTATTCCGGCAGTTTTCGCATTTTCCGGAGGCGCTCCGGAGACTTTGCAGGCCGGTCCGTCTTTGATGTTTATCACCATACCAAAAGTATTTGCCAGTATGGGAATGGGAACTGTAGTGGGAGTCATGTTTTTCCTTATGGTATTCTTTGCAGCTCTGACCAGCGCGATTTCCCTGATGGAAACCAGTGTGTCCACCATTACGGATCAGTTTGGGCTTAACCGTACAGCCAGCTGTCTGCTTATGGGAGCAGGACTAATAGTTTTAGGCAGCGGCTCTGCATTAGGATTTAATGTATTAGACTTTATTAAACCTTTTGGAATGACCATTTTAGACTTTTTTGATTTCCTGACCAACTCTGTAATGATGCCGTTAGCAGCCCTTGCAACCTGTATTTTGGTACTTCGGGTGGTAGGCTTGAAAAAGATTGCAGAGGAAATAGAAATCTCGTCTCCGTTTAAGCGCAAAAAGCTGTATAACTTTTTCTTAAAATATCTGGCTCCGGCATTTCTGGTGATTATTTTGGTTAGTTCGATTGCCAATGTAATGGGTTGGATCAGTTTATAGAGATTTAGAGGGCTTATTATGAATGATTATAAGGAAAAATGAATAATTTTTCAAAAATATACGCCTGGCTGCTAATCGGCCAGGCGTATACTGCCATAAGGGAAAGAGAGGATGCTGCCGGATGGTGTGCGGCAGGTCAGACTGCCGTCCTCTTCGATGGAAAGAGGGACTGCCTTCTGGGAAATTCCGTCCGGTCCGGTAATGATTACTGGTCTGCCTAAAATCATGCTGCGGCTTTTGCAGATGTCGGGAACGACCGGAATATCTGCCAGTTTCAAAAAGCTGCGGCAGACAGCGGCAGCCAGATGGTTGCGGTTAATGGGAGAACCATCCAAGGCGCAGCCGTCTTTGGTAAGTGCGCCGATATCGGTTTCCTGGGAAGGAGGAAATCCCTGGTCAGGTTCTGTTAAGTTCAGGCCGATTCCGATGATGGCGCAGTCAATTTCTCCTGTTTCAAAGCTGGAAGAAGCTTCGGTCAGGATGCCGCATACTTTTTTTCCATGAAAATAGAGATCATTGACCCATTTAATGTCCAGTTCATAGCCGCATACTGAAAAGACGGCTTCCCAGACAGCCGCGGCTGCGGCCATACTGATCAGGCGGCTTTGGGAAACCAGGGTTTTAGGGCGGTATAAAATGCTCAGATACAGACCGGACTTTTCCGGGGAAAAAAATCGCCGGCCCAGATGTCCCCTGCCTGCGCTCTGGCGTTCGGCTAAGACCATGGTTCCGTCCGGCAAAGGAGGAGAAACTTCCAGGGCCTTCTGGCGCAGAACCAGGTTGGTAGAGGTGACTTCCGGATAGACCATGATCGGGATATGAGGGAGATCTAAATAGGAAGAGATGACTTCAGCTGACAAACTGCCGTTATCCTTTTCTAAAAGATACCCCTTGTTGGTAACGGCTTTAATAGAGTATCCGTCCTGTCGCAGAGATTGAATGGCTTTCCAGACAGCGGCGCGGGAACAGGAGAGCCGGGATGCCAGTTCTTCTCCTGAAATATAGGTATCTTTTTGCATTTCCAAATAAGTGAGTACCGATGATTTTACAGACATTTCCAAATCTCCTTCTGCATATAGAATCTGTCATTTCTATCTGACTGTATCCTACACAAAAAACAGAAGAATTGTCAAGAGATAAGCTTAAATAAAGACACCTTTACTTGACTTTTGGACTAATACTATGTAAAATGAAACTTAATTATGCGCAGTGAGTAATTATACACATTCCACCGCGGAGAAGAAAGGGAGGAATGACAATGGTCAAATACATCTTTAAGAGAATCGGAGCAGGAATTGTATCCCTGTTTGTACTGATAACAATTACCTTCTTTTTATTGCACATCATTCCAGGCGGCCCGTTCAGCCCGGCTGAAAACCGGAACGTTCCGCCAAAGATTCTGGAAAAGATTACCGAACAGTATGGACTAAATGATCCGATTCCGGAGCAGTATGTCCGCTATCTGAAAAACCTGGCTCAGGGAAACCTGGGTACTTCTTTCAAGAAACAGGACACAACAGTAAATGAGTTAATTGCCCAGGGCTTTCCGGTATCTGCAAAAGTAGGATTCTGGGGTGTTCTGATTTCCCTGGCAATCGGAGTTCCGTTGGGAGTGGTAGCTGCGGTTAAGCGGGGAAAATGGCCGGACGGAGCGGCCATGGTATTTGCCACCATAGGCGTGTCGGTTCCTTCTTTCGTTATCTGCGTTCTGATGATGTATTTCTTCTGTGAAAAGTGGAAGATTTTCCCATCTTATGGATTGACTTCCTGGAAACATTATATCTTACCGGTATTCTGTATGGCATTTTCTCAGATTGCTTACATTACGAGACTGATGCGTTCTTCCATGCTGGAAACCATGCGTCAGGACTATATCCGGACGGAGCGGGCAAAAGGCGTGCCGGAATTTGCTGTAATTGGCAAGTATGCCATGAAAAATTCCCTGCTGCCCATTATTACCTATGTAGGCCCTATGGTAGCGGCCCTTTTAACCGGTACGTTTATTATCGAAAAGATGTTTTCCGTACCTGGCCTGGGAAGATATTTCGTAACGGCCATCAGCGACAGAGATTATTCGGTAACCCTGGGTCTGACTTTGTTTGTAGGAGCGTTAATTATCGTTGTCAACATCATTGTAGACATTATGTATGCCCTGATTGACCCAAGAGTAAAGATTGATAAATAGGAGTGTTTAACATGAAGAAAAAAGGTATGGCCCAGGTTCAGGAGACAGTGGGAACCTCATATTCCATGACAGATGAGATTCCAGAAGATTTGCTGGCAGACCTGACAGATTCAGACAGAGAGGCCGAAAGCATTGAAAGGGAAAGCATTTCCTATTTACAGATGTGCTGGAGACGGCTGAAAAAAGATAAGCTGGCAATGTTTGGCATTGCGGTCATTGCAATTATGACCCTGTTTGCCATCTTCGGCCCAATTTTTTCCCCTTATACATATGATCAGACAGATTTTGCCCATATCTTAGAGTGGCCCAGCAAAGCCCACTGGTTTGGAACCGATAAACTGGGCAGAGACATTTTTGTCAGAACCATGTATGGCGCAAGAATTTCCCTTACCATTGGATTTACCGCTGCATTCATCAACATGATCATCGGCGTGCTGTACGGTGGAATTGCCGGATACCTTGGCGGAAAAACCGATATGATTATGATGCGTATTGTGGATGTGCTTTGCGGTATTCCAAGTCTGATTTACCTGATTCTGATTATGATGTTCCTTGGAAATACCATGAAGAGCATTTTAATTGCTATGTGTCTGACCTACTGGATTACCACAGCGAGAATGGTAAGAGGACAGATTTTAACGTTAAGGGAACAGGATTTTGCACTGGCAGGAAAGGTCTGCGGACTGAGCAAATGGCAGATTCTGATTCACCATCTGATTCCAAACAGCATTGGAACTATTATTGTAACTGTAACCTTTTTAATTCCATCTGCGATTTTCCAGGAAGCATTCCTTAGTTTCCTCGGAATCGGCATCCAGGTGCCAAAAGCAAGCTGGGGAACCCTGGCAAATGACGCCATTGAATATCTGTTTTCTTATCCTTACCAGATGTTCTTCCCGGCAGTTGCAATCAGTATTACGATTTTTGCATTAAACTTTATTGGCGACGGCCTTCGGGATGCATTGGACCCCAGACTGAAAAAATAAGTTGGAATCAGGAGAACCTAAGATGAACAATACGGAAAATAAGGTACTGCTGGATGTGAAAAATCTTCACACCAGTTTTGCTACAGACGACGGGCAGGTAAAAGCAGTCAGAGGTGTTTCCATCCATGTAGACAAAGGGGAAAGCCTTGGAATCGTAGGAGAATCCGGCTGCGGAAAATCCGTAAGTATGCTGTCTATCATGCACCTTTTAGCAGAGAATGCAGATTTGAAGGCAGATTCCATTACATTTGACGGAGAAGATTTGCTCCATAAAGAGATAAAAGAAATGCGCAAATACCAGGGGAATCAGATTTCCATGATTTTCCAGGATCCCATGACCAGCTTAAATCCATTGTTTACCATCGAAGAACAGGTATGCAATCCGCTGATCCGGCATAAAAAATTAAGTAAAAAAGAAGCAAGAAAACGTGCAGTGGAAGTTCTTAATCAGGTAGGAATTCCGGATCCGGAAAAACGGTTAAAGCAGTATCCGCACGAACTTTCCGGCGGTATGCGCCAGAGAGTGATGATTGCCATTGCCATTAGCTGCGCGCCAAAGCTTCTGATTGCAGATGAGCCGACAACGGCGCTGGACGTTACCATTCAGGCCCAGATTCTGGAATTAATGCAGAAGATGAAGGAAGAGTATCATATGTCCTTAATCCTCATTACCCATGATTTAGGCGTGATTGCCAGTATGTGTACCAGAGTTGTGGTCATGTACGGCGGACTGATTATGGAAGAGGGCTCTGTACGGGATATTTTCTACCGGACCGGACATCCATACACGTTAGGACTGATGGAATCCATTCCAAAACACGACAAACAGCGGCTGGTGCCGATTTACGGAACTCCGCCGGATCTGCTTGCTCCGCCGAAGGGATGTCCATTTGCAGCCCGCTGCAAATACGCGATGAAATTGTGCAAAGAGCATTTGCCAGAACTGACAGAAATCGGAGAAGGCCACAGAAGTGCCTGCTGGCTTCACAATCCTTCTGTAAAAGCAAAGAAAGGGGAGGTGAAGCTGTATGAGCATCAGCAGTAACCGGAAAAACTGCCTGGAAGTCCAGAATTTAAAAAAGTATTTTGAACTGAAAGCAGGACTTTTTAAAAAGCCCAATATTTTAAAAGCAGTAGATGACGTAAGCTTTTCCATTGCGAAAGGTGAGACCATGGGTCTGGTAGGAGAATCCGGCTGCGGAAAAACGACCATAGGACGCACCGTATTAAAGCTGTATGAGCCTACAGCCGGAAAGATTTTGTATGACGGAGAGGACATTACAAGACTTGATGACGGCCAGATGCTTCCTTACCGGAAGAAAATCCAGATGATTTTCCAGGATCCATACACATCCCTGGATCCGAGAATGGACGTCGCCCACATTATTGCAGAGCCTATCCGCTTTATGAATTTAATGCATGGAAAGGACGTAATGGATCGGGTGCGTCAGCTGGTTGAGCTGGTTGGCTTAAAGCCGGATCATTTAAACCGTTATCCCCATGAGTTTTCCGGCGGTCAGAGACAGCGTATCGGCATTGCAAGAGCATTAGCCGCAGAACCGGAGTTTATTGTCTGCGACGAGCCCATTTCCGCCCTGGATGTGTCCATTCAGGCGCAGGTTATCAATATTCTGGAAGACCTGCAGGATAAATTTAATTTTACCTACCTGTTTATTTCCCATGACCTTGCCATGGTAGGCCATATTTCCGATCAGGTTGGCGTGATGTACCTGGGAAATCTGGTGGAATATGCAGAAGTGAATGAATTATATGACAATATGATGCATCCGTATACCAAAGCATTGATTTCCGCAGAACCAGTGGCAGATCCGGACAAGGCAGAGGCCAGCCAGAGAATTGTTCTTCAAGGCGATGTGCCGTCTCCTATTAATCCGGGACCAGGCTGTCCGTTCCGTTCCAGATGCCAGTACGCAAAAGAAGTCTGCGCCTGTGAAAAACCGGAATTAAAGAAGATAAATGAGAAGCACTTTGTTGCCTGTCATTTGTTTGAATAAAGGGGAAATCCCCAAATGTTTTAATGCAAAGAAGGAGGAAAGATTATGAAAAAAAGATTGGTAAGTGCAATCCTTGCATCCGTAATGGCAATGTCCCTGCTTACAGGATGCAGCGGCGGACAGGATGCTGCAGGAGATACCACTGCTACTGCAAACGGCGCCCAGCCGGCAGGAGATGCTGCCAAACCAGAAGGAAACGTACTTCGCTATGTTATGAGCGGGGAACCGGAGACCTTAGACCCAAATATGAACAACTATGCATCTTCTTCTAATGTGCTGTTAAATCTGTTTACCGGACTGTACCAGTATTCTGCTGACGGTTCTGGAGTAGAACCGGCCTGTGCAGAAAGCTATACGGTTTCTGATGACGGTCTGACCTATACATTTAAGTTAAAAGAAGGCTTAAAATGGTCCGATGGTTCTCCTTTAACAGCAGCAGATTTTGAATATTCCTGGAAGAGAGAGTTAAAACAGGAGACTGCATCTACAGCAGCATGGCAGTTATACTACATTAAGAATGGCGAAGCTTACAACAACGGCCAGTGCGAGGCAGATGAGGTAGGCGTAAAGGCCATTGACGATATCACGCTGGAGGTAGTCTTAAATAATCCAACTCCTTACTTTGTAAACTTAACTGCAGCCAACAACTTTGCTCCGGTTAAGAAGGAAGCGGTAGAAGGCGCTGAAGTCTGGACCAAGTCTGCAGAGACTTACGTGTGCAACGGCCCGTTTATGATGGCAGAAATTAAGCCTCAGGAAGGATATACCCTGGTAAAAAATCCAAACTACGTGTTTGCAGATACCGTAGCATTAGACGGCGTTGAGATGATTTTTATTGAACAGGCAGAAGCAGCTCTGTCTGCATACAATGCCGGAGACGTAGACGCTATGAGCGGAGGTTCCATTGAAACCCAGGCCATGACCCAGTATGACGGCAGTGAAGAACTGCACAGCTACGACCTGATTGGTACTTCTTACTATGACTTCAACTGCGAGAAAGAATATATGACCAAAGAAGTCAGAAAAGCGCTGTCTATGGCCATTACCCGTGACACCATCAACCAGGTAGCAGTTCCTTCCAAACCAAAGTCTGCATATGCATTTGTTCCTTACGGAATTCCTTATGCGGATGAGACGGATGATTTCCGTACCAAAGTTGGAAACAATCTGGTTACCGAAGACGTCGAAGCAGCAAAACAGCTTTTGGCAGATGCAGGTTATCCAAACGGCGAGGGACTTCCAACCCTGCAGTTAATTATTACCAATACCAAGGAAAACAAAGATAAGGCTCAGATCCTTCAGGCTCTGTGGAAGGAAAATCTGGGAGTGAATGTAGAGATTGTGACATTTGAGTCCAAGGTTTACTGGGATGAGCACGCAGCAGGCAATTTTGACATTGCATTTGACGGCTGGACAGGAGATTATCCGGATCCAAACACCAACCTGAGTATCTTTAACAAGAGCCGTATGGAAAAAGAGTGCCGCTGGAGAAGCGAGGAAGCGCTCCGCTACAACGATTTATTAGAAGAAGCAGCCACTTTAGCAGACAACAATAAGCGTATGGAACTGTTTGTGGAAATGGAGCAGATTCTGATGGACGAAATGCCGGTAATGCCGGTTTACTTCCGCAATACCATGGCATTAGTAAAACCATATGTAAAGGGATTCACGTGTGACAACTCCGGACATCCGCTGTTCAGAGCTGTATCGATGGAGTAAATAGAAGATGAACTATCCAAGGACATTACACGCCGGCGGCTGCATAGGGATTGCAGCGCCGGCATTCCCTATGGGGGAAGAACGGTTAAATCAATGCGTAAAACGGCTGGAAGATCTGGGATACCAGGTAAAAGTAGGAAAGAACCTGGCCGCAGGCAGTAATTTCCATGGTTATCTGTGCGGCAGCGGGAAAGACAGGGCAGAAGAACTGAACGCCTTGTTTGCAGACGAGGAAGTAGACGCCATTATCTGCATCCGCGGCGGATACGGAAGTGCCCAGGTAATGAAATATCTGGATTATGAATTGATCCGGAATCATCCAAAAGTATTTGTGGGTTATTCAGACATAACCAATCTGCTCAATGCCTTTTCCGAAAAGTGCGGTTTTGTTACCTACCATGGGCCAATGGTCAGTTCCAATATTCTGGAACATTATGACGACTATACCAGAGAAAGCTTTTTAAAGACCATCGGGGACTGGGAAGAACTGGAGTTTGCAAATGATACAAGACCCCTTCATACCATAACCGGAGGAAGGGCAGAGGGACGTCTCATTGGCGGAAATGTAACCGTTATGGGACGCATGATGGGTACGTTTTATGAGCCGGATTCCAATGGAGCCATTATTTTCCTGGAAGATGTGGACGAGCACATTGCTTCCCTGGATATGTACATTACCCAGATGGAAAATGCAGGCTTTTTTGACCATGCGGCGGGAATCCTGTTAGGAGATTACAGCGGCTGCATCAACAAATACGGGGAAGATTACCTCATTGACGAATTCTTAAAAGACCGGTTTGGCCAGATGGGAATCCCAGTGCTGTCCGGACTTCAGGCAGGACACGATACGCCAACCGGAAGTCTTCCAATCGGCGCCTGGTGTCAGATGGACGCAGACAATCACACGATTAAATTTATGAAAAAATAGAGCAGCCACTATTATGTTGTATCTGTTTATCAAAATGGTAACAATTTTTCAACGCTTTTCCCTGTCTGAATCTTCGCATGGCTGAACAGCTGCATCAAAATTAAAAAAACATAATTTCAGATTGACTTTTTTAGATTTGAAGCATATACTTAAATCAAGAAATTTGGATTTGAGGTGAACGCATGGCAATTACTTACGAGGAAAGAGCAAAAATCTTCAAGGCTCTAAGTGATGAACGCAGGTTACGCATTTTAGAACTTTTGCATAGTGGAGAAAAATGTACCTGCACTTTAACTGATGAAGTGAATATGCCCCAATCTTCACTTTCCTACCACATGAAAATTCTATGTGAAGCAGGCATTGTGACAGGACGTGAGGACGGTAAATGGACACACTACCAAATCAGCAGGCAAGGCAGTGAAAAGGTACTGGCTCTATTGAAAGATACGATTGCTATTGACGAAACAAATATGTGCTGCAATAAGCGTTCAAACACTTAAAAGCCGTTCCAATATGGCAACGGCTTTTTTCAAGGACATCAAATCGAAAAATCTTGATTTATATGGAAGAGAGGTTAGGATATGCAGACACTAAAAAGTGTTTGGGATTTTTTTCAGAATGAAATCCTTGGTATGAAATGGTTAAGCCAACTGATAGGAAATCTGTTGGAAGCGTGTGGTCTATCGACAGAAACCCGGTTAGGGGGAAGCGTCCAGTTTTTCATCTACGACACCATAAAAATTATGTTGCTGCTGGGCGTTTTAATTTTGATAATTTCGTATATTCAAAGTTATTTCCCTCCGGAGAGAACCAAAAAGATATTAGGGAGATTTCGGGGAATAGGTGCCAATATAATAGCTGCCCTTTTGGGAACGGTTACGCCGTTTTGTTCGTGTTCATCTATTCCTTTATTTATCGGTTTTACCAGTGCCGGGCTGCCCCTGGGTGTTACGTTTTCCTTTCTAATTTCTTCGCCTATGGTAGACCTCGGCTCTCTTGTACTTCTCATGAGCATATTCGGCTGGAAAGTAGCAATCGTGTATGTTCTGCTTGGACTTGTAATTGCCGTTGCAGGAGGTACTTTAATCGAAAAACTGCAGCTTGAAAATGAAGTAGAAGAATACATTAGAAAGGGAAAATCCGTTGATATTTTGCAGGAAGAATTACACTTTAAGGACAGACTTCATTTTGCATGGGAACAGGTTGTATCTACTGCGAAAAAGGTTGCACCTTATGTCTTAATCGGTGTAGGTATCGGAGCAATTATTCATAACTGGATACCGGAAGAAATCATTGTTAAGATACTGGGAGATAATAACCCATTTGGTGTAATTATCGCAACTATTGCCGGAGTACCCATGTATGCAGATATTTTTGGAACAATTCCGATTGCAGAAGCGTTACTGGCAAAGGGAGCATTGCTGGGCGTTGTTTTATCTTTTATGATGGGGGTTACCACATTGTCCCTGCCGTCCATGATTATGCTGCGTAAAGCTGTAAAACCGAAACTTTTATGGATTTTTACTGCAATATGTACGAGCGGAATTATACTGGTTGGTTATTTCTTTAACGTCATTCAGCCAATACTAATTTGAAATGAGGTGGTAATGTGCAATGTAAAAATGTAAAGGAATGTATTTGTCCTAAAATATCCTGCCCCAATCATGGGAAATGTTGTGCTTGTGTCATAAAGCACCGCACAACAGATAGTCTGCCTTATTGCTTGTTCCCGGACAATGGCGGGGATAAAAGCAATCGGAATCATTATGAGGTTTTGAAAAAACGCTTTGAAAGCAAAAAATAAATGGAGGTATGTATCATGTCATTATTTAATAAAAAGAAGAAAGAAACCAAAGCTCCTGCCTGCGCTTGCAATGCTGGATGCCCGACAAGTGAGGCAACAGAAATCAAGTTGGAAAAAGAGTGCTGCGGAAAAACAGTAGACGGAATTTGTTGTATTAAGGTTTTAGGATCTGGCTGCAAAAGCTGTCATGCACTGTTAGAAGCAGCGGAGGAAGCTGTTCGCTCAGTGGGGCTTGCTATTGAAGTTGAATATGTTACTGACATGGAAAAAATCATGCAGTATGGCGTAATGAGTATGCCAGCTCTTGTTGTCAATGAACAGGTTGTTTCTATGGGAAAAGTATTGAAATCAAAAGAAGTAGAAACACTTTTGAAAAAATTGATTTAGCAAATCCAGCCGAGCCAGCGGGCGGCAGGTAAATGAGCTGTGTCCACTGTTGACAGCCCATTTACTTGCCGGTGGATAGAATTAAGGGGATCTGTCGCACTAAGCAATGATATGCTCCTTTTCTATGCAAAAAATTACAGCCGCGTTATGGAGCGCTTTTCCAAACGACAGGGACTCTCGGTGATGAGTATCTTGCAGAGGAATTACAAACTCAGAGTCTCTTTCACTTCTCCCTTTTCTACCACCAGAGCGGCAGCTGGAGTTTCCTGGTTCAGCTCAATGTGATAGCGGTCAGCCCAGGCTTTCTTCCTGGTTACATCAATTTCCATAACCGGATACGGGGAAGAAATCGTTCCAATCGCATCGATACTTCCAGCATATTCCGGACTCCAGAAGCCCAAAACAACAGGAGTTTCACTTTCAATTACTTTTTCACGGAAATAATCCATATCCTCAATATAACGTTCTGCGGCAGTAGCGGCAACAGCGCCGTCAGAAATTGCAGTAGATACCTGGCGCAGGTATTTGTCTCTTACGTCACCGACTGCGTAAACGCCGGAAACATTGGTTTCCATCTGTTCATTTACATGAAGCCAGCCGCGGCCGTCCTTGTACAGCTCATCCGGCAGCCACTTTGTTTCCGGAATCATTCCTACAAAGAAAAATACGCCGTCGCAGGGGAAGTCAGTGATTTCATCGGTCTTCATGTTTTTGATTTTAACGCCGGTTACCTGTTCTTCGCCGCATACCTCGGTAAGAACGCTGTTCCAGATAAAGTCCATCTTCGGATGGGACAGCGCTTTTTCTGCAGCCTGTTTGTTGCAGTCTAAAATGCCTTCATCGTGGAGCACAATAACGGTTACCCGATTGGCAAACTTGGTAATAAACATACCTTCCTCAATGGCCTGATCGCCGCTTCCGACAACAACCACGTGCTGATCCTGGAAAAATTCTGCATCACAGGTAGCACAGTAAGCCACGCCCTGTCCGGTCAGTTCCCGTTCGCCAGGAATGCCTAAAATTCTGGCAGAAGTACCAGTGGCAATGATAACTGCCTTTGCGCCGTATTCGTGACGTCTGGTTTTTACTAATTTTACATCGCCGGTAACATCCATCGACTTAACTGGTTCTCTTTTGATTTCCACGCCAAAACTTTTGGCGTGCTCTGCCATTTTTTCCGTCAAATCAGGACCGGAAGTAGAGGGAATGCCTGGGTAATTGACAATCTCCCTGGTGGTATAGGCCCGTCCGCCTACTGTGCTTTTTTCAAGAATCAGGGTATTTAAATGGGCCCGTCCGCCGTAGATTCCGGCTGCCAGTCCGGCAGGGCCTGCTCCTATAATGATTAAATCATACATTGCGTCCATATTGGTTTCCTCCGTTTAAACTCTGAAGAATGAAATACAATAAACTTACAGTTAAATCTATTTTAACACATTTTTCAGAAATTGCTATAACATAGATTATTGTCTTGCGGAAGATAACGTGGTATACTTGCACTAGAGTTTGAAAATACGAAAAAGGAGACGGAATTTTTATGAAAAAGTTAAATTCACGTGCATTTGAAGAGTATATTGAAAATGATGGCGAGACTTGTCTGGTTATTTTTTCCAGAAAATCCTGTCATGTATGTCAGGGAGTTCATGCAGTACTGGAAGATTTAGAAGGCGATTATAAGGGTAAGATGCCATTTTATGAAGTAGATGTAGAGGAAGAAGCTGCTTTATTTGAAAAAATGATGATGAAGGGCGTTCCGCAGGTTATTATTTTCGACAACGGCGATCCGGTAGAAAAACTGGCTGGCAATCATGAAGAAGATGACTACATCGATGCAATCGAAAAATATATTTAAAAGTTTTCCGGCCACAGCCGGTTGCTAAAAAGGAGGTTTTTACATATGGGACTTTATAACGTATATCCAACAGGTACCACAATCTACGATCCAGAGAAAGCATGGAACGGCTATACTCTGATGCAGTGTCAGGGAATTGGCGCTGTTCTGGTAGATATGAATGGTAATGTAGTAAAAGTTTGGAAGGATGTTCAGGGATTTCCGAACAAGCTGCTTCCAGGTGGTTACGTAATGGGCAGCTTAGGACTTCGTGATCCCAAATACGGCTATCAGGATCAGACAGATGTGGTTCAGGTAGACTGGGATGGCAAAGTCGTTTGGAAGTTCGACCACAAAGAATTAGTAGATGATGACGGAGATAAGAGATGGATTGCACGTCAGCACCATGATTATCAGAGAGAGGGCAATCCGGTTGGCTACTATGTACCAGGTATGGAGTGCAAGACTGACAGCGGAAATACCCTGATTCTGTGCCATGAGGACATCTATAATAAGAAGATTACCGAGCATCGTCTGTTAGACGACGTATTTATCGAAGTTGACTGGGAAGGCAATATTGTATGGGAGTGGCACGCAAATAAGCACTTCGCAGAACTGGGATTTGATGAGATCCAGAAAAACGTATTAGCACGTAACCCAAATAACCACGAGAATGGCGGCGGACAGGGCGACTGGCTGCACATCAACTCCATGAGTTTATTAGGTCCGAACAAATGGTATGATGCTGGTGATGAAAGATTCAATCCTGAGAACATTATCTGGGATGCCCGTGAAGCAAACATCTTAGCAATTATCAGCAAGAAGACTGGCAAGATCGTATGGCAGATTGGTCCTGACTTTACTAAGACAAAAGAGCTTCGTATTATGGGTCAGATCATTGGACAGCATCACTGCCATATGATTCCAAAAGGACTGCCGGGCGAAGGCAATATCCTTGTATTCGATAACGGCGGCTGGGCTGGCTATGGTATGCCAAGCAGGGTCAGCAGAGACGGTACCAAGGCAGACATCCGCGATCATTCCCGTATCCTGGAGTTCGATCCGGTTACCTTAGAGGTAGTTTGGGAATTCAAGGGACTGACCTTCGGCGGTATGTTAGGTCTGGTTGCAAACTCCAAGTTCTACAGCCCACTGATCAGCTCTGCACAGAGACTGCCAAACGGCAACACCCTGATTACCGAGGGCTGCTATATGCGTATGTTCGAGGTTACTCCAGAGAAGGAAGTTGTCTGGGAGTACATCGCTCCATTCAAGGGCATGAGAGAACTGGTATACAGAGCATACCGTTATCCATACGAGTATGTTCCGCAGCTTGAGAAGCCAGTTGAAACTCCGGTAAAGAGACTGGACTGCCATGATTTCCGTGTACCGGGAGCAGCAGAAGGTACCATCAAAGAAATGACATCCGTAGAGGGGACACTGGGCTACAGTGCTAAGATTGATGCCTGCGTAACCGACGGACAGGTATAGGAAAACCGACAGCTGACAGGAAACCGCATAGATAGTAAAACAGAATAAATAGTAAAACAAGGCAGAGGCATAAAATGAAGCAGGCTTCATGTTGTGTCTCTGTTTTTATGCGCTTATTTGTACAAAATCTGATTCCAAAGTGCGCCTACATGTCCAATGCCAAAACAGAGCTTTTGGGGGGCTAAGAAAAAGTACAGAGAACTATATTTTCAGAAAACAAAACAATGAATATTATACTTGGAAGCGTTTGGAGAACATCCGGTTTACGTAATCCTCAAAAATGTATATCACAATTAAAAACTGTATATTTCATTTTAGTGTATTTGCGTATATACTTGATATATCATTGAAAGGGAGGTATATCATGGAGCAATTATATTTCAAAAATCCGAACAATTCTATTTTGCCGGAGCAGATGGCATGGTGTGCAGATTACTGCAGAAAATTCTGGCCGGAGGAGTGCGCTCATATTATAAGAATTGCAGATGACGCAAAAAATCATACGTTTTTATTTGATTTAAGATGGGACATGGAAAGAACCTATGAGCCGGTTCACTTTGACGGGGCAATCCAATGGGATTTTATGCCAAAGGACGATCCGGAGTTTATCTATCAGTTTAACCGCTGTCAGTATTTTATCTGCCTGGGTCAGGCGTATGCATTAACAGGCGATGATTCTTATGCAAAAGAATTTGCCGAACAGTTGTCTGCGTGGATTTTGGACAATCCTCTTAATGAAGAGACGAAAAAGACAGTGTGGAGAAGCATTGAGGCGGGAATCAGAGGAGAGACATGGGTAAAAGCCATGTCCTATTTTAAGGGCAGCTTATGGATTACCGATGAACTTATGGAACAATTTTGCCAATGTCTGAAAACCCATGCAAGGTATCTGATGGACTCTTACCAGATGTTTCAGGTAAAAAGCAACTGGGGAGTGATTGAGAGCCGGGGCCTGTTGGAAATCGTGCTGGCTTTGCCAAAAGATACAGAAACAAAGATGTGGAAACAGACCGCCATCAGCCGGTTGGAAGAGGGAATCCGGGTACAGGTCATGGATGATGGTGTTCACTGGGAACAGTCCCCTATGTATCACAATGAAGTATTCCACTGTGCCCTGGAGGCGATCCGGCTTTCCAGGCGGTATGGATATGCAATGTCAGAGGAATTTCTTTTAACAATCCGCAAGATGGCTTTTGCAAACCTGATTTGGAAAAAGCCCAATCATTGTCAGACTGCCCAGGGAGACAGTGATGAAACCGATCTGCGGGATCTATTGTCCCAGAGCGCCTATCTATTCCAGGATCCGGTGCTGAAATATGGCGGATACAGCCGTCTGGATTTTGATGGAATATGGGATTACCTTCAGGAAGGCGCAGAATCTTACGATAGGATTTCTGCAAAAAGACCAGAAGAGTTGTTTTCCAAACTGGAAAACAGCGGAAATGTATATATCCGATCCGGCTGGGGAGAAGAGGATGATTTCTTTCATTTTCGCTGCGGAAGTTTAGGCGGCGGTCATGGCCACTCCGATAAACTTCATATCGATCTTGCGTTTGGTGGAGAAGATGTGCTGATTGACGTGGGAAGATATCACTATGTAGATGGAGAAATCCGGCATGAACTGAAAAACGCATGCAGCCACAATACTCCTTCTATTGATGGAAAAGACTATTTGGTCTGCCTGGATTCCTGGGGGATTTCGGGACTTGCTCCAGCGTATCTTCTGCCTTGCTGCGAGAAAAACGGCTTCCGTCTTATTCAGGGAGGCCATGGCGGTTATCTGAAAAATGGAAAAGGAAATGTTTATATTCACAGAAAAGTCCTGTCATTAAGGACAGACCTTTATGTGATTGCGGATGAGTTTGTAACCGGAGAGGAGCATATCTTCCAGCAAAATTACCACTTTCATCCAGAGGGAACCCTTGAATTGTGCAGAGAGACAAATCAGGCTCACTATGATGGAAAAAATGTAGAAGCCGATCTGTTTTTCTTTGGAAATGATCCGGCAGAAACCCGGCTATTCTGTTCCAGGACGTCCCGAAACTACAATCAGATGGAAGAAAATCAATCATTAAGAGTTTCCCGCAAAAAGCAGGGTTTTTGCACTTTGATAACAGTGATTGCTGGAGGAAAAAAGGGAGAGTACGAAAGACCAAAGGTCAATGAGACAGAAGTATCTTCTCCTGCCAGGAAAGTTTCCCTGACAGAAGAAGAGGCTCATGGTCTGCGTATCAGATTTCAGGGAAAAAATTACCTTGTGCTGATGAGCCATAAAGACATCGGAGGCGCAAACGAGATGCTTGGCGCAGACGGCTGTATGGGACTGGGAAGCATGATTGTATTTGAGGAAGGACAGGAAAAGACAGGAGGAACAGTGCTTTACTGGTAGTATTCTGAATGCCTGCAGAGAGATTTCCTGTAATCTCCCGGCGTCATCCCATGAATCTGCTTAAAACGGCGGATAAAACTGGATACATTGTAATAACCTACCTGCTGGCTGATATCTTTAAGCGGAAGCTTGGGATTGGCCAGCAGTTCTTTTGCTTTCTGCATTCTCAGCCTGGTCGTATAGTCCAGAAGATTCTGCCCTGTTTTTTCTTTAAAAAACTGACTCAGATTCGGAAGAAGCATATGAAAGTGCTCGGCAGTTTCCTGGATGGAAAATTCACATAACAGGCAGTTGTCGGCAATATAGTGCTTTATTTCCTCCAGTAAACGGTCGGACGTCTGCTTTTGATGTTCTTCGGGATGTGTCTCGATTTGCTCGCACATTTTCTGGATCAGGGCGATTACGTCATCTACGGTTTCCATGTGTGTAAGACTTGACATGTCCACTGTATCCGGCAGTCTGTAATTGATGGAAGACGTTTTTTCAATAAACGAACTTAAGATGTCAAAACAGATTCCTTTTGCGGCAAACAGGGGAAGTTTCTTTTTCTGGATATATTCAATGAGAACGCTCACCCATTCATGTATTTTAGAATAATCGGAATGGGAGACAGATTCCCTAAGCTGCTCCAGCGGGTATTTCGGATAGGGAATGGCCTCTTTATCCTGGGCAAGGAGATTGCAAAACAGAATAACCGTTCCTTTTCCCTTTACAAAACGGTAATCCAGGGCGCTGCGGGCTTCCAGATAGGAGCGGGGAATGGAACGGGTACCAGAATAGGTTTTTCCCACGCCGATCGTAATATCCAGCGGGTATGTTTTTTTTACATCGAAACAAAGCTGTTTTAAAACAGCTTCCATGTCTTTTTGCTGTTCTTTTGCAATTCCATGAATAAAAATGATTTTATCCGGTTCCGGAGTAAAGGTATAAAAGCACTCCATATGGGTGGAAAGGGATTTCTGCATAAAAAGGGCGAGGGCATCATAATTGTCTATGCTGCCATGGATGAGAATCACTGTTACAAAGAAATAATTGTGCCGATATCCCATATTCAGGTCTTCGGTATCCATATTAAAGTCCTCCCGGCTCATATAATGTCCGGTCAGAAGACGATGAATACGGCTGCTTTTTATGGCAGCAGTGCTGCTTTCCAGCCTGTCTGCAAGATAACGGTTCTGGTCGGATAAAAAGTCCAGTGTATTGGATATGGCTTCTAATCCGCTTTTTGGCGAGTCTGCATCAGTCAGAAGCAGAGACGCTTTTTCTTTTAGCTGGTGGATAGGAGAATAATTTAAGCGCATCAAAATGGAAATAACAACTCCGGATGCTAAAAGTGCTAAAAGTGTTGTCAGAAGCAATTCATGATTTAAGGTGTTGATCTTTTCTACAAATTTCTGACTTTCCGGAGTACAGGCAGTATAAGTCCATCCAGTCTGCTCAGAGCAGTATTCAGATTGGAAAAAGGGCTGTCCTGGCAGAGGATTTGCGGAAAAAATAACCTGTCCGTCCCTGTCTTTAATAGAAAAATAGGCATCATATTTTCCCAGTCGGCTGTCAACCAGATGTTTCAGGTCTGATGAGCGGATGAAGAAAATACAGGTTCCGCGGACGGTCTGATAATCGGTGTACAGCGGTTCCAGAATAGTTAAAAAGGAATCGGTTTTCCAGGGGCAGGAGATTTGCTGCTGAGGAAGAATGATTCTGCGTTCACCATGAAAAAGCAGTTCTTTTAGTTCCTGCGAAGAGATTTTCTCAAAATGGTACATATTGTTTAAAAATAAATCAACCTGACAGGTAGACTGATTCAAAAACATATAGTCTTCCCCGCGCAGATAAATTCCAATTTCGCTGATGAGCGGATTGGTAATACTGTATACAGCTATGTGATTAAGATAAGAGCGGCTCTTTAACGGATTATCAGCAAAATGAAATCCGTCAAAATCCATGGATATATGCATCTGGTCAACAGTGGTGGAAATATTTTGAAGTTCTGTATCAATCAACTGGCCCAGATACATCAGATCCGCCTCTGCCTGAGCCTGTATTTCTTTTTTGTAGGCTTTGATAAAGCGGTGGCCGAAAAGAAGGTTGATAAACAAGATTGGAATCAGCAGAATCAATAAATAGGAAATTAAGTATTTAAAAAATAGCCGGTCAAAAGGTTTGTGTTTCATGTTGCGCTCCTGATGGTAAAAATTTCAACTTTATTGTAGCAATCTTTGATTGGATTTGCAACATTGAAAAAATGCGGATTATATAAAAAATGCATATTTGAATGTGCGCAAAACTCTGATTAAATGGTGATATTTCTCGTATTTGCTGTGGGAATAGTATTGAAAATTATATAAAAAGTGGTATTTTTTAAAATAGTGTGCATTGAATTTGTGCAAAAAATCTTGCTATAGTAAAGGTGCAGGAGGTGCAAAAACGTGAACGAAAAAGGGAGACAACCAATGAGTGTCCGAATGAAACGGGCATTTCGGAAAGACTGGCAGCTATATGTTATGTGTCTGCTGCCAGCGATTTATTTTATCGTATTTCATTATTTACCCATGTATGGAGTCCAGATTGCTTTTAAGGATTTCCAAGCAAGCAAAGGAATATGGGGGAGCGACTGGGTCGGACTAAAATATTTTAAACGTTTTTTTGAGTCCTACCAGTTTTGGCCATTGATAAAAAATACACTGGCCCTCAGTTTTCTGCAGATTTTAGTAGGATTTCCCATTCCCATTTTGCTGGCAATTCTGCTGAATCAGATGAAGAACCGCAGGTTCCGGCAGTTTGTGCAGACTGTAACTTACTGTCCTCATTTTATTTCGATTGTTGTTTTAACCGGAATGCTCTATATTTTCCTTTCTCCGCGTACCGGACTGATTAACAATCTGATCATTTTGTTTGGCAAAGAACCCCAATTCTTTTTGGGGCAGCCGGAATGGTTCAGGCCTATTTTTGTTCTTTCCGGAGTCTGGCAGAATGCAGGATGGAGCGCAATTATCTACATAGCGGCTCTGGCGGGAATTAATCCGGATTTGTATGAAGCAGCGAGGATGGATGGGGCAAACAAATGGCAGATTATCCGCCACATTGACCTTCCCGGAATTATGCCGACCATTACCATGATGCTGATTATGGAAATGGGAAAGGTAATGAACATTGGCTTCCAGAAAGCATACTTGATGCAAAACGGCCTGAACATTGCGGCCAGCGAGATTATTCCGACTTATATATATAAGATTGGACTGATTGACGCACAGTACAGCTATTCTGCCGCCATCAGTTTATTTAACAATATTATTAATATTATTTTGCTGGTGACTGTCAATAAAATCGCCCAGAAAACCAGTGAAAACAGTTTGTGGTAGGAGGGGAAAGAGCAATGACAGGAAAAAAAGAAGGGCGCTTGTTTAAGAAAAACAGAGGGGATCTTCTGTTTGATGTGTTTAACTATACGATTTTAGGCGCTGCCGCAGTGCTGGTGCTTTATCCTCTGTATTTTATTGTAATTGCTTCTTTTTCAGATCCGGATGCAATTAATACAGGCCAGGTGGTGTTCTGGCCAAAAGGGTTTAATACTCTGGGATATCAGAAAATATTTGAGGATGAAAAGATATGGAGAGCCTATGGAAATACTATTTTTTACACAATTGTGGGAACATGTATTAATATTGTTTTAACCATGGTATTTGCGTATCCATTATCCAGAAAGGATTTTTCCGGACGAAAGTTCATGATGTTTTTTATGATGTTTACCATGTATTTTCAGGGGGGTCTGATGCCGACGTATTTGCTGATGCAGACAATCGGTTTGTATGATACCCCATGGGTGATGGTGCTGCTTCCGGCTTTAAATGTATTTAATGTAATTATTGCAAAAACCAATATTCAGAACAATATCCCGGATGAACTGTATGAAGCAGCGGCGATTGACGGATGCAGCCATTTTAAGTTTTTCTGGCAGATTGTAATGCCGCTGTCAAAGTCGATTGTTGCAGTGCTGGTGCTTTACTATGGGGTAGCGCACTGGAATGAATTTATGAATGGACTGGTATATCTGCGGGACGAGGGCCTTTATCCTCTGCAGTTAGTTCTCAGGGGAATACTGGTTCAAAATCAGGCGTCAGCGGATATGATGGTGGATATTGAGAGTATGCTGGAACAGCAGAAAGCAGCAGAGCTGATTAAATATGGATTGATTATTGTATCCGCCCTTCCGGTTCTGGTTATTTACCCCTTCCTGCAGAAATATTTTGCAAAAGGAGTGATGGTAGGGGCAGTGAAGGGATAGGAACATGGTGTCCGCTGTAAGCAGGCAAGAAGATGCATGGCTGAACTGTTAGAATGCATAAAAAATGAAAATAAAATTTTAGGAGGAGAGACGATGAAACACAGAAAGAGACAAATTGTAAGTGCGGCGTTAGCGGTTTTTATGGTATTGGGAGGGCTCACAGCCTGTGTGCCCCAGAAGACTTCAAATCCGGCGCCTGAGACAAAAACTTCTGCTTTGGAGAGCGAAAGCAGCAATGCAGTAAACGAGCCGCTGCTGAACCCGGAGGGAATGCCTATTGTAAATGAAACGGTGACTTATGAAATGGCAGCAAAATCCCGCCACAATAAAAACTTTGCAGAACTGGAATTTTTTCAGAAATTAGAAGAGGCAACTGGCGTACATATTGAATGGAATATGAGTTCAGAAGATGGATGGAAAGAGAAGAAAGGACTTTTGTTTGCAGGAGAACTGCCGGATGCGTTTTATGGGCAGGGGATTTTGAGCGATGTGGATGTAATTAAATATGGTTCCCAGGGAATGTTGATTCCGCTTAACGATCTGATTGAAAATCACGCCCCCAATGTAAAAAAACTTTTGGATGAGAATCCGGAATATAAAAAGCAGTTAACGGCTCCGGACGGAAACATTTACAGTCTTCCATCTTTGACAGAACTATCGCCGGTAACACATGATAAATTATTTATTAACAAGACATGGCTGGATCAGCTGGGGATGGATGTTCCGGGAACATTAGAGGAATTTAAGGAAACGCTGACAGCATTTCGGGATCACGATTTAAATGGGGACGGGCGCACGGACGATCAGATTCCATTTACATTCCTGTACAACAGAAAAGAAAATGGACTGTATTCTTTATTTGGAAGTTTCGGTCAGCTTGACCGCGGCGCGCAAGTTGATAAGAACGACCATTTTATCGTAAAGGACGGGACGGTTTTGTATACCCCTCTGACAGAACCATATAAAGAAGCAATTCAGTATTTCCACGAACTGTATGAGGAGCAGCTGATTGACAAAGAAGGATTTACCCATGATTTTAATGTGTATACAGCCAAGATCAAGTCTCCTGAAAAAAATATCGGCGCATTTTTAGGGTGGAGTCTTACTTCTACTGCCGGACCCAACAAAGATGATTTTATCCCTATGGCTCCTTTAAAAGGACCGGATGGAAAACAGATCTGGAATACTTATACTTCTGCAATTAATTCCAAGGGATCCTTTGCAATTACATCAGAAGCAGAACATCCGGAAATTTTAATGCGCTGGATTGATACCCATTTTGATCCGGAAACATCTCTTCAGATTGATCAGGGGCTTCTGGGACGCACTTTGGAAAAGGCTGAAGACGGAACCTACCATTATCTTCCGGTTCCGGATGGAAAATCATTTACGGAAATGATTCACGACTATTCGCCGGGCGTCAACAGTCTGGGGGCAGTAACCATGGAAATTGCATCCAAACTGGAACTGAATGCCAATCTTCAGGAAAGAAAAGAACTGGACGAGTTTTACAAACCTTACAATGTATCGGCACAAGAGGTATTTCCCAGCGTATACTTTTCCATGGATGAAGTACAGCAGATTTCCGCGCTGGAGACGGATATTAAAGCATATGTAGAGCAGTGTTATGCGAACTGGATTGTAAATGGCGGGATTGAAGAAGAGTGGGAAGAATATTTAAAGAAACTGGAACAGATGCATGTCCAGGACTATATTTCTATTTATCAGACAGCCTATGACCGCTATCAGGCAATGGATTAAAAACGAGGTTTACTATGAAGCAGAATCTGGTATTTATTATGACGGATCAGCAGAGAGCGGATACCCTTGGAATGACAGTTGGAGCAGAGACGGTGACACCTAATTTAAATCATCTGACCAGGGAGAGCACAGTATTTGAGCAGGCATATAATGCCTGCCCGCTGTGTGTCCCGGCCAGGACTGCTTTGGCCACTGGCATGAACCCGATTAAGAATGGTATGATGCTCAACGATCTTCCTGGAAAATATGCAAGAGACAATGAGACGATTCACCAGATGTTTTACAAAGCTGGTTATGAAGTGGCCCATATTGGAGTGAATCACATCAGCATTAAACCGGCACTAAAAGAGTCTGTACCCTTTGCAGCCTGGGAAGATGATGATACATATGCAGAGTATGCCAAGGGAAAGGGATTAGCCGTTGGCCGGAAGGAGGAAGACTCTGTAGTAATTGATGAGTTATCAGACGGAGTTTATGAGAAACACAGATACTCAAATGCGAGGACGTCCATTTGGCCCTATGACCTTTCGGACTTTAAGGATGTCTGGTTTGCTTCAAAAGCAGAGAACTATATCAGACAAAACCATGAAAAGCCATTTGCGCTGTTTTTATATCTTTGGGCTCCCCATCCACCACTAATTGTACCAAAGGAATATTGGGATATTTTTGAAGAAGATAAGATAGAGCTGCCGGAAGGAACTGGAAGTCCGGCACAGGGAGAACCTGCCGGACGGAGACTGGGAGCAGCCGCCAGGCTGGGAGACTATCCGCCAAAAGAGGGGTGGAGACGAGGGTGGCATGCCCATCTTTCTCTGACCCGTCTTTGTGATGATCAAATTGGAAGAATCCAAAGAGCGTTAAAGGAAACCGGACTGGACAGGAATACAATGGTGGTGTTTACCACTGATCACGGCGAGCACATGGGACAGCATTCCATGTATCAGAAGATGGAGATGTATGAGGCGGCGGTACGGGTTCCGGCAATTTTCCATTCTGCAGGGCAGACAGTTGGAAAACATCTGCATAACCGGATTTCCCATCTGGATTTTGTCCCCACTTTAATAGAACTTTTCGGACTTCAGAGCAATCAGGAACTGGATGGATGTTCCCTGAAAGAGAGTATTGTAAAGGGGACAGAGCCAAAAGAAAAAGACATATTTGGCGTGTACTGCGGAAATCACCAATTTGGCGATATGCGGCGAATGGTTGTAAGAGGAGATTATAAATACATTTATGATAATCAGTCAGAAGAACTATATAATCTTCTGGAAGATCCCTGGGAGCGGACAAACCTTTGTCCAGATCCTGCGTACGCTTCAAAAGCAGAGGAATTGTATGACTGTCTGGAAGAATGGGCTATGGGCCAGAATGACCCGTTTTTCAAGAAAAAAAAGAAGAAAAAGAATCTGTTATTCGTATTTGCGGATCAGTGGCGCAGAGATGCAATGGGATTTGCTGGAAAAGATCCGGTAAAAACACCAAATATGGATGGGTTCGCAGAGGAATCTGTATTTTGCACAGATGCTGTGAGTACATTTCCCCTTTGTTCTCCTCACAGGGCCAGTTTGCTGACAGGAAAAAATCCGCTGCACACAGGGGTTTTTACAAATTGCAAGACGGGTTTATCCATGGGACTAAAAGAGGATGAGATCTGTATAGGGGATGTATTAAAGTCCTGCGGATATCAGACAGGATATATTGGAAAATGGCATCTGGATGAACCGGAACAGAATCATTGTCCGAATCCGCAATCAGGAGCCAAAAACTGGGATGCCTATACGCCTCCCGGACACAAACGCCATGGATTTGATTTCTGGTATTCTTATGGGGCCTGGGATCAGCATATGTCGCCTCATTATTGGACAGACAGTCCAAAACAGATACAGGTTAAAAAGTGGTCGCCGGAGCATGAAACCGACATAGCTCTGGAATATATAAAAAGCCATAAAGACAGCGGCCCGTTTGCTTTATTTGTTTCCTGGAATCCGCCTCACAGTCCATACGATCAGGTTCCTCGAAAGTACCTGGATTTATATAAGGAAGAACTGCCGTTAAAGGAAAATGTGGAACTTGAAAATATTCATCATCATACCTATGAGCCGGTTGGATACAGCAGAAAAGAACTGCTTCAGGTTACAAAGGAATACTATGCAGCAGTTTCCGGATTGGATGATCAGTTTGGGCGTTTGATTCAGACGCTAAAAGAGATGGGGATTTACGAGGATACCCTGATTGTCCTTTCTGCGGATCATGGGGATATGATGGGTTCCCATGGACTCATGGCAAAACATGTGTGGTACGAAGAATCCATAGGAATTCCTCTGGTGATAGGGGGAGGAGGATTAAAAAAGAGAATTTGCCATACGCTGATTGGCAGCCCTGATTTTATGCCCACGATTCTAGGGCTTTTGGAACTTCCGATCCCCGAATCTGCAGAAGGGATGGATTGCTCCGGGGATATTAAGGGGAGTTTGGAACATCCGGATCATGTCTGCTTTTTGGCAGCTTGTCCAGGCAGAGATGTATTTTTGGAAAAATTCAGAAAAGCCGGGAAAAATCCCATGGATTTTGGCTGGCGCGGCATTCGCACCAGAAAATATGTATATGTGATAGATGTTGGATATGAGACAACGCCAAAACAAAGCCGCCATCTGTATGATTTAGAAGAAGATCCGCTGCAGATGCGGCCGGAAGTAATTGAAAATTCCAAAGAACATCCTGTGGCAGGTTTTCTGGAAAGCAGGCTAAAAGAGTGGCTGAAAGACCAAAACGATGGTTTTCTTATGAATATAGAGCAGTAGGAGAAGAGAAAGAAGGGCAGAATCATGAAATCGTATCATGAAATAAAGGAAAAAATTACAGACATAACATTATACTTATATCAGATAAAGGCAACCAGAACATTCAGCTTTGGGACCTGGACCAGCAGGCAGCATGTGTTTCTGTCAATAAAGGCAGGCGGGCACAGCGGTTATGGGGAAAATATTATTTCTGTAAATCAGCCGGATGTTTCACTGGATAACTGGAAAAAGTATCTGAATGAATTAATCGGAATGCAAGTGGGAGATGCAATTACATATCTTCGGGAACGGCTGGATGTCTGGCAGGATCGGATGACTGAGATGACAGAAATGGCACTTATCGATTTGTGGGGGAAGCTGGAAAAGAAGAGCGCATTGGAACTTTTGGAACTTCCAGGAAGAGAAGAGGTCTGCGGAGTATATGTTATCCTCAGTGATGATTTGAACGTAGTGGAAGAAAAAGTAAAATATGCAGTTTCCTGTGGAAAAACCCGTTTTATTAAAGTGAAACTGTTTGGAGATGAAACGCTGGACTGCCAGGTGGTTGAAATGGTGAGAAATTACCTTCCTCGTAAAGAAACCTATCTAATTGGGGATGTAAACTGCGGATATCGGCCGGAAGGTACCAGAAGGGATTTGAGAGAAATTGTTCAGAGCATGAAACGGCTTTACCAGGCAGGTCTGGATGCCTGTGAGGATCCGGCTTATCTGGAGAAAAAAGAGTGGAAAGAACTTCAGGAACAGGTCCATCCTTTGTCGCTGATTCCGGATTACCCGATGCGCCCGTCCAGAAAAGCGTGCAAAACCATTATAAAAGGAATGGGAGACTGTTATAATATTCATCCGGGTTCTGCAGCATCTGTATTTGATGCAGTTGTCTTGGCGGAAAAAATAAAAGAACTGGGGGCGGACCTGATGATAGGGGATGACAGCCTGGTAGGTCCTGGGTGCACCATCTGGCAGCAGCTGGCAGTCGGCCTTTCTGCCAGATGGGTAGAAGCAACAGAGAAGGAAGAGGATTCGGTTTTTTATTATGGCTGCATAGAAAAAATACCAACAGACAGCCGTACCAATCCGATTAAATTCTGTCCGGACTGCTATGGGTTTGGAATCCGGCTGGATGAAGAAAAACTGGCTTTGGCAGCGGATAAGATTGAGCGTCTGTAACTACAGCACAAACCGTCCTTCCAGTGCCAGAAACTGGTCCAGCATCATGCGGCTCACTTTTGCGCCGAAACGGGTAGCGGGGTGGTCTGCGTAATACATGGGATCACTGAAATTTTTGTGCATCATGACAATCACATAAGGGCCATAGGGAGTGCAGACGATACCGCCGTCATTGCGGCATTCATCCATGCTGCCGCTTTTGGAAGCGACCTGGATGGAAGTCTCCTCCCCGTTGTCCTCACCATCCATGTAGTAAACCGGAAAATCCCGGACAATCATGGAATTGTAGTGCTGCTGCCTGAAAATTTCAATCATAGCGGCATCTTCTTCCGGCCCGATAAGCTGGTGTTTCGCCAGGCGGACAAAGATGCTGGCATAATCTCTTGGAGTGGAAGTGCCGAGCCGTCCCATGTTTTCGCCATCAAAGTGGAGGAACCGGTGGAGTCTGGTGGAAGTGCAGCCCAGCTTTTGGATACAGGTATTAATGGTATCGATGCCCAGATATTCAATGATCATGTTGGTGGCCGTATTGTCGCTGACAATGATCATTAACGTGGCGGCGTCTTTTACCCGCAGAGAGGCGCCGAAATCCAGAGAATGGACCAGGCCGCTGCCAGATACGCAGTGCTCCTTTTTGTAGATGAGAGTGTCATTCAGATCCGCTTTTTTCTGCCGGATCTGATCGAATAAGCAAGCCAGAATATAGGTTTTAATCGTGCTGGCAGTTTCAAAGTCTTCATCTGCGCAGATTTCTATGATATTGCCTTTTAAGTCATCGGCATAAAATCCCATATGGCCATCGTAGCTTTTTAATTCAGCAGCAATTCTGTTTTCTAATGTAAATCTTGGATCCATGAAGATTCTCCTTTGTACAAAGTATGTTTGCAGTTTATCTGGCAGCAAAAATCCACTGGCGTTTTCTATATCTGCGGCAACTGCTCCAGTAAGTGAACCAGCTCGTCGCACATATGGTTTAATGGTTCAGTGCCAGGGATTTCTATGCCATGAATTAAGTAGTTGCGGATGTTAAGCAGCCGGACAAATAAATCCAGATCCTCTTTGGAAAAAATCTTGATTCGCTTAATGCAGGCAGTGTAAAGAGCATTTCCTCTGGATTTTGGAGAGCAGCGGCGGATAGAGCGGTTTAGGGAGGATTCCAGAACAATCCACAAATCAATAAAATGTCCTAAGGCCAACTTTCTGTCTTCCTGCATATTTTCATCTAAAGGATGCAGTTCCAGATATAAGGCATAGCGCTTGCTGTTTCCGGAAATAATCTGGTCGGTAAGCTGCTGGCACATAGTCCGCCGGTCATTCTGGAGACGGAGGGACTTTAAAATTTTTCCCAAATCCTGAACGCGGTCCAGCCTTAAACGGTTGAGCAGGCGGAATAAAAGTTCCACATTCCCCATCCTGACCCGTATGTCAGAGGAAGGCGGGGAACTGTTTAAGTAATTATAGAGATAGGAAGCCAGGTCGTATTGATTGCTGAAGGCAGCAGAAGTGCTCTGAATCCGCTTGTTTCCGGCTGCCTGAAGGCGCTCCAGGGCAATTTCGCCGCTTAATACCAGACCATTTAACTCGTCTAAAATAGCCAGTTCCTCTTCGGAAAGAGTTCCTCTTAGGGGTTTGTAAATTAAATCATGTTCCACTTCTGACCAGGCGTGCATCAAGACAGACGCGACCTGGATTTCCAAACGGACCTGGGTGTATTTTTTCTGTTTTGCATCCAGGTGCTCTTCCCGCATCTGAACTCGGTAGTGGTTGGCCCAATACCCGGAAAAGCGTTTGTTGTAAGTGGGAGGTTTGGATTCGTTGGGAAAACTTCGGATTTCTCTGACTGCAAACAGGGTGTTGATTACGCGGTCCGCCTTATCCCGGTCACCTGGGAAGTAAAGAGAAACTCGAATTCCAGACAAATCCGCAATATCCTCATAAATTTCCAGGATGCTCTGGTAGGGTTTTTCCTGTTTCCGGTTGCGCTGTTCTACTTTGGTCTTTAAGCGGGCAGGGCTTTTGGCGCGGGAAGTTACCATGGCCCGAATACCGGAAGAGCGCAGAGATTCTTCTAAAAGTTTGGCTCCAAGCCTGGCAGCCATATCATAATAATTGAGTTTCTTTTTATAATCTTCTATAAATTGGTTGATTAATTCCATGGAAGTGCTCCTTTCGCCTGATGGCTGGGAAAGATTATCTGCAGTTTCCGATGATAGAAGAAAAGCCTCACAATCTCTCGATTGTGAGGCTTATATAAAGCGCGCCAGAGAAGATTCGAACTCCCGACACTACGGTCCGTAGCCGTATGCTCTATCCAGCTGAGCTACTGACGCACACCACTGTTTCCTGGCCAAAAGGCTTTCTCAACAGCGCAAAAACAATTATATACGAGAGATTTAAAAAAGTCAAGAGTTTTTTTGAAAAAAGTTTGCAGATGCAAAAAAGTCCAGATTGAAACAGGTGCAAAAAAATCCAGATTGAAAAAATGCAAAAAAATATGGCGTTTTGCAATTTTTTTATATTGTTTTTGAACAATTATCTGTGATACATTACAGATGATTTTTGACAATATATACAAGAGGAGAAGGTAAGAGTATGAGAAACAAGTGGAAAAAACTTGCCGGCGGTTTATTGGTGCTTGCTGCAGTATCCGCTCCATCTGCAAATCTTCTGATTGCCAATGCAGCAGAAGCAAATGCGGAGCAGGCTGCAGTTTCGGAAAGAGAGATTCTTCAGGCAAAATTTGGAATTCCAAAGACATATCCGGTAAAAGGACAGCATCCCCGCGTCATGTTTTCAGAAAAAGATCTTCCTGCTATTCAGGAGAACATGAGAAATCAGCAGGGAGCAAAAGCGACAAGGGATTTTAAAAAGCTGCTTGCAATGGAAACAGATGGGGTATTGCCGGATAAGCTGGTTGGAAACAAGAGTAATATTGATTATCAGATTTTTGCAATTATTGAAGCATATGCGTTTGATTATGCAATTAATGGCAATGTGGAAAACGGATATAAGGCAATTAGCGCTACAAGAAATTTCTTAAGCACATTAAAATTCAATCCAAAAGCGGGTGATATTGTCAGAGAGAGGTGCTCACCGATTTATCTGGCTGCAATGGTATACGACTGGTGTCACCCTCTGATGACAGATGAAGATAAGAGGGCTTTTGTAGATTACGCAGAAACAATGGCAAGAACCATTACAGGTATGGGCGGTTGGCCGATGAATCGGCTCTATACAGTCAATGGTCATAATTATGAAACCCACATCAGCCGCGATCTGCTTTCATTTGCCATTGCGTGTTATGACGAATATCCGGATATTTACAATCTGGTAGCCGGATATATGATGAATGATGAAATGGTCAATTCAAAAAACTGGTGGTACCGTTCCCATACGTTCCATCAGGGCTTGGGATACAACCCACTGCGTTTTGGATGTGACCTGTATTCCCAGTTTTTGTTCTACCGTATGAACGGAACAAAGCTTTACAGCGATGATATGGGAAAAGTACCGTATATGGAAGTATACAATCAGAGACCGGATGGCCGCTCGTTTCCGGAAGGAGATACGAATGGGGATTCTATGAGCAAAAAAATCCCAACCTGGACACGAGGTGATATGCCGCACCTGCTGTATGCATCTTCTCTTTGGGATGATCCCTATTTAAAAGGAGAGTATGAGCGATGCAGCAAAGGCTATACGTATTTATCTTATAATAGTTTCTTCCCGTTAATGACTCCGGTAAACTTCCTGATTGTAAATGATCCATTTGTGGAAGCAAAGCCAAGAACAGAACTTCCGCTTACCAGAATGTTTGGTTCCCCTAATGGTCTGATGGTGGCAAGAACAGGATGGAATGAAGGGGTAGAACAGTCAGATGTGGTCGTCTGGGCAAAGATTGGTGAAACCTATACAGGAAACCATGCACATTTAGATTCCGGAAGTTTCCAGATCTAC
Source organism: Lachnospiraceae bacterium (assembly GCA_046957575.1). Classification (GTDB taxonomy): domain Bacteria; phylum Bacillota; class Clostridia; order Lachnospirales; family Lachnospiraceae; genus UMGS1370. The sequence goes on along the minus strand of JBKUOG010000010.1, from coordinate 24,453 downwards.
TATAAAGGACCTCTGGCCTGGGACAATGGCCGTTATGATAAGTTTGGAAGCGATCATGATGCAAATTATGCAAAAGAGACGATTGCTCACAATTCCCTGCTGATCTATGATCCGGAAGAGAAAATGACAGGCTATAAGGTAATTCCGGAACCAAGAAACTCAGGCGGCCAGCGAAGAATTGGCAGAGCGTTGGAAAGCTATGCGGATTTAACCAGTGAAGAGGTACATCAGGCAGATCTGCTGGCGATGGAGTATGGAGAAGACCCGTACAAGCCGGAATATTCTTATATCAGCGGTGACCTGGCGCCAGGCTATTCTGATAAAGTATCTGAAGTAAGGCGTTCCATGCTGTTTATGCCAACAGGAATCCCGGAGAAACCGGCAATCTTTGTAGTTATGGACAAGATTACAGCAAAAAATCCGGACTTTAAGAAAACATTCCTGCTTCATTCCCTGCAGGCTCCGGAAGTAACCGGCAATGTGACAGAGATCAGGCGGGATGATATTGGATACAATGGGAAACTGACAGTCCAGACTCTGTTTCCGCAGAACCCGGAAATCGTAAAGGTCGGCGGCCCCGGACGTCAGAACTGGGTTGTTGACAAAAATTATGCGCCAACAGGCGGAAAGTATTACTCTGAATATAAGAGTGAGGAAAGTTCCGAATTTGGATGGGGCAGAGTAGAAATCAGCCCGTCAGTACCGTCAAAAACAGATTATTTCCTGAATGTTATGTATGTTTCCGATGCAGATGATGTAAGCCCGGTAGACGAAGCAGAACCGATTGAAACAGGAGATGTTCTGGGAGCGAGGATTTTTGATAAAGTAACGTTGTTTGCAAAAAATAAAGAACGTCTGACAAAAGACGTGTCTGTGACAATCCCTGGTGAAGGACAGGTTTCTGTGGCGTTTGCAGGCGTTTCGGAAGGGGAATGGACAATTACCAGTGACAAAGGCGAAGTACAGACAAAAACGGCGAAAAAAGAAGGCGGTATCATTTACTTTACCGGAGAAGCCGGAACGTATCACTTCCATTTGAACAATTAAAACAATGAAAAGAGAAAATATATGAGAAAGCAGAAATTCATAAAGATTCTTTTGGCAGCAGGGATTCTTTCTGCTAGAATGTCCATGATTTCTTTTGCTGAAGAAGGATGGGTAAACGAGAATGACAAGTGGGCCTACTACACAGAGAATGGAGAACGGGTGACAGGCCGGCTTCTGGAATTAGATGGGGATTACTATTATGTTGATGAAAATGGCTATAGGGTTTCCAATCAGTGGGTCGCTATAGACAATGAACTTGCAGGAGAAGAAGGCGAGCCGGAGCAGTACTGGTATTATTTCCAGCAAACAGGAAAAGCGTATAAATATCCGGAGAATACAACTTCCGATTCTCCCAAAACAAAAAAAATCAACGGTAAGAAATATGCTTTTGACAGCGAAGGACGTATGCTTTACGGCTGGGTATCCGGCGGAGAACGTCTGAAAGAAGAAGACGCATGGATGGATGCAGATTATTATTTCGGTACGGAAAATGACGGAGCTATGAAATTTGGCTGGGAGAAAATCCCGATTCTTGCCGATGTGGAGGACGAGGTTCTTTCATATGAGGGGATCTGGGAAGATCTGGATGAGGAAGAAGAGAGAAAGCAGGACAGATGGTTCTATTTTTCCGAAGGAGGAAGAAAAATAAAAGGTACTCCTGAAAAGATTAAACTGCTGACGATTGATGGCCATCGCCATGGATTTGACCAGTATGGCCGCATGATTTCTTCCTGGTATGCCGATCACAACATAATTACAACGGAAGCTTACGATAAGAATAACACCGATGAAGAAAACTTGGCTCAGAGACAGGGGGGAAGTGAGTATACCAGGGAATTTATGTATTTTGGGGCTCCAGAATCTGGAATTCAGTATAAAAACAGCTGGTTTAAGGCAGTGCCAAGCCGCTTTCTGATGGAATCCAAGCATATGGAAGGGTCCGAATATACGTATTATGTGGGGGAAGACGGACATCTTTATGCCAATGAGATTCGCGTAATCAACGGAGAACGATATGCCTTTGATAATTACGGAAGACAGATCCGCGGACTTGTATGCCTGGTAATGACAGATGAAAATGAGACATCGGAATTTGAAGCGACCTGGTATCAGGATAAAAAAGATCGGGAATTTTATTCGGTAGATGCATTTAATGAACTGATCGATTACGAACGTTTTAATTCAAAGGGAGATCTGGTAGAATGCTACCGCAATGACTTTGCCAGCGGAAAATTAAGATTTTATTATTTCGGCGGTAAAAACGGGGAAATGCTGACTGGCAAACATGAAATTACGCTGGGTGAAAATGAAATGGGCGAAAAAGAAGTTGTAGAATTTGTATTTGAGGACAGCGGCCGGTATCCGGGAAAAGGTATCTTCGGAAGGAGAGATAACAAACTGTATCAGGCGGGAATGCTTCTCAAGGCAAGCGAAGAAGAAAACTATGCCATTGTACGTGTGGAAAATAAAACACAGACAGTAGGAACTTCAGACAAGACATATAAGATGCTGGATATTATCAGCAGAGATGCGTTTATTGAAGAGGTATGCAATTCCGGTATTTTTGATGAAAAGAAGAACGAAGAAGTCTGGACTGTAAGATATGAGCCGGAAAATATAGATTATTATCTAATTGACCAGAACGGATCCATTGTTAAAAACAGAGAACATGCAGCAGATGGAGAGGGGTATCGGTTCACGGTAAAAAATAGTAAGATTCAGAGTATTGCATTTAAAGAATAGGGGCGGGAGAAGAAAAGTATGACAAAATGGAATATGAAACAGCGATGGAAACGGGGAATATCTGTGATATTAACCGTAGCCATAGTACTGTCTGCGGTTAATGTTACCACACCGTATGCATCAGTAGACGATGCTGTAAAAATAATTACCGGATTTGATGAATTGGGTGAAAAATATGCGGTTCAGACTCTGGAAGTTGGGGAAGATGAATCCGATATCAGATTCCCGGCAAGTCTTAAGGCGAATGTTAAGATAGAAAAAACGGAAGAATCAGATGACAATGAAGAAGAGATAGTAGAAACAGCAACCCCATCCAATGCGAAGAAAGCATCAGACGGCAATGAAGAAGCAGTGGAAACAGCAACTCCATCTAATGCAAAACAGGACGTAAAATCGCATAAAAAGGAACGAATCAAAGAAATCGAATGGGTTCTGAATACAGCAGAAAGTACCGAATGGGAATTTGACCCGGATATAGCAGGAATTTATACATATGAACCGGTTTTGCCGGACAACTATGAAATAGATGGAAACATTGCAGTGCCGCGGATTGTGGTAAATGTGGAAGAAGCTGCTGGAGGAACAGGTCTGGCTGACGGAGTCCTGACCGTTGCAGACACAGTTCCGGCAAGCGGGACAGGCTGGGACTGGGATGGCGAAATCCTGACGATTGATGGTACATTTAAAAACAACAAGCAGATTGTATTTAAGGAAGGACTGGGGATTGACCCAGAAATTAGCGTAAAAGGAAGTGTAGTAATTACACCACCCCAAAAGGGCGAGCCAGTTATTTTTGCACCAGAGAATCTTGCAATTACGGGAACAGGAACCCTGTGGGTAAGAGGCCCGGTTAAAGCAAAGCAGATTACGGTTTCCGGCAAAATAGCTGCAAAAGATGCTGGCGGAATCAACGAACTGTTCCATGTGGAATCAGGAGAGACCCTGAAACTGGACGGCGGAAGCTTAAGCGGCGGAAACATCTGGTTAGGCGAAGGAGCAATCGTGGAAGGCATGAACGGTATGCTCAGCGATTCTGGGAAAAAATTTGAAGAGGACGGCCCTGTAACCGTTATGCCAGAAAACACGCCGGCAGCAGATAACCAGCTTACGGCTGGAAAATATGAGGATGCGGCAAAGAGCGGAAAGTATATGAAAGAAGGAGCAGCGCCAGAAGGAGCTACAGAGCTGGTTGACGGAGTGCTGACCGTTGCAGACAGAGTGCCGGCAAACGGAACAGGCTGGGACTGGGATGGTACAGTCCTGGAGATTGATGGTACATTTAAAAACAACAACCAGATTGTATTTAAGAAAGGACTGGGGATTGCCCCGGAAATTAGCGTAACAGGAAGCGTGCTGATTACACCTAAGGAGGGGAATCCTGTTATCCTTGCACCAGGGAGCCTTGCAATTACAGGAACAGGCACCCTGCTGGTAAGAGGTCCGATTAAAGCGAATCAAATTACGATTTCCGGAAACATCGCTGCAAAAGACGCTGGCGGAAGCAATGAACTGTTCCATCTGGAATCAGGAGAAACCCTGAAACTGGACGGCGGAAGCTTAACCGGCGGAAACATCTGGTTAGGCGAAGGAGCAATCGTGGAAGGCATGAACGGAATGCTTAGCGATCAGGAAAAGGTATTTGAAGCAGCTGGTCCTGTAACCGTTATGTCAGAAAACACGCCGGCAGCAGATAACCAGCTGACCGCAGGAACTTATGTGGATATGAATGGTATTTATACCAATAGCGGTAAAGTTGAAGATATTGTAACCGGTCTGAAAGACGGAGTTCTGATGCTGGACGAAAAAGGCGGTGTGAAGGAAGGAGGCTGGGATTGGAACAGAAGTACAGAGACATTAAATATCAATGACAAATTCAGCGGCAACAAACAGATTGTGTTTGCCAGCGGAATCAATCCTAAGATTAAGGTAAACCGGTCAGTTACTTTAAATCCGGATGCAGGAGAAGCTGGAATTAAGACTTCAGGAGATCTGGAGATTTTTACTGACGGCAATGTAAAACTGAACATTCATGGTACGGTGGAAGCAAAGAACGTAACAATCAAGAATGACATTAGTGTAGAGACACAGGGAATCGAAGCAGAAAATAATATTGCTGTTATGGATAGTGCCAGTGTTATTGTAAAAGCAGATCGTCCGGAATCAGCTCTTTATGCAAAGAATGGTAATATAGTTATCAGCGGTAAGTCAACCGTTATTGTAAGCAACCAGAACGGGGCAGCACTGAACACTGCTCCCAATACTGGCAATTATGAGGGATGCAGGATTGTTGTAAGCAGGGATGTCAGCGGCAGACCGGTTGAAGAATATTTCCCAGAGAAGATTTTAGAGTATCAGTATTTCAAAGTGGAAAGTATGCTTTCTAAGGAAGAAATCGAAGAAAGTGTGAAGAAGCTGACAGAAGAATCTTCGCCGGAACTGGTAGATTCTTTAGCAGACCAGATCAGAGAACTGCCGGAAGCAGATCGCAGGAGTTTAGATTGGGAAACCATTCAAAAAGTGGATCAGCTGCTGCAAAAGGCAAGCGGGATAAAGGCAGCTGTTGATATTGAAGTTCCTGCGAATCTTGGAAGCGGAAAACGGATTCAAAATGCAGAGATTACTGGTGCGTTACTTGCTTCAGGCATTACTTCCGCAGATAAAGGAAAGGTAAATCTGGTATTAAAGGTAAGACAGGGAGAAACACAAGTCAGAGCAGCCCAAAATACAACGATTTTGTCATTTGACAGCAGCCTGTTGTTAAATGGAACAGAAGCAGAACTTTCGGTTCCGGTAGAAGTAACCATTACTTTGCCATCAGAATTTTATCCGCGTTCAGGATTCCGTATGCAGAAGGCTGGATATAATGGATGGACACCATTTAATTATAATGGAAAAAATAACACAACTACAATTCGGACAGATGTCCTGACTTCGTTCAGTATTATAGAGAACCCTGAAACTTCCGGTGGAAATGGCGGAAGCAGCAGCGGCGGAAGCAGTGGTGGCGGTGGAAGCAGCGGCGGCGGTGGAAGCAGCAGCGGCGGCACCATTAGACGTACAGGCAATGCCGCATCTGGCGTAATCACAAATGGTAAATGGATTCAGGATTCTGTAGGCTGGTGGTATCAGAGATCCGATAAGAGCTATCCGAAGGATGGCTGGGCACAGATTCCATATAATGGAAAAGAAGAATGGTATTTCTTTGATAAAAATGGCTATATGATGACTGGATGGGTATTGTGGAACGAAAAATGGTACTATCTGAGCAATGCAGCAGACGGAACGAGCGGAATTATGCTGACTGGATGGCAGACAATTGATGGAAAGCGGTATTATTTCAGTGAAGCCATTGATGGTACTATCGGCGTTATGCTGACTAATATTCAGGTTCAGGAATTTTATCTGGGAGCTGATGGAGCTGCCAGATAACAAAAAACAGATTTGATAATCATCAGATTATGCAGAAAAGTCGCAGAATCACTTGAAAGCAGGTGGTTTTGCGGCTTTTTTCAGAATATGCAGACACAATAAGGATGAAGGAGTGAAAAAATTTGTTTTGCAATTTAGAAGGAGAGTGCATATAATGGAATCCATGAACACATTACCAATTTACAGGGAAACAGTAATTGAAGTAAACTTAGACAGAATTGCAGAGAATGTAAAGCAGATTCGTGCCATGGTCGGAAAGGACGTAAAAATTGCAGCGGTTGTAAAAGCCAACGGCTATGGGCATGGGGCAGTAGGAATTGCTCCGGCGATTATGGACAATGGCGGCGATTTACTTTGCGTAGCAGCTCTGTCAGAAGCAATGGAATTAAAAGAAGCCTACCCGGAGTATCCGGTACTGATTATGGGACTGACAGCAGAGGAATATTTCCCTTATGTGCTGGATTACGGCATTCTTCAGACAATCGACACATTTAAACAGGCGAAAGCATTATCGGAACTGGCAAAGAAGAAGGGGAAGACTGCAGGAGTACATATTAAATATGATACAGGATTTCACCGTCTGGGGTTTCCGGATACCAGAGAAAGCCTGGACGCCATTGAAGAAATCAGCCATATGGAAGGAATCCGGATTGAAGGAATCTTCTCCCACCTGGTGCTCTTAGATGATGAATCCAACAAAAAGCAGTATGAAGACTTCTGCCGCGTCATTCAGGCGCTGAAGGACAGAGGCGTGGAAATTCCATGCTGCCATCTGGCAGATTCCATTGCATCGGTAGATTATCCCCAGTACCGGATGGACATGATTCGGGCGGGCGCAATTATCTATGGGCTAAAGGGATTTCATAAAGGCCATCTGGATATTAAGCAGGCGCTTACCTTTAAGACGAAGATTAACCACATTACAGAGATAAAGGCAGGAGAGGGAGTCAGCTATGATTTTATGTGGCGGGCAGAACGGGATACCCGCATCGGCACCCTGCCCTTTGGGTATGCAGACGGCTATCCCAGAAACTTAAGAGGGAAGGCCATGGTTACAATTCATGGAAAAAGAGTTCCCATTGTAGGCGTGCTCTGCATGGATCAGTGCATGATGGATTTGGGAGACGTACCAGAAGCGGCAATAGGCGATGAAGTTATCATTTACGGAGACGGAACCGGCAATACCTTGAATATTCAGGAGATCAGCATTCTGGCGGAAACCAATAAAAACGATATTGTGTCCCGCTTAACCCAGAGACCGGCCAGAATCTATAAAAAAGACGGAAAGATTACAGAAATAAAGACGATGATTGGGAGGAAAGAGTATGAGCCTGACAGAACATGAGATTTGGTCGGATGCCTGGACTGCTGACCGGACGGAAGAAATGCTTCCCATGCTGACTCAGATCCGCAGACGGCTTCACCAGCATCCGGAACTGGGAACCATGGAACACGAAACGGGAGCGATGATCCGGGAATATCTGGAACAGTGGGGGATTTCCTATCAGTATCCCTGTGCGGATACCGGAATTGTTGCCCTGGTAGAAGGAAAAGGGACTGACGGGGCAGAAAAAAACCATGGTGCAAAAACCATAGGAATCCGGGCGGATATTGACGCACTCCCGATGACAGAAGATGAAAACCGTCCCTACTGCTCGAAAAATCCGGGAGTGATGCATGCCTGCGGCCATGATGCCCATATGACCATTGCCCTGGGCGTGGCCTGGCTGTTAAAGAAGTACGAGAACCAGTGGAGCGGCAGCCTGAAAATCTTCTTCCAGCCGGCAGAAGAAACCTGCGGAGGCGCAGAGCGGATGGTAGAAGAAGGATGCATGGAAAATCCTCACGTAGACTATGTTCTGGGGCTTCACATGATGCCGACCTATGAATACGGGGAAGTCGAGGTTAAATATGACGATTTAAATGCTTCTTCCGATGAAGTAAATCTGATTATCAAAGGAAAAAGCTGCCATGGCGCTTACCCGGACGGCGGAATTGATGCCATTACCGAAGCTGCGGCAGTGATTCAGAGCCTTCAGACTCTGGTAAGCAGGAGAATTTCCCCATTTAAAAATGCAGTATTTTCTTTAGGCACCATTAAAGGCGGTACAGCGGCTAATGTAATGGCAGACTGTGTGGAACTGGAAGGGACTTTAAGGACAACCGATCCGGAGACCAGACAGATGGCAAAGGACTATATCAGACAGGTAACAGAAGACATCTGCAGGGCCTACGGCGGACAGGGGGAAGCAGTGTTTACTCCTGGCTATGATGCGCTGATTAATACCAATGAGATTGTAGATGTGGCTATTGAGACCATTTCAGAAAGCCTGGGAAGGGAACACATTCATTTTAAACAGTTTCCAAGCCTGGGAGTAGAGGACTTTTCGTTCTTTTTAAATAAAGCGCCTGGTGTCTTTTACCATTTAGGCTGCGCTAACAAAGAAAAGGGAATTGACGCGCCTCTTCACAATAACCAGTTTGACATTGATGAAAGAGTATTATCCCTGGGAGTGCGGCTTCAGACGCTGCTTGCCATGAAATTATTAAAACGGTAATGATTAAAAATTAAGAATGATTCAGGACGGATTATGAAAGAATATTTGAAAAATAAAATGAGTATTAAAAAGCGGCTGATTGCCATTGAATTAATCAGTATTTTGGGCATGATTTCTATTGGACTGGTGGCGATTGTCACCAGCCAGTCCATCAATCAGGCCAGTACGGATATTGCAGAATATTGGGCGCCTGCAGTGATTGCAGCAGAAGAACTGAACACTCGCACCTCTGATTACCGGATTGCAGAACACAATCATGCCCTGGCGGACAAAGAAGAGGATATGAAGGCATTGGAGGCGGAAATCCTTCAGGAACGGCAGATGATTGATCAGGCATTTGCAGACTATATGGCTCTTTATGCAAGAGGTGGCGAGAGCGACTTAATCTATCAGGCCAAAGATTTATGGGATCGCTATCTGATATGCAGCGATGAAATTTTGGAAAACAGCCGCAAAAATCAGTCCCACGAGGCATTAAAGCTGCTTCAGGGAGAGTCCAGACTGCTGTTTGATGGAACCAGCAAAGTGCTGGATGATCTGGCACAGAAAAATCAGGCCGGTGTAGAAGCTTCCAGCGAATACGGAAATTATCTGTACAGCCGCCTGATTGGATGGAAGATCGTCATGATTCTCTTTTTGGGAACTGCGCTGTCTTTGTTCGTGGTTTCCCTGATTCATGGGATTGCGGCGCCGGTTGGAAACATTGCAGACGGAATTACCCGTCTGGCAGCCGGCAATCTGGACGTGCATCTGGAACATTCCGGAGACAGAGAAATGCAGGCCATGGAGGATGCAGTGAATCTTCTGGCCGGCAATTTAAAAACCATGACTGCAGATCAAAAAAGGATCATCAAAGAGATTGGAAATGGCAATTTAAATGTGACTTCAAAAAGAGAGAGCGCTTACCATGGAGATTTTGCAGCGATTTTATATGAGATGGAGGGGCTTGAAAAGCGACTGAAGGACAAAAAAGACAATAAGACTCCAAAGGAGAACAAAGAGAACGGATGACAGAAAAACAGACAGGGGCGCCAAGCCAGTGGATGGTGCAGACAAAGAGAGCAGATTTTGCAGAAATAGCAGAAAAATTTCATATTAATCAGGTGACAGCGCGGATTATCCGCAACCGGGATGTCATAGAAGAGGAAGCAATTTCCCGGTATCTGTATGGGACAATCTCGGATCTTTACAGCCCCGGCCTTTTGCCGGACATGGATCGGGCAGTTTCCATTCTAAGAAAGAAGATAGAAGAGGGGAAGCGGATACGGGTAGTGGGAGATTACGACATTGATGGAGTGTGTTCCACATATATTCTCCTGAAGGCATTAAAAGAAGCAGGAGCAAAGGGGGACTACCGGATTCCGGATCGGATTAAGGACGGTTATGGAATCAATGAGGCCATTATCCGGCAGGCGGCAGAGGACGGGATTGACACGATCCTGACCTGTGACAACGGAATTGCTGCCATTGATCAGATTCTTCTGGCAAAAGAGATGGGAATGACGGTGATTGTTACGGACCACCATGACATTCAGGCTGATGAAAACGGCAGTGATATTCTTCCTGCGGCAGATGCAGTTGTAAATCCCAAACGTCAGGACAGCCTGTATCCTTATCCGGAGATCTGCGGTGGGATGGTGGCCTACAAGCTGATGAGGGCCTTATATGAATCCTATTCCATTCCTCTTTCAAAATGGGAAGAAATGATGGAATTTGCAGCCATTGCCACAGTGGGAGATGTGATGAAACTGCAGGATGAGAATCGGATTGTGGTAAGGGAGGGGTTAAAACACATTGGCAGTACAAAAAATCTGGGACTGTTAAGCCTGATCAGGAAAAACAACCTGGATCCGAAAGCCCTTACCGCGTACCATATCGGGTTTGTAATCGGTCCCTGCTTAAATGCAGGGGGGCGTTTGAAAACAGCAAAGGCGGCATTAAAGCTTTTGCTGGCAGAAGACAGAGAGATGGCAGAACAACTGGCAGGAGATTTAAAAGATTTAAATGAGCAGCGCAAAGAGATGACCTTAAAAAGCACAGAAGAAGCCATCGAGCAGGTGGAAAGCCAGTTTACGAAAGACAAGGTTTTGGTTATCTTTTTGCCGGACTGTCATGAATCCCTGGCTGGGATTGTTGCCGGACGGCTGCGGGAGAGATATCAGAAACCGTCCTTTGTGCTTACAAAGTCAGAAGACGGGGTAAAAGGATCGGGCCGATCCATAGAAGCCTACCATATGTTTGAGGGACTGGTGCAGGTAAAGGATCTTCTCACCAAGTTTGGCGGACATCCCATGGCAGCAGGATTTTCCCTGCCAGAGGAAAACGTAGAACAATTCCGCCTCCGTCTCAACGAAAATGCGGTTTTAACCGAAGAGGATTTTGTCCGCAAAGTCTGGATAGATGTTCCCATGCCCCTGGAATACATAGAAGAATCCCTGCTCAAAGAACTGGAGCAGTTAGAACCTTTTGGAAACGGCAATGAGAAACCACAGTTTGCCCAAAAGGGCCTGTCTGTCCGGAATGTGCGGGTGCTGGGAAAAAACCGCAATGCAGTCAAACTTTCGCTGGTAACGCCTGGAGGATTTGCCATGGATGGAATGTTTTTTGGAGATGGAGATGCTTTTTGTGAGGAACTTGCAGGAAATCATTTCATAGATATTGTGTATTATCCAACGATTAATGAATACAACGGAAACCGTACTCTTCAGGCAGTGATTAAAGAATACCGGTTTTCGTGAAAATAAAAGGTGGACTGGTTCAGGCGAACCGATGTCAAAACAAAAAGGAGGAAAGAGACATGGTAAATGAAGTAATGAAGTTTCTCACCAAGCAGGATCTGGAGGTTGGAAGGGCAGTTGAAAAAGAGTGCGCCCGTCAGAGACGCAATCTGGAACTGATTGCTTCTGAAAATATTGTTTCAGAAGCAGTGATGATGGCAATGGCCACTGTGCTGACCAATAAATATGCAGAAGGGTATCCGGGAAAACGCTATTATGGCGGCTGTGAGGCAGTAGACGAAGTGGAAACGATTGCGATTGAAAGGGCTAAAAGGCTGTTTGGCTGCGATTATGCCAATGTACAGCCTCATTCTGGCGCGCAGGCCAATATGGCTGTATTTGTGGCAATGTTAAAGCCAGGGGATACAGTGATGGGAATGAATTTAGACCATGGAGGCCATTTAACTCATGGAAGCCCTGTCAATTTTTCCGGCCTTTACTTTAACATTGTGCCGTACGGTGTTAATGATGAGGGATTTATTGACTATGACGAGATGGAGCGTCTGGCAGTAGAGCACAAGCCCAAATTAATTGTGGCAGGCGCCAGCGCATATGGCCGTACCATTGACTTTAAACGGTTCCGTCAGGCAGCAGACAAGGCAGGCGCGTATCTGATGGTCGATATGGCCCACATTGCCGGACTGGTGGCTGCCGGTATTCATCCCAGTCCTGTTCCCTATGCAGACGTGGTGACCACCACTACCCATAAGACCTTAAGAGGGCCAAGAGGCGGCATGATTCTGGCCAATAAAGAGGCAGCAGAAAAATTTAACTTTAATAAAGCGATTTTTCCGGGAACTCAGGGAGGTCCTTTAGAGCATGTGATTGCAGGAAAGGCAGTCTGCTTTGGCGAAGCATTAAAACCGGAGTTTAAGGTATATCAGGAGCAGGTGGTAAAGAACGCCAGGGCACTGGCAGCCGCACTGGAGCGGCAGGGATTTAAAGTACTGACCGGAGGTACGGACAACCACTTGATGTTAATTGATCTGCGGGGCATGGAAGTGACTGGAAAAGAGCTGCAGAACCGGTGTGATGAAGTATATATTACCCTTAATAAAAATGCAGTTCCCAACGATCCAAGAAGTCCGTTTGTGACTTCCGGAGTGCGGGTTGGCACACCAGCCATTACTTCCAGAGGACTGGTAGAGAAAGATATGGACAAGATAGCAGAGTGTATCTGGCTGGCAGCCACTGATTTTGAAGCGAAAGCAGATTACATCCGGAGCGAGGTTACAAAGATCTGTGAGAACTATCCGATTTACCAATAGAGATGATACCAGGATAATTACAGGATTATAAGGAGAAGAATAATGCTGGAACTTAGATTTGAAACAAAGCAAATACTGGCTGCGGATTTGGGGGAAGAAGCCTGTGTGCCAGACCTTTTGGGGGAGCACATTCTTCAGAATCATCTGGAGTTTTGTCTGGATGAAGAAGACGAGATTTTTGAAGGATATGGGCGCAGGAAAAATGCCTATCCTTATCGGCAGTACAATAGTTACACAAGAGAGTTAAAAGAAAAAGAAGTAAAAACCGCCATACTGGAAAACCAGTATTTAAAAGCCGTATTTCTTATAGAGTACGGCGGAAGGCTCTGGGAACTCTGGGATAAAGAGACAGGGGAAAATCTGCTTTATACCAATGATGTGCTGCGGTTTAGCAATCTGGCAGTGCGAAACGCATGGTTCAGCGGCGGCGTGGAGTGGAATATCGGGGTGATCGGACACAATCCGTATACGACAGCGCCTTTATACACCGCAGTGACTGAGACTTGTACCAAAGCGCCTGTTCTGCGTCTATATGAATATGAGCGTATCAGAAAAGTGCCGTATCAGATGGATTTTTGGCTGGAGGAGGAAGATCGGTTTTTAAACTGCAGGATGAGAGTGGTCAATGAAAGCAGCGAAGTGATTCCTATGTATTGGTGGAGCAATATGGCAGTTCCGGAATATGAAGGCGGGAGGATCACCGTTCCTGCAAAAAAAGCATTTACATATGCAGACGGCGCTGTTTTTAAAGTAGACATTCCTATGGTAGATGGTATTGATATTACGGACTACAAGAAAATTCCTAAATCAGTAGACTATTTTTTTGACATTCCTGACGATACGCCTAAATTTATTGCCAACCTTAATAAAGATGGGTATGGACTGCTGCATGCATCAACCAGAAGATTGAGAAGCAGAAAGCTGTTTTCCTGGGGAAATGGACAGGCGTCGGATCATTGGCAGGAATTTCTGACAGAACAGGCAGGAAGATACGCAGAAGTCCAGGCAGGACTGGGAAAGACCCAGTACGGATGCGTTCCCATGGCGCCGCATACTGCCTGGGAATGGATAGAGCAGTACGGGCCGGTAAAGCTGACAGGTGATAAGATGAACCATGAGGAAAGAATAACGGCGATTACCGGCATGTTGGAAAGTTTCTGTCGTTCTGAACAGATGGAGAATCTATTAGAGGAAACCAGGGCTATGGCAAAACAACCTGCAAAGCTTGTGATGGCGGGAAGCGGCTATGGGGCACTGCAGGAGAGAGGAAAGTGGTCAAAGCATCTGGAGTTTGTGCTGGCATCCGATTCCCTGAAACAGTGGAAGAGATTTTTTGACACAGGTGTTTTGCATCAGCCATCTGCTTTGGATGTACCGGATGAATTTCTCATAGACAGTGAAAATGCAGGATTTCTCCTGGACACTTTGGAGACTTCCAACAAAGAAAACTGGTATGCATATTACCATGCCGGGATCGGATGCTGTTTGAACGAACAGTATGAAATGGCAGAGACATTCCTGGAAAAATCCTGGAATATGCAAAATAATCCATGGTCCTGCCATGGACTGGCATGTATCTGTCTGCTGACAGAACGGTATGAGGAGTCTGTGGCATGGGCTGTCCAAGGTTTAAAAATGGAGTCCAAACGTATCTCCTATTTAAAAGAAATGCTGAAGATTCTGTATCTTGGCAAGGCATATGCAGAAATTACCAAGTTTTTTGAAAAACAGAGTCCGGATATACAAAAGGTGGGAAAACTCAAGTTTTATTATATTTCTGCGTTAAAAGAACTTGGAGAATATGAGAAAGCTTATGAGAGTCTGGAACAGGACGGAGGACTTGCCATTGATGATATCCGCGAAGGCGAAGACTCTGTCTCACAGCTTTGGAGTGAATTATATGAAAAATTATACAGTATAAAAGCGCCAATTCCGTACCGGTATGATTTTAAAGCATTTTAATTTTTTGAAATAGTTGAACTATGCAGAAGGGCCGCAAATTTGACCATGAGAGTATCCTCACAATGGACAAACTTGCGGTCCTTTTTATAGGACAGACGCAGGATGTGAATAATTTTGCGACAAGGCTGAATGGTTATGACCTTTTGCAGGCGGCGGATTAAGAAGAAAGACTGGCAGCAGCCATATTGGCGGATGTATTTCTTCCTATATCATTGTGACTGCCTAAATTGGAATCGGCAGGAGTCTGTTTTGGCCCATTCCCTCCATCCTCTGGATGAGAGGGATTTTTCTTCAGGTTTTTCTGGGCAGTGGCAAGCATTAATTTGATGCGGTTTAACTGATTGACCTCGCTGGCTCCTGGATCATAGTCGACTGCAATAATATTGGACTGGGGATAGCTGCGGCGCAGTTCTTTGATCACGCCCTTTCCCACAATATGGTTGGGCAGACAGCCGAAGGGCTGGGCGCAGACAATGTTTTCTACTCCGTTGTGGATTAATTCCAGCATTTCTCCGGTAAGAAACCATCCTTCGCCGGTCTGGTTGCCGAGAGATACGAACTGTTTGGCCATATCTGCCAGATTGCGGATATTGGCAGGCGGGTCAAAATGACGGCTCTGTTTTAGCTCTTTTTTTGCAGTTTTGCGGAAATATTCCAGCAGGGCAATGCCCATGTTGCACAGGCGGGCAGTAGAACGCTTACCGCCTAAATGATCTGCCTTAAAGTTGCTGTTATAAAAAGCGTACAGCAAAAAATCCATTAAATCCGGCATAACTGCTTCTGCGCCTTCTGACTCCAAAAGTTCCACAATATGGTTGTTGGCCAGAGGGGAGAATTTGACTAAGATTTCTCCTACAATCCCGACTCTGGGCTTTTTTACGGCCAATCTGGGCAGATTGTCAAAATCCTGAATAATGCCCCTTACGTTGCGGCCAAATTCCATCATAGAAGCGCTCTTTTTGGACAGAGAAGCACAGCAGACAGCCTTCCATTTTTCGTGAAGCTTATCAGCGCTTCCAGGTACTGCCTCATAGGGACGGGTGGCATATAGGACTCTCATAAATACATCGCCGTATACCACTGACTGCATGGCTTTGGTGACAAGGGGCAGGGTGATGGTAAATCCCGGATTGGTTTCCATGCCATTGGCATTGACGGAGATAACCGGAATCTGTTCCATACCGGCCTTTTTTAAGGCGCGGCGGATAAAGCCGATGTAGTTGGATGCGCGGCAGCCGCCTCCGGTCTGGGTCATAAAGATTGCAGTGTGGTTTAAGTCATATTTTCCGGACAGCAGTGCATCCATAATCTGTCCAATCACAATTAAAGATGGGTAGCAGGCGTCATTATTTACATACTGAAGTCCTACGTCTACCGCGCTTTTATTCTGATTTTGGAGAACTTCCATCCGGTATCCGAATGAGCGGATGGCCGGCTCCAGCAGGTCAAAGTGGATAGGAGACATCTGAGGGCACAGGATGGTGTAATCTTTTTTCATTTCCTTGGTAAATACCTGGCGGTTATAAGCGCTGGAAACAATTTTGCGGGTGTAGTGTTTTTCATCCCGAACCCGCAGCGCAGCAATCAGAGAACGGATACGGATGCGGGCAGCCCCTAAATTGCTTACTTCGTCAATTTTAAGCACTGTATAGATCTTGCCGGATTTGGTAAGAATATCATTGACCTGATCGGTGGTTACAGCATCCAGCCCGCATCCAAAGGAATTTAGCTGAATCAGATCCAGAAAATCGCAGGTTTTTACATAGCTGGCAGCTTCGTACAGGCGGGAATGGTACATCCACTGGTCAGTGACAACTAAGGGGCGGTCTGTTTTTGCCAGATGGGAGACCGAGTCCTCTGTTAAGACTGCAAAGCCGTAGGAGGTAATGAGGTCAGGAATGCCATGATGAATTTCCGGATCCACATGGTAAGGGCGTCCGGCCAGGACGATGCCGCGGCGGTGGTGCTCTTTCAGCCAGGCAATGGTTTCCTCACCTTTCTTTTCAATATCCTTATGGCAGGCGGCAAGTTCCTGCCATGCCAGATGAGCGGCTGTTTCGATTTCTTTTTCTGTTACCGGAACTGAAAAACCGGAGTCAGGTCCGAACTCCTTCATAAACTCGCTTACAAGGGCTTTTGTCAGAATCGTTTCATTGGTAAATGCCATAAACGGATTGAGGAAACGGATGCTGTTTTCTTCCAGCTCTTCCATATTGTTTTTAATATTTTCTGCATAAGAGGTTACCATCGGACAGTTGTAATGATTGCCTGCTTCTGGTGTCTCGTTGCGCTCGTAAGGAATGCAGGGATAGAAGATAAACTTAATCCCCTGCTTAATCAGCCAGTTGACATGGCCATGGGCCAGCTTGGCCGGATAACATTCCGATTCGCTGGGAATGGATTCAATGCCCAGTTCATAAAGCTGTTTGGAAGACTGAGCAGACAAAATCGTGCGAAATCCCAGTTCTTTAAAGAAAACAGCCCAGAAGGGATAGTTTTCGTACATGTTTAAGACTCTGGGGATTCCTACAGAACCGCGAAATGCCTGGTCCGCGCTTAAAGATTCATAGTCAAAGATCCGGTGATACTTATAATCGAACAGGTTAGGGATCTCTTTAGCCTTTTTTTCTTTTCCCAGCCCTCGCTCACAGCGGTTGCCGGATACAAAATGGCGTCCGCCTCCAAACTGGTTGACGGTCAGGACACAATGATTGGTACAGCCTTTGCAGTGGGTCATGGAGGTGGTGTAGTTTAAATGAATGATTTTATCCAGAGGAAGCATGGAAGTCTTTTTGGATTCATTAAACCGTTCTCTGGCAATCAGGGCAGCGCCGAATGCGCCCATAATTCCTGCAATATCCGGGCGGATGGCATTGCAGCCGGCAATTTTTTCAAAGCTTCTTAAAACCGCATCATTATAAAAAGTTCCGCCCTGGACTACAATGTGCTTTCCCAAATCAGAAGCAGAAGTGATCTTGATGACTTTAAACAGAGCATTTTTAATGACTGAGTAGGCAAGGCCTGCAGAAATATCGGAAACACTGGCGCCCTCTTTCTGGGCCTGCTTTACATTGGAGTTCATAAATACCGTACAGCGGGTTCCCAGATCAGTGGGATTTTTGGCAAAGAGCGCTTCTTTTGCAAAATCTTCCACGCTGTAGTTTAAAGACTTGGCAAAGGTCTCAATAAAGGAACCGCAGCCGGAAGAGCAGGCTTCGTTTAATTGAACGCTGTCTACAGTGCCATCCTTAATGCGGATGCATTTCATATCCTGACCGCCGATGTCCAAAATACAGTCCACATCCGGCTCGAAAAATGCAGCGGCATAGTAGTGGGAAATCGTCTCTACTTCGCCTTCATCCAGCATAAATGCAGATTTTAACAAAGCTTCCCCATAACCGGTCGAACAAGACCAGGCAATGTTAGCAGTGTCTGGAAGCAGTTTCTTTATTTCGCGGATTGCTGAAATGGCAGTTTTTAACGGACTTCCATTATTGCTGCTGTAGAACCGGTAAAGAAGGCTTCCGTCCTCGCCGACCAAAGCAGCTTTCGTGGTAGTGGAACCGGCATCAATGCCTAAAAAGCAGTTGCCCTTATAAGAAGACAAATCTTTAGTTTTTACACAGTGGCCCTGATGACGTTTCTGAAAAGTCTGATAATCCTCCTGATTTTCAAAAAGCGGTTCCATTCTCTTTACTTCAAAGTCCATTTTGATACCAGAAGAAAGCAGACGGATTAAAGAATCCAGGCTTACTGCTCTGGCATTCTCATCTGCATTCATGGCGGCGCCTGTGGCAGCAAACAAATGAGAGTGCTCCGGGGCGATAATCTGGTCCGGCCTTAAATGCAGAGTGCGGATAAAGGCATTTCGGAGTTCCGGAAGAAAATGGAGAGGACCGCCCAGGAATGCCACATTGCCGCGGATGGGTTTGCCGCAGGCCAGACCGCTGATGGTCTGATTGACAACTGCCTGAAAAATAGAAGCGGCCAAGTCCTCTCTGGTAGCGCCCTCATTGATCAAAGGCTGAATGTCCGATTTGGCAAAAACGCCGCATCGGGCTGCGATAGGATAAATGGCCTGGTAGTTTTTTGCATATTCATTTAATCCGGAAGCATCTGTCTGAAGAAGAGATGCCATCTGGTCGATAAAAGAACCGGTGCCGCCGGCACAAATCCCGTTCATCCGCTGGTCAATGCCGCCTGTGAAATAGATGATTTTGGCATCTTCCCCGCCAAGTTCAATGGCTACATCGGTCTGGGGCGCATAGTCCTGCAGGGAAGCGGCAACTGCCACAACTTCCTGCACAAAGGGAATGTTCATGTGCTGAGAAAGGGTCAGTCCGCCGGAACCGGTAATAACCGGACGGACATCTGCAGTTTTAAGCGTGTTTTTGGCCTTTTCAAGCAGGTGTGCCAGAGTTTCCTGAATATTGGCAAAATGCCGTTCGTAGTCGGCAAAACATATATGGAAATTTTCATCTAAAATTGCGATTTTTACAGTAGTGGAACCGATGTCGATTCCAAGCGTATTGGTTAAACTCATATAGTAGGGAACCCCCTGCCTCCTTTGTAAAGCCATCAGGCAATATTCGGCTATAGTTTAACATAAAACAGATTAGAATACAATTAGTAGCATCTGTTAAAAAAATGTAAAGAAAGCATAAATATTTTTGGAGACTGTGTAAAATCTGGCAATTCGTTTGACAAACAACATAGCGGTTAGTATAATGATAGGAGTGTTAAAATGGGTGAAATGGGCAGGAAAGGAGGAAGGTCATGATTCAGATTTTTAAGACAGACGAGGGAATGGTCCGTCAGGCTGATGAGATAGAGCCGAATTCCTGGATTGCGCTGACCGATCCGACAGCAGCCGAAATTCTGGAAATCGCAGACAGATTTCAGATTGATCCGGATCATTTAAGGGCGCCTCTGGACGAAGAGGAGCGCTCCCGTCTGGAAATCGAAGATCAGTATTCCCTGGTACTGGTGGATATTCCATCTATTGAAGAGCGAAATGGCAAGGACTGGTATGTAACCATTCCGATCGGTATTTTAATGACAGAGACCAACATTATCACCGTATGCCTGGAAGAGACTCCTGTACTCAATGCATTTATGGACGGACGTGTGCGGGACTTCCACACATATATGAAGACCCGGTTTATTCTGCAGGTTCTTTATAAAAACGCATCCCTGTATCTTCAGTACCTGAGAGTCATTGAAAAAAAGAGTGAGGTCATCGAAAAACAGCTTCACAAATCCCAGAAGAATCAGGAATTAATTGAATTGCTGGAATTGGAAAAGTCCCTGCTCTACTTTACCACCTCTCTCCGCGCCAATGAAGTGGTGCTGGAAAAACTGATGCGCAGCGAGAGGATCAAAAAGTATCCGGAAGATACCGATCTTCTGG
The DNA here is from genome assembly GCA_046957575.1 of Lachnospiraceae bacterium. Classification (GTDB taxonomy): domain Bacteria; phylum Bacillota; class Clostridia; order Lachnospirales; family Lachnospiraceae; genus UMGS1370. The sequence continues at coordinate 4,259 of JBKUOG010000010.1, read as the reverse complement.
AGGATGTTATTATTGAAAACAAGCAGGCAATAGAAATGGCAAATATCTACAGCGGGATTTTGGGAGGGACTATGGATACGTTTGCCTCGGTTATCTCCAATAACCAGAACCTGGTCATGAAGTTTCTGACAACAGTGACCATTGTGATGTCCATTCCCACCATGATTTCCAGTTTTTACGGCATGAATGTGAATGTACAGGGGATGCCGTTTGCACAGAGTCCCCATGGGTTTTTCATTATTATATGCTGTTCCATCGTGGTCTGTCTGACCATTGCCTGGATTTTTTCAAAAAAAGATTTATTTTGAATAGGAGAGTTCGATGAAATTTTTTTATAAGCTGGAGCGTAAATACGGAAAATATGCCATTCCTAATTTAATGCAGTATATTGTCATTCTATACGGCATAGGTCTGGCCGTCTCTCTGTGGAATCCCATGTTTTATTATCGGTATCTGAGTCTGGACGGCTGGGCGATTATGCATGGGCAGATTTGGAGGATTCTTACATTTTTGTGCTATCCGCCGGCTCCTGGGATTTTCTTTGGAATCCTGGCATTGTATCTGTACTACTCCATGGGGCAGACTCTGGAGCGGGTATGGGGCGCGTTCCGGTTTAACGCCTATTTTCTGCTGGGGGTTGCAGGACATGTGCTGGCAGAGATTATTCTTACTCTGATTTTCGGACAGAGCCCCAGACTTTTGCCGGTAGCTCTGGATTTTTCTCTGTTTTTTGCGTTTGCTCTGACCTTCCCGGATGTAGAGTTTTTACTGATGTATCTGATTCCTGTTAAAGCCAAGTGGCTGGCAGTGGCAGAAGGAGCGATTTACCTCTATTATCTGATTACTGGAAATATGGTGACCCGGATTGAGATTCTCCTTACCATGGCCAATGTGATTGTATTCTTTTTGCTCACCCGCAATTACAGCAGGATTAATCCAAAAGAGATAAAAAGAAAACATGATTTTAAGACCCAGGTTCAGATAAAACCGCAGGGAAGGACACGCCATAAATGCGCGGTCTGCGGAAGGACAGAACAGGATGGACCCGGAATGGAATTTCGTTACTGTTCAAAGTGTGAGGGGAATTATGAGTATTGTCAGGATCACTTATATACTCACCAGCATGTGACAAAAAGCAGTAGCCAGTAAAATTTGGAGGTAGAAAGAAAGTGAAGAAGACAAAAATTATCTGTACAATGGGGCCGAATACGGACAATTATGAGATCATGAAGGGCCTGGCGCTCAATCACATGGATGTGGCGCGCTTTAATTTTTCCCATGGCAGCTATGCAGAACACAAGACACGTCTGGAACTGCTTAAAGAAGTGCGCAAGGAAGTGGATCGTCCCATAGCGGCGCTTTTAGATACCAAGGGACCGGAGATTCGCACCGGTTTGCTTAAAGATCACCAGAAGGTCATGCTGGAGGCAGGCCAGACTTATACTCTGACGACCCGCGAAATAGAGGGAGACGGCCAGATTGCACATATCAATTACAATGGCTTAAATGAAGATGTTTCTGCCGGAAATAAAATCTTAATTGATGATGGCCTGATTGAACTGGAAGTAAAAGAAGTAAACAAAGAAGACATTGTCTGTACCGTAGTCAATGGCGGGGAACTGGGCGAGAGAAAGGGCGTTAATGTACCAAATGTCAAAATCAAGCTTCCTGCGCTGACAGATAAGGATAAAGAAGATATCCGTTTTGCGATAAAAGAAGGATTTGATTTTATTGCAGCATCTTTCGTGCGGACCGCAGATGCAATCCGCGAAATCCGTCAAATGTTAGAGGAAGCCGGTTCCTGCATTCAGATTATTTCTAAGATTGAAAATGCAGAGGGGCTGGAAAATTTAGATGAGATTATCGAAGCAAGCGACGGCATTATGGTTGCAAGAGGCGATTTGGGCGTTGAGATTCCGGCGCAGAAACTTCCTTATGTTCAGAAGCAGATTATTCAGAAATGCAATGCAGCCGGTAAGGTGGTGATTACAGCAACCCAGATGCTGGACTCCATGATACGCAATCCAAGACCGACCCGTGCTGAGGTAACAGACGTTGCCAATGCAGTTTATGATGGTACAGATGTTGTGATGCTGTCCGGTGAGACGGCAATGGGCAAGTATCCAGTAGAAGCATTAAAAATGATGGTTCAGATCGTTGAAGATACAGAATCTCATCTGGATTATTCCGATTATCGCAGAAGGAAAGTGAGCGCAAGCAAAAATCACAATGTATCCAATGCAGTGTGCTATGCATCTGTTTCTACGGCCCATGAGTTAGGGGCATCTGCCATTGTGACTCCTACCATCAGCGGTTTTACTGCAAGAATGCTGTCTAAATGGCGTCCGGCAGCTCATATTATGGGGATGTCTCCCAGCATGTCAGTGGTTCGTCAGATGATGATTTACTGGGGCGTGAATCCAACCTGGTCTCGCCGCGCCGATTCTACCGATGAACTGATTGAATCTTCGATTGATGAATTAAAGGCAAAGGAACTGGTAAAGAACGGCGATGTAGTAGTAGTGACTGCAGGAGTGGTAAACTTTGCAAGCCGCCACGAACCCGCGGCTCAGACCAATATTATGAGAGTTGTTTCGATTTAAATATACTGTTTAGAACAATATGTTCTGTTTACAAAAGGCCGGTGCGGCATGCTTGGAGGTACAGATTATGGAAAAAAGACCATTTGTAAATTTGAAGCAGGCAGAGGGAATCGCCAGGGCATATCCGACTCCGTTTCATCTTTATGATGAGAAGGGCATTCGGGAAAATGCAAAACGGCTGAAGGAAGCGTTTTCCTGGAACAAGGGATATCGGGAGTATTTTGCAGTAAAAGCAACTCCCAATCCGTTTATCTTAAATATTTTAAAAGAATATGGATGCGGTACCGACTGCTCTTCTATGACAGAGCTTATGATGTCAGATGCCTGCGGATTTTCAGGACAGGATATTATGTTTTCTTCTAATGATACTCCGCCGGAAGAATTTGCTTTTGCAGAGAAACTGGGAGCAATTATTAATTTAGATGATATTACCCATATTTCCTGCCTGGAGGACACCTTAGGATATATTCCGGAGACCATTAGCTGCAGATATAATCCGGGCGGTATTTTTAAAATCAGCAATGGAATTATGGATAATCCGGGAGATGCCAAGTACGGTATGACAACGGACCAGATGTTTGAGGCATTTCGGATTTTAAAAGAAAAGGGCGCAAAGAATTTTGGAATCCATGCATTTTTGGCCAGCAATACGGTTACCAATGATTATTACCCAATGCTTGCCAAGGTGCTGTTTGAACTGGCAGTAGAACTGAAACAAAAAACAGGAGCGCATATTAAGTTTATTAACCTTTCTGGCGGCATTGGCATTCCGTACCGTCCGGATCAGGAGCCTAATGATATCTATGCAATTGGAGAGGGTGTCCGTAAAGTTTATGAAGAAGTCCTGACTCCGGCAGGCATGGGGGATGTGGAAATTTATACCGAACTGGGCCGTTTTATGCTGGGGCCTTACGGATGTCTGGTGACAAAGGCCATTCACGAAAAGCACACACACAAAGAGTATATTGGTGTAGATGCCTGTGCGGTAAACCTGATGCGCCCTGCTATGTATGGGGCCTATCACCATATTACGGTTTTGGGAAAAGAGGATGCTGTCTGCGATCATAAGTATGATATTGCAGGTTCTCTTTGTGAAAACAATGACAAATTTGCCATTGACCGGATGCTTCCAAAGATTCAGATGGGTGATTATCTGGTGATTCACGACACAGGGGCACATGGATTTTCCATGGGTTACAATTACAATGGAAAATTAAGATCTGCGGAACTTCTTTTAAAGGAAGACGGCACAGTACAGATGATCCGCCGCGCCGAGACACCAAAGGATTATTTTGCCACCTTTGATTTTTGTGACATTATGAAACAATATCTGTAGCGGCAGTAAATTCCGAGCGATATAAAAAGCAATAAGGGGAAGCAAATACAATTGGTACTTGCTTCCCCTTGTTTCATATATTCTTATAAAATTATAAAAATGGGCGGAAAAAAAGTCCCGTATGTGATGGGTACGAGACTTTGCTTTTTTCCAAACTTCGATTTCAAAAGGATTCAGGATTAACTGCATTTCTTATGGTCTTAGTATAGCATAACCTGGAAAATAATGTTTGAATGTTCTTTGAAAAGATTATTAAGAAATTCTTAATTTGCCCTGACCAATGCGATATATAACATGGACGCTGCATATCAAAAGTTTTT
>JBKUOG010000009.1:10530-114156 GCA_046957575.1 Lachnospiraceae bacterium | reverse complement strand
GCCCCAATCATTATCATAGAAGATCTTAATTACAGACTTTTCTTCACACGCTCAAGTTGGGGTTGTTGGATTGAGAAATAACTTTTGTATTACACCGATTTTGGGATTTGTCATGCTGGTAACAACATTTTTTCAGTCGATTGCAAAACCAATCCCGTCTATTATGATTACATTTTTAAGGCAAATTTTGCTCTTGATCCCATTTATTTATCTTTTCCCGCTATTATGGGGTATCAATGGGATTTTTATTGCTCAGCCTGTCAGTGACGCATTAGCTTTATTATTGTCTGTCATTCTTGTTGTAAGAGAAAAACGACATTTGTATAAGATGCTTCCTTCTCTTCCGCAGAGAAAAAATGAAACACAGTTAGCAACTGCGACAGAACTGGAACATATATAAAGCATATCCGAGAAAAGTTTAGTAGAAAACAGAAGAATATATCCGTTATCCAAGAGCCGGACGCACAGACGCAGAGCCGATAACACGCAGATTTCAGATGTGGTTATTGGCTCTGTTATTTTGTTTGGAAGTATCAATATGTTTATTGGCTGTTATTCTATTGTGTGTAATCTATTGTAAAAAAAGAGATGCTCATTTGCAGATCTCCTATACATAAAGTCCTGCAATCGGAACAAGTTCTTTCATAGTATGAACGATCTGGTTGATATTGAGAATACATATCTCAAATGTACCGCTGCCAAAGTTCATCAGATGGCGAAGGTTCGTTGTAAGGTCTTCTGTCTCTGCCAGTCTTAAAATCCATTTTGCACAGTTGTCCCCGCAGGTTGAGGCATTAAAAATCTTATTCCGTTCATTTACATTTTTAAAATATACAGAGGTATTAAACACCGCTTCCGGCATATTTCCATAATAAATTTTCAGCATACCTTTTGTCTCCTAAAAACCTGTCCTCATTCTATGCAACAGTTCAGCCTTGCATCTTCTTGCCAGCTTACGCGGACAAGAATCAAGGCTGCCGTCATCCAACCAGAACCGGTTAGCTGTACGTCAGCCTTTTCTCTTTACTATGTACCATATTAAACTCTGAACAGGCGCCGAAGCCTTAACTCCGCCTCTCCTTCGTCACTCCCTTCCAAATAGAATACCAGACTGTCTCCCCGCGGCTGCAACCCCGTCTGCATCGCCTCATAATCCTTTACATTAATCTTTGTGGCGTCACCCTGGATATAAATATCACAGGTAAATTGATTCGCGGTCCTTACAAGATAGGATATCGGCAACGTCCGATACGGGGCAAGAATGTCAACTTTCTTTGTCAACATACACATCACCCCATTAAACACTTAAAGCGATTGTCACTCAGTTTCTTTCAGGCTTCTCAATGTACGATCATTATACTATGAAACTATGGAACATACAAGAACTGATTTTCTAAAAATTTCGTAAAAAAAAGGTTTTTTACAGGTTTTTAACATCTTCCACAATGTAAATGGGACGATCCTTTAATTCATTAAACAATACGGAAATATACTCCCCAATTACGCCGATAACCACAAACATCATGGCAAACATAAAACACATCAGCACAACAATGGTAGCATAACCGCTGGGCGCTCCCTGCCTGGTACACAGTGTATAAATCAAAACGCCGATACCAATAAGGGCTGAAAAGATTCCTGCAAAAATTCCCAGTTTTAATGGCATATTGGAAAAACACATAATGGTATTTACGGAAAAACGGAACAGCTTTTTCAGACTGTATTTGCTTTCCCCCGCAACCCGGGGACGGGCTTCATACGAAATCGACGTTTTCCGAAACCCGATATTCTGAACATATCCTCTTAAAAACCGGACTTTTTCTCTGTAATTAGTCTTTAACACATCTGCCGCCTGACGGCTGATGGCAAAGAAATCGGAGGCATTTGGCTCAAAGTGTACATCGGACATCCGGTTAATTACTGCATAAAACGCATTGGAGGCAAGATTTTTAACGGCTCCGGCGCTGGCATTGCTGGTGCGCACCATGGTAATCACCTGATACCCTTCTTCCATCTTTTTCACAATTTCCGGCAGATACTCCGGCGGATGCTGCAAATCTGCATCCATGCAGACAATGCCGTCTCCGGTACTGTAATCAATTCCCGCAATCATAGCCGACTCATGGCCAAAATTTCTGGAAAAAGAAATGACTTTTACCCGTCTCTCCTGACTGGCCAGCCGGTCCAGCACCTCTTTGCTGCCATCTGCACTTCCGTCGTTGACAAATAACAGTTCCCAGTCCCAGGAAAGGCTGTCCAGCACGCTTTTCGTCTCCTGATAAAACTGATCCAGCGCTTTTTCCTCATTGTATACAGAAACTACCACTGAAAGGCGCTTCTTTTCATTTTCCATAATTCTACTCCTGTTGCCATTTGATACTGGATTGCTTCGCACAATGTGCTTTTGCAATCCTCAAAAACATTTGTAATCCCCTCATTTTTCTACGAAAAATGGCTGCTTACTCATGTTTTCTACCTCTTGACCCTGGTATCATCAAATACCTCTATCTCCATATCAGAATGCGCCGGAACCTGTTTTTCCTTAGGCGGCGGCGTCATATAGTCTCCGTAAACACAGGTCAGCACCTGATCCCAGCCTGCGGGAACCATCAGCATTTCCCCTTCAAATTCCATATCCACCGTCTGGCTGCACCACTCTTTTTTCAGGGTCACATACAGGTAATCCGGCTGGTAATTGCTGTAGTAGCACAAACTGCTGGTGCCTTTTTTGTCTTTGACTGCCGCGCAAAACTGCATCCGGCGGATCCATTTCATGGGAATCAGTTTTCCCACTGCAGACAGGCCGCCGACAAAAATCTTGTTGGCCAGGCTGTACTTGCTAAAATCCAGATGATACCGGTGTCCCATGGCCAGTCCGTAAATGCCAGTGTGCAGCAATTTTGTAAAAGCAGCTGATATCTTATTTTCCGGCAGTTCGTCAATGGTAAACAGATCCACCCACAAATGATTTAATTTTCCTTCATAAAACTGCATTTCCCCGCTGTCCTCATGGGTGCTGCTGTTGTCATAGCAGATACGGGCAGTAAAATCGTAAAATGCAGTTCCGTTCCGTAAATCTTTCGGCTCTAAAAGAGTCATGCCGGCAGGAAGTTTTTTCTTCGCTGCCCGGATGAATTTTGTATAATTATCTCTGGTAAACGCCACGTCTGCGTCGTCGTCCCAGGGAATAAATCCTTTGTGGCGGACTGCTCCTATCAGAGTTCCGGCATCCAGCATATACTGAATCCCTTCCTCCCGGCAGATTCGGTCGATTTCCTTTAATATTGCCAGATTCGCCTGGTGTACTCTGGTCAGATCCATCTTATTTCCTCCTGACATTTACGCGGTCTGTAATGCTTCCTTTATGGTCTTTGCCATGTAGTCAATCATCTCGTCAGTCATTCCAGGATATACGCCAACCCAGAAGGTGTCTTTCATAATCCGGTCGGTAACTGCCAGATCGCCGACTACCCGGTAACCCTCTTTTGTCTTTCTCATGTCATCAAAACAAGGATGCTTGGTCAGGTTTCCTGCAAACAGCATTCTGGTCTGAACGCCCTTATTTTCTACATACTGAACCACCTGGTTCCGGTCCACACCGTCCTTACAGGTAATCAGGAAGCCAAACCAGCTGGGATCGGAATCCGGACAGGCTTCCGGTAAAATCACCTTATCCTGGCAGTCCAAAAGGCCTGCCTTTAATCTGGCAAAGTTCGCTTTTCTTCTCTCCACAAAGGATGGGAACTTCTCTAACTGGGCGCAGCCTATAGCCGCCTGGAGATCCGTTGCCTTTAAGTTATACCCAAAATGGGAATATACATATTTGTGATCATATCCCAATGGAAGTTCTCCATACTGTCTGTCAAACCGGTGTCCGCACAGATTGTCTCTTCCAGACGGGCAGACACAGTCTCTCCCCCAGTCTCTGAAGGATCGGATAATCTTATTTAACAGCGGATTGCTGGTATAAACCGCTCCGCCTTCTCCCATGGTCATGTGGTGCGGCGGATAGAAGCTGGACGTACCGATGTCTCCAATGGTTCCTGTTAATTTTGTCTCGCCGTCTATGGTATACCGGCTTCCCAAAGCGTCGCAGTTATCTTCTACCAGCCAGAGATTGTGTTTCTCGCAAAATGCTTTTACGGCTTTTAAATCAAAGGGATTTCCCAGAGTGTGGGCAATCATTACGGCCTTTGTCTTTTCTGACAGGGCTTCCTCCAGCTTTGTCACGTCAATGTTATACTGAGGAATGGTCACGTCTACAAACACCGGAACGGCTCCGTACTGGATTGCCGGCGTTACGGTAGTAGGGAATCCTGCAGCTACGGTAATAATCTCGTCTCCCCGTTTTACCTGTCTGTCTCCAAGAAGGGGCGAGGTAAGGGTCATAAATGCAATCAGGTTGGCAGAAGATCCGGAGTTGACCAGAGAACAGTAACGGACTCCCAGATACTTTGCTAAATCTGCTTCAAATTTGTCTGTATACCGTCCGGAAGTCAGCCAGAACTCCAGGGCAGAGTCTACCAGATTGACCATTTCGCTGTGATCGTAAACTCTGGACGCATAAGGAATCCGGTCTCCCTCTTCAAACGGTTTTTTCTGATTATGGAATGTATCGCAATATTCGGCAGTCATGTCCAGAATCGCCTGTCTGGCTTCCTGCTCGCTCATATTTTCAAACATAACGTTCTCCTTTTCAACCAAAAAATTCTCGGATCTGCCGATCCGTTGCCTCTAACATATCCTGCCCTTCTAAATACTGTCTGGACCATTCAACGGTTTTTTCCACTGCTTCTTTTACATGGTAACGGGGCATCCAGCCAAACACCTTTTTGATTTTTGAGCAGTCTAATTTTAAAAAGTTCGCCTCGTGAGGGCCGCCGTCGTACCTGTCGATCCAGGTCTGTCCGTCTCCCCAGGACTGGCAGAACAAATCGGTCAGATTTCCGGTTGTCACACAGTCTGCGTCATCTGGCCCTACATTATAATATCCCGCAAACTGAATATCTTCATACTGCTTCATGGCAATCTCCAGATAGACTGCCAGAGGTTCTAACACGTGCTGGTACGGCCTGGTGGAATGAGGATTTCTTACAATAATCTTCTTTCCTGCAGCCGCTGCCCGTATGCAGTCCGGAATAATCCGGTCATTGGCAAAGTCGCCGCCGCCGATGACATTTCCGGCTCTGGAAGTGGAAATGGCGCAGCGTCCGTCTCCAAAAAAGGACTTCTGATAGCTGTGGGTTACCAGTTCAGAACAGGATTTGCTGTTGGAATAAGGGTCATAGCCATCTAATGGATCGCATTCCCGGTAGCCGTACTCCCACTCCTTATTTTCATAGACCTTATCGGTAGTAATGTTGACAAAAGATCGCACCGACTGGGTCAGCCGGATGCACTCCAACAGATTCACTGTCCCCATTACATTAGTCTCGTAGGTATAAACCGGATCTTTATAAGAATCACGTACAATCGGCTGGGCCGCCAGATGGAATACCACCTCCGGCTGCACTTCTTCAAAAACCTGACGAAGCTTTTCCAGATCCCGGATGTCTCCGATTCGGGAATCCATGGTATCCTCTAAACCGATAATCTGATAAATCGACGGGTCAGTCGGCGGATTTAACGCATAGCCGGTCACCTTAGCGCCGCACAGCGCCAAAATTCTGCACATCCAGGTTCCTTTAAAACCGGTGTGTCCGGTGACAAGAACCCGTTTTCCCTGATAAAATGAAGTTAATTCCTGTAAGGTCATATCCACTCTCCTGTTTGTTTCCAAATCTGCTTCTTCTCAAATCTGTTTATTCCCAAGTCTGCTTATTCCCAAATCTTCCAGGGTGCTTTGCCGGACTGCCACATAGCTTCCAGCTGCTGTTTGTCTCTCTGGGTGTCCATACATTTCCAGAATCCTTCGTGATGGTATGCCATCAGCTGTCCATCCTTTGCCAGATTTTCTAAGGGTTCTTTTTCGAGGACGGTCGTATCGTCTGTTAAATAGTCAAAAATGCCGGGATTAAGCACCATAAATCCACCGTTAATCAAAGCGCCGTCATTGTCATTTTTCTCCCGGAATGCCTGAACCTGGCCTTCTCCGTTTAAATCCAGAACTCCAAACTTCTGGCCTACGTTAACGCTGGTAAGGGTTGCAATTTTTCCATGGTTTTTATGGAACTGAACCAGGGCATTTAAATCTACATCTGCCACTCCGTCTCCGTAAGTCAGCATAAACGGCTCGTCTCCCACAAATGGACGGATCCGCTTTACTCTGCCGCCGGTCATGGTATTTAGACCAGTGTCTACCAGGGTTACCTTCCAGGGCTCGGAATAGTTGTTGTGGACTTCCATCCGGTTATTTGCCAGATCAAAGGTCACGTCTGAGGTATGGAGGAAGTAATCGGCAAAAAACTCCTTGACTACATACTGCTTATATCCCAGGCAGATTACAAATTCGTGAAATCCAAACTGGGAATAATATTTCATAATGTGCCATAAAATCGGTTTTTCTCCGATTTCAATCATAGGCTTTGGTTTTAAATGGCTTTCTTCGCTGATTCTGGTGCCAAATCCGCCAGCTAATAAAACAACTTTCACGATTTTTCCTCCTTACGACCGTATACATTCCACTGATTTGTCTCTAAAATCTCCAGGGCCTTTCTGATTTTCTCAGGGCCTTTTCTATATTCAAAAATATCTTCTAATTCCTGATCACTGCAGTTTTTATAATTTAATGCTGCTGTTATCTTTTCCTCATAACGTTCTTTCCGGTAAGGCGCTTTTACAATCTCATCTGCAGTGGTGGCAATACTGCCGCACAGCATCACTCCAGTAAAGAAAACCGCCAGAACCGCTGCTGCCGAATGGCCTTTCTTTCCCTTCTGTTTCTGTCCTCTGTTTTCTGATTCCAGCTTCCAGGCAATGGCGGCTGTCAGCACAATTCCGATAATTCCCATCTGGAACTGGACTGCATAACGGGAACTCATTCCGTAATTTTCCTGACTTAAAAAAATCCATCGGGAAATCAGAATCAGCACATGGCTGCACCCGCCAGATAAAATCAGCAGCAGGGGGAACAAGGTTTTTTCATAAATTTTGTATCGGAAGTTTAACCATAATCCCAACAGATATCCGCCCATAACGCCCAGCCCGATAAACAGCATCATATGATTGGAAAGGTGCAGACGGCTCTGCATGGTCTCTCCGCCTAAAAACATGGATGCAAAGGACTTGATAAAAAAGGCAGGGAAAAATTTAGGATTCTGTCTAAGCGCTTCCATCAGGGTCAATTCCGTAGCCCCTGCGTGTTCCTCTACGGTACAGGCATTGCTTACCATGTAAATCCCTAACGGAATCAGAATGCACAGCAGCCAGAGGGCATATTCTTTCAGCGCTTTTTTATCGTCTTGCAGCAGTCCGCTCCAGATACATAAATATCCATATACGACAATCATTACGCCAGAGTATACCGCACAGTATTGTCCTGCAACTCCCAGCGTAATCAAAAACGGAAATACGATTAACAATGGTCTGTCCCAGGGCTTTTCGATCTTTTGTCCATGCCGGATTCCAGCCTTTTTGCTCTGCCATACCCGATCCACAATCAGGTAATAATAATAGAAACAGGCAAAGGCCAAAAAATGAGCCCAGCCGCTTCCATTGGTCAGCATTTCCCATTTATTTAAACTGAACATAAACAGGCTGACTGCGGCCAGCGTAAGAATTCCCAGTTTTTCTTTTCTGACATATAATCCGACTACCCAGGCTGCCAGTCCCAGTCCCAGAATCCCAAGAATCTGGTCAAAACGGACGCTGAATCCAAAAAATGTGACGTTAATTCCTCTGCTGAGGAAATTAACCGGGATTCTGGTAAAAATATCTGCTACAAAAAACTTGTCCGGATTCCACACATCCGGCAGGTAGGAATTAATCAGCCGGATATAGTCCGAATATACCACGTCGCTGGTGGCAGAGCAGACATACCACAGGCAAAACAGAATGCCTGCTATGGGAAACAGCACGTATCGGTAAGACCGTTTCATTATATCGTAAATCCTCCTATTTGTAAAACTCTATTAGTCAGCCCTGATTTCCATCAGTACCGCCAAACGGTTTGTTCCCCGCTGTTCTTTGGCGTCCTGCATATAGAAATTGTGGCAAAATTCCAACTCGATAATCTGATACGGCTCTGCTTTGATGTCCTGGTAATACACGCTTTCTGTCACCGGAATCTGTGCCGCCAGATTTCCGTCTATATAAATTTCGGTAGTCTCTCCTCCGGTTAAAATGCCAGGGAACATAAATTTCAGATGAATGACGCCTTCTTTTCCGGTCATAATACGGATTCTGGCCGTTTCATCCATCCAGCCGTCGCTGTAATACCCCTCTATCCGCTGGCATTTTAAGTTACGAACCGTCTCTGTAATATCCTGGAATCCATTGTGGGCCGGATCTTCCGTTAAAACCAGCATCTGATCCGTTACCTGACCGATTTCTAAAATACTGTCCACAAACTGAACCGTTGTACCCTCTGCCTTTCTCTCCTTGTCAAATACTTTAAAGAACGTCCTGGCCGTAAAATCGCTCATCTCATAAGAGTTTCCTACAATGTAAATGGTTTTTCCGAAAATCTCATCGCCATATTTTTCATAGGTTTCCTCTGCCAGGGAATTGTAACGGAGCTGGTTGGGCCAGAAATACAGCTTCGGGTACTGCTGCCGGTAAAAGCACTCCACCGGAAACATCAGCACCAGATACAAAAGAAACCCTCCTGCATAAACGCCTCTCCTAAAAAGTCTCTGATTGCTGCTTTCCCTCTTTTCCCACTTTCCAGCCGGCTGCCGCAAAGCTCCTGATATGCAGCAGAGAAACAGCAGCGCGGCTGTATAGGAGACGTAAATCCACCGCATTTCCACCCGCACCGTTACGCTGGAAGCGCCGATACACAGGGCGATAAAGGTTAGAAATAACGCCGTATTCTTTAAATATCCGGCCGCCTGTTTCCGGTTCCGGATCATCTGCACCACAAATGCCAGCACAAACAGCACCAATACCAAATCTGCCAGTATTACCAGCATCTTGACCAGGCGGGGGGAGTCTGCCCAGGACATCCCGTTCAAATGTTCCGGCCCTGCGTTGCATCCAAAGATGTAGGCCACCTGGCTGAGGGCGTAGCCAATGGCTTCTGACAGGGAAAAGGTATCCGTTACCTGGGTTCCTCCGGTTCCGGCAGGAACCACCGAGCCAATGGTCAGCCGCCGGATTGCCATAACCGCTCCAAAGGAAACCAATGGAGACAGCCACTTTTTCCAGTCTGGTTTTTCCTCTCTTTTTCCAACTAGAAGCAGGGCCAGGTAGATCAGCGGAAGCAGGGCCAGATACCGTTCATGAACAAAGCAGACTGCAAAATACAGGATACAAGCTGCGTAAAACTGTTTGTCCCTGCCTTCTTCATTTAGAAACAGATACAGACAGATTAAGATTCCCAGCGCCATAATCGTGGCCGCCGTCTCCATAAGGCCGTATACCTGGCTGATCTGATAATAAGACATACGGGACAACAGATACAAAATGCCTGCCAGAAATCCGGTAAACCGGCACTTTGCCAATCTGGTTCCAAACCAGTAGACGAAGCCTGCTGCCAGGGTATTGAGCACAATATTGATTGGCACAAACCAGGTCACATGATTTCCTACAAAGGCCAGTTCCAGCCAGGCCATCAGGTAATACAAAAAGCGGAATCTGGTGCTTCCTATGGGAAAATTAAATTCCATAAAAGACTGTTCTCCATAACAGGACCACAAATAGAGATCATCCATATAAAGGCCTTTTATTTCAATTCCGCGATTGATAAAAAAAGCGAATATCCCTAACAGAAGAACGGCAATTACATCATTTTTCCATTTGTTTATTTGTTCCAGAGAACGCTTTCTTTCCATTATCTGTTTCCTTCCTGACTCATTTCCCTACTGGGGAAGTATCTTTGTATAAAACTCTTCTGCAGCCAAAGCTGCCTGTTCCGGTCCGTATCCGGTTCCGTCCAGACTGACTTTTCCCACCATGTTTCCATTTTCATAGCGGATTTCGGTCAGACTTCCTTCCTCTACCAGATAGCGGAGTACATCCCACTCCCTGGTTCCGGCCTTTAAATGTCCGGCTTCTGCATAAATATAATCTGTTTTTGCATATCGAAGATAATCCTTGAAATTTTCCAGGGTCTTTACCAGAACCACATTGCCTCCGCTTCCGGTAGTATCATAGTAGGACTGGACACTGCAGGCAAAATCCAGGCACTGGGGGTGTTCTCCAAACGCAATTACCCGGTTTCTCGGATTGGAAGACAGAAATTTCCAGATTTCCCCTCTTCCGGCTGCTTCTGCCTTCTGGTAACTTTCTGTCCGATGGTCATAATAGCCCTTATGCTTAAAAGAAACGGGAGTAAATCCCACGCCTCCTGCCCAGCTTGTAAGGGACATCACCGTAATCTGAAACACCACCGTCAGTACAGCCAGCCCCTTTATCCACTTCGGCCAGACTGATTCCTTTCTGCCTTTTGCGCAGTTCTCAGGAAGAGCGACAGCCGCGCAGACTGCAGCCAGAGAATACCACAGCATAAAATAATTGCCGTCTACCTGCCACAGCAGATAAATGCTGACAATGCTGATTGTACTGACAACAAAAAGAATGGTCCAGAGAAGTCTGGTTTCCTTTTTCTTTGCCGCCTGTTTGCCCCAGCAGATGGCCGCTGTCAGGCACAGCAGAAACAGTCCGGTTCCCCAGGCGATAATCACATGAGCCATGTCGCCTCCCAGAGGGGCAAAAAACATTCTGACCAGCCGGTCTGCCAGATGGAGAATACCGCCCAGTACCCCCATGGAAATTCCTTCATTGGGAATCGAGCTAAAGGCAAAGGGCCAGCTTACCTGAAAGCCCAAAAGTTCCCAGATGCTGGTAAATACCGAGGTAGACGGCATTCCGGTAAGGAGGTAGGTTCTGACCCACAGGCCCAAAAGCGCCGCTCCTGGAACCAAGAGAAACCGGAAAAATCCTGCTCCTTTTGCCAGAAGTCTAAAAACCGGCGTTTTCATCGCCATTAAACATAGGAGTCCGGATCCCACCGCTGCCGTCGAAAACACCAGGGAGGTGGGCTTTAATGTAAAACTAATGAGGCAGGCGCCAGCTGCCATGAAAAGATGCCCTGCCTGCTCTTTTCTGTCCTTTGAACGAACCATAAAAAGAAGTCCTTCTATAGCTGCAAGCTGAAACAGAAGCGTCAGAATATCGCTTTTTGCCGTCACAGACATATTTAAGATTCCAGGAGTCAGAGCCATGACACAGGCTGCAAACAGCCCTCTTTTCCTGCCGCCTATGGCTGCCGCCAGCCGGTATCCCATAACCAGTACCCCAACTGTCTGCCAGATGGTAAATGCCAGGACAAATCCGTAGCTTGGAAGGCCGGAAAGAGGCAGCGCCAGCACTTCCAATCCTTTGGAATAGGTATAAACCACATTGACGCTTCCCAGATTTTCATAGATTCCCCTGCCATTGTCCAGGATATAAGGCGAACGCAGACCGTAATGAAGAGAGTCATAGTCCAGGGCCACATTCATCCGTCCCGCCTGAATCAGAATGCAGGTCAGGATTATGGCAAGCATCAGCCCTTCTGTTTTGTCCCATTGTCCCTTCTCTTCTAAAACCGGGAAATGAAACAAGTTCTTTCCCTTCTTTTTCTGAACGTAAATCCACAAAAGTTCTCCAACGGTCAGAACAACTGCCAGGCCTCTCCACAGATCCATGCCTCCGGTTCCAAACGCAGAAATGACACAAACCAGGATCATCCATAAACCGGAGCCCATAATAAGGGACGATGGATGAAACAGAGAACCCTCCTTCCATCCGCCTAAAAAGCTGGTTCCCATTTTTCCCAGAATCAACAGGAACAGGCTGTAAGCTCCGGAAACCAGAAGCGGCAAAAATGCCTGATGGCACCAGGAGAATACAAAAATCCCCGTCAGTGCCATCCAAGTTCCTGATCGTTTCGTTTTTACCACGCAGAAAGAGACAAACATCCATACAAATACTGCCCCAACCTCGGCAAGCATCTGTATATTGTTATTCCAGCGTAAGACCTCTCCTAGCGGGCCGTTTATAAACAGGCACCCGACTCCCGCCGCCAGGACCGCTGCTGCCAAAAGCCCCAGAAATACGCTCTTTCTTTTTTCCTGATTACTCATATTCCTTGTACGCCCTTTTATAAAAATGCATGATTCCTTTTACAATGGGAGCCGGCCAGAAACGGGAAAACATCTCCATTTCTTCCCTGCTTCTTCGATCCCCTTTCATACAGGCCTTGGTTGCATTGGCCTCATGGATTCGGTAATACAGAAGGGGACGCTCTGCACAGATAAACCGGCCCTCCCATTTTGCCAGGCGGTCAAAGGTATCCCAGTCTAAGGCGTATTGAAATCTGGAATCAAATACAGGACTTCCGATTAACTCTTTGTTGTAGGTACAAGACGGACAGCAGATAGGATTTCCCAAAACAAGGGCCGCCCGTTTCACCGCAGTTATATGGTTCAGAGCTGGAATCCGCAAGGAAAGGCGCAGAATCTTTTTCACCAGCCTCACCTTGTCCCTGACTGCCAGATCATTTTCCTTTACCAGCACGTAATCCGTCGTAAACATGGTCATATCCGGATACTTCCTTGCGTAAGAAAGCAGGGTTTCTTTATATGTTTTATGGTACATATCGTCCTGATGGGCAATGGTAACAAACCGGGCGTCTGCCATATGGCAGGCAAACTCCCAGTCGTCCCTGATATTGCTCTGTCCCTTCCGGACAAATACGGGAATCTCATAGCTTTCTGCCAGTCCCTCTATATAACTGCTGGGCGTAGAAGTACACAGGATAATATCCGCTGGAACGGTCTGCATCTTTAAGGAGCGGATGCAGGCCTCCAGATACGGAGAGTCCTGATAGGCGCAGATTGCAAATACGTGTTCTTTCATAATAACCCCTTATTTTTATAAATCAAAGAAATGATCTTCCAGCATCAGACACAGGGCATGGTAGATGGGAAGGTGCAGTTCCTGGATTTTATAGGTTTCCTGCTCCGGCACGATGATGGCCGCATCCGCTGATTTTGCCAGTTTTCCGCCGTCTCTTCCGGTTAATACCACTGTTTTTAACCCCTTTGCTTTGGCTGCAGCCAGAGCGTACAGAATATTTTTGGAATTTCCAGATGTGGAAATCCCCAAAAATACGTCTTCCGGTCTGGCATATCCCCAAAGCTGCTGGGCATATATCATTTCCCCGTTTACATCATTTAAAAACGCTGTAGAAAGACCGGTGTGCCCGGTTAACGCAATAGCTGGAAGCCCTCCCTGAAGGCATTCTGCCAGTTCTGTTCCCAGGTTTTCTTCCAGCTGGCTGTTTTGGCTGATTTGTGTTCCTGCCTGTTCCAGCAAATCCTGTTCTTCTTTGCTGACTCTGCGGCGCTTCACAAAGCCCTTCATCAGTTCCCCTACTATGTGTTCTGCATCGGCGCAGCTTCCCCCATTTCCGGCAATCAGAAGTTTTCCGCCCTGTTCATAGCAGGTTTCCAGTATCTTGTAAGCCGCCTCTATCTGATCCCCGATTGGTTTTAACTGGGGATACCGTTCTGTTAATAAGGTTACGTATTCTTTGGATGCCATTGGCGTTCCTCCTTAAAAATCCAGTCTGCCGCTTCCATCAGGTTTTCTGCGTAATACTCATAGTCTTTCGTAGTCCGTCTGCCCTGGCACTGGTTTTCAAAAAGTTCTTTTCCATAGCCAGTGCCCACCAGAATCGATGAAACGCCGAAATTATGTCCGGCCTGGGTGTCAATCAGTTTATCACCAATCATGTAGGAATGGGCTTTTTCCATGGCAAAATCCCGTTCTGCCTGAAGGAACATTCCAATCCCAGGTTTCCGGCAGTCACACTGTTTCCTGTATTCTCCGATTCCATGCTCCGGATGATGGGGACAGAAGTAAAATCCGTCAATATGGGCATTTTTTTCTGCCAGAACCTGATTTAAATACTGATTTAACATCTCCAGATCCTTCTCCGTATAATACCCCCGTCCAATGCCTGCCTGATTGGTAATCACAATGACCCAGAAACCGGCCTGGTTGAACCGGCTGATGGCTTCTGCCGCGCCAGGAAGAATCCTTAAATCCTCCGGCCGGTGCAGATAATTGACTTCTTCGTTGATCGTGCCGTCCCGATCCAGAAAAATCACCGGCCGCTTTTCATTTTTATAGTTTAAACTCATAATTTCCGTTTGGCATATGGACCTTGACTGCATCATACTGCCATCGGTCCTCGTTGGTAATCCAACTCTGCGCTCCCCTCAGTTCAAAATTCCAGTCTGTTACCTGTCCGCCTGCCGCTTCCATGCGGGCTGCTACTACATGACGGATGTTATATGGACAGAACATTAACAGGAAGCCGCCTCCGCCTGCTCCAAGGAGTTTGCCGCCTAATGCCCCTGCTTTTTTTGCTTCGTTGTACAGTTCGTCAATCTGAGGATTGGTAATCTTGCTGCTCATCCGCTTTTTGCTCTCCCAGCCATAATCCAGGAGTTTTCCAAAACTGTACAGATTTCCCTTTAACAGCTCGTCCTTCATGGCATAAGCCAGGGCCTTTACCTCGCACATGGCGTCAAAAGCGTCTTTTTTCTCGTAATTTTTCACCTGATCTTTGATAATATTGGCAGAAACGTGAATGTTGCCGGTATAGCACAAAAGCAGATTGTACTGGAGTTCATGGATAATGTCTTTTTTTATTCTCAGCGGATTGACTACCACATTGTTGCGGCCATGAAACTCGATAAAGTTAAATCCGCCAAACGCTGCCGCATACTGATCCTGATAGCCGCCGTCAATCTTCAAATCCAGACGTTCTACCTGATAAGCCAGATCTGCCAGGGCATAGTTGTCTAACTCTACCCCCTTCCAGCGGGCCATAGCGGTTAAAAGCGCCACCATAACCGTAGATGACGTTCCCAGACCAGATCCTGGAGGTGCGTCACACTGAAGGTATACTTCGCAGCCCTGACGGATGTCCATGGCCTTTAGCGCTGCGGTTACCAGATCCAGCTTGCCGTCATAGACATAGTTTTCTTTTGTATTGTATTTTACCGTTGTATCAAAATCCAGGGAATGGGCAATAATCTGGTCATCTTCTCTTGGTACAATGGAACAATACGCATATTTGTTGATGGTACTTCCAATAATGGCGCCGCCCTGTTCCTCGCAGAATGGGGCAACATCCGTGCCGCCGCCTCCGAAGCTGACTCTTAAAGGCGCTCTTCCTCGAATTACCATACGACCACTCCTTTTCTCACATCTTCTTGAAACTGGAAATAGGCTTCTGGAATCCCGATGTCAATAAAATATCCGTCATTGACAAATCCGCCCAGACGTTTTCCCTCGTTCATCCACTTTGGTATCATTTCATTTTCCAGGGAAACCTTTCCTTCCGGTATCTGCTCCAGCAGATCTTTCCTGATTAGATAGATTCCGCCGTTGATGGTTCCGGGACGGCTTTCCTGATTTTTTTCATTAAATCCAGTCAGCATCCCATCCTGAAGCACCGCTTCCCCATAGCGGGATACGTCAGGAACTTCCCGGAGCACAAGAGCCATATCCAGACCCTTTTCCTGCTGCATGGCTGCCAGGCGGGAATAATCAATCTGATAAAACGTGTCTGCATTTAATACGTAAACGCTGTCGTCCTCTACGAATTTTCCGGCGTTTTTAATCGCTCCTGCTGTGCCAAGAAGCGTTTCCTCATAGGCGTAGGAAACCTTCACGCCAAAAGCGCTTCCGTCTCCAAAATATTCCTCTACCATGGATCCTTTATAGCCCACTGCAAAAATAATATGGGTAATTCCATGACGGGACAGTTCGTGAACCACATATTCCATAAAAGGCCGCCCTTCAATCAGGGCCATGGGTTTCGGCCGGTCGCTTACTACGCTGCGGAGTCTGGTTCCCAGGCCTCCTGCCAGTAATATTGCCTGCATGTTGTTGTCCTCCTGTATCTGCCGTAAAGGATGTTATACGCCTAAATATCCTTTTACTAATTCATAAGTCTGCTCTAAGCCCTTAATGTGAGTTCTTTCTGTGCCATGGGAAGCGTGAACGCCCTGGCCAATCAGTGCACCTCTGATGTCGTTGCCTCCCTTTAACGCTGCAGACACATCGGAACCGTAATGCGGGAAAATGTCTACTGCATAGTCCAGTCCTTTTTCCTCTGCAATCTGGATCAGCCGGTTGGTCATCTCATAATCATAAGGGCCGGAAGAATCCATGGCGCAGATAGATACTTTATATTCATCTCCATTTAAGTCGTCTCCAATGGCGCCCATATCGATTGCTAAAAATTCACTGATGTCTTCCGGAATCCAGGAACCGCCAAATCCTACCTCTTCAAAGTTGCTGATGGCAATCTTTACCGGACGTTCCGGACGCTTTCCTGTCTCAGATAAATACTTTAATACTGCCAGAAGCACTGCTACGGAAGCTTTGTCATCTAAATGGCGGGAATTAATAAACCCGCTTTCGGTATAGCGGAACATGGGATCAAAGCTGATGTAATCGCCTGCACTGATTCCCAGGGCTTTTACGTCTTCTTCGTTTTTTACCGGCTCGTCAATGCGGATTTCCATATTTTTCAGCTTTCTTTCCATGGTTCTGGCATCGTCATAGGTGTGTACGGAAGGCGCTGTGGTAAGAATGGTTCCGGTATAAGTCTTTCCGGTGCGGGTGTGGATCTTGCAGTAAGTTCCCTCGATAGATTCCATCATATACCCGCCTACGCTGACAAACCGAAGCGTTCCCTGGGAACTGATGGAACGGACCATAGCCCCTAACGTATCTCCATGGGCGGTCAGTCCTAACGTCTCTTTTTCTTCACAGCCGCAGGCAGCGGGAACTTCAATAATCAGACCGCCCTTTTTACTGTAAAACGAAGAGAAACCAAAGCGTTTCGCTTCTTTCTCAATGGTTTCCATAATCTCTTTTGTAAATCCGCTGGGGCTGGGAATATTCACCAGCTTTTCTAAAATTTTTACTATATATTCCATTTCTGGCGTCAATATCTGCTTACTCATCTGGTAAAGTCCTCCTTAATCACATCCCAGGCTCCGTCTACACTGAAATGAGCCTTGATATAGTCCTGTGTACTGTCTGACAGCTGTTTTAAACGCTTGGTATCCCGATACAGTTTTACGGTCTTATCTGCAAATTCTTCTGCTCCGTCTGCAATTTCCAGGGTCTTTTCTACATCCGGAATTCCCTCTGCGCCGATGGACGTGGTCACAATGGGCGCGCCATTGTAAATAGCTTCTACTACTTTGCCTTTTACCCCTGCGCCGTAGCGGAGAGGAACCACAGCAATCCGGCACTTCTGATAAATATCTTCCAGTTCTTCATCACTGACAAAGCCCTTTATGATAATTCCGTTTCCAGGCTGCTCCAATGCTTTAATCTCGTCTGTCACTTTGGATCCCACTACATAAAACTTCATGTCCGGAATCTGTGCCCGAATCAGCGGGAAAATCTCTCTGGCAAACCACAATACTGCGTCTGCATTTGGCGGATGGGCAAATCCTCCCACAAATACCAGTCCTTCCCGCTTTTCAAAGTCTTCTTCTACCTGATCCAGAAACTGATCGTACACATACGCGGTAATGGCTTTTACCGGAATCTCCGGATTGATTTTGTGGATAGCCTGCTCTTCGATATAAGACGGATAATAGGAAACCGCCGCTTTCTGCATCATAGAAAGTTCAATGGCCCGCCAATAGTCCGCCTCCCGCTTTATCTTAATATCTCCGGTCAGTTCATATTCCCGTCCTAACCGCAGGAAATGAAGGTCATGACCATAGTAAATGACCTTGATATTGGTGTGGTCTTTGATAAAGTCTACATACTTGGTGGCAATATGGGGCCGGTTTAAGTAAGCAAAATCAATTTCATCCCCATTTTTTTCCAGCCAGTCCCAGATGCCGGTCTGATACTCCTGACCGTAAAGGATTTCCACTCCCATCTGCTGCAGCGTGGTGGAATAAGGTTCTTCGTGAAGGAAGTTGTCTCCTAAAAACTTTACTGCAAAACCCTTTTTAAGAAACATCTTAATATACTGATAAGTGGTCTTGGAACCCGCGTCCTTGTCAAAGGTGGGCACATAGTGATCCACGATCAACACCACCGGCTTTTTCTGACTTCTCTCTCGCGCTCTGAATGGATTGGGGTTGCCGTCATTTACCGACTGCTTCTTAAACTCGTCTGCCCATTTTTCTTTTAACTTTCTGCTGTTTTCCACCTGGTACCGCTTTAAGCCAGTGCCGTTGACATCGGTTCCGTTAGAAACGCCTTCAAAATGAATGACCTTGGAAAGAGGCTGATATACTACCCTGTAACCTGCTTTCCGGACTTCAAATGCCAGGTCAGAGTCCTCACAGTAAGCAGGGGCAAACCGGTCGTCAAAGCCGCCAATCTGATCCCACAATGCCCGAGAAAGCAGAATGGCAGCGCCAGAAATATAATCCACGTCTTTTACATAGTTGTATTCTGCCTTGTCCGGATTATCCAGACGGCCGTAATTCCAGCCGGAACCGTCACTCCAGATAATTCCTCCTGCTTCCTGCAGACGTCCGTCCGGATAAACCAGCTTGGATCCTACCATACCAATCGTCGGATCAGACTGAATCAACGTTACCAGAGAACTGAGCCACCCGTCGGTTACCTGGGTGTCGTTATTTAAAAACATGATATAACGGCCTCTGGCCTTTTTTGCCGCCTGGTTGCAGTTTCTTAAAAATCCCTGGTTTTCCTGATTTCTGCTGATAACCAGGTTTTCCGCAAATTTAGGCAGCTCTGCCGTCGCATCCGTAGATACGTCGTCTGCAATGATGATTTCATAAGTCACGTCCGGCGTATGCTCTAAAATCGACTTTAAGCAGGCATAGGTATAGTGAATCTGGTTGTAAACCGGAATAATAATGGAAACTTCCGGCTGTTCCTCTTTTGGAAATACCAGTTTGCCGGTTTCCCGATAGCCGTCTCCGATCTTAAAATCTCCTTCTATCCGGTTGCGTCCCTCTCTGGTAACATACAGCCGTCCATAATAACCTGGATGGCGCACCGTTCCAATGGCGTATTTTAACACTTTATGGCGTCTGGTTCCTTTTGGGAAACGGCGGCGCACTGCATTGGCCAGTTTCCGGTATACCTTGTAAATCAAGGCTTCATGGCCATTTAAATAGGTCATGGTTTTCCCCATCTCGTCAATCTCGTGACGCAGGTCTTTGATGATAATCTCCAGGTTTGCCACATGATTGTTGGTCAGGCGCAAGAGTTCCTGGTCTTTTTTTATGGTAATGTTGCGGTCTTCCTCTTCCTCCTGAAGCACTACAATCCGCTCCATGGCTTTGTTTAAGTCTGCATCCTTTTGCTTTAACTCTTCTCCGGTAACGATTCTCTGCTCAAAATGCTTTAAATATCCCTGGTCGCTGTCTCCATGAACATAGGACTGGAAGGATTTTTCCATATCGCCATACACAGCCGCCGCTTCCGGACAGATGCCAAACTCTGCTAAAAAGGCAGTCAGATCGCTGTATTCCATCAGCTTTTCATATTTGTAATAAAAGTAAGCCAGATTCCGGTAGCGGACAAACTCAGCAGGAATCGGGAAATCAAAGACCCATTCATAGTCAATGACCCAGATTTTGCCGTCTTCATCCTCCATCATATTTTCAAAAATACCGTCTAAATTGGTAACTGGATAGGAATCTCCTGCAAACTGGAAGCCCTCCGGCTGTCCGCCAAATACTTCTGTAAATGCAGGGGTCGCAAAAAAGCTCTGCATCTGGCCGTCCGATACCGAAAAGACTTTGTCCATAGCAGCATTTAACTCTGTGGCTGGCGCCTGGCCATTTTTAATCTGCCTTCCCAGAATTTCCGCCAGAGTTTCCCCTTTGATAAATGGAAATCTGGCCGTCCCGCCATCTGCACTGACAGCCACATCGGCTGCTTCAATATTCTGATAACACTGCTTTAACTGCTCTTTTTTCTCTTTCAGGGACTGGACATGGCTGGATGCTGCTGCAGTCAGCGCCGTTTTTTCCACCCACCGTTTTCCCTCTTCTTCAATGATACTGGTCCGGATCTGAAACTCTTCTTTTCTGGTCCGGTTGTATTTTACAAAAATTGTCTCTTTCATCATTTCTCCCAAATTACCAGATAGGAATCTGCAAACTGCGGAAACTGTCCTTCCCGCAAAAGCTCGTCAAATCCGGCTTCTTCGCTGAAATACCGGAATCCAGGCTTATCATAGGCCACAGACAGGTTGCTTAATTCTCCTTTTTCCGGCAGACGTCTGCTGGAATATACCGCCGTCGGAAGACGGTGATCCGGTACTGGATAATATACTGCCGGATCATGGCCGTCCATACATTCTTTTGTTATCCCGCCTAAAATCCTCCAGGTTAAAGACGCAGTTTCTTCTTCCCGCTCTGCTCCTGCAAAAAACCGCAGTCCAATCCGGTTAAATCCGGCAATGATTAGCTGTCCTTCCGGCTTTAACCGTTTTTTTAACAAACGCAGCAAATCCTTTAGTCCGGCTTCTTCGTCCTGCCTGTTTTCCGACAATCCGAACAGCAGGTCCTTTTTAAGTTCCGGAATAAAAATATAGTCGTAGCTCTCCGGTTCCAGGCTTTCTAAGGAAACCGCTTTTAACAGATTCACATTTTCTGCCTGGGGATAACGGCGCTTTACCACTTCCAGCTCCTCATCCCGCAGATCCCACACGTCTATCTGGTTCAGCCGTCCTGCCAGCATACCGGTTAAGGCGCCGTAGTCTGCTCCAACCTGCAAAAGCCGTCCTTCCGGCTTCCAGTCATACCACTCCAGCAAATTTTCCCGAATCGGGGACAGGGCGTATAACACTTCCGGGGCTTCTTCTGTCTCCAGGGCCTTCTGAATGCCATCCGGTCCGGAACCATATTTTTCTAATATATCTAAAATCTGATAGCTAATATCCTTCATCGTTTCACTGCCTTTACCTGGGATTCCATGTCATAAACCCCAACTGTATTTTTGTTGGAAATTACCGTTAAATTGGCCACGTCATAAAGCCGGTGGTACACCACGTGTTCCCCATGCTCAAATCCGGTGCAGCTCATGGACAGCAGATATTCTCCGCCCTGAAGGGTCATTTTCTGGGTGAATTCTACCTGGTACTCATCCCCGTTTTTCACCGGCTGGATATCGGTTCCCTCAAACATGGTATTGGTTCCTGTTAAATCCGTTCCCTTTTTATCCTTAATCGTATAGGTAAAAATAGGTGCTTCAATGTCCGCATGGAAACGGATGCATTCCCGGATGGTAAACATCTCTCCTTTGATCAGAAGATTGGTCAGACTTCCTCTCTCATCAAACAGTCCCAGATCGTATATTTCCGCCCTGCCGTCTCCGTATTCGGTACGGTTGGCGTTGATGGTGATTTTAGACTTCATCAGTTCTTTGGATTCCAGCTGTTTGTTCTCTTCCCCATCGGAAAATCCGGCGGCAAAATCGGTCATCTCCAAATCAGATACCCCATTATTTTTTACGGTTCCATCCTTTTGGGCTGCCAGTTCTTCATCCAGGGCTTCCATCTGGCCTGCCAGAATCTTCTTATACAAATCTACCATGTGGCCTGCGCTTCCCTCTGCCACAAAATTACCCTTGTTGAGCAGCACTACTTTATCGCAATACTTAATAATACTTCCCATATCATGGGTTACCATCAGAATCGTCGTACCGCTCTTACGGATTTCTTCCATCCTGCGGTAACACTTGGCCTGGAAGAACACGTCTCCTACCGAAAGCGCCTCATCTACAATCAGAATCTCCGGCTCCACGTTAATGGCCAGCGCAAAGGCCAGGCGGACAAACATACCGCTGGAATAGGTTTTAACCGGCTGGTAAACAAAATCCCCGATCTCTGCAAAGTCCAGAATATCCTGAAGCTTTTCATCCATTTCCTTTTTGGAATACCCCATCATGGTTCCATTCATGTAAATGTTCTCAATTCCGGTGTAGTCCATGTTAAATCCGGCTCCCAGTTCCAGCAGGGCGGAAATCTTGCCGTTTACCTTAACTTGTCCGGTAGTCGGGGTCAGAACCCCGGTAATAATCTTTAAAATCGTAGATTTTCCGGAACCGTTGGTGCCGATAATTCCAACGGTCTGTCCCTTTTCCACATGAAAAGAAAGCTCATTTAAGGCGTAAAAATCTTTGTGGTATTCTTTATGGGAAAGATTCAAAGATTCTTTCAGCCTGTCGATGGGCTTATCATATAATTTGTAAATCTTCGTTACTTTATCAACCTCTATGGCATATTTTGTTTCTAACTCAGACATTCTGCCTCCATCTTGTCTTCTCTTAATCTCTCTTAATCTCAGTCTGCCCAAAACAGCCGCAGCAGAAACCAAATTCTGCATTACGGCATACTAAGCGCATTATATGGGGAGTATACCACAAATGGAGGACTGCCGCAAGACATGGAAAAACAGTCAGGGGATGGGATTTTTCACCTGTATACCCTGACTGTTTCTTGAGTTTTTTTCTATTTGAGCCATTATATTACTTACCCCAACACTACATCCAGAATCATCATCACGCTGAATCCAGCTGCAAAAAACAGGGTTCCCACATTAGAGTGGCGTCCTGCAGACATTTCAGGAATCAGTTCTTCTACTACAACGTAAAGCATGGCGCCCGCCGCAAAGCTAAGCAAGTACGGCATTGCCGGTATTACCAGGCTGGCAGCTGCAATGGTCAGAATGGTACCTGCAGGTTCTACCACTCCGGAAAGCATTCCATATAAAAAAGCCTGCGGTTTTGAAACTCCTTCTGAGCGAAGAGGCATGGAAATAATCGCGCCTTCCGGAAAGTTCTGGATTGCAATACCTAAAGCGAGGG
Source organism: Lachnospiraceae bacterium (assembly GCA_046957575.1). Taxonomy (GTDB): domain Bacteria; phylum Bacillota; class Clostridia; order Lachnospirales; family Lachnospiraceae; genus UMGS1370. The sequence goes on along the minus strand of JBKUOG010000009.1, from coordinate 91,164 downwards.
CCAGCGCTCCTGCCGCCGTAAGACTGGTACTGCCGTTTAAAAGTCCTGCATACACGACTCCAACCGCCATTCCTTCCGGAATATTGTGGAGTGTAACAGCCAGAACCAACATCGTGGTCTTTTTTAAAGCCTTTTTCGGCCCTTCGGCCTGTTGTGCATTCCGGTGAAGATGAGGGATCAGATGATCCAGCAGCAGCAAAAACAAAATCCCCAGCCAGAAACCTGCTGCCGCAGGAACAAAGGACCAGACTCCCATATGGACGGCCTGATCCATGGCAGGAATCAGCAGGCTCCAGATGGAAGCAGCAACCATAACTCCTGCTGCAAAACCGGAAAGCGCCCGCTGTATCCAGTCGCTTAAAGTACCCTTTATAAAAAATACACAGGCAGAACCCAGGGCGGTTCCGATTATCGGGAAAATCATCCCAGGCAATAATTGTATCATCATCTTTTTATTCTCCTTCTGCTTCTATAATCGTTCTATTGTGTCGGACTTGCACCTAAATGTATGGAATCCGCTTCAAAAATTAGTTACAACTAACTCATGCCATTATACCATACTTTCATCGTTATGCAAAGAAAATTTAATTGTTTATAGAATTCTCGCAGAAGATCCGGAGTCATAAAACTGCCAGAAAAAACCCAGGGTCAGGTAATTTTTCAATTACCTGACCCTGGCACACAGCTCTTATAAATATTTCTTTAATGTCTCAACCCGGTCTAATTTCTCCCATGGCAGATCCAAATCGTTTCTGCCGAAGTGTCCGTAAGCAGCGGTCTGCTTGTAAATCGGACGGCGCAGGTCTAACATCTTAATGATGCCTGCTGGACGCAGATCAAAGTTTTCTCTTACAATCTCAACCAGCTTCTGGTCGCTGACTTTTCCAGTTCCAAAGGTATCTACCATTACGGAAGTCGGATGTGCAACGCCGATTGCGTAGGACAACTGGATTTCGCACTTATCTGCAAGACCTGCTGCTACGATGTTCTTTGCAACGTAACGTGCTGCGTATGCTGCAGAACGGTCTACCTTGGTGCAGTCTTTTCCGGAGAATGCACCGCCGCCGTGACGTGCGTATCCGCCGTAGGTATCAACGATAATCTTACGGCCGGTTAATCCGCTGTCTCCGTGAGGTCCGCCGATTACGAAACGGCCGGTTGGGTTGATAAAGAACTTGGTATTGTCGTCAATCATTTCAGCTGGTAAAACTGGATCAAATACGTATTTCTTAATATCTTCGTGAATCTGCTCCTGGGTTACTGCCTCATCATGCTGGGTAGAAAGGACAACGGCATCCAGGCGAACTGGCTTTCCTTCCTCATCATACTCTACGGTTACCTGGCTCTTTCCATCTGGACGCAGGTACTTTAAAGTGCCGTCTTTTCTTACCTTGGTCAGCTGGCGGGTCAGTTTGTGGGCTAATGCGATTGGATATGGCATATATTCTTCGGTCTCATTGGTTGCATAACCAAACATCATACCCTGATCGCCAGCACCGATAGCGTCAATCTCGCTGTCAGACATGGTGTTTTCTTTTGCTTCTAATGCTTTGTCTACGCCCAGGGCAATATCTGCAGACTGCTCGTCAATGGCAGTAATCACACCGCAGGTGTCGCAGTCAAAACCATATTTTGCGCGGTCGTAACCAATCTCGCGGATGGTTTCCCGAACCAGTTTCTGAATATCTACATACGCATTGGTGGTAATCTCACCCATTACCAATACAAGACCTGTGGTTACAGCAGTCTCGCAGGCAACGCGGCTCATTGGGTCCTGCTCCATTAATGCGTCTAAAACGGCATCGGAGATGGCATCGCACATCTTATCCGGATGTCCTTCGGTTACAGATTCTGAAGTAAATAAACGTCTTTCCATGTGTTTCCTCCTTGTGTTTTTGCAAATTAATCTGGTGTTTGTGAAAAAGAAAAGTCCGCAGCAATGCGGACTTGATACTGTTATCATCAAATCCTCTTATTGCTCGACTGGCTGCAGAAACTGCAGCTCCTCGCTCAGGCTGGCACCTTCCGACCCTGGCGCTTACCGCGCGCAATCGGGGTTGCCGTGACTTCACAGATCCTTTGTATCTCCATCACTCTGAATAAGGGATATTACGAACTTTTCAATTTTAATGCAAATTCACTATACAACATTTTAAAAGCGCTGTCAAGTACATTATCCGACCTTTAACCGGAACTTTTGCGCTTCCTTTTCGGAATCCACTTTTTCAATGACTGCCCCCAGGTTCTTAAGCTTTTCTTCAAAGCACTCATAACCTCTCTGGATATAGCCGATCTCATCTACTTCTGTGATTCCTTCTGCCGCCAGACCAGCCAGTACCAAAGCAGCTCCAGCCCGCAGATCCGGCGCGTTGACCTGTGCTCCGGTCAGACGTTTTACGCCGTCAATTACCGCCACATTGCCTTCTACCTTGATATTGCTTCCCATACGAGCCAGCTCGTCTACATATTTAAAACGGTTTTCAAAGATGCTCTCGGTTACCATACTGGTGCCTTCTGCCAATGCAAGAGTAACCGTCATCTGAGGCTGCATATCCGTCGGGAATCCAGGATAAGGAAGAGTCTTGATGTCTGTGTGGCGCTGCACCGGTTTTCCCACTACCCGAACTGCGTCATCAAATTCTGACACTTCGCATCCGGCCTCTAATAACTTTGCCGTAATCGCCTCTAAATGTTTGGGGATTACGTTTTTAATCATAATGTCGCCGCGGGTAATGGCTGCCGCACACATAAAAGTACCTGCTTCAATCTGATCCGGAATAATGGAATACTCGGTGCCATGAAGTTTTTTGACGCCCCGAATACGGATGGTATCCGTACCTGCACCCTTAATATTCGCGCCCATGCTGTTTAAGAAATTGGCTACGTCTACCACGTGAGGCTCTTTTGCCACATTTTCCAGAATGGTCATACCCTCTGCCAAAGCAGCCGCCATCATAATGTTGATGGTAGCACCTACGGAAACCACATCTAAATAAATATGGCTTCCCACCAGATCAATGGCATGAACTCTGACCGCTCCGTTCTCAATCCTAACATCGCTGCCAAGAGCGCGGAATCCCTTCAGATGCTGGTCAATCGGGCGGCTGCCAATGTTGCAGCCGCCCGGCAGCGGTACCTGGGCGCTCTTATATTTGCCAAGAAGCGCTCCTATAAAATAATAGGACGCCCTGATTTTTCGGATATATTCGTCATCTACTGAAATTTCATGAATACTTGATGCATTAATCTTTGCCGTATGCCGGTCAATGCGCTCTACTGTCGCCCCGATCTCTTCAATCGCTTCCAGCATCACATTAATGTCGCGGACATCCGGAAGATTTTCTATCAGTACATCATCATCAGTCATGATTGCTGCGGTCAGGATTCCTAAGGCTGCGTTTTTTGCTCCCCCTATGGTGACTTCACCTACAAGGGGATTGCCGCCCTTCATAATAAACTGTTCCATCCTACTCTCCTAAATCACTATCTATACAAAACAAACGTTATTTTTAACACTAAATTTACGCACTTATAGATTATATCATAAAAATCCCGCTTGTAAAGGGAATCACACGTTTTCTTCCCTTATTCATCAAATCTGATGCTGCATATAAAGTCATTTTGCAGATTTTGGAAATATGCCGATGCATCATTTAAGCCCATTTTCCAGGTTTCTCCAGTCTCTGGCTGGTACAGGGTCACATTAAACTGATCAAAGCCTGTAATCAATATATAACTCCCCTCCCCGGTATAGGCGACCACCGGCAGTCCCTGATCCACAAAATACAGGATTTGATTTAATTCCAGCCCTTTTGCGTCCAGCATAATCAGATTGTCATCAAACACTTCGCTCCCTGTAAATCCGCCAAGGCGCTGAATAATGGGGGCAGCTGTATTCTGGATTTCCCGAATATTTTTTACATTTCCCCGATTAGTGCGGTTCCAGAGAATATTCTGCTTCTGATCGGTTACCAGTCCCATATCTTCATAGGCCAGTTCTACTGCTTTTACAAAATCCTGAGTAGTTCCTTTCAGACGGCCATTGCCATATGCGTAAAAAGTCATACCGGAAAACGGCGTATTGGCTGTCAATTCCAAATCCAATGACTGATCATAGGAAACCTTTTGAGGACTGGACAGCTTCACAGCCTCGCTTCCTTTTACTTCTGACGGAAGCTGAACGAAATAAATTTTTTCCTTATCCTGCGATACATACCATCCAATTTTCTCTTTGGACATATCCGCCAGTTCCACATTGCAGACAATCGTATCGCTGTCTACCTTTGTGTAAGAAGTGTCTGAAACCCTGGCAAGCCGCTCTAAATGAATCCGGCTTTCTTCTACTGAAACACTGGAGATATAAAATCCTTCTTTTTCGTACCGGGTTAAAACATTGCCATTCTCCCCCAGAATTTCCAGGGCATACATGGGAACTTCCTCCAATCTTCCATTGACAATCCACCTGCTGTTTTGGTGAGCCAAACCGTAAAGGAAATCGCCTCCTACAAATCCGAGACTGCGGATATAATCTCCTTTTGGAGCCGGAATGGTCTGTTTTGCTCCTGTTTCCAAGTCCATCAGGCTGATATAGGATGCCTGATGATTTTTCTGATCGTCCTGCCATGCAAAATGACGGCCGTCCTGACTGACCGCATAAGCCCCTTCTTCCAGAGAATCAGCCAGAACAATGTACTCACTGCTGTTTAAATCAATTCCATACACTGCATGATCCTGCATCAAATACAGCATCCCGCTTCCTGACAGATAGCAAAGTTTCTCCAAATCCATACGTAAATCTTCAAAAGAGGTAATCGAAGGGGCAAAAAACTTCTCTTCTAATGCATCCCTTTCGTCTGAATAGTGATATAAGCCGATTCCCACCTGTCCTTCATGACGGCCCTGATTCATATAGCCATAAACCAGAAAATCCATATCCCCTTTATCTGATACCTGAAGAATCTTCGCATCATGCTTATTGTATTCCACAGTTCCCTGGCTTTCCTCATTACGGAAGGAAAATACATTGATTAGTTCCCCATCTGCCTGATCATAGAGCCATACATCCCTGTTGGCGCAGAACGCAGTCTGCTTTCCATCCGGACTTGCTTTGGCGCTGACCCGCTCGTCCCCTGTGATGCCTAGAAGAATCCTTTTTCCGGAAATTGCCCCACGATTTCCTGTAAAGATTTCATCTGTTTGCCGGTCAAAATCCATCATGTAAATTCTTTGTTCACTCCATTTTAGGGTAAAATCATCTGTAATCTCATACGTTTCTGTGTGTCCGTCCTCCGTCTGTCTGACAGCCAGGTATCTTAACTCGACCTGTCCCATTATGCCATCCAGTTCCTTTAGACAGACCTCCGCCGGTCCTGCCTGCTCCATGGAAAGACCTCCCCAGGTCAGTTGGGAAAAACTGCTGTTAATCGAAACATCTCCCAATGAACTGTTATCCGCTGCTGCGTCTGGTTCCAGATACATGGTAAGCTGGGACGCGTCCTCATAGTTAAATGTACTGCTGGAAAACTGTTTCGCCAATGCAATCATAGGCTGTACATTGGCATTGTCCGTCCATTTAATTCTCGTATAATATCCGATGGTTCCGTTTTCTGAAGTTGTGACGGATAAGCTGAGCAAATATTCCTCTTCCTTATTTAGAAGGTTTTGTATGGGAAGTTCTGCCCTGACTCCGGATTCTGTAGTCTCCCAGGTTTCCACCTGAGTCCGTTCTACCAGACGTTCCAAATCCAGACTTCGTATCTCATAATAAATACCTGTAATCTCTCCATCATAATCTTCTATATGAACTGCCAGTTTTCTGTCTTCCGGCAAAATTGTCAGTGTATCCCGCATTACTGCTTCTCTCATATCCTGGGAATATCCATGGAGACAGTTCATCTTTTCCCCGTACATCTCCATATATATTACAGGAAATGCGCTTTCCTGAATCGCAGTATAAACCCGTTCTTCCTCTTTTTGCAGACTGCGGCTGCGAATCCACAAAAAATAACCGGCAGCTGCTGATACAAATATCATCAGCAGAATCGCTGCCCTTATAAAAAATTTCTTCATTCCTTTTGTCTTCCTTTGCTGATTCTGAACAAATCCTTTTGCTCCAACATCATTTTATATAATATCCCGGCAAACTACAATTTAAACTTTTCTTAATTTTTGTACGACCGCAAAATGAGGGTATGGCTGCGAAGATTTTCATTGCCCATCAAATAGCATTATGTTCAGATAGCAAATGAAAGAGGCTGTCGAATAGACAGCCCCCCTGTAACATAACTCTCCTTTATTTTGTCCCATATAGCTGAAAAATCAGAACCTGTCTGCTGCATCAGTTGAAACATGGCGGAAGTCTTTTTTCTGTAATGATTTGTTTCCTCTTGTATATGATTCTCATTGTCAAGTATCCGGGCATACTCTTCCTCTCTGTTCTCAAACAGTTCATGAACCCCTATCAGGCCCTTTTGATCATAGATATCCCGTAAACCAAGCTGCTGAAAATTAGCGGCAAATTTTGATACATCTTCTCCAAATGCCCGGTACTCTTTCAGATAATCGGAATTATGATTATAAAATTGCTCAATTAGCCCTGAATCTTGCCATTTATTGAAAGAGACCTGGTCCTGAACCTCTTTCCATGAGTCAAAGGACTGCAATTCCTTCTGGTTATTTTTATCCACCTTAAACCCGTATGTCAAAAAACGTTCTTCCGTCTTAGGTGCAGTCTCAAACGTATCAACATCTGGTTTTGGTCTCACATTCGTCAACGACTTTAAACTGCTGTTATGCAAAGAAGGTTTAAGATACAGGGGTGAACAACTCCCAGTTTTGCAGCATCTATTTGCATAGAACATAACCTCCTGCCTTCTAAGCCAGATTCATGTAACATTTATAATATGGACCAGATTTTGTATAACATTAACAATTAGCACCAAAAAGAACTTCCTATGCCGGGTACTGACTGAGAAAGTATCCCAGCGCTCCGATAAGATTCGCATCATTATAATATTTACAGGTTACAACCTCTGGTTTTGGAATTGGAAACTTTGCAGTCGCATAAAATCCATCAACATTCCTTTGAATAGATTTTAGAAACAGCGGCTGCTTACTAATTCCTCCTCCAATGGCAAACCGTTCCGGATCATAGATTACCTGGAGATTCATAATCATAAAAGCAATATCTTTTGTAAACTTATCAAGAGCCCAAAGTACCTGCTCATCCCCCTCCTCTGCCCACTGAAATACGTGGTAGCTGGTGATTCCATCCGTACTTACGCCTTTTGCAGCCGCCGCCAGACTTACCAGACGGCGGTTTCCGTTTCTTAAAGCCCAGGAATCTTCTGCATGATCAAATTCCTGGCTCATCATCAGCCAGCTAAATTCTCCTGCTGCAAAATGTTTTCCCGAATGCACCTCTCCGTCCTTTACCAGGGCGCCTCCAATTCCAGTTCCAAAAACAATTACCACTGCATCCTGACAATCAGCCAGCGATCCCCAGGTAACCTCTGCAAGAGCTGCCGCTTTTGCATCGTTCATAACAGATACCGGCACTTTGCATCGTTTTCTCATACTGGCAGCCAGCGGAAGCAATTCTACATATTTTAAATTCCCTCCATTTATGCAAATCCCCTGGTTACTGTCAATCATGCCTGGAACAGACATTGCAATACCTGAAATCTGCGGTTCCTTCTCCTTTACATTGTGAAAAATAGTTTCTAATGTGTCCAGATACGTTTCTACTCCATCATAGGGTGTAACTACACTGCCTCTGGCTGAAAACTGAAGCCTGCTGTCAAGTACAGCATATTTAATAGATGTACCTCCCACATCTATACACAGATATTTCTTTTCCATATATGATAGTTTCCCCTCTCAATCTATTTCAGCCAGCATCACACCAGATCTGTCTGTTTTCCTTCAGTTTAGCACACTTCTCCGTTTGTTTTAATCACTTTCTTATACCAGTCAAAAGAGGCCTTTTTGCTTCGGTGGAGATCACCGCTTCCGTCATTATGTTTATCGACATAGATAAAACCGTATCGTTTATCCATCTCTCCTGTTCCTGCGCTGACCAGATCAATGCATCCCCACGGAGTATACCCTATCAAATTCACGCCATCCTCTTCCACAGCCTTTTTCATCTGTTCAATATGTTTTTGGAAATATTCGATTCGGTAATCATCCTGAATCGAACCATCTTCTTCCATCTTATCATAAGCACCCAATCCATTTTCTACAATAAACAACGGTACCGGATACCGATCTGCAAACCAGTTCAGGGCATACCGCAGACCTACCGGATCTATCTGCCATCCCCAGTCATTTGCTTTCACATAGGAATTGCGGACGAAATCATTGCCTTCGCGGTAATCAAAACAGGGATTATCTTTTTTGTGTTCAATGCAGAACGTCATGTAATAACTAAATCCAATATAATCTACTGTTCCCTCTTTCAAAATTTCCAGATCCTTTTTGGTCACATCCAATTCAAAATCTTTCCGTTTCCAGTACGCTGTAATATTGGCCGGATATGCGCCATGTACGTGAACATCTGTGTAATAGTAGCGTTTCTGCATAGCCTTTTCCGCCATCAGAACATCCTCCGGTCTGCAGGTTGCCGGATACACAGGACACATGGCAATCATACAGCCAATCTGGAAATCCGGATTAATCTGGTGCCCCCGTCTCACTGCCTCAGCGCTTGCCACCAGTTCATAGTGTGCCGCCTGATACATCAGTTTTTCCGGATCTTCCCCTTTGTTTGGAATAATACCAGAGTTGGCAAACAGCATAAACCCTTCTTTAAAGCTTGCCTGATTGTTGATTTCGTTAAAGGTCATCCAATATTTCACCTTATCTTTATAACGTTCAAAACAGGTCACTGCAAAATGAACAAAAAAATCTATCAGCCTGCGGTCTCTCCATCCCCCATATTCTTTGACCAGGTGAAGAGGCATTTCAAAGTGGCTTAAAGTAATAACCAGTTCGATACCATATTTATGACACTCATCAAATAAATCATCATAAAATTTCAGTCCGTCCTCATTTGGTTCTGTCTCATCGCCTTTTGGAAAAATACGGGTCCAGGCAATACTGGTGCGAAAACATTTAAATCCCATTTCTGCGAACAGGCGAATATCCTCTTTATAATGATGGTAGAAGTCAATCGCTTCATGATTAGGATAATTTTCTCCTTCTATAATGCCATCTGTTATCCGTCTTCTTGTTACTCGATCTCCAGCAGTGGTCACATCCATAATACTTAAGCCTTTCCCACCTTCTTTATATGCGCCCTCTAACTGGTGGGCGGCTACTGCACCGCCCCAAAGGAAATCCTTTCTAAATGCCATAATAATCTTCCTCCTTTTCAGTCAACAGAAAATCAGCTTTCCTGTGCCATATTAATCTTTGCCGCCGCTTTTACAAAAGGCAGATAAATCAGGGTACTTACCGCCACACACAAAAGGCCAATTACCAGTGAAAGCGCATTCGTCCCGCCGGAAGCCAGGAATGGGATTAAAAATCCTGGTGTTGTCCATCCCACATCTACAGTTGCCGGAGGAATAATCTGGAATACCATTGTGCACAAATATCCAATAATATTGCAGACAACCGGTGACAGCATAAACGGAATCGCATAAATCGGGTTCATAACAATAGGCAAACCGAACATCAGAGGTTCATTGATATTAAACAGGCCCGGCGCCAGCGCCAGTTTACCGATGGTATACTGGGTTTTGTCTTTTCTTGCCACAAGAAAAATTGCAATGATCAAGCCCAGAGTTGCACCGGAACCGCCAGTATTTCCAAATGCATCGTTAATAGACATCCATGTAATCGGAAAATCCGTTCCGATGGTAGTTCCATTTGCTCCGAAAAAGGCCAGGTTGGCAATATTTGCTTCACCAAACATAACTGTGCGGACTGCATTTAGAGTGTTTGGTCCATGAATTCCCAGAATCCACAAAAATTGCTGTGCCAGCGCAAACAAAAGAATTGTTACAATATTCCCTCCCAGATTTGAGAAAGGTTTCTGAATCATATTGTAGATTACGTACTGGATACCGCCTTCTGCAATCTTGTTTAAAAAGAAATTAACAACTGCGGCAGCCACAAAAATCAGAATAATTGGAATTACCAGATTAAACGATCTGGCTACCGCAGGCGGTACTGTATCCGGCATTTTAATACAAAGTTTTTTATTTTTCGCCATCTCAGGCAAAAACTCGCCTACTAAAAGTCCTACAATCAAGGCTACAAAAAGTCCCTGAGCGCCCATAAACGTCATAGGCAGAGCACCATCCACATAAGGCGGATAAATAATAAAGTACGTGCCCACTGCACAGATCGATGTCAAAAGCGCATCGCCTCCCTTTGTTTCCGCCAGCTTATATGCACAGAGAAACGTAATCAGCAGCGACATAATATTCGTTGTCCCATTCAAAATCGGTGTGAAAATCTGCTGGTAATCAGCCAGATTGGGAATCAGAGTACCCAGATGCAAAATCTTTGCCACAAAACCATCTGGCGAAAGCACTGCATAATTAATCAGAACAATAATAGAACCTGCCAGTGTAAGGGGAAACGCAAATGTAAATGCATCACGCACTGCTGCTACATGGCGCTGTGAATTCAGCTTTGCTGCAAGGGGAACCAGCGTAGCATCCATTTTTTCCTGTATTTTTTCCATAAATCCCATGGTATCTCTCTCCGTTCTTATTAAATTTTCAGGCACAGGATTTGGCCTTTTGCTGCCTTTGTTTTCTGCATTACTGTCTGCCGGCCAGCTTCAGTGCAAAATTAAGAACATTCTTTCCGTTCATAGTGCCATAATCCATCATAGGAATCACATCAACCGCCACATTTTTAGGCCCGCAGATTTTCTTTGCTTCTGCCAGTTTATAGCGAACCTGAGGCCCTAAAAGCGCCACATCAATCCCATTTGTTTCTTTATCCATATTGGCCTCCGGAGCTGCCTCAATATCTGCCTCAAGTCCCATTTCCTTTGCCGCATCTCTCATCTTATTTACCATCAAACTGGTTGACATACCTGCTGCACAAAATAATCTCACCACAAACATTTTATTTCCTCCTAAACTTAGCTGATTTTGTTTTTGTTTATACTCTTATACACATCAATAAATTCTGCTGCCAGATCAATAATGACCATTGCAGTCATCAAATGATCCTGTCCATGGCACATAATAAGAGAAGTCTCTACCTCTTCTCCTGCTGCCTCCTTGCTTACCAGTTCTGTCTGAAATTCGTGGGCTTTTAAAATCGCCTTCTGTGAATTTTCAAGCATATTCTCTGCTTCCTGAAAATTTCTTTTTTTCGCCAGTTGAATTGCTTCCATTGCCAGGCTTCTGGCATTTCCGCTGTTGACTACCAGTTCCATAATCACTTTCTCTGTCATTGACTCTTTCACTGCATACCCTCCTGTCTCTGTTATAACGAATTGTTATCTGTCCTGTGAAGTCAGTATAGTGGGTAAAACTATTTATGCCAATAGTTTTGAGACTGAATAAAACAAATACATCCAAATATAATTTTTCACAAACAAAAAACAGTGCGTTACATCTTATTGTGTAATCTGCACTGTTTTTCGCTTTATTTTTATCAATTATTACTATAATTCCTGTCCCTTGTTTTTTGCTGTTACCAGTTCTCTCTTTCTTCCGCACAATCTACGCCCCAAAGTTTCCAGTGTAAACAAAACCGGAATCTGGGAGGTCAGGTCAAAATGCTCATCAAGCCTCAAAACAGGAATATAATATGCAATATTACAGTCACTCATATTGGCAAGCGGACAGTTTGCGCTGTCAGTAATGGAAATCAAAGAAGAACCTCTGGCTTTTAGCTGGCTGGCCAGTATCAATGTCTGTTCTGTGGTTCCTGATACAGAAAGGGCAATTACAGTAATCCTGCCGCTTTCCTCACAAAAAATCGGAGTAAACGGGTCATCAATACACATGGATAGACAACCTGCATTATTAAAATATCTAGCCCCGTATTTTCCAAGAACTGCTGATGAGCCAACCCCAATAAATACTACAATATCTGATCTCTCCAGAATATCCAGAGCCTTTTGGATGGAATTCTGATAAGCCTCCCCTTCTGCCCTCTGGAAAAATTCCGTCATAGCACTGATGTCCAGATCCGGCTGTTGGTTTTTCTGTTCCAAAAGTTCCTGCTTCAGTCTCAGCTTAAACTCAGAATACCCTTCGCATCCCACTTTTTTGCAGAAACGAAGCACTGTTGTTGTAGAAACATGGGCCCCGTCAGCAAGTTCCCGGATTTTCATGTACACAACTTTTTCTTTGTTGCTGAGAATATAATTGTAAACAGACATTTCAAGTTCATTAAAGGAACTGATTTCTTGATGGCTGAACATGGTTTTCTCCCCCTGGGAAGAATTATCCTTTTTAGGGTATTATCTGATCTATTTACTTCTGTACTGATCTAAAAGCCGGTTAATCCGTCCAGTAGGATTTAACAGTTCGCTTAAAGATGCATCATGGTTGAGATTATCAATAATCAGGGCAATGTACTTGCTCATATCTACGTCAATATAGTATGGTCTCTGCAGCAGATCCGGAGTCTGATATACCAAGTTGGTGGTAAGAATCCTGTCGATCAGGCCATTTTCATAGTATTCATCAAACTTGGCCAGGCCGTTGGTAAACAGACCAAAGGTAGCACAGATAAATACTTTTCTTGCCTTTCTCATCTTTAATTCTTTGGCAACATCCAGCATGCTTTCTCCTGAAGAAATCATGTCGTCAATAATCAGAACGTCTTTGCCCTCTACATCGCTTCCCAAAAATTCGTGGGCCACAATGGGGTTGCGGCCATTTACAATCTTGGTATAATCTCTGCGCTTATAGAACATACCCATATCCAGGCCCAATACGTTGGCAAAATAAACAGCCCGTCCCATACCGCCTTCATCAGGACTGATTACCATCATATGGTCGCTGTCAATCTCCAGATTCGGCTCATTCTTTAACAGATGCTTGATAAACTGGTAAATCGGCTGTACTGTCTCAAATCCTCTGAATGGAATCGCATTCTGCACGCGGGGATCATGGGCGTCAAATGTGATAATATTCTCTACACCCATCTGAACCAGTTCCTGAAGCGCCAGAGCGCAGTCCAAAGATTCTCTGCTGGAACGTTTATGCTGGCGGCTCTCATAAAGGAATGGCATAATCACATTGATTCTGCGCGCCTTTCCGGCAGCCGCGGCAATCACACGCTTTAAATCCTGAAAATGATCATCCGGAGACATATGGTTGGTCATTCCGCACAGAGAATAGGTCAGGCTGTAGTTGCACACATCCACCATCAGATATAAGTCGTCACCGCGAATCGAAGCCTCCAGAGTTCCCTTTCCTTCACCGGATCCAAATCGGGGAGTTTTCGCCCCTATAATATAAGAATCTCTCTGATAACCGGAAAATGCAATGGTATGCTTGTGCTCGCTTTCCCGTTCTCTTCTCCAGTCTACCAGATACTTGTCAACCTTTTCTCCCAGAGCCGCACAACTCTTTAACGGAATTAATCCCAGCGGTCCAACCGGAATGGTCTCAATAATCTTCTCTTCGTACAGCATTTCGTCCTCCATCTATAGTTATAAGTTCATATGATAATAAGCAATTCTTTTATAACATTCTCCCGGACAATAGTCAACCCCCCAGAAGTTTTCTCCTGCGCAAATCTTCCCCGTATAAGGGAATAATCCGGTATCCACTGATGATCCGCGATGTTACCCGGTCTGTATAATTGTCCCGCAGCATATTCAGAGATAAATTGGTGGAGATAATGGTCGATCTGCGGTTTGAGAGCCGGTCATTCATGCAGTAAAACAACTGGGAAGAAGTAAAACTGTTATTGACCTCTGTGCCTAAATCATCAATAATCAGCAGATCGCATTCTAAAATAGACTGGTAAGTATCCCGGATTTCTTCTTCGCTTCTGGATTCAAACCGATTTTTGGAAAATACTTCAAACAGGTCATTGGCTGACAAATACAAAACCGAGTAGTAATGATCCATAACCTCTTTTGCAATGCAGTTGCTGAGAAACGTTTTCCCTACACCTGTATTGCCGGTAAACAGAATGTTCCCCCCGTCTGTCCCAAAATTACGTGCAAACTCCATACACTGTTCTTTCACCCGTCTCATATACTGGGCAGCAGTCATTCCCACTTGTGGCAGCACGCGGGTATTGTCAAAACAGTCATATGAAAATGCAGCAAAATTTTCCTTGCTCACAATATTGTCAATATTAGACTGAGCGTAAAGCAGCTTCATCTGCGCCCGCCTGAAGCAGTGGCATTTTTTCCCGTCCACATATCCGGTATCCCGGCAGTCCGGACATGTATAGTGAATCTCCATATAGTCTTCCGGGTAACCGTATGCAGTTAAAAGGGCATTTCTCTGTTCGCCCAGTTCTGCAATCTCCTTTTTCAGGCGCTTTTTTGCTTCTGCATCTCCTGCCAAAAGCTGTCTGGCCCGCTCCAGCGCTTTTGTCCCCACTGCATTGTCAATCTCCTTTACAGCCGGGATCTTCTGATAAATCTCTTCCACCCGCTTTTCCTGTTCATGGCGCTTTTCCATGCGGCGTCTTTCATAATCCCGCATAATGCTGTTATATTGAGAATTGCTTAGTGCCATATGCCCTCCTATCGTTTCTGAAGCTGCTCTAAAATCAGAGCGTCATAATCCACATCCCGCTGCTGGAAATTGTGGAACTGGTTCTGAGGTTTTCTTACCTGTCCCTGGGGCAGACTCCCTTTATGTCCCCGTCCCGCTTCCAATGCCCTGGAAGCTGCCTGAGTATCGTTTTCTGCCTTTGCCGCCTTTTCCCTGCGCCTTATATCCAGCGCTTTTACATCGGACATGGTACGGACATTTTTCTCTTTCCAGGATGATAAAATTCTGTCTGCATACTGAAAACTTGGGGTATGGGCAGACTGCAGAGTCCTGCTGCATGCCTCTATGACTAATTCTCTGGTAAAGCCCCAGTCCCGAAACCATTTTTCCATAATCTTCTGTTCTGATACACCAGGTCTCCGATCTGCAATCCCAAATGCCCGCATCACCGCAAACACATCCTTCGTATAAGCAGTTGAAGAAGTTTTTGCTTCATCCACAGTCCCAATTCCCTGCTCATGCCAGTTTAATGCTACTGTTTCCAGATAGCGGATACTGGTGTGGCCCAACTGGGCGCAATATTCTACCAGATACTCTAACAAATCCTTTTTCATGTGCAGTCCGTCATACAGATAGGCAAAGGTCTGGCACTCCCTCTGGGTAAATACTTTATTCATATATTTTTGGGCAATGTACAGCAGTTCAGCAAAATCCTCGTCTTTACTCAGCCGATTTAAATCATCTGCAAGGACCGGCTTTCTCTCCTGTAAAGACCGCCCTGTCCCATTCTGTACCGGCAGCGCCTCCCCTGACGGTCCCGGTTTTGTTGCCGCTGATTCTTCTGCCGCCTGATCTCCTCCTCTGGATAAAATCCCGGCCTTTTCCCAGTAGGTCAGAGCCCGCCTCACATCCGCCTCTGTGTGGTTTAGAGCATCTGCAATTTTCCCTACTTCTATCAGCTCTTTCTGGTGGCGCAGAAGATACAGATATACTTTTACATATTCTCCATTGGCGCCGGCCATATACTGGTCAATAAATTCATTGCTTATAACCGTAACTTCCGGCACTGCCTGCAAGCTTAGCTGATAAGGCATTTTCTGACTCTCCTTTTTTAAATGTTTTGTCTACATAATATCACATCCCCATTTAAATGAAAATAGTCCCATTTTTCCACAGAGATTTTTGTGGATAATGTGAATATTGGGGATAACTGTTTTTGCAAAGTTTGGAAACTCCTATCGAACCTTGTCGAAATCCTTATAAAATCAGGCTTTGCAGAATTTTGACGCTTCCTGCTCCTGGGGTAAAAAAATCCACATAGTTTCTTTACATAAAATGTTGAAAACTATGTGGATAATGTGGATAACTATTGTCCCAACAGCTTTTCTCCCACTTTTACAATGTCTCCGGCCCCCATAGTTATCAACAAATCACCGTTGACACAATTTTCCAAAAGAAATGTCTCTATCTCATCAAAGGATGGAAGATAATGAACGTTTGTGCCTAATTGTTCTATTTTCTCTGCCAAATCTGCAGAACTAATCCCCAGATCATCCGTCTCCCTGGCCGGATAAATATCTGCCAGAACCACCTTATCGGCCTCTGCTAAAGCTTCTGCAAACTCATCCATCAGCGCCTTTGTCCTGGTATAGGTATGGGGCTGAAACACGCACCACAGCGTTTTGTGAGGATAATTCTTTGCGGCTGATAAAGTCGCATGGATCTCCTGAGGATGGTGAGCGTAATCGTCTATAATGGTAATTCCGCCAATCTCTCCTTTTTTCTCAAATCTGCGGTGAGGTCCGGAAAATCCTGCAAGTCCCTTTTGAATATCTTCCAGTGAAACTCCAAGTTCAAAAGCAGCAGCAATAGCGGACAGAGAATTATATACATTGTGTTCGCCTGCAACCCCAAGACAGATTCTTCCCACCTGCTTTCCCTCTCTGATCAAATCATATGACGGCCTTGCAAATTCATCATATTCGATATGTTCTGCGCGGTACGTACTATTTTCTGTCTTTCCAAAGGTAATGATTTTCCCTTTTATTCCCTGCGCAATCTCCTCATAGCGCTCAATCTCGCTGTTAATAATCAAAGTTCCCTCTTCCGGCATTCTCTCGGCAAATAAACGGAAAGAACTGCGGATATCCTCAATATCCTTAAAGAAGTCCAGATGGTCCGCTTCAATATTTAAAATAATTTCCATGGTAGGGAAAAACGAAAGAAAGCTATTGGTGTACTCACAGGCCTCTGTTACAAACAAACCGGAGTTGCCGATTCGGATATTCCCCTGAATCGAATCCAGCATGCCGCCTACTGAAATGGTCGGATCCGCCTGCGCTTCTAAAAGAATCTCTGTCAGCATGGAAGTAGTCGTCGTCTTTCCATGAGTACCTGCTACAGCCACTGCCTGGCGGTAATTGCGCATCATTTCTCCTAAAAGTTCAGCTCTGGAAAGCATAGGAATCTGCAGCCTTTTTGCTTCCACAAACTCTGGATTGTCCTCATGGATTGCAGCCGTATACACCACTGCCTCTATTCCCTCTTCAATATTGGAGGCCCGCTGGCCAATTAAAATCTTTGCGCCTTTCTCTTCTAAGTGCTGAGTGAGAACACTTTTCTGCGCATCCGATCCGGATACCCGAAATCCCTCTTCCAATAAAATCTCTGCCAGGCCGCTCATGCTGATGCCGCCTATTCCTATAAAATGAATAGCCTGAGGCTTTTTAAAATCAATCTGATACATATGCTTCCCATCCTTATCTCAATCTATTTTTCCGTTAATACACTATTTTTAAAACACCAGGGTCAAAAGGTCAAAAAAGCCTTTTGACCCCAGGATCTTTTTAATCCATCGGCGCCTGATAAAACCCTCCATAGAAATTCTCAGTCTTGACTGTATTAATAATCACATGCGGATCCTGGCTTCTCATAAGCATCACTATATCCGATACTTCATAAGAGGATACAACTGTATGCAGGAGAGCCATTTTCTGATGACTGTAGCCGCCTACTGCCTCTACACAGGAAATCCCATGCCGGAAATGGGACACATACGCCTTAATAATCTCCTCCGGCTTTGATGTCGTAACCTGCAGCGTTACCCGTTCATACCGGTGGTGGAATGTGGATATGGTTTTGGTGGAAATAAACTGGAACAAAATAGAATATCCGGCATACTGCCACCCGAACATATAGCCAAAAATACACAGCAGCACTGCATTTCCTGCAAATACATACTCCCAGATAGAACGGCCTGTTTTATTGGACACATAGAGCGCAATAAAGTCTGTACCTCCAGTGGATGCATTGCCTCTCAGGGCGATTGCAATGGCAATTCCATTGAGGAAACCGCCAAAAATCACATTGAGCATAATATCATCAAACAAAGGCTCAAACTGACAGATCTCTAAAAAGGTGCTGGACAAGACTACCTGAACCATTGAAAAAAATGTAAATCTGGGACTAATACTTCTGCTGCATAAAACTGCTACCGGGATATTTAACACCAGCATGCCTAATGAGGTAGAAAACTGTTTTCCGCATAAGGATGCAATCCGGTCCAACAAAATTGCAATTCCGGTAAACCCGCCGGACAAAAGATTCACCGGGCGAATAAACACCTGAATCACATACGCCTGCAGCAGCGCAGACACTACTACTGCGGCAATTGTAATGCATCTTCTTACTACGATATTATGCTTATATTTGTCAAACATCTCTCTCCCCCGCCGCGTCTATATAACCTCTTTTACTAAAGCCTGGAGATATGCAGCTGCTTCCTCTTCGTCCTCCCCATCCAGAGTAAATGTCAATTCTGCTCCTTTTTCAGCCGCCAGCCCAATCAGGCTTACCACCAGCTTTCCATTGGCACTTTTTCCTTTGCTGGAAACTTTAATACTGCATTTATAATCCTCTGCAGCCCTTGCAATCTGCAATGCATTTCTGGCATGAAGGCCGCTGACGTCTGAAATCATGTAAGTAAATGTGATCATAATTTTCCCTCGTTGTTTATAAGATGTTATTCAACTCTATCTTACCAAGTGAATGTAATAAAATCAACTACTTGCCTAAAAAAGAATCTCCGATAGAAGAAGGGCCATAAACACACCCGTCTCCTATCGGAGTTTCCGCATTTTCCGGCAGGTCATTTTGTAACAGTTCCGTCATGCATCCTCTTGTCAGCTTACGCGGACAAGAAGCCTCTGGCGTCTGCCCTATAAAGATTCAGACAGGAAAACTCTTATGAAAATAAGCTTTCAACGCTTTTTTCTGTCTGAATCTTCGCATGGCTGAACTGTTGCATTATTTTCTCACTGCCGAATACTTGCTGTCTTAAAAATCAAACCTTTGTACTTATCTAACGCAAACATCAGGGCATTCCCCAAAAGTCCGACTGCCAAAATCTCGCCGATTCCAACTGTAAGCATCATGTAAGGAATCATATCCTCTGATCCATAGGCAAACCGAAGCACAAATGGAATAATCAGAGCATTAGAAAGAATTGGAGGAATACATACCAGCCATTTATTCTTTCTAAGAGCATAGGAACCAACTGCTCCAAGAAGCGTTGCCAGAGTTCCGAACACAATATCCGGCACCATAGCGCCGCAGAAAATATTGGCCAGAAGGCATCCCACTGCCAACCCCGGCACTGCTGCGGGGGTAAAAAACGGAAGGATGCACAATGCTTCTGAAATGCGGAATTGAACCGGACCAAAGCTAATGGGAGCAAAAAGCATGGTCAGCGCCACATAGATGGCGGCAATCATTGCTCCCTGGGTCATCAAGTACACTGTTTTGTTGGTTGTTTTCATAATTTGGTTTTCTCCTTTAGTTTTGTTTTACGTGTGGAAGGTCTCGAACACACGTGCCTGCGCATATAAGCAGTCCTTAGTATAGCATTCTCCTTATTGTAAATCAAGTTCTATTTAAGCAACGTTTGTGCTTTTTCTAAGATATAAATGGAATTTTCCAGAGTATCCATAAAATGAACGTATCCCTTATTCATCAACATCCGATCCAATTCATCCCTATTTTTGTCTGCCCACACTTCTGTACATATCATCTTAAATGGAAAACGGCTGGTATCCAGAGCCTTTAGCAGCTCAAAGTCCATTCCCTCTGTATCAATATCCAAAATATCCGGTTCCCTCTCACAGTTTGCTTCCAGGATTTTATTGATATTCTGAACCGGAATCTCGATGTAGTTATTTTCAAATCCCTGCTGACATGCTGCTTTATAATCAAATGTGTTATGCCCTATATATGTAGAAACAGGATGCTGATAATATTTCAGCACGCCATCTTTACCAGCACAGGCTCCTGCTTTTACCAGTTTATTTGCTGGACGATAAATCTCTGCCAACTTGCACATATTTAAATTGGGTTCAACCAGTAATCCCTGCCTGATCCCTTTCTGGTAAAATAAATATGTATTGTTCCGAATAACCGGATGGCATACACCTATATCTACATAATAAGGGTTGTGAATTCCCAGTTCCTCCATAGCATGATACATGATTTCGTCTTCTCTGGAAGTCGAAAATGTAATCCCTGAATAACCCCCCCTACTTTCAATTAAACGGGACACAATGATATCAAAGTCATCCAGATATTCGCTGATTTGTTCTATGATTTCATATTCAGCATTGGGATAAATAATCACACATATCTTTCCCTGGTCTTTTAATTCTTTTAAAATCTGTTTGCCGGAAATTTGTACTCCGCATATCGTTTTGCCATGGTATGCTTCATTTATGTCGATCATATAATCCAGATGGTACATTGCCGGATTATAATGCATAAAATATTCCTCTTTTCCTGCTCCCCAGCCAACCAAATATTTATATTCGTTTCTTAAATCATGGGCCTCTCTCATTTCTGTATGTCTGTACATTGATTTCTCCTATCTATTCATTCTGTCAAGAATATTCATTCTATTTTCTCCACACCTTATCATCAATAATTCGAGTATAGCTTTGGATAATGCGAATAACGGTTCCCGAAACATCCTCCACCTCATAATCCGGCACTTTAGAAGAGTTTGTTCCCATTTTTACAGCCATATCTATCGACTGTAAAATCGATTCTTCCTCTATTCCCCCTATGATGAAACCTCCTTTATCTAAAGCTTCCGGACGTTCCGTTGAAGTACGTATGCAAACAGCAGGAAATTTACTGATCGCACTTTCTTCGGGCATTGTTCCGCTGTCTGAAACAACACAATATGCATTTCGCATTAGCTGGCTGTAATCTGTAAAACTAAATGGCGGCATGCCCCTTACCAGAAAATGGAATTTGACATTTCTTTTTTCGATCAGGGCTGCGCTTCTTGGATGGACGGAATAAATTACCGGTATACCATATGTTTCTGCCATCTTATTGATCGCATTCATCAATCCAGTAAAGTGTTCTTCATGATCGATGTTTTCCTCTCTGTGTGCAGATAATACAATATACTTATTTTTTTCCAGTTTCAGTTCATCCAAAATTCTGCTTTTATTTATTTTGGAATCATGAGCCATAATGATTTCTTTCATCGGAGAACCGGTTACATAAATGTGTTCTTTTTGTACCCCCTCAGAAATGAGATAGCGCCTGGCATGTTCTGTATATGGCAAATGAATATCTGCTATATGATCTACTATCCGGCGATTTGTTTCTTCAGGAAGATTTTCATCAAAACAGCGATTTCCTGCCTCCATATGAAAAATCGGTATCTTCAGACGCTTTGCGGAGATGGCAGAAAGTGCTGAATTTGTATCTCCCAGAATCAAAAGAGCATCCGGCTTTACTCTGTCCATAAGTTCATAGGAACGGGATATGATATTTCCCAATGTTTCTCCAAGATGCTCTCCCACCACATCCAAATAGTAATCCGGCATTCTTAAACCCAAATCCTGATAAAAAATATCATTTAGCCGATCGCTGTAATTTTGCCCTGTATGTACAAATATATGTTCAAAATAAATGTCTGCTTTTTTAATAATCTCTGATAACCGGATGAGTTCTGGTCTTGTACCAACGATTGTCATTAATTTAAGCTTTTTCACGTTTATCCGGGTCTCCCTCCTATCTGTCTTTCAACTCTTCCTGTATATACTTCAGTTTCAGCAATTTCTCTTTCACTTGTTCTACATTCATCTGCATAGTAGTGTCTGATGTAAATTCCTCAATATCGGCTTTGCCGACTGTCCCCTTTTCAAAATAATTTTCATAATTCAGATCCCGGTTATCTGCCGGCACCTGATAGAACTCTCCTAAATCAAGTGCATGGTTACACTCTTCCTTAGTCAGTAATGTTTCATTTTTTTTCTCACCATGACGTACTCCAATATAATGAATTGGGTTGTCTGCATGGAATAATTCTTTTACTGCCTGTGCAAGCACTCCTATTGTACACGCCGGAGCTTTCTGTACCAGAATGTCCCCTGGCTGCCCATGTTCAAAAGCAAACATAACTAAATCTACCGCTTCCTCCAGACTCATCAGAAATCGGGTCATCTCCGGATCTGTGATAGTCAGGGGTTTTCCTTCTTTAATCTGAGCAATAAAAAGAGGAATCACAGATCCTCTGGAACACATTACATTTCCGTATCTTGTACCACATATTACAGTTTTATCAGTTGTCCTTGATTTGGCAACAAATACCTTTTCCATCATTGCTTTGCTGATTCCCATAGCATTAATGGGATAAGCTGCTTTATCTGTTGACAGGCATATCACTTTTTTTACTCCCGCTCTAATTGCAGCTGTCAGTACATTATCAACACCGATCACATTGGTTCTAACTGCTTCCATGGGAAAGAACTCACAGGACGGAACCTGTTTTAATGCTGCCGCATGGAAAATAAAATCAACGCCATGCATGGCCTCTTCCACGCTTCTCTCATCTCTGACGTCACCTACATAATATTTAATTTTATCATTTCTATAATGCCTGCGCATGTCATCCTGTTTTTTTTCATCTCTTGAAAAAATACGGATCTCTTTTATATCAGAGCTCAGAAATCGTTCCAATACCGCATTGCCAAAGGATCCTGTTCCTCCTGTTATCATAAGCGTCTTATCTGTAAAAACTCCCATTTATCTTATCTCCTTAACATTTTATATTGTATTGTGTATACAAGTTTCTATGTTCCCTAATCCAAACTGCCAGTTCTTCAATCATGAACTCATAATCCGGAACCTGATACTGGAAATCGGTTCTTGTGTTCTTTAAAGACTTGTCACTAACTGCAAAATCATCTGGCATAATAGAAATTTCATTATTTCTCATGTGTTTATTTAGCAATTGCAGCAACTCAAATTTGCTGATTTTCTGGTTATTGGATAAATGATATAATCCTGTAAGGTTTTGCTGGATTGCTGCATCCATCGCCTTTGCCAGTTCCAGAGTGGTAACCCCAGACCATAAAACATTAACAAATCCATGGACACATCCATGCTGCTGCATAAACCAATGATACAGTCCTACTCCGCTGCTTTTCAATTCGGGACCAATAATGGAAGTACGAATGGTCAAATTCTTCTCATCCCTGATTTCACCTAATGCTTTTGAGCGTCCATAATAAGAATTCTCATCTGGACTGCTGGTTTCTTCATAGTTTCCCCTCTTGCCTGAAAAAACACAATCTGTGCTGATATGAAACAGTCTTGTTCTGGTCTCTTCCAATACCTCTGCCAGAAAGTGCGGCAAAACGCTATTTATATAAATTCCGTTTGCCAGATTCCTGTCTACCGCCTGATTCAGCACACCAATTGCATTTATCACAATATCATAAGCATTTTCGCAAAGCACCTGCTTTAATTCATTGCTGTCCATAGCATCTCCCACTATTTGCTGCGCATAATGGCCCTTTTCCCTTGCAAATGCAGTCACATCATACCCTTTTTCGTGGAAATACTGTACCAGCATATGTCCTGCCATGCCATTGGAACCTAAAACCAGTATTTTCATAAAATTATTCCTCCACTTTTGTCATATCAATTCTGGAAACACTGCAATGTGGAATTCGCTTTTCTGCAGGCGGCAGTTCCATATAATTTCCATAGTGTGAGCGCAAATATATATCATATTCCTTAAATGCTTTAAATAACTGCCCCTCAAATTCTATCTCAATGAACTCATCAAAGCATTTTCTCGGAAGTCCGTATTTGCAGCTTTTGGGGTATTGAAATGTGTAGTGGCTGATTAATTTACTCTTTTTTTTGTTGCTCTGACTGGCCAGCCAATCCCTGATTGCAAAAGCCTGTTCCTTTGTTATCAAATTCAGACACCGGTATATACTTCTTTCAAATGCATTGTCTGCATGTTCAATCCCTAATGGTGAATACAGGATTTTCCGTATCATGTAACAGATAAAATGATGTACACGTTTTATAATCGGATTATCCGGAACCTGATCTGCCACAAAAATATCAATAAAAATTCCGGTTTTGTACTTCATTGATTCCTGGCCAAGACGTATATGTTCTGTATTCTTTCTTCGGATCTTTGCCCATCCCCACCGATACTCCGGATCCGTCTGATAATCCTGAAGGAAAAATCGCTCAGAATCCAGTTCTTCTTTACAGGCGTCTTTAAACCTGACATACTCTTCTCTGAGCATAATCACATCAATATCATCGTCCCAGGGAATAAATCCCTTGTGTCTGACAGCCCCTAAAAGCGTTCCTCCATCCAGAGAATATGCAATATTATATTTTCTGCATATCCGGTCTACTTCCTTCAGCATAGAAAATTCTATTCTCTGCATTTTTTTAAGTTCTTCTTGAGATACTATATATTCTTTTGCACTATCCATAAATTTCCTCTATCGTTCTAACTGTTTTGCTGGAGGCACTATATTCGGGTTAATATCCATATACCCACTGCAGTGCTTGCAAAATTCTGTATAGCCCTTCTCACTGTAGCCCAGCCGAAATTCTATCAATTCTTTTTGCTTGTCCTGAGTATAGGTTTTCAAGTCAAAATATTCTGTTTTATCCAGTTTTGTTAGACCGGCAACCATTGCATAGCTGGAATAGTTACAAGTATAAATTTTTCCTTCTCTTAATTCCTGCCATGGCACATGACATCTTTCAAACTTATCTTGAAGCTTCTCCTCACTCCAATTTGAATGATCCGTAGTCAGCGGTGCAAGGTCGATCCATTCATCTGCTTTATTTATTTCATATGTTATACCATAAGATTCCAATAACACTAATAGTTTTTTAAATGTTTCTTCACTCTGGGGCACAGCCTCTCTATAATCATCTACTGTAACCTCCACATTATGCTCCGATAACGCCTTCAGCAACTCAGATTTTGGCAAAATAGTGCCATTGGTTACTGTCCTTAAAGTATGAATCTGCTTTCTGTAATGATTATCAATATACTCTACCAAACGTGCCATATGCGGATATAGCATAGGTTCTCCTCCGCTTATATGAAACAGCATAATATAATCAATACACGAAAAGAACGTATCAATATCCGCTTTGATCTGATCCCATGGCCTTTCATCGAAGTGTTTCATATATGGAGTAAAATTCAAACATGCTTCACACCGAAGATTGCACCTTGTACTGGGTAAAAAAGAAATAGACGATATATATGTTTGATTTTTTTTATAAGACATATACACTGTTAAAAAAAATGCCATATCAAAAAAGTCTTTTCCCTCTATTAAACCATATTCCTTTAACTGCTGGGCAATGGTTGAATGTATATTGGGAGATACAGTTATAATAATCCCTGTAGTTTCGCCCATTTCCTTTTTTATTTTTTCAAATGAATATACTGGTTTTTGACAATACTCCCCTCCCTGCTTTTTACTATCATTATCAATAAACCCTGCTATCATAATTTCGCTGTTTAAGACTTCATAAATCTGCTGTCCATACTGTCCTGCACCAAATAAGTAATACTTATCAAGTTTTTTCATATTTTCATATGCAGAATCAAATTCATGACCTTTATTTTTCCACTTCATATATATTCTCCACTGTGTTTTTACCAAATTTGGCAATTTCGCACTCTTCTGCTGCAAGAGGAAATTTTAACAAAATCGGGTCCAATTCCTGCCTTGTAATATAATAAGGAATACCGTTTTTTTCTAATTCCTCAGCCACCTGTGTATAGTTTCGCATAGCCACAATCAGAAGCGTATCTTCTTTCTGGCTTAAAAACTCTTCTTTGGATTTGCATGGGATTCCATCAATCTGCGTTCCCTGCTTTCTCTCATCCTGATCCACAAAATAAGATGGCATCGCCGCCCTCTTATCCAAATCATATTTTATACGAATTCCATATTGTCCTGAACCATAAATTGCAATCTTTTTTGCCTTTCCATTTGTATATCGATATAAAATATCATGCAAAAAGGATGGCTCCTTATCTTTTTGCGGATCTGGCAGAAGTTTTCTCATCCTTTCTTCGATCTCTCTTACCTCATCTGTCCCTCCATAGCTTTTCATAAACCCTGCCATTCTGCACAAAAAAACGCCTGTATTTCCAAACACCTGCTCAATTTCTTTGTCATCCAACTGATGAATCAGCTTGATGTATTCTTTTCTGGTTTCTTCATAATAGCAGTCTATAGTAGCCGAGCCAGCCTCTTTGTGTTCTCTCACAATATGAAGGATGTCATTTAAGAATAAGGATCTTTGTCCCCGAAAAATGCGAAACCACATGTCCACATCTTGTATCGTCTTTAAGTTCTCGTCGAAATATCCAACCCGCATAAAATGGCTTTTATGAATCAAAGCGCTGCATGCATGTATCTGCATTTGCAAAACCGAAAAAAACGAGTTAGTTATCTGATCTAATTCATAGTATTTCAGGAAATCTGTTGGGGTCATCGACTTTGTTTCCTGATTATAAAATTCATATTCTGCCTGTACCAGAGTTTCAGGAATACCAGTACAAAGTATCGCATTGATCTCCTTTTCTATTTTTTCCGGATAATATAAATCATCATGAGACAGCCATGAAAAGTATTCTCCCTGCATGTTTTTTATCCCGAAGTTTAACGCCGAAGATACCCCTCCATTTTTTTTGTAAAAATATCTGATTTTGTCTCCATAACTCAGGGCAATCGCTTCTGTCTTTCCATCATCATCCGAGCCGTCATTAATCACCAGAACCTCGCAATTGTCATACGTCTGATTCAAAGCGCTGTCAATTGCTTCCCCAAGATAATTGGAACCATTATATACAGGGATTACAATGGAAACCAACGGTTTATTTTTCAAAATAGAAAGCGTCCTGTGTATCCCTTCTTTCACATCATATTTTTCCTGATAACCCAACTGCTGTATTTTATGGCCGTCTAATACTGCCAGATCTGCCTTGGAATATCCTGCTGCTTCTGCTTCGTCTGGAATCTGATAGACCACTTTCGTTTTACTTTCTTCAGCTATGTATGTCGCCAGTTCATGCAAAGTAATGTCGCCTTTTCCCCCAGTTATATTGTAAGCTTCCCCAGCTTTTCCCAACAGCATAACTGTAAAAATTCCAGCAACTGCATCTGCCGCATATGTGTAAGTATACCTCTGCTGACCTTTACTTTTTAATACAATATCCTCTCCGTTTACCGCATTTCGTATAAACTGCGATACCGCTTTGCTGTCATCTTCGCGCATAGTAGGTCCGTAGACTCTTGCCAGTCTGGGAATCACAAATTCCAATTTTGTCTGCTTTGCATATGCCTGACAAAGCGCTTCTCCTGTCCGTTTTCCCTCCGGATAGCCTGCCCTGAGTGTATTAGAATCGATATATCCACAATAGTCCTCTGTAAACCCGACAGTATCCCCTCTGTTCTGTCCGTAAATCTCTACTGTAGAAAGAAAAACAAATCGCTTTGCCCCAACCTGCGATGCATATTTCAGCAAATGATCCGTTCCCACCACATTGCTTCGGATTGTCACTATGGGATCCATAGAATATTGCAGTGGATGCGTATTGCTGGCAGCATGTATCACATAATCTGCCTTTTCAATCTCCTCTATTTCTTCATTAATGTCCTGTTGAATAAATCGGAAATATGGAGAATTCCAATACTTTCCAAATCGTTCTTTTGCTGCCCGGATATTTCTGCCCATAGCCAATATTCTGCAGTTCTGTTTCTCATAAATGTTTTTATACATCAATACATCTATTATAAAACTTCCCAGAAGTCCGGATGCACCTGATAAAAGAAGAGTCCTATTCTCTAAAAGTTCCCATTTTATCGGGATATGTGCAACATATTTTATATCCTCCTGATAGAGACAATCATCTATCAATGTTTTCATTTTAACCACTCGTCCTTTTCCATTCGCAGATATCCTTTAAACAGCTCCAGGTCATCTCTGGTTGTCAATTTGATATTTTTATCTGAGCCTGCAGCAAAGTACAGCCTTTCCCCTAAATCTACCATCATTGTATTGGTATATGCCGATCCATGAATCCCGATTCCCTCTTCAAATGCCTTTTGATACGCCCAATCAAGCTTTCCGTACTTATAAGCCTGCGGCGTAGCTACCCTTCGCAAAGTTTCCCTTGGTATGTATTTACAGGTAGACATTTCATCGTCAATTACAAAGATCTGTTCATTATATGGAAGAGAGGTTACTGCATTTCCATACTGGCGGCACTTTAAAATCACATCTGACAATATGCTTGCATCTACCAATGGACGTATTCCGTCATGTATAATTATAATATCATCCGCAGAGCACTCTTGCCTGAGATGAAAAATTCCGTTTCTTATAGATTCCTGGGCCGTATTCCCACCTTCAATGACCCACTTTAATTTAGTTATGTGAAATTGATTTGCATAGGCTTTAAGCAAATCCAGCCATCCCGGCAGGCAGACCACTTCAATCGCATCTATATCGGGATGTTTTTCAAATCCCTCTAATGTATAGATTAAAACAGGTTTATCATAAACATTAATGAACTGTTTGGGAATGTCCAGGTTCATCCTTTGACCAGATCCGCCTGCAATAATTACTGCAATATTCATGCAAGCACCACAACTCCTTTCACTCAATCTTTCACGTTCTCACCGTTTTTGAAGCCAAATGCTGCCGCCATGGGGCATCTCCTCAAACGGCCATTTCTCCATGAACAAATCCATATGCTTCTGTTCCAGCATATTGTGAAAAAATTCTATAGAATACTCCCTGTTATTCTGTAAAAATGCTCTAAGGAGATACAGTTCATTCCATATCATCCCCTTCTCCATAATCCACGTTTCCGGATATTCAAACGGATAAAAAATGTCATGTAAATGGATATAAACTCCTTGTTTTAATCTTGGAAAGATCTCAAAAAACAAATAATTTACATCAGATCCAACCTTTGACACGTGGGTAGAGTCTATAAATAAAATATCTCCGCTTTCTAACTGGTCAAAAAACTCTAATTCTACTTCCTGTAAACCGCATTCTCTTAAAAAAATATTGTCCGTATCTTTACATAATGACTTTAACAGCGCCGCATATGGTTCAATAAAGCAGCACTTCATTTTGTTGTTCAGATATTCTTCATTCGTATCCAAAATCAATGCAGAGGAAAAACCGGAACCTACCTCAATCAGTCTGTTCGGTTTTAGCATCCGAATCATACAGTGAAGCGCGACTGCATCTCCACTGCTCAGGGATGGATTGCCATACCTGTACCGCAGTCCTCCTGATTTTTCCTCTTCTCCATATTTTTCCCATTTCGGCAGTGTATCATAATAAGCAAGCATGTTTTTCAGCATCTCGCACTGATGTTCTTCGTTAAGAAAAATATCCTTTACTTCTCTGTCCTTGTTAAATATATCTTTTCGTTTTTTCTCTATTTCTCTGAGATCCGGGTACAGAGAATAAAAATGTCCCACAGGAAACAGGGCTGTCTCTGGTGGGGGGCAGAAGGCCCACACATCTTTGATTTCTTCTGGAACTATAAAAGGAAATCCCTCTGTTTCTAACTGACTATAAATATCTTTTGCATCTGATGGAGAAACAAATACAATTACTTGATCCTTTTCCTGTTTTAACTCCTCGTAGGAAATACAGGGAATCCCACAAATATCCTTTCCTGTTTTCTCCGGATTATTATCACAAAAAGCATCTGCTTTCCTTCCACACTCTCTGATGCATTCAGATAATTTTACTCCATTTTCTCCTGCTCCGTAAATAACAATTTTATATTGTAAGGGCAGCATTTTCATATACCCTTTTAAAAATCTTGTCTGACTGATTCTCAACATCTATTCTTCCTC
Organism: Lachnospiraceae bacterium; assembly: GCA_046957575.1. Classification (GTDB taxonomy): domain Bacteria; phylum Bacillota; class Clostridia; order Lachnospirales; family Lachnospiraceae; genus UMGS1370. The sequence goes on along the minus strand of JBKUOG010000009.1, from coordinate 61,262 downwards.
ATGTAACCTTTCATACAATTGTGCATGGCGATCTACATATTGCTCATACGTGTAATGTTTCTGTACTCGTTTTCGCCCTGCATTTCCTTTTTGTTCTCTTGCATCCCGGTTTTCGTTCAGATATTCCAATGACTGTTTCAGTTCTTTTACGCTTTTATATCCAACCGCAATTCCACAATCAGGAGCATGAATAAGTTCTTCTAAAACAGTTCCCTGAAAGCAGAGCACCGGCACTCCTGCCGCCATTGCCTCTATTGCCATTAATCCAAATGATTCTGCTAAAGAGGGCATTGCAAACACATCGCAGCTGGCAAAAAACTGCTCCATAACTCTTTCGTCATTGTTCCAGCCCAGTTCAACCACCCGATACATTTCTTTCAGAAAATCAGGAATTTCCCCTGAGCCAACAACCAGCAAAGAAATATGCTCCTTTTTCTCCATATGTTTAAGCGCTGTATACAGCAAATCACAGCCTTTTATTTTACTCTCTTCACTGCGAAATCCAATAACAAAATCTTCTTCTGCTAAAGAAAATCTTTTTTTCATTTCATTTTTATTTTCTGTCTGATAAGATTTTGTTTTAACACCAAACGGAATCTTTACAATATCAGTAAAATGTTCTGTTAGTGGACTGTTTTCAATATAATTTTGCATAAACTCTGAAGCAACTACTATCGTTGGGTTCACTTTCCCTAATATTTCTTTTTTCAGTTTCCACATCCCACTCGTATTGTCTTCACGCATTTCAAACCACTTATAATCCAAACGGCCGCAATTCCCGCATCCCGTTTTCCAACCTTCACACGAAAGGGGATATACGCAGTTCCCAGTGACAATCCATGGATCGTGAATTGTCCATACAGTTTTTTTATGCCTCATCAACAAAGGCAAATCCAAAATCGAAATAAAATCATTATGCAAAATATGATAATGCAGGAGATCCGCCCTTTTGTATACCTCCATTTCATATAATTTTAGTCCGCAAACAGATAGCAAATTGCTGATAGAAAAAGATTTTTCTATATGTTTCATTTCTTCCTGCAAAATATAATCACTGCCAATGGCATGCACATAAGGATTGCTGCTTAATTTATCTTTGACTATCTGGTTTACTGTGTAGTTCCCTCTGGCATTTAAAGAATTTTGCAGTTCGTATCCATTAAATATTCTGCCAACCAGATCGCAGTAATTAATTTCCAGAATGTTTATGTTTTTTTCTTGCTTGTTCATTGACTAAAATATCCTTTAGCATCCTTTCAAAATCGTCTGCTGTATCCAAGTCTGATATATCTGCTGTATTGTCTTTCATATGAATCAAATAATTTCTAAAATCATTGATTTTATTAATTGTCTCAGCGTTCTCCAAATTTAATTTTTCTTTATTCTGATAAGGATTCAGAATGTCAGAAACAATCCAGTCAGAAATTGTTTCACTGGTACATACGTATGGAATTCCCATTTTTTCAAATTTCTTCTTTAGCATAGCACCGTTCTGGATACAGATGAACATCACCATATTTTCTTTTTCTTTTTTTTCCAGTTCTTCTAGCGAAATACATTTGATATCATCAAGTACAATCCCTTGTTTTGCCGGATCTCTGTCACAAAAAAAGGTCACGTTTACTCCGCTCTCTTTTAATAAAAGATAATTTCTAATCCCATAAACACCAGCTCCATAAATACACACCTGGTGATAGCAATTTAAAATTGTTGGTATGATTTTGTATTTTGGCGGAGGATTTTTTATGGAAAGCTTGTCAAACTGGGCTTTTGTTATAAATTCACGAAATCCTCTCTGCCTTAACTCTCCTGATATCTCATCAACTACAATCGCTGCCACAATAATAAAAATATCCTTTTTCATGAGTTGTGCCCGTTCAGGTGTAATGCAGGGAAGATTCGCAATGCTTCCTTTCACTTTCTTATCAATAAAACCTTCGACTTTAATTCCTCTAATCTGCATATCAAGAAGCAACCGTTTTCCATAATTTCCGGCTCCATAAAGATAAATCCTTTTATCTTTCCAGGAATCGAATACATTGTTTTCAACATCAGAATTATCTTTTGTTTCAAATAAACTTTGGATACATACCTTAAAACTATCTTTTAAATGCTTTTGCGGCCAAATATTAAGGAACATTTGATAGTAATAACCATAACTACTCCCATAAGCTTTTTCCTTCTCTTTTAGATCAATTTGTTCTAAAAACATTTGAAACATCTGATCCGCATCTTGAGAGACGGTTGGAATCGTATTACTTCCCTGGTTCCGATGAGTACGAACTGCATATAAAATTTCCGGAACATAAATTGGACTTATTTTTTTTGAAATGCGAAATAAATACTCAAAATCTTGTGTTGTTCTCAATTGTTCATCAAATTTTCCGTATTCGTCTATGATACTCTTATGAAGCAGCACTGCACCAAACTGAATCATGGCATTTACTACTGGAAGAACCCCATGGGTTAAATATTCCGAAGGATAACAATTCTCTGCAATAATTTTTGTTTTTGTCCCATCTTCCCTTAATATATGATAATCGCAAAAAGAAAATTTGCTTCTATACTGCTTCATCCATTGTATTTGCCGTAGTATTTTATCTGAATAATAAATATCATCATGAGAAAGCCATGCAAAATATTCCCCTTTCATTCTATCTATTGCATAGTTCAGAGCAGAAGCTGTCCCTCCATTCTCTTTTCTGAAATATTTTATCTTGTTGCCATAAGACAATGCTATTCTTTCTGTTTCTCCTCTATCTGTTGAACCATCATTAATTACCAAAATTTCGCAATTTGTATATGTTTGATGCAAGGCACTGTCAATTGCCTCCCTCATAAAATTCGCTCCATTATATACCGGAATTACAATTGTTACGAGTCCCTGTTCCATTGCTTCCCCACCTCAATATAGTGTGTATTATTTGTATACCCGCCATTACAGTAACGACACATAGTCAAATAACCTCTCTCATTATATCCTATATCAAACTCAACTAATTTAATTTTTTCTTTCTCCTCATCTCCCATTCTTCTTAAATCAAACATATTATTGGAATCATACTCCATTCCCAATGCCTGCTCTGCAAATCTTGCGTTAATACAATACCATATTTTCCCATCAATATAACCTCTGCAAATTGTTGTGCACTCCTCAAAAAAATCGCTCATCTCTTCTTCGCTTTCTTCTTGGTGAATGACTTTTTTAAAGCCAAAATCTATCCATTGATTATCGCTAAGGAGATATGTATGAACCCCTGCAGCACAAAACTTTTTATAGTTTGATAAAACTTTCTGTTCAATTTCTTTTACATTTTTTGTATAATCACTAATTTCTGCATAAATATGGTTTTGACTCATGCAGTCCAGCAACTCTTCTGATGGTGTAAGAGTACCATTTGTTATGATTCTGCAGCTTCCCATCCTGTCTCTATATTTTTCAGAAATGTATCGCAAGATTTCTTCCAAATCTTTATTAAGAAGCGGCTCTCCTCCTGTAAATGTAGCATCAGAGATAAAATCGATTTTTTCAAAGGCTAAATCAATTTCTTCTTTTATTTTTTCTTTTGAATATTCATTTTTATACTTAAAAAACGGAAGACAAATTGCACATTTTTCGCACTTTAGCGTACATCTTTCAGTAACAATACATGATAACGAATGAACCACTGTTTTTCCGTATTGATAGTATGCAATAATCGGAAAGTCATGCCTCATAAATTCATCATAACGCTTATACAGATGGGATGTTCCCGATAACATTTGTTCAAACTTTTGGAGTAATTCTTTTTCATTTTTACCACGTAACGATAATAAAAGTAATACTCTTTCTTTTTCTTCTTTAATAATTTTTTCCATTTCAGCCATGCTGATTACTGGCAATCCTAAATATTCTGTTCCTGACTTATACCGATCCACAAAAGCCATAACTGGCCAATCTGTAACTGCCTTTAATGCTTTTGCCATCCGCGTTCCAAATTGTCCTGCTCCATAAATATAAATTTTTCTCTGTTTGTATTGCTCATAAAGTATGTCTTTAATAGGGCTAAATTGACTTCCTGGAGTCTGCCATTTCATATGCTTATCCTCTTTCAATGTCTATTATAATACCTCTTTTTCCACTACCTGTAAATCTTTCAGACTGTCTACCTCATACCATCCTCTGTTGATATGAAGGACCTTAATCTGATTTCCTTCATCTACTAAACCCTGAAGCATATCTGTCATATACATTTTTTGATAAGTACGGGGCGTTCTCCACAATGGCTCTCCATTCAAACTTTTTTCCTTTGCCTTTTCACATACTTCTATTATTCTCCTAATACCATTGCCGCTGTACTTCATTAATCCGATATACTGCGATTGAATATCTGATAATTTTGTTGTCTTCTGACCAATCTCCTGCAGGTTATCGCTCTCATCAAATAAAAATGTTTCAGCATCATCCAGCGGGTTCTCACACCGCTTCTGCCAATACTCGTACCACCCATCATCTGCTGCTACAGACAGTTCATATGGCGCTTCCATCACTTTTTTCAGGACACTGCTTTCGTAAATAATATCCCCATAGGAAACAATTATTTCTTCGTCACTTTCCAAAACTCCTTTTGCACACATCAGAGAATATACCATATTCGTAGTCTCATAATCTGAATTATAAATAAAATTTATATCTCTCCCAGCAAGAAATTTTTCTAAAACAGATGCTTTATATCCTGCAACAATCCATACGTCCCTCTCATTTATCCCACATGCTGATATGGTCCTTAAAATTCTTTCAATAATGCTCACCTGATTAATTGAAACCATACATTTAGGTTGTTCATCTGTCAAAGGGCGCAGCCTTGTCCCTTGTCCTGCTGCCAAAATAATTATTTTCATGTGATTTTCCCTCTTCATCCAAAAAACTTCTGAATTCGTATTATATCCTGCTCCTGAAAGATTTTTTCCCTTTCTGGATGCCACATTGTCCCACAAATCTTATATATCTTGTGGACAACTGCCTCTACTACACCATCCTCTGACATCTCTGTAAGTATAAACTCATCGTTTATCTGCATTGCAGCCTGATTATGATAACTGTTTACAACCCCTTCTCCCCATAATCCCGATACCGTATGTCTGACTGCCACATGACCATCTATTTGAACCAATTTCACACCAAAAAAGTCTAAGATAGACTGCATTCCCCGGCAAAATCCATAGACTGGAGTCTGATACTTAATCGCATTTTCTAAAAGAATCCGATCTACTTCATCTCTTTCAGGAGCATTTCCGCCATACAGCACCAGGCTGTTTCCACCTGTTAAGAGAATTCCATCTGGCCTGTTGTATTGAAAATACAATTCTATACAGTCCGGAATGTTTGGAACGGGAAATGGAAGATATCCGCATTTTTTTAAAAGTTCCGGAATTCTTTGATCTGCACAATCTCTTCTTTCCTGATAATCCTCGATCACTTCCACACGCTGTGTATAAAATATTTTTTTCATATATGATCCCCTAATGAAAGTCCAAACTTATCACTTGCTGTTTGCAGCAATCTATTTCCAGTCTCCTGCTTTTTTTCCAATAATTATAATTCTGCTCTCCTGCACCGATAATTGCCGGAATCCCAAGTTCTGCACATCGAATTGCCATATGTGAATTAGCTCCTCCAAACTGAGTAATCAAGCCGCTGATATGTTTTGTAAACAGGAAATCATACCCTGGATCTGCAGACTGTATAAAAACAATTTTGTTTTCTACATTTTCTTCCCCGTTAATGAGTTCTATTGTATCAGAAACAGTTCTTTTTCTGGTTATAAAATTCGGCTCCTCCTGAAGCATATAAAAATGGTAAACGTCTTCTTTATCCACTATAATGCTCGGAAGTTTAATCCTCTTTGCACATTCATACTGCTCTTTGTTGTGAGCAATATTTTCTCTGAAAACGGCCCCAATATCCCCATAATACAGATCTACGTACAGTTGTTTTACAATACTGATATCCAAATGTGCAAGTTCTTCTTTTTTAATTCCAACGCGATATCCCAATTCCTCCACCAGTTTTAGGATCTGACTAACTGCTTTAGTAAAAATATATTTTGAATATTCTCTTCCCTCTACCGCCTCTCGAATAAAAGCCAGCAATTCTTCCGCTGTAATTTCAAGCCCATTTTCATCTAACTGAATCTGAATTTGAATCAGCTTGTCTTTGTCAAAAACTTCTGCTATCGCTTCTTCCATGGTATTTTCATCTGCAGCAATATCACCGCCAAATGAAAAATACTCATTAAATTTCTCATCATATCGAGGAGACATAATATCATAAGTACCTGGACGTATATGGCCATACTTGTTTAAAAACTCCTGTTTTTCCATTTTGCCAAGCTGACAATCTTTCCAGTCTCTTGCCATTTTCTTATTGACTGTATTCATGGAGTTCATAAAACGATCCATTTCCTCTTGTGTAATAATCCCGATCTCCACAAAAGATCTTACAAACTGTACTGCAATAAATCCTGCCCTTGCGACTCCGGCAAATGGCAGTGTGCCATAAGTTTTGCACTCTTCAATAAGCCAGTAAATTTTGTCAACTATCGAAATTTCCGAATGAAGAATTGTATCATATTTTTGTTCCAGAATATCTGCTTTTTCCAGATCCTTTTTATAAAATCCTCCTGTTGGATGAATAATTTTATTTGTCAGCTGCAGCAGTAAAAATTCAATTCTCTTTAATTCATTTTTATTAAATCCATATTGCAGCAAACTTTTTAGTTTCTCGCTTATCCCAAAGTAAAAACAGGAAAATACTATTTCAAACTCGATCTTATCATGATATGCCGGATATTTTTTCAACCGGTACAAATAATAGTTTACAAGCTTTTCTGCAATGTTCTGATTAAGATTTTGAGGAATAAACGAATTAAATGTAATTCTGGTATCAATATATGGAATTCCGCAAAAGGAAACCATAAGCGGATGCATTGTCAGATCCCGATATCCATAATCCCATCTCTGATGAGCCCATACATTGTCTGTTACTAATTCTTTATACAACGAGATTGCCAATTTCTTAGGCCGGATTCCCAGAATCTCAGCCGGATTCCAGTCAGGCATTACTCCAAAGCATGTGGTATCTCCCAATAGAAATGGATGAGGCCTGGAAAGTTTCTGAACTTTTTTATAAATTCTTTTTAAGGGAGCTTCCAAACAGACTGTTTCATAGTTCTTCTTATTGCCTCTTGCAATCGGACGAACCTGAAAAATATAAACTTTATGCTCTTTCGTCACTGCAAATTCGATATCCAGACAGTTTGTCCCCAAGATCTTTTCGATTTCCCTGCATACAGAAATAACATTCTTAATATCCTTTTCATATGTATCGACTGGATAATGTTTATAGGACACAAACGTTTTCAGTGTTTCAGATTTTCCACTGGTAACTGCCTCTGTATCATCTCCCAACTCATAATTGATCACATAATATTCCGCCATCGTCTCCATGTCTACTGTAAAAACCACTCCGGATTTTATGGAGGATTTTAGCATAGGCTGAACGAGAATTTCCTCATTTTCTTCTGTCTGGTAGGATTCATATACTTCTTTTATCGCTCTGTCAAGTTCCTCCATTGTCCTGACATTCATGACAGATTTATACTTCCCTGCCTCTGACCATTCACTCCCATCTTCCTTTGATGAAGAGGAGCGGACAATTAATTCCTGTCCCTGGAATATCTTCCATATTTCAGCAAGGATTTTCCTTTTATCTGCCTGAAATTCTAAACTGTCTACAATATAGATTGGCAAAATATTAATACCTGGGATTTTCTCTTTTAAATATTGCAGCATTCCCGCTTTTGTTAGTTTCATTGCTTTCCTCTGTTTTTTCTTATTACGAACCCTTAACAGAAAACACTGCAAGATGTTTCAGCACCGGATGGATGATAAAATACGTCTCTCCACCACTTTTTTGATGTACACCTTCCAGTTTTCCGTCTGCGATATATCTCTTCACTATTTCAGCCAGAACCTGTCCTCTGGTCCAAGGTTCATACACATAATCTATATCCACATCGGCCTCTGGCAAATCAAATGATTTTTCCAAGATAATATCGCCCTCATCTATTTTTTCGTTCATAAATATTCCGGTTGCCCCTACACATTTATCTTTTAGTATACTGTAGTACACTGTCGTACTTCCTCTATATTCTGGAAGCAGTCCTGCATGAACATGAATGATTTTCTTTCCCAGCGCAAACAGTCTCTGCTTCAATATACAGCCACCATAACCTGAATAAATTACATAGGCACCTTTTTCTCCTTTTAATGCTTCATAAACCTGATCTGAATTGGCATCTTTTGTATGGAGCATCTGGTATGGAATCCCATATTTCTCTAAAAGTGTAATCAAATTTGTATCGATCCGAAAATATGTATTATCCTTATCACTATGGACTCTTTGAATTTCACACTCTTCTTTTGATTCTGCCAGAATGTAGCACATTTTAGGAAATGCATCAATCTCTTTCAAGGCCTCAAGATACGCATATGTTCTGCTTGATACTGCACATACAAATAAGAATTCATTTAGAATCATATCTCTCCCCCTTCCAGATTGGCAACCAATAAAACTTCTTTTTTCAAAACCTCACACAGTCTTTTCCTCTGACCATCACTTAATAAAGCACATTCTGACAGCAAAGTATCATCTACTTTCAGCAGGCAGTTTAAAAATTTAAGGCGACCTGTTTTTTGATAAAATTCCACATTTTTCTCTGCCAGCAAAAGATAAAGCTCCATATCATTATAATATGCAGACTCTTTCGGGCGCCATGTTTCCCAGCAATACTGTGTATACAGTCTTTTTCGCACTTCAAATGTTTTCACAAATGCTTCCATCAATACAGAATCCGATATATCTAAGGTTCTTAGCTTTATTTCTGTCTCAGATTCCGATCTGTCTGTATTTTCTTTATAACAGATATCCATTCCATCATATTTTTTTATATATTCCACTCTGCTATTTTGATATGCTTCCAAAAACTCTCTTCCACAATATTGGCTATACATATAATTCTGCCGATTTTCCAAATTATGAGCCGTTATGTATTTATATTCCATAATCATTCTCCAAAAGATACTGTTTTATCTTTCTTACTCCCTCTGCTACACTTTCCTTTTCTGTATCTATTACAATCTCACTATTCTGGGGAATTTCATATATATCGTCAGAGCCGTTTAAATTTTTCATTTTCCCTTCCTTTATTTTTTTGTAATATCCCTTCACATCTCTTTTTTCGCACTCTTCCAATGAACACTTAACATATACCTCCACATAGGTCCCAGCCAAAGATTCCCTCATTTTTTGTCTCATGTCTTCATAAGGTAAAACTAATGTTAAAATTACGCTTACCTCATTACGGTTCAAGTAGTGCGTCAAGACACGTACTACCTGATTATTTTTATATCGTTCCTCTTTTGTATAGCCAAACAGATTGTCAAGCTGTTTCCGGAGCACGTCCCCGTCTATCAGCTGTATTTTTCGCTTATCTGTATCCAATTCCTCTAAGAGAGCATTGGCCAATGTTGTCTTTCCACTGCCACTAATGCCTGTAAAGCAGATTGTAAATGTTTTCATATTACTGCCTCTCCTCTGAAATCCCTGACAAATATACTTATGATTTTAATCCGCAACTGCATACAAAACCCACTCATGCCAATGATTACTGTAGATTCGCAAATAAAATCTATACTGATTTGATAACGTGCTAATGTAATTTGGCAAATCTATCAGATCATATTTTTTATGGTAAGCACAGATAGCCAAATTAGGCAAATCCCGTTTAATACAGCCTGCAGCTCCTTTCAAAGCATCTAGTTCTGCCCCTTCTATATCCATTTTTATAAGGGACACTTTATTATCCTTTATAACATCATCTAATTTTACAATTCTGATAGACTCACTGCCCTGGCTATCTATATGAGAAGCCGAAGCTCCCCCTCCTGCAAAAAAGCACTCTCCAGTTCTGTCACTTAATCCAGCATTTATCACTGTGACGTCCCTTCTGTCCTTTAAGTTTTGCTGACAGATAAAAAAATTCGATGCATCTGGCTCAAATGCTATGATTTTATCATAATCAGGCTGCCACTTTGTAAATGCCTGTGTTGTTTTTCCGTCAAAACAGCCTGCATCTACAAACAAACTCTCTTTGTCCCGCTTCATAAAGGACTCGAAGTACTGTTTGTCATCATATTCTACACAATTACAATATGCCTGCAAAAAAAGATTACTTTCCTGAAATCCAGCCTGTATCAGTTCGTCACGTATTTCCTCAAAATAAATTTTTGTATTAATCAACACAACTGCATCTTTATAAGACTGCTTTAATTCGTCTGGTGATATAACCGGCAATCCTGAAAAACCATTGGGATAGTTCTGATAATTTCTGTCGCAAAAGCAGGTGATCGGAATATCTGTAATGGCAGGAATAAAACTAAATCCAATCCTTGACCCATATGTCTTTGCATCCTCCATCATGGATAAGGTTCTCTCTCCCAACCCATAAAAAACAATCTTTTTTCCCTGTTTATGGAGCTTTGTATATTGAACCTGCTGCCGAATAATCTCATCTGACTGTATCGAATTAAGTTCGTGAATTCTCATCAGATGAGAAAAATCACGAGTAGCAATGAGACTTATGGCCTCCTGATACATATTTTTTGATCGTTCATCCAACATTTTATTGTATATACACTCTATATTCTCCCTGTTATCTTCCAGATATGGATCTTTCTTAATCACATCAAAATTAAATGCCATTCTATTTTCCCCTTTTGCCATTGTGTTTCTGTTTTATAATAACATTATTCTTCCCAAACTGCATCCTCAGCGCAGATATCCTCCCAATAAAAGGAACCGTTGCAGATAATTCCCTGCTCCTTTAATGAACCATATATCTTTATAATTTCAACATCTTTTACCTGCTCCTTCAGTTCCTGATACCAGATATCTTCATAGTCCAGAGATGAGAGAATAATGGCATCTATTTTCTTCTCAATAATCTCATCTGGCCCTATCACTTCTACACCTAATCTGGATGCAATACATTCCTTGTTATAATCAATAATATACGCTATTTTGTTTCTCTGCGGCCAATCCAGAGCCGCCCACATGCCTATTGTATGTTGCCCCCCCCCCGCGGACAGCAACGCCCCTGTGAGCAGGAATCGCATTAAACAACCCCTTTACAATTGCTCTTTTTTTCACTTCTCTTTGTCCATTTCTTCTGTAATAATTTTCACGTGTTCTGTAGGCATTTCTGGTATATTTGAATTTTTCTTCCCTTATTAAATCTTTTGGATACTCTGTTACAAGAGAAGCCAAATATTCTTCCCGTTCCTGCGTAACCCTCTTTCCACTGGAATCCCGGTTTATATACACTGTCCTTCCATCATTATAGCGGATATACTGCTCTCTCTCTGTTACAACCCCTTTATACCCGAAAACATCGGCCAGGTTTATATTTTCTGCAGATAAAACCGCTTTTAAATACTGTTTCTCATAATAATCCACATCCTGAATATACGCATAACTTCTGACAACAGAATCCAGCGATGCATCTTCCTCTAAGATGTTAAAAATCAGTTTTTCAAAATCTACATAACTAAAGACCTTTTTTATCTTTACCGGCAGTATTTCTTTTTGGACAATGCGGAAAATCGTATGCCACCTGCCATATGCTGTCAGGCCATGATCGCTCATATAAATTTTAAAAATCTCCTGCGGCAGTAAATCATCATACAGTTTCAGCACATCATCTACATATTTTCGGGATTCTTTCTTTTGTTTTTTTCTTAAATTGCTTTCTGCCAGTTCTAATTTTTGTCCTGGTATTTCTTTGTAAGAATACTGATTGCCTGACAGACCAAAAGAAATATAGGGAGAATGGGTTTGAAAAACTTCATGAATTACTGCACATATTGGCCCATCGTGCTCCAGCATATCTGTTACCATGTCCCAGCATATCTGAGAAATCGGCGCATATTCGTTTTGTACCACTGATCCTTTAATGGATGAATCAACTTTTTTTAAACAGGTATAAAATTTAAAACTATATCCCCTATTTTCTATCCGCCTGATAAAACTTGACTGTGTGTTAATTGTATCGTTGTAAGATCTGTCATCTACTGCATACTTGCCGGAAAACAGTGTTCTGGCTGTTGGATTGGTATATGGAGTTACGGTATATGCATTCTCAAAGTCCATAGACTTTTCAGACATGGACCGTAAAAACGGCATATCCTGATCCTCCCCATATTCCAGTTGATCCAGCCAGAACATCACAATATCTTTTGTTTGTCTTTCAGCCAGCTTTTCCTTTATCATGTTTAACAGCTGTTGTATTTCTGTCCAGCTTTGCTGCATTCCTACCGCATTTGTAAAATTTCTGTCTGCATACTCTTGAATATATTTCTGCGCTAATACAAAATTTTTAGAATAAACACAGTCAAAAATCATTCTTGTCAGATACATTTCTGCTATCAATGGTGTCTCTGCTATCTCATAACACCTTCTGTCATAGAAAAAAACAGAATTTATATCTAATTTGCCATAATCAAATGTATCCTGTCTGCTCAGATAATCAGAATACTGTTCGCCAAAAATATCATAGTAGTTTCCCTCTAAAATCACTCCTCTTACTGCCAGTTCATCATACATAGAGCTTGCTTTTATTCCATTTGCCTCTAAACAGGAAATCAGTTCTCTTCTTTTATAATAAGATACAACCACTATCTGTTTTTCTTCCTTCCTGAGCTGCTCCACTACCTGTGCATCCGGAAATTCATAATCCAAGACCAGACAATTGGACAGTGAAAAATCTTCTGCCATATATTCTTTATCGGTTTCGCATGATGCTACCAACAGCAAAGAATCTTCTCCAATTTTCATAAAATATTCTGTTAAATAGGCAATAGCCTGCATCCTCTTTTTAAAGCACGGATGAAATCTGTCAATATGATGTTTAAGAATGATCTCCTCTAAACGATTGTTGATATTTATTGGCATTTAAAATTTCTCCTATTACTTAATAATCAATTTTCCTGTTCTGCCACCATACACTGTTCCCCATTAATCGTAATAAATCCCTTACACTTTTTGCACAACTCGCAGTATCCTCTATCACTGTAATTCATCATAAACTCTAAAAATTCCATCCTTCGATCTGCAGAATAATCCTCTAACGCAAAAACGTCATTTTCATGTTCACCAACCATGTCTGCTTCTTCTGCAAAATCCGAAAAATTACATAAATAAATTTTTCCATTATGCAATGATTTAAACAGCGGATTACATGCTGAAAACTGCATAGCCAACTCTTCTTCATCGTCTGTTTGTATTGATTGTTCCTGGTCGTCTTTCAGCAAATCCAGCCATGTTTCAACTTTAGTAAAAAAGATATCAATATCATACTGTTCAAACTTTTCTTTTACCTTATCGTATGTCTCTCTGACCCTAGGAACATTATCTCGATAGTCATCCAATCGTACGTTAATGTGATATTCTGACAGCACTTTACAAAGTTCATCTTTGGGTAAAATCGTACCATTAGTTGTTATTGATAAGTCACTTATCCTATTACGGTATCGTACTGCAATATATTCTAGCAGTTCGGGAAGTTCCGGGTATAATAACGGCTCCCCACCGCATACATGCAGCATATCAATATAATCCACAATCTGGAAAAATCTGTCTATTTCCTGTTTCAGACGTGGCAAATCATAATTCTCTTTGTGGCGATTATATGTCGTAAAATTCAAACATTTCTTACACTTCAAGTTGCATTTTGTTGTGCATAAAAAAGAGAGGACTTTAAAGTACATTTTATCCCATGCGTACATGAAATAAAGTGGCATATAGAACCGCATCCATTCAGAGTACATAAATACGTTTCTTCCTTCTTCATAACCATTAGCCAGAAGCTGGTATTTAAACAGTCCCATATTTTCAGCACTGCCTGCCAGTATGATAATACAGTCTTTTTCACCTTTCTTCAAAAATTCCAGACTTGAATATACCTTTACCCGATCTGGACCTTCTTTTTTTCTATTATCAATAAACCCTTTTACACAATCTACAAATTTCATCCGTTCATATACAAGCTCTCCTATACCCCCCCCTGCCATATATGTAAACTGGTTTGTGCCATGTGAAAATTTCTTTCAGATATTCAAACTCATGTCCTTTATTTTTCCACTTCATTTTTATTATTCCCTTCTTTATATAAACATTCTTCTATGTAGCGCCATATTACTTTTCCAACAGGGTCATGATTCACTTTCTCCGAATTATATGCATCTGATTGCGACAATGAGAGAAAGGTTTCCAAATCGCACATCCCCTCATTCCATATATTTCCAGGAGATAATGCCTCAAGTATTTGCGATGTCGAACACTTGGTATCAAGCAATGCCATTTGATTTTGACCTGCACAAACTCTAAGTATTGAATTACCCCTATATGGGAGAAGATACATCATCTCACCATCCAGAATACATTTCTCAGCAAATGCCTGTCCGCCTGATAAGTCTATGGAAAAATCCTTCCAGTTATCACACAAAATTTCTGTCTTTTTATGATTATCTGTGTCTATAACGAGAATTTTCGTCCCTTTATAAGGCAATACCCAAATAGAATGATTAAAATAATGAATCCATGCAAACTGCTTTTTAGAACTATTACAGGTATTGGAATCTGTCTCTTTGTTCAGACATATTGTATCCAAAATCTGGTTATTCTTATGATCCCACTTTAGCAACAAATTTTCAGCTAAGATCCAAAAATAAATACCATCATATACAGCTGCATTAATAACCCTTTTTTCCAGTCCTTTTACCTGAATATACTCAAATCTGTGTGCGTTAAAATCGTATTTTTGCATATAATTTCCCCAGCTTGAAGCTGCTCTCCAAACACAATCACCGACTTGAATGGCACCATAAAAAATGGGAGTATCTCTGTGTAGCTTCCAATCTCTCAGTTCCTCTTCATAAAAAGTCTCAAGATAGTAAATCTGGTCTTCTCCCGGCACAAAATACGGAATCTTTCTGTTGTAATAAACCGGCATAAGATAAATAACATTTTGATAATTTACCGGATTAAACTGAGCTCCATCGGTATCCAGCTCTATATATGTATTCTGCTCTGTAACAGTATCAAACTTAACAATCATATTTCTTCCACCCTGACAAGGGAAAAAGTAAATAAAATTCTCATAACGAATTGATTCCACACATAGGTTTTTTTCATATCCCGCAAGTTCAAAATTGCCTTTTTGGCATGATATTGTTTGCTTCATTTCATCATAAACAAAAATGCAATTATATTCCCAGCTAAACATATAGATTTTGTTTCCTGCTTTTTCTGCGCACAAACATCGTGCATACCGTTCTCTTTTTAACAATTTATTGCTATCATAATCGATATAATACATCGGTTTCCCAGTAACCTTGTACAAAGTGCTCACTGAGCTTTGTTCATCTCCCATATATGCATCAGATAAGGCAATCGCACGTTCCAGATTCTCCGAATCATCATATACCCCATTTCCACATTCTTTAAACCATTCCACGATTTTAAGATAAGTTGCCAATGCCTCCGGATGGTATCTTTGTAATGTTTCCTGGCTTAATGGGTGTGGACGCCATAAAAGCGCTACGTCGTTTCTTTTCCCAAAATAATCAAGAATCTGCAGGATCTTCTGTAAGAATTCCCCAACCTGATTTATTAAACCCAGAAGATGCGTATTATAAAGATACACTCTTTTACCTCTCAATGCAGACCATTCTTCCGGCAGCTCTCTATACTTCCTTTCTGCATCCAATACCATATCAAATTTGGGGCTGCCTAGAGCCACTATCTGATTCTCTCTCATTCCACTTTGGATAAGCTGCTGTCTGAGTGTCTCTGATTGCACAATCGTTTTCCACGAATTCCTTATTCCCGGCATAGTTGTCATGATATCCGATATACGATTTTCCAAAACATAGTATGGAATATAAACCAGATGATTTGTGTACTTAATAAGTTCAGAACTAAAATAATCCTTTGGAAGCTGTGTTACACTATTGTACTGATCGTAAGGGTTATGTATAAAAATAACATCTGGCCCTCTCTCTGCCAGATTGTATTCCCGATAGTCTGTAATTTCCACAAATTTGGAAATTTCCTGTCCTTCATACCGCTCAAATTCTATATTTCTATTAGCATCCAGGCTATAATAAGGTACTGGAACAACGTAAACCTGAAATTCCGGATTTTTCCTGCACTCCTCGTAAATACTGTGAAAGCAATCCCACATCGACGCCTTATATGGAAGAAATACCACTTCCTTCAAAATTGGTATACTACTTACTCCATCCCTGACTCTGTCAAGTGTTTCTTTTATTTTATGAATCTGTCTTTCTATCTGGTTGCTATCTCCAAACATAAAGCTTAACTGATAAATAAGTTCACAATAATCTTCCAAATGTGAGACAACTGTATCAGGATGTTTATCTGCCTGTTCTACTCTTGTTCCTATATCAAAAGCAGCTGTCTGGCATTCTCCGCAAAACTCCAGAAAAGTTTCTAATTCCGAAATTTTGTCAAAGCAATCATTGGCTCTATATAATGTCTCCAAAATATTTAACAATATTTCTTTGTATTTTTGGGTCATCCCAATATTCTCCTTATTCTAAATCACGTTTCCATGTAACAATAAAACGTTTTCCTTTATATTGTTCTGTCCATGCATCCTGGATCCTCCAGTCATGAAACATCTCTTTTTTATATAAGTGGTGTTTTTCATCATGGGAAACTACTGGCAATTCTCCTATGAGTATCCCCTGCTTTGTCACACGCATCATTTCACTAATCGCCTTCTGCGCATATTCATCTGATTCAAAATAAAGAAAAACTCCCCAGGAAAAGCACTTGTCAAAATAATTATCTTTAAATGGGAGATCGTCTGCTTCTGCCCACAGAACAGAATGATTAAAAAACTCAAGATGTCTTTTTATCAGTGATTTTGAATAATCAATTCCAACATATTGGCATTTCATATACTGGCCAAGCGCCCCTGCTCCACAGCCTACCTCCAGCACCTTATCTCCTGTCTGAATATCTAGTTCTTCTATAATCTTTTTCGCTGTTATTTCCACATCTGCCTTGGATTTCTCCCATCCATCATAAATGTATAAATCCGATGTTGTTCCTTCCATCTGACCTTTTTGTTCCCAAATTTCCCTCCATGTCCCTTGATATTCCATTTATTCTCCCCTTGCTTCCAGAAGCCTTGCTTTAGTCGGAAGAGTCTGATAAAGCACATCCGCTATCTCATAATAATCCGTAATATTTGAATATCCCTTTGCTGCTAACTGGATTTTTAGTTTCTCAGGATGATCAATTGTAACAATCATCATCGTGTTCTGTCTGTCTATTTCTTTCAATGGCAGACATTTTTTCCCTGCAATGACTTGACCTTGTTTGGCTGTATCAGAATCACACCATGCATCCACTTCAATCCCTCTGTTTTGAAGATCCCTAAGCAGCCTTCTTCCATTTTCTCCTGCTCCATATAAAATAATCTTCTCTATCTCTGATGTTTTATATAATATATCTGCAAGACGTTTTTGAGCAGCTTTCACGCCTTTGGGTTCCTCTATGTTTGCAAGCTTCTTCTTTGCATAGTTCAGGCATTTTTCCCAATTCATTATTTGATAATGCTCGATTAATTCTGCATAAAAAACATATTCTGAACCAAACGCATGACAAACTTCTTCAACAGAAATTTTTTTCATCATATCCATAGCCTGTTCCATACAATTATCTATAAATTGAGGATCTGCCTGAGTCCCTTGTTTTTCATGCTCTCTGTAATCTACCAATTGCTGATCGATATATATGGTATCATGGCGTCTGAATATCCGAAACCACATATCATAATCCTGAGATGTATATAAGTTAGGATCAAACTCTCCTACACTATCAAAATATTTTTTTGAGACCATCACAGTTACTGTATTAACAATGCTGAAAAAAAGTGGATATACACCTCTTCTTAACTTTTCTTGTGAACGCCAAATCGGCAATGATACAATCTGCCTTTTTCCTGTGCTCTGATGATAATAATTCCATCCACTCCATACAATGGACATCTCGTCCTTGCTTTCCAAAATAGCTTCCATCTGAATCTTTACCTTATCCGGATAAAACATATCATCATGCGGAAGATAACAGAAATACTCTCCTGTCATGTTCTGAATTCCTACGTTTAGGGCAGTAGAAACTCCACCGTTTTCTTTTGAAAAATACCGTATTTTTTCACCATAAGATAACGCAATTTCTTCTGTATTATCGGTTGAACCATCATTTACTACAAGAACTTCACAATTTTCATATGTCTGCTGCAATGCACTGTCAATCGCTTCTCTCATATAATCAGCGCCATTATAAACAGGAATCACAATGGAAACTTTTGGTTTATTCATAGATATATCTCCTAAAACAACAGTTTAAATGGCAAAAAACCCTCTGCATACTGAACACCATTTGAGTAACCCCACACTTTATTTCTTCTTATATTATTTTCAAACAGTGTATCATTTTCTGCCCCAAATCTTTGATGCTCAATCCCATATTGCGCTAATGCCAGACGTTTTTTCTCAATATAATCAGAAATGTCAAAAAATATTGTCGGATAAAACGGAGGATCACATACATATAAATTACTTTGATAAATCAAAATATTATCACAATGACGAGCTGCTGTTTTACTGATTTTGCCCGCTGCACAATGATCTTGATTTACATCAAACTCTCCATGTATAAAAACTGTATCTATTTGTTTTTCCCTTATCACTTTTTCTAATGCCTGCATCATCTCTGTAGAATAAACAAGCTGGCATACTGGTGCCTGCAAAATATCCGTAATTTCCTCTATTCCCAGAATTTCTGATGCACGTTTACTGTCTTCAATACTGTCTTTTTGACGGGTTCTCCTATTATAAGCACTTTCTATCACATCATTATCTGTCAATGTAACCTTAAATACTTCACACCCTTCGTCTACCAACTTGGCTGCTGTTCCTCCTACCCCCAACTCTGCATCATCATAGTGCGCTCCTATTATAAGTACCTTTTTCATCATTTTTCTATGGTAGTTTCCTTTCTTTTAACTCACAAGCATCTGACCTCTTTTTACAATCAGCCCCTATGTTATCATATCGGCTTAAAGACCCATTTTTATAACACCGGCATCTCTGCAATTTTTATATTGTACCATATTTCCTAACAAAATGCTTAAACAAATAACTCCTTCAGTAAGCATTATCTGGTTTTTATTCCAGCTCTTTACATAATTGGCTTAGAACACACAACTCTCCCTCCATCCCTGTTTATGACCATTCCATTCCGGTAAGCAATGATTCCATTTACCATGCACACATCAAGGCCGCAGGCCAGAACTGCGGGATTTTGAAATGTGGCGCGGTCCCGGAATTTACCAGGATCAAAGATATTTAAGTCTGCATACATTCCTGCTTTTAATACTCCCCGGTCCAAAATCTTCATTCTTTTGGCTGGCATGGAAGTCATTTTCTTTATGGCCTCTTCCAGAGTCAGGATGTGTCTCTCCTTTACATATTCCCGGAGTATCTTTGGAAATGCCCCATACATTCTCGGATGGGGAGTATCTGTTTCTGCATAGATGGAGTCCGAAATCACAATAGAATAAGGGAGTTTTGCAACTGTGTCGATATCTTCCTGGCACATACTCATATTAATAATCGCCGTTTTTCCGCTCTCATCATGCATCAGCCAGGCTGCAAGAGCGTATGCGTCTTCATAGCCAAACTGTCTGGCTGCCGTTTCCATATCCATGCCCAGAAATTTTCGATTGTGTTCTTTTGCAACACCAGAAATAAAAATCCGATTCCAGCCTAATGTGATGCAATAGTTATCCCAGTCCTCATATTTGCGGCTGGCCGATTGGCGAAAACGCCGGATACCTTCATCTGTCCCCAGACTTTCAAGCGCCCTTTCCATATCTCCTGCTGTAAATTCAGGCGGAAGCATGGTGGTCAGCGCAGTGGATCCTCCTTCGTACGGATAAAAATCCACTGTAATATCCTGTCCCTCCTGTCTGGCCTCATCAATGAGTTGAATTGCCCGGTGGATCTCTTTTTTCCAGTTGTTCATCCCGCAGGATTTAAAATGACTGATTTCCACAGCACAGCCAGCCCGTTTTCCAATCTCAATAACCTCCTGAATACTCTCCACCATGCTGTCGCCTTCTCCCCGTATGTGAAATGCAGCAACCCTGCCATATTGTCCCACCGGCTTTAACAGTTCCCCATACTCTTCTGCGGTGCTGTAGCACTCCGGCAAATACATAATCCCGGCTGAAATACCAGGCGCCCCCTGTCTCATAGCATCTTCCACCAAAGAAACTGCCTCCTCCATTTCCAATTTTGAAAACGGAGTGTCTGCAAACCCTTTTACTGCAATTTTAATAGACCCAATTCCAATCATAGCAGCAAAATTAACCGGCAGGTCCCGCTTTTCCAATTCCCGCAGGTATTCTCCATAGGTATAAATTCCAGCATATGCCGGTCCAAGTACCGCCTCCTGAAAATTCTGCATTTCTCTGGCTCTTTTCCCGTCTTTGCTGCATGGCGTCATAGAGATTCCGCAGTTTCCCGACACTGCAGTGGTAATTCCCTGCGCAAGCATACAGGTTCCAAACTCTGTCCCATAAAACGGCTTTATGTCACAGTGTCTGTGAATATCAATAAATCCCGGTGTCACCACTTTTCCCTCTGCATCAATCACTTCATCTGCCCTTTTCGTTTCCGCCAGGTTTTCTTCCCCGCTGTTTCTTACAGCAATCTTCTCAATACGGTCATTGAAAATCCACACATCTGCTTTCACTGGCAGGTTTCCCAGACCGTCGTAAACCATCCCGTTTTTAATCTGTATTCTGCTCATGATTTCCCTCTCCAGACGCGTTTAGATAATTATAAATGGTGAATCTGGAAGTTCCCAGAAATTCAGCCACCTGCTCTGCAGCTTTTTTAATCAGAAACGCCCCTTTCTCATCCAGGTTATGCACAATTGCAATTTTTTCCTCTTTCGACAGTTCCTCTGCAGTTTTTCCCAGTATCCGAAGTTCTTCCTGCATCATTACAGTCAGCAGTTCATCCACATTCTGCGCAAACACTTCTTTTTGATTTTGAGAATTCCCCTGCTGCATGGTAATCTTCTCCATAGCTTTCTGAACCGCCACCATATCGCTGATATCCTGATTGATGCAAAGACTTCCCACAATTTTCCCATTTTCTACAAAATATTTACTGCTGGATTTTAGAATCCGCCCGTCTGCTGTCTCATTAATATAACAGTATTCATCACAAGGCTCCTTCTTCCCGCGCAGAAGTTTCAGTCCTGTATTGGTTCCTCCGCCTCCAATTTTTCTTCCTGTTACATGTCCGTTCCAGATTGCCACAATCGTATTGTCATAGGGCCTGGTCAAATCGTGGAGAACCACTTCGCAGTCTTCCCCAAATTGTCTGGCAATGCACAGTCCGATTTCGCAAAGCATGTTAAAATTATCTTCTACAAAACTCATCCGCAAATCCCCTTTGGCTTTATTTTTTCAACTTTTTGTTGATTTTAATAGTATCACTTCCTTCTTACACTGTCAACTTTTCAACTTTTTGTTGATTTTCATTTTGGGGTATGATACAGTATAAGCAAATATCTTTTTATAAAGGAGGCATTATGGATACATGGCATTTTCAAGAGGAGAATGAACTGGTTTCTCCACAGCTTGTTGTAAATCGGACGCTGCTGATACAAAATATAGAACACGCAGTCCGCATGGCGGGCGACGCTAACCATCTGTGGCCTCATGTAAAAACCCATAAAACTGGCCACATTGTCCGTCTGATGGCCAAGCAAGGGATCGTCCGATTTAAATGCGCTACCATTTCTGAAGCAGAGATGGCTGCTTCTTTCGGAGGAAAACACATTATTTTGGCCTACCCTTTGGTCGGCCCCAATATCCCCCGTTTTCTGCAGCTCATACAGGCATTCCCTGATGTAGTTTTTTATGCAGTCGGAGATACTCTTAACTGTCTGGAATCTCTTAATCAGGCTGCCGAGCATGCGGGAATCCAGCTCCCGGTTCTGATTGATGTCAATATGGGAATGGACCGAACCGGAGTCCCTGTCTCTCAACTGGAAATCTTCTATAAAAAGGCTTCTGCTTTTCCTTTTCTGCGCCTATGCGGTCTTCACTGTTATGACGGCCACCGCACAGAAACTGATTTTTGCAAACGCAAGGAGGCTGCAAAACCGCTGTTTCAGGAAATCACCAGGATCCGCTCCCAGTTAAATCAGGACCATTTTTCGTGCAGCATTCTGGTAATGGGCGGCACCCCGTCCTTCCCCTGCTATACGTCATCGGATCTTCCAGATTTGTATTTTTCTCCTGGAACCCTGTTTTTAAACGACTATGGCTACGCTTCCAAATACCCTGATTTGAAATTTGACATCGCTGCAGCCGTTTTAACCAGGGTAGTCAGCCGTCCCGCTCCAGGACATTTTACTCTGGATTTGGGTTATAAGGGAATTGCTTCTGACCCGGACGGAGTGCGCGGAGTTCTGGCAGATTTTCCTCATGCTCACCCGTTGTTTCAGTCAGAAGAACACTGGGCCTTTGCCATGGATGAAGGATTTGAGGAGCACTGCCCTGATATAGGAGATGTTTTATACATCATCCCCACTCACATCTGCCCTACCAGCGCCCTGTATTCCCACATGGCTGTAATTGAGGAACACAAGCTGGCCGCCTGGTGGGAAGTTCATGCCAGAAACAGAAAAATCACTTACTAAACTAAACATATGGAGGTAACAACATGAACGTTTATGAAAAACTGAAAGAAATGAACATTACATTACCGGCTCCGCCGCCAAAAGGAGGGGTTTACACCCCGGTTCAGGAATTTGGAAACAATCTGCTCTATTGTTCCGGATGCGGCCCGGATCTTGGTAATGGAACCAATATTGTCGGAAAGCTTGGCAGAGATTTGAGCCTGGAGCAGGGACAGGAAGCTGCCAAAAACTGTATGCTGAACCTGCTGGCAAACCTTCACGAAAAACTGGGCGACTTAAACCGGATCAAGCGTTTTGTGAAAGTACTGGCCTTTGTAAATTCTGCAGATGATTTCGGGCAGCAGCCTCAGGTTGTAAACGGTGGTTCCAATCTCCTGTTTGAACTGTTTGGCGAAGAAAAAGGACTTCCGGCCAGAAGCGCCATCGGTGTCAATGCGCTGCCAGGAGGCATTGCATGTGAAATCGAAGTTCTGGTAGAAGTAGAAGATATTTAGAAACCGAGAAAACCTGCGCTGGCAGCTTTTGGGGATGCCACACAGCAAGTCGGGCGCTGTATGAAGGCAAAATAAGCCTTGCATACAGCGCCCTGTTTTTGTTTTAGCAGGATTTCTCTCTTAAAATAAAGGGATATTTAAAGTCTTTTATATAGGAAAGAAGAGGAATATCTCCATTCTCAACCCTCCCGACTACATTCACCCGCAAATCCTTTGGCAGGTCTTTTAAAACAATCTGCATTTCTCCCATATAGCGTCCATATCCTTCATTGTCAATGGTGATGGTTCCGGTTTCCCGTTCCTTTGTATTGCTGGGAGAAACCTGTTCTTTATGCTGCCGTCTGTATTCATTGGAACGAATAACATCCGCGGCTATATCGACCCGGTTATGGTGAATAGTATCTAAAATGCTTTTCTCTAAAACATGTTCTGCCAGAAGACAAATACTGCCTGTAGAAAACAGAGTTTCCATCTTTTCAAATGTTTCATCTGACAAATCAAAGTCCCCTAAAATCACTGTCTCTGTATCAAAATGATGTTTCATATCTAAGTACGCCAAAAGCGGCGGGCAGTTCCTGTGATGTTCCAAAGTCGGCAGTCCCTCAAAAATCGTTCCTCTGCGCTCTCCATCTCCTGCAATAAAGGCAGCAAAATGAATTCCTCTTTTTTTCATAAATTGTATCCGCTCTTCATAAAATCCGGGGTCCAATCCTGTATTGTTTCTTGGATAATAATTATGCCAGGCTTCTATCTCTCCCTGATACCCGCAGCGGTATAAATTCTCAATAAATGCGTCGTCAATGGTACTGGCATTTAATATGATGCCAAAGGTTTTTGACAATTCTGCTATTGTCTCTTCAGGAATGCCGTTGTCAATCCGAAGGGCGTTCACCCCACAGGACTTTATTTCCTCTAATGAAAGGTAAGAAAACACTTCCGGAGAAACATCTGCAGCAAAAACCCTGAAATTTTCCCGGATATAGGACCCAACCCCGGCAAAATTTTTCTTAAATTGTCCAATATCTTCTCCCGGCAGACGAAGAGTGGTAAACACCAGATCTGCATTCAGCCGTTTCATTTTTGACAGATAACATATCAATTCTTCTGGCGTTTTTTCTGTCATTGAAATCGTAACTCCAAAACTCATAAGACTCTCCTTTATGCTACTTCTAAATCTTCCAAATCATGAGCTTCCTTTTGTGCAGATTCCGGCACTCCAAAGAAATAGGTAATCACAAATCCCACTGCATATGCTGTCAGAATCCCGGCTGCATAAATCAGCCCTTTATTATCTGCAATTAAAGGAATCATCAGTATTCCGCTTACAGCCTGGGAAGTAGCTCCAATATTTCCAAAGGATGCCACAAAGGCGCCGCCTGCTCCTGCACCCAGACATGCTGTGATAAATGGTTTTCCAAGAGGAAGTGTAACACCATAAATCAGCGGTTCTCCAATTCCAAGAATTCCTGCCGGAAGGCCGCCTTTTACAATACCGGTCAGAGGCTTATTTTTTCTGCATTTTACCCAGATTGCAAGAGCTGCTCCAACCTGGCCCGCTCCTGCCATTGCAAGGATTGGAAGCAGTATGGTCACGCCTGTCTGATTAATCAGTTCAATATGAATCGGTGTCATAAAGTGATGGAGTCCCATCATAACCATTGGCAGCCAGATTCCTGCAAGAATAAAACCAGCCACAACACCGCCGACTTCCAAAAGCTTTGTTACCAAAATCAGAATTCCATCTGAAATGAGTCCGGCAATCGGCATAATTACCAGGATGGAAATCAGGCCGGAACATACCAGCGTTAAAAAAGAGGTCACCACCAGATTAATGGATTCTGGCATAATTTCATTTAATTTTTTATGTATTTTTGACATAATCCAGACTGCAATGATTACACCGATTACGCCGCCCTGACCGGATTTTAATGCTTCTCCTGTAAATATGTTCATAATCGGCGCCTCTGCAGATACCCCTGTTAAAAGGACCGTTGCTCCCACAGCCCCGCCAAGTCCCAGGTCGGTTTTAAACTGCTTTGCCGCAAGAACACCCACATAGATTACCAAATAGGAAAGCACACCAGCCTGAATTACTTTTAACATCGTCGTACATTGAGTCAGCAGAGCGGTTTCTGTCAAAACCCCATTGGTAAGGCAGGCGCTGATAATGGATCGGATACTCGCAATCAGTCCGCTTCCGATAAAGGCCGGAGACAGGGGAATGAAGATATTGCTGACTGTTTTCAACAGGGTTTTCATTTTACTGTCCTTTTGTCTGGCCTTAATTGCCTGTTTATTTTTTGCCGCTATTTCCTCTGCCAGTTCTTTATTGCTTTTGCCTCCTAAAAGTTCATTGACCTTGGCTGCTGTATTCTGCGCCGCCCCAGGACCTACAATAATCTGAACCTGAGCGTCTATAAAAATTCCCAGGACACCTTTTAATGCTTTTAATTTTTCTTTTTCCACCAGATTTTGATCCGCCACCTCCAGGCGAACGCGGGTCATACAGTTTGTCACATGCAGAATATTCTCTGGTCCGCCTGCATAACAGATAATGGCTTTTGCCAGCCCTCCATACTCCTTCATTTTCCTTCTCCTCCTTATGATTAGTCTAGTAGTGCTTTATTTACCCGGCCCTTTGCCGTTTTCAGCCTGTGTTCTGCTTCTTTTTTCGTACAGCCTTTCTTCAGCATGACAATAGCAGTCTTCACTTCCTGCCCGGCTTCCTCAAGCCCCTTCTCTGCCTGCTCTCTCGTGCACTCTGCCGCATTCATTACAATGTGAACGGCACGCTGTTCCAGTTTGTAATTTGTGGATTTCAAGTCAACCATAAAATTCTTATATGTTTTTCCCAATTGAATCATGGTAATTGAAGAAATCATATTCAGCACCATTTTTTCTGCTGTTCCTGCTTTCAGCCTGGTTGATCCAGAAATAATCTCAGGGCCGGTCTCTAACTCCACCGGCGCGTCCACCCAGGCAGAGATTTCTGCATTCAGATTACAGGAAATTGCCCCTGTTCTGCACCCTATTTCTCTCGCATACTGAACCGCCCCAATGGCATAGGGAGTTCTCCCGCTTGCAGTTAATCCAATCACCAGATCCTCTGGCGTAAGATCAATCTTTTTTAAATCCTCCATCCCCTCTTTTGCATTGTCCTCAGCCCCCTCCTTTGCTTTTACAAATGCATTGTCTCCCCCTGCAATCACGCCGACAACCGTATCATAGGACACTCCAAATGTAGGCGGACACTCTACTGCATCCAGAATCCCCAGTCTTCCGCTGGTTCCGGCCCCTATATAAATAATTCTTCCAGAAGAAGATAACGCCTCTACCGCACAGTCAATCAAACATTCTATTTGAGAAATCGCCTTTTGTACTGCCTCTATCACATGGTTATCCTCTTCATTCATTACCTCAGCAATCTGCCTGACAGACATATTATCCATATCCATGGTTCTCTGATTTCTCTGTTCAGTTGTCAGTTGTTCTAATTCCATATTCTTTACTCTCTTTCCCTCTCATTTTCTTTATGTTTTTTCATCTGGGTACGTTGAATCCTCTCAATATTTTGTTCATAATCCAACTGCACATAGGCTGCATACAAAATATCGATTACATAAAGCTGTGCAAGTCTTGATGTCATCGCCGCACTTCTGACCAGATATTCAGAAGATGCAACCCACAGTTTATAGTCTGCCATTGCGGAAAGTTCGGTTTCTGCAAACCTTGTAATGCTGATAATTGGAACCTTCCGCTTTTTCAATATGGCGGCAATATCCAGCATCTCTTTTGTCAGACCAGAATAGCTGATAATAATCCCCGCATCCTGTTCGTCCATATTTTTCGCCAATACAAGCTGAGCCTGAAAATCAGCCTCGCAAAAACTGATTTTATTAATTCTCATAAATTTTGCCTGGGCATCCTGGCCCACAAGCAGCGAACTTCCCACACCGAAAAACACGATTTTAGAGGCTCTCTCTAATAACTGGATACTTCTGCAAAGAACTTCTGGTTCAATCAATGCTCTTGTTTTTTCCAGTGCCGCCATACTCCGGTAAAGAATTTTATCCGCCACTTCCTGCAGGGGACTATCCTTTTCAATATCTCTGTCATATTGAATTTCCGGATCTTTTCGGTTTGCCAGTTCGTAAATTAACGATCTGGAAAAATCTTTGTACCCTTTAAATCCAAGTTTTTTACATAAACGAATAATGGTTGAAGCAGAAGAGTAGGTTTTCTTTGCCAGTTCATGAACCGTCAACGCTGCTGCTTCTTCTGTATTCTCCAGCAAGCAGGTGAGCACATTCATTTCTGCCTCCGTTGCATTCCTTGCATATTCGTTTAAACGAACCATTGCGTTTTTCATGAATCCTCCTTTTCCTGCATTATAGCATACGTAACTTTTCAGTCAATTGTATCTGTATTATATGAAATTTTATTTCACACAATGGATATTTTTAGTATATTTTCATATATATCGTGAAACTTTTTTCATTTTTTTATACTATATAGCAACAGGGACAATCTGTTTCCAGACTGCCCCTGTACACTGATGCTAAACTCCCTTAATCAAAATCCTGCAGCACTTCATTAATTTCTGCCGCCATTTCTCCCATGGCTTCCTGCACATTCAGATCTTCTGTAATAATTTCATCTACATAATTTACCCAGATGGTGCTTGCCTGGTTCCAGGCCGGATGCTGGATTCCAGGACTAATTAAATCCAGATTTTCAAAAATCGTCTCAAATGCCGGTTTCTGTTCCAGAAATTTTTTCCCTTCTTCTGTCTCCTGGACGGATTTTCTGGTGGGAAGATATCCGGTCTCAGAAGCCCAAATCATGTTTACTTCTTTGCTCATTAAGTAGGACAAAAACTCCCACGAAGCATCTTTTACTTCCTGGCTGTTCTTCGCCGGAATAAACAGAACATTGCCGCCAAGTTCCTGATTCTTTGTCGCACCGCCTGGCAGCCAGCTCATCCCAACCTCAAAGTCACAGGTTTCTGTCATGGTATTGTAGAGAGAACTGGTATATACCACTGACAGGGCTTTTCCATCCATAAAATTCTGACGCATAGCAGAAGCCGCATCCTCTCCTGTAGCCAAATAGGTATATCCGGCATCACACCAGTCTTTTATCTGCTGTACAACTGCCACTGCACTTTCATCGCCTAATCCGGTGGTTTGGTCTTCTTTTAAAGGTTCCACTCCATTATTTACAAAAAACGGTCCATAATAAAACGTATTCCATCCTGGAATTACCATACCATAGCGGCTGGTACTGCCATCTTCCACAACCGACGCCTTTTCAAGAAATGCAGTCATATCTTCCCATTTTTCCGGCATTTCCAAGCCCAGCTCATTCATCAAGTCCTTATTGTAAAAGACAACTTCTGTAGAAACCAAAAACGGAAGAGCTACCTGAACGCCATTATATTGGCCTGCTTTTCTTAAACCTTCTCCAAAATCATCTATTTCAAAATTGTCTCGTTCCATATACGGACCTAAATCCTCGCAAACCCCTCCGGAGCCGTATCCTGTCACATACGGAATATTGGCCATTGCAACTCCCGGAAGTCCGGTTCCCGCTGCATGGGCGGCTACAATGCTCTCATTTAAAGCCGCATATGCACCAATATACATAGGCTTTACCACAATATTCTCATGGGTATTATTAAATTCCTCCACTACCTTATTTAGGGTATCTTCATATTGTGTTTCCAGGGCATGCCAAAACTCTATTTCAATTACTTCCGATTCTCCCCCGGCGCTTTCTGCCTCTTTTTGAGTTTCTGCAGCGCCTGGCCCTTCTACCTCCAGTGCCTTCCCTCCGCCCGAACATCCGCTCAAAACCATAGCTGCCGCTGCTGCCAGGGCCAGTATCTTTTGCCTCATTCTTTATATTCTCCTTTATCATGTTAATTTATAAATATGGGGGACAGAATCTCTTCTATTCTGCTAAAGAAAGTAAATAATTCCCCAATTCAAAGGCATACCGCAGCATGGCATCCACCATCGGATCCGGAAGCCGGTCCGTCATCTTATGAGTTTCGTATGCAAACGCCCCTTCATACCCAATTTTCTTTAATGTCTTCATAATCGGTTTCCACTCAATATTTCCCAGATAAGGAAGCAGGTGATCGTCTGCCACTCCATAATTATCCTGAACATGGGTGGCGATCAGTCGTTTTCCTATCATTTCCAGACACTCTGGCTGATCCCAGTTCATTAAGTTTGCATGACCGAAATCCCATACAATCCCAACATTGTCATAGGAAACGTGAAGACTGTCAACCAGGTCAATTAAGTCTTCCGGGTCCGCCAAATACCTGGGAACCCGCACCCGTTTCTGTAAATCATTTTCGTCAAATAAATTTTCAATAGCAATCGTCACTCCATGCTCTGCCGCAAATTCCAGATGAGGTTTAAAGTATTCCATATTTTCCATTTTGTTTTTCTTATAATCCGGACAATTTGTGAGCGATCCGCCATGTATTACCATAATCTTTGCCCCCAACTCCCCAGACGCAATAATGGAGCGGCGCACCATCTCTTCCTCCTCTTCCCGGTAAGAGTAAGCCGGGTCAATGACATTATAAAAAGGCGCGTGAGACTGGCTGACTGTCATCCCCAAGTCCTCAATCAATTCTTTACACTGTTTGATCCAATCTCTCCAGTTGTCAAAATACAGTTCCGTCTGCCGTCTCCTGGTCCAGGCAAAATTTAAATCCACATCCCGAAACCCCGCCTTATAGATTCTTCGGATACTGTCCATAACAGGCGCTACGCTTCCATCCGGTCTGGGTCCATAAAATAAGGTAGTTGTTGACAGTTTCATTTTCAATCTTCCTCCTTTTCTCGTTTAACATCAAAAAAGAGCAAAGTAATGATATTCTCACATTTACTTTACTCTTCTTCTCTTCCGTAATGCTTAAATCCAGCTTACCAAATTTAAGATGATACGTCAACCTTTATCCATCAATTCTAATAATTCTTTACAATTGATTGACTATTTTTTTACATTTATCGAATTTTTTCTGTTCACGTTATTTTACGACTTATTGATCCACACCCATATTCGGATATCGTAGTTGGCAGGCTTTGGACCCCAGCATCATTTTATAGCGAAATTCCTCCTCTTGCCCTTGCCCGTCTGTCCCGTACAGACTGAATGACCGGAACCAGAAAAATTGCCACCAATCCTCCTGCAAATCCATTATTGTATAAATTCATTCCTCCATATACACTTCCTACATTTAATGCCACAGAGGAATGCAGAAATCCTGCAAGAATTCCTGCTCCCCATCCAAATTCCCCTGCGATAGGAGCCAATGTAGTGGACAGCAGCAAAGCTAATACTGCAGACGGATCGTAAATATTCCAATTTTTTGTAATTCCTCCCAGACAAACCCCCAGCATAATCGGAAAAATATTACGGATATGTTTTCCTGTGGCAGAAAATCCCACAATTGTAAAAATGCTGCCGATTGTGGGGCCATTTAAATCTCCGCCGACTGCCAACACAAAAACCACTGCAAACAGTCCATTTAGTCCCATATTAAAAACCGCAGCCGGTCCTCCGTTTTCTTTTACGTAATCTGTTCCTGAAAGACCATAGGACTTTAAAATTTCCCTGTACGATGCAAGCGTTTTTCTACCGCCCAATAAAACCGCTCCTGCCATCATTCCTCCAAACAAAATTGACAGCATGACAAAAAACAACAGGTCGTTTCCTGAAGACCAAATCAGCCTGGATTCTGTTGTGACTCCAAAAGACCGCATAAGGGATACCACCGCTGTAGCGATTATACCTGCAGCAAATCCCACATTGTACAGGGAATATCCTTTATGGGCGTAGTGCACATGAGTTGCCAGCGGCGGAAGCACAAAACCGATGGCGCTCCCCACAGCAAGACTCAGCACCAGGCGTATTGCCAAAGGCACATGCCAAATCTGCATAATCTGTGTCAAAATAGGGGACAGGCTGGTGCCATAAAACCCAATATAAAGATATCTGGATACCGATGTTTTGTGGTATTTGGCATACAAAAAAACTCCAAACAAAATCGCCCAGATATTGAGCAGATTTTTTCCAAACAATGAAAATCCAAATATCAGACAGACAGATGTAATAGTATGCCCGCTCATTTCCATATTCAGTTTATAAATTATCCAAATGCTGATAATCGAAAGCAGGCCCGCATTTAAAAAAGCAGCCCCAATCCCTCCAATAACAAAGTAATCCGTAATCAAAAAATCCGGTTCTGCAATTAAACGAAGCATTCCCCTTAAAATCTCGTTGAATGGCTGGACAAGTAATCCGGCCGCAATAAAATAAACTGGAATCAGTGACAAAAGATAAAATTTTGATTTCCTTGACAGAGGTTTTTTCAGGTGTATTCTCCCCATACAGTCTCCTTTTTAAATATGATGATACTGGAGTCAAAAGGTCAGCAAAAGGCCTTTTGTCTCCAACATCAAGTAATAAACCTATTATAACGTATGGGTAGGGGTTTTACCAAGAGGAATTTTCGTGTATAATAAATACAGCAACTATACCATACTCAGGAGGAATCAAAATGAAACCAATTATCATCGGCATCGCAGGAGGCACAGGCTCTGGAAAATCCACGTTTACCAACCGGCTCCACGATGCATTTGGAGAGCAGGTATCTGTTATCTACCATGACAATTATTACCGCTGTAATGATGGAATTTCCTTTGAGGAACGCAAAAAATTAAACTATGACCACCCGGATGCATTTGAGACAGAACTGCTGGTAAAGCATCTGGCAAGACTGAAAGAAGGACAGGCCATTGAATGTCCTACCTATGACTACTCTCTTCACAATCGCGCTCAGGGGACGATCCGCGTAGAGCCAAAACCAGTTATTCTTCTGGAGGGAATTTTAGTTTTGTTTGATGAGCGAATCCGGGATTTACTGGACATTAAAGTCTTTGTCGATGCAGATGCAGACGAAAGAATCCTGAGACGGATCTTAAGAGATACAAAAGAGCGCGGACGTGACGTAGAAGGAATTGTAACCCAGTATCTGACAACTGTAAAGCCGATGCACAATCTTTATGTAGAACCCACCAAAGTATTTGCTGATATTATTACCAACAGCGGCATGAATGATGTAGCGTTTGATCTGATGCGAGGCAAAATACAGGTCTTATTAGAAGAATCCTCCAGCAAATAATATCAAAAGAGCCGGAATCCAAAGATTCCAGCTCCTTTTTCATAATACCCGATAACCGAATATCTGTAATAATTAGATTGATTGGGAAACGGATTACTTTAAGGTAATCTTTGCGCCCTCAGCCTCTAACTTGGTCTTGATGTCCTCAGCCTCTTCCTTGGAAGCGCCCTGCTTAACTACCTTAGGAGCACCGTCAACTACTTCTTTAGCTTCCTTTAATCCTAAGCCGGTAACTTCACGAACAACCTTGATAACTTTAACCTTGTTTGGACCAACATCGGTTAACTCTACATCAAACTCGGTCTTCTCTTCAGCTGCCTCTGCAGGACCTGCTGCTGCAACTACTACGCCTGCTGCTGCAGATACGCCAAACTCTTCCTCACATGCCTTTACTAATTCATTTAACTCTAATACGGATAATTCCTTGATAGCTTCGATAAACTCAGCGGTTGTTAACTTTGCCATGATGATTTACCTCCATAAATATTTGTTTATTTTCTATTGGTTTATTCTTTGTAATGTTCGGTTCCCTTAGGACTCCAAACGGTTAAATTTTCAGGCCAGATACAGCCTCGCCCAAAAACTTATGCCTCTTTTGCTTCTGCAATCTGATTCAGAACGCGTGCAAAATTGGTAATCGGAGACTGGATGCTGCCCAGTAACTTGCCCAGAAGAACTTCTCTGGATGGGATAGAAGCGATTACGTTCATTCCCTTTGCATCGTAGTAGATTCCCTCTACAACGCCAGCCTTAATCTCCAGCTTGTCTGCTTTCTTTGCAAACTCAGCTAATACTCTTGCCGGTGCGGTAGCATCGGTCTTGGATACTGCTAATGCAGTTGGTCCTTCTAAGTTTGGATCTAAAGCTGCGAAATCAGTTCCCTCAGCAGCACGCTTAATTAAGGTGTTCTTGTATACCTTATAAGTTACGCCTGCTTCTCTTAACTGTTTACGAAGCTGTGTATCCTGCTCTACCGTTAAACCGCGGTAGTCAACAACTACTGCACTTGCTGCGCCGTCTAATAAGCCGGCAATCTCATCAACGATAGGCTGCTTTAATTCAACTTTTGCCATGATGGTTTACCTCCTATATTATTTTGAAAGTATCCCCTGCGAAAAAATCCCTCTGTCACAAAGACAGAGGGCTACAAAATCAATGTGTGTTTGATTTGTACGTTCCTCGGCAGGCGTTTTCACCTTAAGCTTTTCAGCACCTGCTGTCTTCGGCAGTCAATACTTGAACAATATAACACAGATTCTGGACATTGTCAATTGATTTTTCTTGAATTTTGCAGTTTTTTTCCTGTGAACTGTTACTGTGAAAAAGAAGCTCGCGAGCGAGCTTCTCCGCCTGCGGCGGGTCGCTTCTGCGACAAAATTCTCTGCCGCCGCATGGCGATCCTCGCAGAGCGTTTTTGTTTCATAGGACGTAATTTCCTATGAAATAAAAAACACACCGGCCAAAATGACCAGTGTGCATACTATGCTTTGTGAAGTTTTGCACTTAAATCAGCAGCAATTAGTTTGCTAACTTTGCTACGTTCAGCTTTACGCCAGGACCCATAGTAGAGGTCAGGGTAACGCTCTTTAAGTAAGCGCCCTTTAAGGTGCTTGGTTTTGCCTTCATAATTGCATCGATAAGCGTCTGGAAGTTGTCCGCTAACTGCTCCTCAGTGAAAGAAGCTTTTCCTACTGGCACGTGGATAATGTTGGTTTTATCAAGTCTGTACTCAATCTTACCAGCTTTGATATCGTTGATAGCCTTGGTTACGTCCATGGTTACGGTACCAGCCTTTGGGTTTGGCATTAAGCCCTTCGGTCCAAGTACACGTCCCAGACGTCCTACAACGCCCATCATGTCTGGAGTAGCTACAACTACATCAAAATCTAACCAGCCTTCGTTCTGGATCTTCGGAATTAACTCCTCAGCTCCTACGTAATCTGCGCCAGCAGCCAGAGCCTCATCAGCCTTTGGTCCCTTTGCAAATACCAGGATACGAACAGTCTTACCAGTTCCATGAGGCAGAACTACTGCGCCACGAATCTGCTGGTCAGCGTGACGTCCGTCACAACCGGTTCTGATATGAACTTCAACAGTCTCATCAAATTTTGCAGATGCATTCTTTTTAACCAGAGCGATTGCGTCTGCTGTATCATACTGGATAGCGCGGTCTACTGTCTTAGCAGCCTCTGCGTATCTTTTTCCTCTTTTCATTCTAAATAACCTCCTAGTGGTATTGTCGGGGATTTCCCTCCCACGTATTTGTTTGCTCCATCAGATGGGAATTATTCTGCTACGGTAATACCCATACTTCTTGCAGTACCAGCGATCATGCTCATAGCTGCCTCAACGCTTGCTGCATTTAAGTCTGGCATCTTTAATTCAGCAATCTTCTGTAAATCTGCCTTGCTGATGGTGGCTACCTTTGTCTTGTTGGGAACTGCAGAACCGGATTCGATCTTGCAGGCCTTCTTTAACAGAACAGCAGCCGGCGGGGTCTTGGTGATAAAGCTGAAACTTCTGTCAGCATATACGGTGATGACTACTGGAATAATCATACCAGCCTGGTCAGCGGTTCTTGCATTGAATTCCTTGGTAAACTGCACGATATTTACACCATGCTGACCTAATGCAGGACCAACTGGCGGTGCTGGTGTTGCCTTACCAGCAGGAATCTGTAATTTGATATAACCTGTTACTTTCTTTGCCATTTTAGGCACCTCCTAAATTATGTGGTATTGTCGGGGATTTCCCTCCCACCAGCCTTTTTGCAGAAAAAGGCCGATTCCTGTTACATTTTCTTTACTTCGCTGAAGTTTAATTCAACCGGTGTATCCCGGCCGAACATCTCGACATTGATAATGATGGATTTTTTGCCTTCATTGATGGACTTAATCGCACCAATCGTATCTTTCCAGGCTCCGGCGGTTACGACTATCATATCGCCGACCTCAAAATCTACTGCGATTTCCGGTTTCTGGAAACCTAAAGCTGCGATTTCCTCTTCTGTCAGAGGAACCGGCTTAGATCCCGGACCCACAAAGCCTGTTACGCCGCGGGTATTGCGAACTACATACCAAGTGTCATCATTCATAACCATGTTGACCAGTACATAGCCAGGGAACATTTTCTTATCCGCCTGCTTCTCCACGCCGTTTTTCAACTCTGTGACCGCTAACATGGGAACAGAGACCTCCAAAATCTGATCCTGCAGGTTTCGGTTCTCAATGGTCTTCTCAATGTCAACTTTTACTTTGTTTTCATAGCCTGAGTAGGTATGAACTACATACCAACGTGCATCTGCCATTCCAATCCGCCTTTCAATCTTTCAATTTACAGGATGAGATTCAGGCCAAACTTAATCACCAGGTCAAGGACGCCAATAATCAAGCCCAGCGCCAAAGAAACTACCAAAACCAGCACAGTCTGCTTTGTAATGGTATCTTTGTTTGGCCAGATGATCTTTTTGAACTCGGCTTTCAAACCTTTGAAAAAGCTTTTCTTTTCTGCTTTTTCTTTCACCGCATCTCCCATATTTTCACATCCTTTACTAAGATCAATTACTTGGTTTCCTTGTGTAAAGTATGGGTTTTGCAGAATCTGCAGTACTTCTTGGTTTCCATTCTGTCAGGATGAGTTTTCTTATCCTTGGTCATGTTGTAATTACGTTGTTTGCATTCGGTACATGCCAGTGTAATTCTTGTGCGCACGACTTCCACCTCCACTTAATATTCTTGTTGTTGGCGGCCTTTTTTCATTAAATTTAAGCATAAAAAAAAGACCTAAGTTCTTCCATTCGCCTGTCCACTATACCATAAAAACACTGATTCGTCAACAGTTTTTACGACTTTTCTTGTCCGCTGCAAGCGGGCAAGAAGATACATGGCTGAACTGTTACTGATTTCCAATGCAGGCCGCTGCCACACAGACTCTTAGCACGCCAGCGTGTTTCAGCGCCTTTGCACAGGCGTCGGCTGTGCTTCCGGTCGTGTATATGTCATCTACTAAAATCACCCTGCGGATATGGGACGGAACCTGGTTGGCGTCAAAAGCATCTTCCAGATTTTTGAGGCGCTGTGCGGCAGTTAAATCCTTTTGAGGAAACGTCTTTTTTGTTCGGAACAGCAAATCCGTCCGAACCGGAATGGTTCTGCCATACTGCTTTCCCATCTCTTCTGAAATCCTCTCTGCCAGCACTTCTGCCTGATTAAATCCTCTTTTTCTCTTTCTGGCCGAATGTACCGGCACAGGCACCAAGGCATCTGCCTGAAATCCGGCAAGTTGTCCGCCCCGCCGCTTGGCAAACGCCATGCCGTAAAAATCCAGATATTCCCTGCGCCCCTGATATTTGATTTTTCCCATAGACGTGCGGACTGCTTCATTGTAATTGCAGAGTGCAATGCCGCCATCAAACACATGGCGGCGGCGCATACAGTCCGGGCAATACTCTGCTGTCTCATCTGCCACCTGACGGCCGCAGGTTTTGCAGACAGGTCCCTCTACCCAGGAAATCTGTTTTTCACAGTCCGGGCAGATCAGTTCCCCTTTTGGCATTGCGATATCCCCACAGATAGGACACCTTCTGGGATAAAGTCCATCTAACAATACATTCCAGGCCGCTTTCCCCCGCATCCTGATTTGTTTCTTTATGTTCCCCTCTACGCCAATGCGCATATTTCTTTAATCCTCTCCTTTAAGCCTGAATACCGTTTCTGTTCCATTGCATTGTTTGCCATGGCCTGAAAAATCTCCGGAATCCCCACCAGACAGACACAGGTCTTTGCCCTGGTCACCCCTGTATAAATCAGATTGCGGTTCATTAACATCCTTGGACCGCTGTGAATCGGAATTACCACTGCCGGATATTCGCTTCCCTGGGACTTGTGAATGGTAATGGCATAGGCCAGTTCCAGTTCTTCTGTCTGCTTAAAGGAATATTCCACCAGACGGCCCTCGTCAAACTCCACCGTAATGGTTTCTGCAAACGCATTGACTTCCCGGATCCTTCCAATATCCCCGTTAAACACCCCCATGCCTTTGTCTACCGGCATGCCGTAACGACTGCGGATCTCCCATTCTATCTGATAATTATTTTTTATCTGCATCACCTTGTCGCCGGTACGCCAGATTGTCCCGTTCAGTTCTTTTTCCGCCTTCTTTTTATCCGGTGGATTTAAAAAGGACTGGAAAATCTGATTCAGCCGCTCCACTCCCAAAGCGCCCTTTCTCATGGGCGTCATGATCTGAATATCCATCGGATCCGCGTCTACATATGCCGGAAGTTTTTTCTGGATCAGCGTAATCATGGCGCTGATAATGGCATCCGGCGTATCTCTTTTAATGAAGAGAAAATCTTTGCTGGGTTTTCCCAAGGGAATGAGCTGCCCATCATTAATCCGGTGGGCATTGACGATAATGTCGCTCTCTGCCGCCTGCCGGAAAATCTTTGTCAGTTTCACCACATTGAACTGACCCGAATCAATAATGTCCCTCAGCACATTTCCCGGCCCCACACTGGGAAGCTGGTTGACGTCTCCCACCAGAATCAGCCTGGTCCCCACTGTAACAGCTTTTAACAGGGCGTGCATCAGCCCGATGTCTACCATAGACATCTCGTCAATAATGATCACATCTGCATCCAGAGGATTCTCTTCATTCCTCTCAAAATGCATTCCCACCCGTTCTTTTTCTTCCGGCATGCCGGTAAGTTCCAGCATCCGGTGAATGGTTCTGGCCTCGTATCCGGTAGCTTCCGTCATACGCTTTGCCGCCCTGCCTGTAGGCGCTGCCAGAAGAATCTCCATTCCTTCCATCTCAAAATACTGAATGATGGTATTAATCGTAGTGGTCTTTCCCGTACCCGGACCGCCGGTAATCACCATAAGACCGCTGTTTACTGCCTCCAAAACCGCCTGCTGCTGCATTTCATCCAGTTCAATCTGTTCCGATGCCTGAATTTGCTCCAGACGCTTTTCAATGACCCCGCTGGCAATATCTCCCTTAATGTTCAGATCCATCAGCATTTTTGCTGTATTCAGTTCCAGATAATAATACTGGGAGGAATAAATGATCCGCTGCCCGTCCGGCTGCCCTCGGACCATAATTTTTTTCTCCATCTGAAGATCCATCAGATGTTTATCCATATCGTCAGGATGAACTTGCAAAAGTTCGCCTGCTCCGGCTTTTAGTTCCTGTTCCGGCAAATACGTATGGCCATTTCCCACTGCCTGAAGAAGAGTATAAAAAATTCCACTTTTAATCCGGTAATCTGAATCTGCAAACAGTCCCACTTTCTGGGCAATCTCATCGGCCATCTTAAAGCCTACCCCTGGGATATCATCGGCCAGGCGGTACGGATTTTCCTTTAAAATGCTGTACATCCTGGGGCCGTATTCCTGATAAATTTTCACAGCCAGATTCATGGAAATGCCGTATTCCTGAAGAAACATCATGGCCTGGCGCATCTCCTTTTTGGCTGCTACCTGCTCGCCAATTAACATTGCCATCTTCTCGCTGATCCCTTTTACTTCAGAAAGACGTTCCGGCTCTTCCTCCATTACGCGGAAAGTATCTGCCTTAAATTTTTTTACAATTCTGGCAGCCAAAGAAGCCCCCACGCCTTTAATGGCGCCGGAGGCTAAGTATCTCTCGATTGCTGCATTATCTTCAGGTGTCTGAATCTCATAGCTCTCCACCTGAAGCTGCTCTCCATACACAGGATGTTCGATCATAGTGCCTGTGGCCTCTACCATCTCTCCTTCACTAATGTAATGGAAGGTCCCTACC
The DNA here is from genome assembly GCA_046957575.1 of Lachnospiraceae bacterium. GTDB lineage: Bacteria > Bacillota > Clostridia > Lachnospirales > Lachnospiraceae > UMGS1370. Next base: position 21,859 of record JBKUOG010000009.1, on the reverse strand, counting down.
AGAATGGTTTCATCTTTTCCGTCAGCAATGCTTAAAACCGTATATCCGTTTTCCTCATTGCGGAACTTAATCCGCTCTACAAATCCCTTTACTGTTGCCATAAACGATTCCTGTCAGACAAAAGCCGCGCCCAAAAGCCAGTTATCCGGACTTTTGGGCATACAAAAAACAGATTCCTCCCTGCGGATCCTTAACTAAAATCCTCTTTGCCCTCTCCATGGGCAAATTCGATAAATTTGCCAGTACCGATTGCCACTGCGGTCAGCGGATCTTCTGCTACCATGGTATTAATACCAGTTTTTTCCTCAATCAGGGCATCCAGTCCGCTGAGCAGAGAACCGCCTCCGGTCAGCACAATCCCTCTCTCGAAAATATCTGCAGCCAGTTCCGGAGGAGTACGCTCTAATACGCTGTGAACCGCATCTACAATCTGCATTGCCGGCTCTCTTAACGCTTCTAACGTCTCGTCAGAAGTCACTACAATGGTCTTGGGAAGACCGGTTACCAGGTTCCGGCCTCGAACCTCCATGGTCAAAACTTCCGGCCTGCGGTATGCTGCGCCGATATTAATCTTGATCTCCTCTGCAGTTCTCTCACCAATCAAAAGGTTATGTTTCTTTCTCATATAACGGACCAGAGCCTCATCGAAGTCATCACCAGCCACTTTAATGGAAGTGCTGACTACAGTACCGCCCAAAGAAATGACTGCAATATCTGCAGTACCTCCTCCAATATCAACGATCATATTTCCGCATGCCTTGGAAATATCAATGCCTGCTCCAATCGCAGCCGCTACCGGCTCTTCAATAATGGATACTTCTCTGGCTCCCGCCTGATAGGTTGCATCTTCAACCGCCTTTTTCTCTACCTCTGTAGCGCCGCTGGGGATACAGACGCTGATGCGGGGCTTGCGCAGAGTCTTCTTGCCGACTGCCTTATTGATAAAGTATTTTAACATTTTCTCTGTAACTGTATAATCAGAAATAACACCCTGGCGAAGAGGGCGGACTGCAACAATGTTGCCAGGGGTACGGCCAATCATCAGGCGGGCTTCCTCGCCGATCGCCATAATCTTATTGTTGTCGCGGTCGATCGCAACTACAGACGGTTCCTTTAATACAACGCCTTTTCCTTTAATATAAACCAAGATACTGGCAGTACCCAGGTCAATTCCAATGTCATTGGACATCATGGTAAACATATGTTAATTTCCTCCAAAAATATAGCATCAATGTGCAAAACTGTAAACTTAGCTGGTTGCAGTTTAGGACGGCGCATCTTTTTGCCGTCCTGAACAGTTATATCTTATTATATACAATCCCGAAGAGTTTTCAAAGGGTTTTTTTTATTTTTATAGAGTTTATTCTTTTTTAATGACACCGTCATATTTCGGACACAATTACCAGATATACTATAACCAAGTTATCCGAAAGGGTAACGAGCCTTTGTTTCAAGTGGTTACTTGAAATCACAAAGCTTTTTCATACTCATACCGGACGGTGCGAGCCGTCCGGCCCCCCTAAACATTTTCTTATTTATTATACCTACCATTCCCAAAAATCCCGCAGGTGCCACCCTGCGGGATTTTTGCTGCTAAGCATCCAAAAAATCTGTCAGTGGCAGGTTTTCTCGGTTTTCGGGTGAAACGGCCGCTTTCATGATTCACGCATCAAAAGCGGCAGCCCGCCTGTCTATACTCTCAGCGACCACTCGCCGCAGTCCAGCACTCTGGTAGCCAGACCCTCATAAAACTCCGGTTCATGACAAATCAAAACCATGCTTCCTTTGTAAGCCATCAACGCACGCCGAAGTTCCTCTTTTGCATCTATGTCCAGATGGTTAGTGGGTTCGTCCAATAGCAGCACATTGGTTTCCCGGTTTATCAGTTTACACAACCTTACCTTTGCCTGTTCGCCTCCGGACAGCACCCGCACCTGGCTCTCAATATTTTTGGTAGTCAGTCCGCATTTTGCAAGAGCTGACCTGACCTGATACTGGGTATAGGACGGAAATTCTTTCCAGATCTCCTCGATACAGGTAGTCGTATTGCCAGGAGCCATTTCCTGTTCAAAATATCCCAGATACAGATAATCACCCAATTCTACAGTTCCGGAAAGGGACGGCACTTCTCCCAAAATACTGCGCAGAAGTGTTGTTTTTCCGATTCCATTGGCACCCTTTAAGACCAGTTTTTCTCCCCGTTCCATGGACAGATTAATAGGCTTTGACAAGGGTTCCTCATATCCAATCACCAAATCATGGGTTTCAAAAATATATTTTCCAGCCGCTCTTGCTTCCATAAAGTGAAATTCCGGCTTCGGCTTTTCCTTTGTCAGTTCAATCACTTCCATCTTATCCAGTTTTTTCTGCCGGGACATAGCCATATTGCGGGTAGAAACCCTGGCTTTATTGCGGGCTACAAAATCTTCCAACTGGGCAATTTCCTGCTGCTGTCTCTTGTAAGCCGCTTCTAACTGGGCCTGTTTTGCCGCATAAACTTCCTGGAATTTATCGTAATCCCCTACATACCGATCCAGCCGTTGATTTTCCATATGATAAATGATATTAACCACGCTGTTTAAAAATGGAATATCATGGGAGATCAGGATAAAGGCATTTTCGTATTCCTGGAGATACCGCTTCAGCCACTCAATATGCTGAACATCCAGATAGTTGGTGGGCTCGTCCAAAAGCAGAATATCCGGCTTTTCCAATAAAAGCTTTGCCAAAAGTACTTTGGTCCTCTGACCGCCGGAGAGTTCAGATACGTCTTTATCCAGACCCAGATCGTTTAATTCAAATGCCCGGGCAATTTCCTCTACCTTTGCGTCAATGATATAGAAATCATGGGCCATAAGCAGATCCTGAATCGTTCCCAATTCCTCCATCATCACATTCATTTCCTCTTCGGATGCTTCCCCCATTTTGTCACAAATCTCATTCATCTGGGCTTCCATATCAAATAAAAAACCAAACGCACTCTTTAACACATCCCGTATAGTCATACCGGCTTCGAGAACCGTATGCTGATCCAGATATCCGACCCGTACATTCTTTGCCCACTCCACTTTCCCCTCATCCGGCATCATTTTGTCTGTAATAATGCTCATAAAAGTGGACTTTCCCTCTCCATTGGCGCCCACCAGACCAATATGCTCTCCCTTTAAAAGCCGGAATGAAACATCACTGAAAATCGCTCTGTCGCCAAACCCATGGCTCAAATGTTCTACATTTAAAATGCTCATAGAAAAACCTCTTTATCTTCCATCTATTTTCGTTTATAATACCAATAACCATTCAGGATGGCGGGAAAGCAGGGAAACCAGCAGGTGTCAGGCTTGCCTGTAAACATGATGATTTTGCCGCTTTCCCATCGGATGAACATCCGATGCTTGCTGAGCGGAGTATCCGCTCAGCAAGATACACCGTCTCAAACGGTATCTCCCCCATTTTACATGACAGCTTTGATTCTTGCAAGCAGAAAGGATTTGAATATGTATACTTATCCCTGGTATCACTGGATTACATTCTTTTATGTATACTGTTTTTTAGGATGGATTGTAGAGTCCACGTTTGTTTCCCTGCAAAAGCACCGTCTGGTCAACCGAGGCTTTCTCCGCCTTCCCATGATTCCTCTTTACGGCACTGGAGCGGTTATGATGCTGTGGGTTTCCCTTCCAGTAAAAGATAATCTGATTCTGGTATACATTGCCGGATTTTTTGCCGCATCTGCCCTGGAATATGTGACCGGGTGGATTATGGAACGTCTGTTTAAAGTGCGGTATTGGGACTACACAGACCAGAAATTCAACATCAACGGATATGTATGTCTCGGCACCTCCATTGCATGGGGCTTTTTGACCATTCTCATGACAGAAGTGCTCCACAAGCCCATTGAAAAATTTGTCTTGTCTCTCAATCCGGCTGTTGAATTTTCTTTCTTAGCTGTTGTCTCTGTACTCTTTATTACAGATACCATTCAATCTGTGCGGGCTGCTTTGGATTTGGGCCACGCATTAGAGACTTTGACTAAAATCAAAGCAGATCTGGACGACTTGCAGGTGCAGCTGGCCCTGTTAAAGGCAGAAGCATCGGATCGGGCGGATGATATCCGAGAAGGGGTACGGGATTGGGCATCTGATTTGCATGATGCCAAACAGGAACGGGTTTCGGCCATACGGGAAGAGGCAGCTGCAATTCGGGACGAAGCTTCCTCTATACGGGAAGAAACTGCAGCTCTTTGGGAGCGGCGCCACCAGCTTAGACGCCGGTTAACTTCCTATCACAGAAGTCTTTTGCGGGGCAATCCCGGAGCCACTTCCAAGCGGTTTAATGAAGCCCTTAAGGATCTGAAAAAATACTTAGAACAGGATAAGTAACAAAAAAACTGAGTCAGGATGAAAATACTTCTCCTGGCCCAGCTTTTTTTATTTTGGCGTAACGATTCAGATTTTGCCTGGCAAAAATTCTACTTTAACATCTCATCTACCATAGCCTGTACTGCAGCGCCCATATCTGCCGCCTTCTTGTCAGCATCCTCTAAGGAAACTCCCTTAACGCCATAGTAGAACTTGATCTTCGGCTCGGTTCCGGAAGGTCTTACGCACATCCATACGCCATCTTCCATATCATAGTACAGCACGTTGGAAGAAGGAAGACCGGTTGGTTTTACTTCTCCAGTCGCCATATCTTTAATGGTATCCAGCTTGTAATCTCTTGCAGAAAGCACTTTATAGCCGCCTACTTCTGCCGGAGTATTGGCACGCAGGTTTTCCATGATTGCCTGGATCTTGGCAAGTCCCTCAATACCGGACAGTCCGATGGATTTTACAGCATCTTTGTAGTAGCCGTACTTCTCATACATTGCGATCATGGCATCCCATAAAGTCATATTCTGGGCCTTATAATATGCTGCAGCTTCGCACAGGGCAGCGGTTGCGGAAATCGCGTCCTTATCTCTTGCATAGCTTCCAATCAGGCAGCCGTAGCTTTCTTCCATTCCAAATAAATAGGTACCCTTACCGGTCTTTTCATTCTTTAAAATCTGCTGGCCGATCCACTTAAATCCAGTCAGAACCTCAATCAGTTCTACATCATAAGCCTTGGCAACTGCATCAATCAGGTTGGTGGAAACGATGGATTTTACAACCTGTCCGTCTGCCGGAATCTTTCCTGCCGCCTTCTTCTGGCTCAATACATATTCGCACAGAAGCGCGCCGGACATATTGCCGGTCAGCGGAATGTACTCTCCGGATTTGTCGTCTTTTACATAAACGCCAAGGCGGTCTGCATCCGGGTCAGTTGCCAGAACCAGGTCTGCATTTTTCTCTTTTGCCATGGCAAGACCCAGTTCAAATGCTTCCCTGGCTTCTGGATTCGGGTAGCTGACCGTCGGGAAATTGCCGTCCGGCAGTTCCTGTTCCGGAACCACATATACATGCTCAAATCCCAGTTCTTTCATAACCCGCCTGGCCGGAATATTTCCTGTGCCATGAAGAGGTGTATAGATAATGGTAATCTGATCCTGCATCTCGTCAATCGCCTTCTGGTTGACTACCTGAGCCTTTACCTGAGCAATATATTTGTCATCAATTTCCCTGCCGATTACTTCGTATTTGCCTGCTGCAATGGCAGAAGCTTCATCTGTCGTCTTTACTGTAGAAAGGTCTTCGATTGCCAAAACCTCTTCTGTAACTCCCTTGTCATGGGGCGGGGTAAACTGGGCGCCGTCCTCCCAGTATACTTTGTAGCCGTTATATTCCGGCGGGTTATGGCTGGCAGTGATATTGATACCTGCAATGCAGCCCAGCTCCCGAACTGCAAAGGATAATTCCGGTGTCGGGCGCAGAGACTCAAACTTATATGCTTTAATACCGTTTGCCGCAAGAGTCATGGCTGCTTCCATGGCAAATTCCGGAGACATATGGCGGGAATCATAGGCAATGGCAACCCCCTTGTCTGCTCCCCCCTGCTTAATAATGTAATTGGCAAGCCCCTGGGTTGCGCGGCGAACTACGTAAATATTCATTCGATTAATTCCTGCACCAATAATTCCGCGAAGACCTGCTGTACCGAACTCCAAATCCATATAGAATCTTTCTTTAATCTCGTTTTCGTCCCCTTCGATGGCCTTTAACTCCGCCCTGGTCGCCTCGTCAAAATACGGATTGGAAAGCCATTCTTTATAAATATTCATGTAGTCTTTCATAAAACCTTTACTCCCTTCTCTGTCTCTGAAAGATTCCAAAAAAAGCCTGTCATCTCTCGCTTTATCTATGCAAATTATACTATATGCCATACAAAAAAGAAAGTATTTTTTCAGTATTTTATCTCCTGCAAAAAGGCCCTCCTGGCCTCTTCCTGCTCCTGCAAAGCCTTTAATTTATCTGTATTTCTGGCAGGTATCCATGCCTTGTTTGCATTATAATAATAGTTTAGCTGCTTCCAGTATTTTTCCGGGTATAGAAACAGATAATAAAGACACTTTCTCTCCTTTTTTGACATTGGAAGAACTCTCTCATAAGCGTCTAACATCATGGCGCCCAGTTTCAGATTCCATCCATGTCTTTCCATAACCTTGCGCATAAATCGGTACAAGTCTGCTGCCTGAACGCCCAAATGCATCCGGTTATATTCCACAATCGCCACATACTGGCTGCCCATTAAAACATGGTGGTGATCCAAGTCTCCATGACATAAAAACAGCGGCATTTCTTCCTCTGCTTCTATTGCCTTTAGTCCGTCTGCCGCCTCTTTTGCCTGCTCGAAAAAGTCGGAATAGCTGTCAATCACACATAATTCAAACTCGCTTTTGCCCCGTTTTCCCCGGATAAAGCTTCTGGCCCTTTTCATTTCCCGGTTATGGCGTCCCATTTCCTCATAAAGAGGTTTTGCCTGAATCGATCCCATGCTCCATTCTTCTTGAAATTCCACTCTTCTTAACATCTGGTGAAGCATTCCGATTCTAGTCACTGCGCTGCGGATTTCTGAATATTCCTTCAGGTTGCACTCCCGATCCAAAAACCAGTCTTTTAACACAAAACAAGTCCCATCTCCGGCATTGGCAAACAGCCCGTCTTCTTTGCTTCTCACATACTGATCAGCTTTCAGGCCGCTGCTGTCTTTCAGAGTTTCCAGCACGTTTGCTTCAAATTCCAGCCGGCGGACTGTTCCTCTGTATTCCTTTAAGATCCGACATCCCTTATCCGTATCCAAAATCCATGCCCCGCGGCCTTTTTTCACCCCATAAACCTCCATGTCATACAGTTCCAGCACTTCTGTATACCGCTCTGTCATATCTTCCCCTCCAATTTCTGCTTTTGGATTCTCTCATAAGCTATTTCTAGGGTATGAACAACAGAGCCGGATTATGACCAAAGGTCAGGCGTTCTTTAATGCAAGCATAATCAATTGTTCTTTCTGGTTTAATTCCGGATGTTCCAGCACCAGTTCCAAAAGGGATTTTAAAGTCTCCCCCACCTTTTTCCCTGGTTCAATCCCGGCAGCCATCAGATCACTTCCGCTGACTGCCAGTTGTTTTAAATAAAGACAGTCTCCGTCACGCCGGATCTCTTCAGTCAGACAGCAGATTTCCCCCTTTGGGTCTGCCTGCAAAAGCAGAAGCAAATCATCAAATAATTCCGGTGTCATCTGGCTCATCACCTTGCGCAGAACTGGCTTTTGCGGCGTCAAAGGCGTTTTGACAAAGCGTAGCAATGTTTTAACCCGGCTGATGGTATCATTATCTGATTTTAGCTGCTTTAAAATCCTGCCCGCCCGTTCTTCTGTCTCATTCTGCAAAAAGGCAGCCCAGCGCAGATGTCTTTTCGCCAAAAGGCCGGGATCCATCGCCGGAAGCGGTCTTGTCACCTGCGCAAATTCCGGCGCAATAAACGGCGCCATTCCGGTCTCATAGACCAGGCGGATTCGGTCCGGATGGCCGGACAGCAGCAGTTTTCCAAGTTCCGCCAAAATCCTTTCTTTGCTCACATGTTCCAAATTGGGAGCAATTGCAGAGATTGCCTGATAGGTTTCCTTCTCGATCTCAAATCCGAGCTGTGCTGAAAAACGGACTGCCCGCAGGATTCTTAAGGCGTCTTCCGTAAACCGGTCAATGGGATTTCCCACACAGCGAATCAGCCCGTTTTTTAAGTCGTCAATTCCGCCAAAGGCATCTACAATGCCGTCCCTGCTGCTGTAAGCCATGGCATTGATGGTAAAATCCCGGCGTTTCAAATCTTCAATCAGATTCGATGTAAACTGCACTTCTTTTGGATGGCGTCCGTCCTCATATTCTCCGTCAATCCGGTAGGTTGTGACTTCGTATCCTACTTTATGGATCATGACCGTAACCGTCCCATGGGCAATCCCGGTATCAATGGTGCGGTAAAAAATTTCTTTTACCTGTTCCGGACGGGCCGAGGTAGTAATATCCCAGTCCTCTGGCTGCCGTCCCAATAGACTGTCCCGGACACAGCCGCCTACTGCACTCGCCTCATATCCATGTTCATTCAGCCTTGCAATAATCTCTTCTACTGCTTTTGGCAGCTGGATGGTCATAAGGGCTGCCTCCTTTCATCAGACTTTCCGGCTCACTCTTTATAAGTCTCCATGGCAGGTGCTCTGCCAGATTTTTTAATATGCTTTGCCCCAGTAAACCATCTTGGCTGCCGGCTTCCCACAATATACGCAGGTGTCGGATAATTGTTCCTGATTAAACGGCATACAGCGGGAAGTAACTCCTGCCTCTTCTTTTAACTTTTCTTCGCATTCCTGGCATCCGCACCACATTGCCTTGATAAATCCCGGCTTATTTTCTGCAATATCCTTTAATTCAGCCAGGGTAAGCGCTGTATAGGTGTGCGCATCTCTGTGTTTTCTTGCCCTCTCCAGCATATCAGACTGAATCTGGTCTAACAATTCTTTGACCTTGCTTTCTAACTCGTCCAGGCAGACAGACATCTTTTCATGAGTATCGCGGCGCACCAAAACTGCCTGATTTGCTTCGATATCTTTGGGGCCAATCTCAATACGCACCGGAATACCGCGCATCTCGCACTCGTTAAATTTCCATCCTGGACTCTTGTCGCTGTCATCTACCTTTACGCGGAAGTTGGACAGACGTTTTTCCAACTCAAACGCCTTATCTAAAACACCTTCTTTTCTCTGCTGAATCGGAACAACGACCACCTGGACAGGCGCGATTTTAGGCGGCAGAACCAGACCTTCGTTATCACCATGCACCATAATGATTCCGCCAATCAGACGGGTAGAAATGCCCCAGGAAGTCTGATGAACGTATTTCAACTGATTGTCTTTGTCGCTGTACTGAATATCAAAGGCTTTTGCAAATCCGTCTCCGAAATTGTGGCTGGTGCCGGACTGCAGCGCTTTTCCATCATGCATCAGAGCCTCGATGGTATAGGTTGCTTCTGCACCTGCAAATTTTTCTTTATCGGTTTTGCGTCCCCGGATTACTGGCATTGCCAGAACTTCCTCACAAAAATCCGCATAGATATTTAACATCTGCTCAGTTCTCTCCTGCGCCTCTTTAGCTGTGGCATGAGCCGTATGGCCTTCCTGCCATAAAAACTCTCTGGAACGCAAAAACGGACGGGTTGTCTTTTCCCAGCGGACTACGGAACACCACTGATTATAAACCTTTGGAAGATCTCTGTAAGAATGAATGTCTCTTGCATAAAAGTCGCAGAATAAGGTTTCAGAAGTCGGTCTTACGCACATTCTCTCCTGAAGAGGTTCCAAACCGCCATGGGTCACCCAGGCCACTTCCGGAGCAAATCCCTCTACATGATCTTTTTCCTTCTGCAGCAGACTTTCCGGAATAAACATGGGCATGTAAACATTGCGCACACCTGCTGCCTTAAACCGCTTGTCCATTTCCTGCTGGATATTCTCCCAAATCGCATATCCGTCCGGCTTAATGACCATACATCCTTTCACGCTGGAATAATCGATTAATTCTGCTTTTTTTACTACGTCCGTATACCATTGGGCGAAATCCTCTTCCATGGACGTAATAGCTTCTACCATTTTCTTATCGTTTGCCATTGTCTTTCTCCTCTCAATCATTTTGCTCCGCCGCAGTGCATTCGTTCCTCGCAGAACTTTTTTATTGCATAGGAATCAATTTTCTATGCAATAAAAAAGCCATCCTGTCCCTAATCCTATCAGGGACCGAATGACTCGGCGGTACCACCCAAATTAGCGCCTGATAACAGGCGGCTCACTCATTTTCCGTTAACGCCGGACTACGCTCTGCTTTCACAGAAATGCTCCAAGGCGGGTTCAGCAGTCAGGAACACAGAAACCTCGCACCAAATAAGTTTCCTCTCTGGAGAGTATGAATGCTTACTAATCCTCTTCAACGCTGCAGTCAGCTTTTCACTTCTGACTGAACTTGTTACAAATTTTACGCTAAGCTTGCGATTTTGTCAATGGGGTTTCTTGACAGCCTTTCCTCAAATTGCGTATAAAAATCCTGTTCTCTGTCATATGGCGTGAAATAAAATGCTTTGAGTATCTGCAAATTCACTGATTTTGCCTTTTTGGGAGCACCTCCGTTTTTAACCTCAGTTCTGGCTGCTTTCTGAAAGGAATGCCATTTTACTAAAAATACTTCTTCTCTTTCGATATCCGGCGTATCAATCCATTTGCGCACTTTGATTTTTGTTCTGTCCGGCTTTTGACAGCCATTTAGCAGATGGATATACCGAATCTGGTCCCCTTCATAACTTCTTCCCAAAGGGAACAGCCTGCATATGCCAGGGCGGAAACTATGTATGCTGCACCGTCCGTTTTCATCTAAAAATACGCAGGCTTCCTCCTGCCCATTCATTTCCAGTGCCGGCACAATCAGTCCGTCTTCCACACTCAGTTTTATTTTTCCAGCCATCAGTTCTTCAAAAGAGCATTCCAGATGTGTGGTTAAATTGTAAATGTCTTTTGGATTTAAAACCAGCCCCTCCATTCCATGGCAGCATGCAGAACACTCTTTGCAGTCTCCACATCCAACCCGCACCATATCATTTAATGAATACAGTCTCCCGTCTGTCATCCCCGGATTATGGTCCTGATCCATTTCCATATTATTGCTCCTTTCTTGTTTTTAAATCTGACCCCAATATCTTGTACATATTATACACTATTTTTAACATAAGTAAAATCGCTTCTCTTATCTCACGCCATGCCAGCTCGATTCCGCTTCGCTTCTTCTCGCTGGACGGCTGGCGCCGTATATCTCTGCATTTCTTATCCCACGCCATGCCAGCTCGATTCCGCTTCGCTTCTTCTCGCTGGACGGCTGGCGCCG